>NZ_JADYVO010000022.1:0-116210 GCF_020193825.1 Bradyrhizobium sp. NBAIM18
GGTTCAGACCGCCGATCCCTTTGGCCTCGAGACCATGCTCGAGCCGAAGAAGGTCGTGATGGTCAAGGGCACCGCCAATTGGGACTCCGCGTTCGACACGCTGATCGACGCCTTCAAGGCGTTGAACACGCTGCTCGACAAGCAGGGCATCAAGCCATCGGGCAATTCGATGATCGTCTACACCTCGACGGACGATACCGGCTTCACCTTTCTTGCCCAGATCCCGGTCGATCAGGACCCGAAGAACCTGTCCAAGGACATGAGCATCGGCAAATCGCCTGAAGGCAAGGCGCTGAAATTCGTCCATCGCGGCTCCTACGACAACATGGACAATACGTATGAGGCGATCACCAATCATCTCGACGACAAGAGGCTGGAAGCCAAGGACACCTTCATTGAGGAGTACCTCACCGATCCCCTGAAGACGTCCGAGGACAAGCTCGTGATCAATGTTTTCGTGCCACTGAAGTGAGACTGATGAAAAAGCCTGCCCTACTCGCCGCCGCCCTCGCCGCCACGCTACTCGCCGCGCCCGCGCGCGCCGAGGATTTTCCCTCCGCAATCTCGGTGAGCGGCGAAGCCTCCGTGTCCGCGGCGCCCGATCTCGCGCAAATCGATGCCGGCGTCGCCAACGACGCCAAGACAGCGAAAGAGGCCTCCGATGCCAACAACGCCGCGATGGGCAAGGTGCTGCTGGCGCTGAAGAGCGCAGGCATCGCCGAGAAGGATTACCAGACCTCGCGGCTGTCGCTGCAGCCGCAATACGGCCAGAACAAATCCACCGGCGCCTCGCCGGTGGTCGGCTTCCGCGCGAGCAACCGCGTCACCGTCAAGATCCGCGACGTGACCAAGGTGGCCGGCATCATCGACACGCTGGTCAGCGCCGGCGCCAACGACATCGGCAACATCTCCTTCGAGGTGACGCAAGCCTCGAAGCTGCTGGATGATGCGCGCGAGCATGCGGTGGCCGACGCGCGGCGCAAGGCGGAGATTTACGCGAAGGCCGCCGGTGTGACGCTGGGCGCGCCGCTCAGCGTCACCGAGGGCGGCGGCCCGGTGCCGCTGTTCAAGGGCCGCATGGCCGAACGGATGGCCGCAGCCCCACAGGCCGCGGTCGCGCCGGGCGAGGAGACGCTGACGGTGACGGTGAATGTGAGCTGGGCGATCAAGCCGGGGCAGTAGCCGCTTTCGTAAGAGGCGCATCGTCGCAATACCAATGGGCCGGCGACCCGATCATACGTCCGGCGGCAGGGATAGCATCGTTGCCCGATCAATCATTCACGCTGATATCAGTAAAAAGGAACCCCGCCGGCGTCTTGGTGAAGACGAAGATGAGCTCGCCGCAGAAGACGAAGTAACTGTCGTTCTTATAGTCATCGCGATCGTAGACGGCCTTGCCGCGCTGGATACACGCGCGATTTTTCGCCGTGAACGAGGTCCGATAGGTCTTGGCGCCAAATTGCGCGGCGTCGCGAATTGCGTTGTCGTTCATGAACGGCAACCGTGTCATACCGGCGACGGCGGCGGAATCGTTTGCCTTCAGCGCCGCGCGAAACTTCTCGATGAAGCCATCGAATTCCTTCTGCAAGGCAGGAGAAGCGACGGCGTTCTTCGCCTGGGCGACGGCCGGAGCAAGGTTCACGAGAGCGGTTGCAAGCACAATTCTCAGCAAAAATCCCACAGGCCGGCTCCATCCATCGATTAATAAAGGTCTTCCGACCGAAATCCATGGTGCTTTGTTGCGTCATGGGCTTTCTGGTTCAACGGCGCAGAACCGCACGCACCTGCCGCAATGGGAGCAAAGCGGACATTGCTTTCGTCGCATCAAGCCGCCGGGTTTATGGATACACGACCTAAATCTCCACCACCTGCCCCGGCAGCATCGCCACGAATCTTTCCTGCGGAATCTTCGCGGCATCCAGCGCCTCGACCAGCGCTGTCGCCGGCGCGTCGATCGCTTCGTCCGTCAGTTGGAACGTGCCGTGGTGATGCCCGAGCGCTTGCTCGGCGCCGCAATCGGCCAGCGCCTTCACCGCATCTTCGGGGTTCATGTGCTGGTCGCGCATGAACCAGCGCGGCTCGTAGGCGCCGATCGGGAGGATCGCCAGGCGCAGCTTGCCGTGCTTCTCGGCGACGCGGCGGAAATGGCGGCCATCGCCATAGCCGGAATCGCAGACCACGTAGATCTTCCCGGCCGGCGTCTCCAGGACAAAGCTCGCCCACAGCGCCTTGTTGCGGTCGAACAGGCCGCGCGCGGTCCAGTGCCTTGTCGGCACCAGATGCACCGCGACGCCTTCGCCGAGCTCGACGCGGTCGTGCCAATCGAACGCCTCCACCTTGATCCTGGAGTCCCAGCTGCGCATCGTGACGTCGTTGCCGAGCGGGGTAACCACGCGCGGGGCGAAATTCTTGGTGAGCCGCGACAGCGTCGCGATGTCGAGATGATCGTAATGGCCGTGCGAGACCAGCACGACATCGATCTTCGGCAGCTTCTCGAAGGCGATGCCGGGGTCGTTGTGCCGCTTCGGCCCGGCAAAGGCGATCGGCGAGACCCGCTCCGACCAGACCGGATCGACCAGTATGTTGAGGCCGCCGGCCTGGATCAGCCAGCTGGCGTGACCGACGAAGGAGAGCCGCACCTTGTCGCCGTCGACCCGCGCCGGCGGTGTATCGGCATGCGGGCTCGGGGCCCAATCCGGCCAGGTCGCCCGCCGCCGCTTGCCGCTGAACTGCCAGCGCAGCACCTCGCGCAGCGATTTCGGCGGCGCCCCGTCCGGATCGAAGAAGGTCAGGCCGTCGAAATGGTCGGAGGCGGGGCCGTCATAGGTTTTCATGCTGGACATCCAGAGGGAGGGGACGCCGACCAGCGCACCGGCTCCGGCGAATAGTCCGAAAAGGCGGCGGCGGGTGATCGGCACGGCGGGCTTCTAGGGATGGTTGGAGGGGTAAGACATCACCGCCTATATGGGCGGGGCTGGCGGAAAAGGAACCTGCGACAAAAGGATCACGTTTTCAAAACCTTGGCTTACCAAGGGCGGGCCGACACCCTAACTTTCCTTGACTTTTGAGCGGGAGCGGCGTTTAACCCCGCCACTTTCTCGGAAAGGCTTTCTTTTCGACCCGCCGACCGGCCTCGAGGCCGGAGGTCAACGCCCGACAGCGCTGTGCGCCCTCGGGCGCAAAGGTGTTTGGACTTACTTCTCCCTCGCCCCGCTCTTGCGGGGAGAGGTAAAAGAGGACAACGGCATTGTTCGACAATCTGTCGGAACGGCTTGGTGGCATTCTCGATCGTCTGACGGGGCGCGGTGCGCTGACCGAAAAGGACGTCGACGCCGCGATGCGCGAGGTGCGCCGCGCGTTGCTGGAGGCCGATGTCGCGCTGGAAGTCGTCCGCAGCTTCACCGAGCGCGTGCGCGAACAGGCGATCGGCGCCACCGTCGTCAAGTCGGTCACCCCCGGCCAGATGGTGGTGAAGATCGTCCATGACGAGCTGGTCAACACGCTGGGCGCCGAAGGCCAGACCATCGACGTCAATTCCGTGCCGCCGGTGCCGATCATGATGGTCGGCCTGCAGGGCTCCGGTAAGACCACCACCACCGCAAAACTCGCCCGCCGCCTGGTCCAGCGCGACAAGCGCAAGGTGCTGATGGCCTCGCTCGACGTCTACCGTCCGGCGGCGATGGAGCAGCTGGCCGTGCTCGGCCGCGACCTCGACATTCCCACTTTGCCAATCGTTGCCGGCCAGCAGCCGCCGCAAATTGCGAAACGCGCGCTGGAAGCCGGCAAGCTCGGCGGCTACGACATCGTGCTGCTCGACACCGCCGGCCGCACCACGCTGGACGAAGAGATGATGGCGGAAGCGGCTGCGATCAAAGCCGCGGCCAATCCGCATGAAGTGCTGCTGGTTGCGGACTCGCTCACCGGCCAGGACGCCGTGAACCTCGCGCGTTCGTTCGATCAGCGCGTCGGCCTCACCGGTATCGTGCTCACACGCGTTGACGGCGACGGCCGCGGCGGCGCCGCGCTGTCGATGCGCGCCGTCACCGGCAAGCCGATCAAGCTGATCGGCACCGGCGAGAAGACCGACGCGCTGGAAGACTTCCACCCGGATCGTATCGCCGGCCGCATCCTCGGCATGGGCGACGTGGTGTCGCTGGTGGAGCGCGCCGCCGCCAATATCGACGCCGAGAAGGCCGCGCGCACCGCCGAGCGCATGCGCAAGGGTCAGTTCGACCTCAACGACATGCGCGAGCAGCTGCTGCAGATGGCCAATATGGGCGGCATCAGCGGGCTGATGGGCATGATGCCCGGCATCTCCAAGATGAAGAACCAGATCGCGGCCGCCGGCATCGACGACAAGATCCTGAAGCGTCAGGTCGCAATCATCGATTCCATGACGCGCGAGGAGCGGCGTCATCCGGACCTCTTGAAGGCCAGCCGCAAGAAGCGCATCGCGGCCGGCAGCGGCCAGAGCGTCGAGCACGTCAACAAGCTGCTGAAGATGCACCGGAACATGGCCGACGTGATGAAGGCCATGGGATCGGGCAAGCGCGGCCCGCTCGCCGGCATCGCGCAGGCGATGGGCTTCGGCGGCGGCATGAAGATGCCCTCGCCCGAAGAGATGAAGGCGCTGCAGGAGAAGATGCAAGGCGCGGGCGGCGGACAAGGCCTGCCGAATCTGCCGAAGGATCTGCCGCCTGGTCTTCGCTCGGGCCTACCGAATTTGCCGGGACTTACGGGTCTCAGCGGCAAGCCGACCCTTCCGGGTCTGGGCGGCTTTCCCGGCAAGAAGAAATGAGGAATTCGTCGCACGGGATCATCAGCATCTCGCGCGGCGCGGAAATACCAATCAACCGAACAAAACGTACTTTGCAAACCACACTTTCGAGGAGAACTGAATGTCCGTCGTTATCCGTCTCGCCCGTGCAGGCACCAAGAAGCGTCCCGTCTATCACGTCGTCGTCGCCGATTCGCGCTTTCCGCGCGATGGCCGCTTCATCGAGCGTCTCGGCCATTTCAATCCGCTGCTGCCGAAGGACAACGAGACCCGCCTCAAGCTCGACATGGACAAGGTGAAGGCCTGGCTCGCCAAGGGCGCGCAGCCGTCGGATCGCGTCGCGCGTTTCCTCGATGCCGCCGGCGTCAAGAAGCGCGAAGCGCGCAACAACCCCGAGAAGGCCGTGCCGCGCAAGGAGCGCAAGGCGCAGGCCGAAGCCGCCGCCAAGGCGTAAGGCCGGATCATGTCGGCGCTGGTCTGCGTCGCGCGGATCGGCGCCGCGCATGGTGTGCGCGGTGCGGTCAAGCTGTGGACCTTCACCGAGGATCCCTTCGCCGTCCGCCGCTACGGGCCGCTGTCGACCAAGGACGGCAGGCGCCAGTTCGAAATCGCGCAGGTGCGCGAGGCCAAAGATCATCTGGTCGCGACATTCAAGGGTGTCGCGACCCGCGATGAGGCCGAGCGCCTCAACGGCATCGAGCTCTACGTCGCGCGCGACAAACTGCCCGCGACGGACGAGGACGAATATTACCACACCGATTTGATCGGGCTTGCCGCCGTCACCACCGACGGCGATGCGCTCGGCCGCGTGCTCGCAATTCACAATTTCGGTGCCGGCGACATCATCGAGATCGCGCCGCTCAAGGGCCCGACGATGCTGCTGCCGTTCTCCAACGCGGTGGTGCCGGAAGTCGACCTCAAAGGCGGCCGCGTCGTGATCGCGTTGCCGCAGGAGATCGAGGGCGACGACGAGGGCGACGCTCCATCCACGGGTCGTCCCCGCCTAGTGCGCAAAGCGCACGAGGGCGGGGACCCATAACCACAGGCCGGAATTTTTCGCTAAGCTGATCGCTCCAGCTATCGCAAAACGGGCTGCGGTGGTTATGGGTCCCGGGCTCGCGCTTTGCGCGCCCCGGGACGACGAGATTAGGATGTAATGACCAATCCCTCACCCTGGCGCGCGACGGTGCTGACGCTGTTTCCGGAGATGTTTCCGGGGCCGCTCGGAGTGAGCCTCGCCGGCCGGGCGCTCGCGTCCGGGCTCTGGCAGATCGAGGCGCGGGACATCCGGGCGTCCGCGACCGACCGCCACCGCAGCGTCGACGATACCCCTGCCGGCGGTGGCCCGGGCATGGTGCTTCGGGCGGACGTTCTGGCCGCGGCGATCGATGCTGCCGAAATCGGGCGAGACCCGTCAAAAGCGCGGCCCCGCCTGCTCATGAGCCCCCGGGGTCGGCCATTGACCCAGGCCCGGGTGGTCGAGCTCGCCGAAGGCCCCGGCCCCCTGATCGTCTGTGGGCGGTTCGAGGGGGTGGACCAGCGGGTGATCGACGCGCGCGGCCTGGAGGAGGTCTCGATCGGCGATTACGTGCTGTCCGGGGGCGAAATCGCAGCTTTGGCCCTGATCGACGCCTGCGTCCGGCTGCTGCCGGGGGTGATGGGCAAGGAAGCCTCGGGAACCGAGGAAAGCTTTTCGGATGGCCTGCTGGAGTACCCCCAATACACCCGCCCGCAGCTGTTCGAGGGGGTTCCAATCCCGGCCATCCTCACCTCCGGCGACCATGCCAAGGTGGCGGCGTGGCGGCGGGCCGAATCCGAGGCCCTGACGGCCGCCCGGCGCCCGGATTTGTGGGAAAAAGCCGCGCATCGGCGGACCGGCCAAAAAACGCCAAAAAACAAGACAGACGGGTGACAAACGCTCCGGCTTGCCTTATAGGAGCGGCCAAATCCGCAATGGCTGGATAGACGAATTTTGCGCAGCCCCCCGTTTCCAGGGCTGGGCGCGCCGATGGAGATTTACCCATGAACCTGATCAAGCAGCTCGAGCAGGAGCAATTCGACAAGCTGTCCGCCGGCAAGGACATCCCGGAATTCGCCCCCGGCGACACCGTGATCGTCAACGTGAAGGTCGTCGAAGGCGACCGCACCCGCGTGCAGGCCTATGAGGGCGTTTGCATCGGCCGTTCCGGCGGTGGCCTCAACGAGAGCTTCACCGTGCGCAAGATCTCCTATGGCGAGGGCGTCGAGCGCGTGTTCCCGCTGCTCTCCCCGATGATCGACTCGATCAAGGTGGTGCGCCGCGGCAAGGTGCGTCGCGCCAAGCTCTATTATCTCCGCAACCTGCGCGGCAAGTCGGCCCGCATCGTCGAGAAGCAGGACCGCGCTGCTGCCGTCGGCGAGTAAGCTTTCGCCACCAGGCAAGTCTTTCGAAAGCGCGGGGCTCGGCTCCGCGCTTTTTTGTTGCGTCAGCCGTGCGCGTCAAAGCACTCGCGCTTCCAATTCGGCCTGCTATATATTCCTAGAATGTTTCCAGATCTGACCAGCTTCGCCCGCATCCAGCGCATCGTCATCGACGATCGCTCGCGGCTGCCTGGCCGGTTCTTCGGACGCTTCGCGACCTCGGCAACGTCAGAGCTTAGCCGCGCAGCCTGAAGGCTGCGCTGACGATTTTGTTGCCCGCGCGCTCTGCCGCGCTCATCGCTGACACACATTCTTCGGAGCTCGAGCTCATGTCCAAGCCGACCACCCTGTACGACAAGATCTGGAACGACCATCTGGTGCACGAAGCCGAGGACGGCACCTGCCTGCTCTATATCGACCGCCATCTGGTGCACGAAGTGACCTCGCCGCAGGCGTTCGAAGGCCTGCGCGCCACGGGGCGCAAGGTCCACGCGCCCGAGAAGACGCTCGCCGTCGTCGATCACAACGTGCCGACCACCGACCGCACCAAGCCGAATCCCGACCCTGAAAGCATCGAGCAGATCAAGGCGCTGGCCGAGAACGCCAAGGAATTCGGCATCGAATATTACAACGAGTTCGACAAGCGCCAGGGCATCGTCCACGTCATCGGCCCCGAGCAGGGCTTTACGCTGCCCGGCACCACCATCGTCTGCGGTGACAGCCACACCTCGACGCATGGCGCGTTCGGCGCGCTCGCGCACGGCATCGGCACCAGCGAGGTCGAGCACGTGCTGGCGACGCAGACGCTGATCCAGAAGAAGGCCAAGAACATGCGCGTCACCGTCGACGGCAAATTGCCGGATGGCGTGACGGGCAAGGATATCATCCTGGCCATCATCGGCGAGATCGGCACCGCCGGCGGCACCGGCTACGTGCTGGAATATGCCGGCGAAGCGATCCGCGCGCTCTCGATGGAAGGCCGCATGACGGTCTGCAACATGTCGATCGAAGGCGGCGCGCGCGCTGGCCTGGTCGCGCCTGACCAAAAGGCGTTCGACTTCCTGCGTGATCGTCCGAAGGCTCCGAAGGGCGCGGACTGGGATGCGGCGATGCGCTACTGGGAGAAGTTGCGCTCCGATGACGGCGCGCATTTCGACCACGAGCTGCGCCTCGATGCTGCAAAGCTGCCGCCGATCGTGACCTGGGGCACCTCGCCTGAAGACGTGATTTCTGTCACCGGTATCGTGCCCGATCCCGACAAGATCGCGGACGAGGCCAAGCGCATCTCCAAGCATCGCGCGCTGAAATATATGGGCCTGACGGCGGGAACGAAGATCACCGACATCAAGCTTGACCGCGTCTTCATCGGCTCCTGCACCAACGGCCGCATCGAGGACCTGCGGGCCGCGGCGAAGATCGCCGAAGGCAAGACCGTGTCGGCGAACGTCAATGCCATGGTCGTGCCGGGCTCCGGCATCGTGAAGGAGCAAGCCGAAGCCGAGGGTCTCGACAAGATCTTCATCAAGGCCGGCTTTGAATGGCGCGAGCCGGGCTGCTCGATGTGCCTTGCCATGAACCCGGACAAGCTGAAGCCGGAAGAGCGCTGCGCCTCGACCTCGAACCGCAATTTCGAAGGCCGCCAGGGTTTTAAGGGCCGCACCCATCTGGTGTCGCCGGCGATGGCGGCAGCGGCGGCGATCGCAGGCCACTTCGTCGACGTCAGGGACTGGCGCTAAGCTGGTTCCTGCAATTGTAGCGATCGCGGCAAAGCGTCGTTAATCGGCGGCGCCGACGATGTCCTCGCGACGGTTTCGCGAGGACACGTCATGGCCAACAAGCCGGAATATGTCGATCTCATCAGCGAGGCCACGCGCCAGCACCGGCGACGCGCGCCGCCATTGCGCATCGTCGCCAAGCCGGAGGTCGAGGAGATCTCCAAGCTCAGCCGCTGGCCACCGGCGATGTTCAAGCAATGGAAGCTGGAGAACCTGATGCGGTGGAAGGCTTCGTCGTGGAAGCTGAAGGATTGGCTCTAACCAGTCTCTCCGTCATGCCCGGGCTCGTCCCGGGCATCCACGAACTCTCTGCACAAGCCCCAAGAACGTGGATGGCCGGGACAAGCCCGGCCATGACGCTGTTCGAATAGTTCACATCACCAATAGTACCGGTACGGATAGTGCCACCGCGGCCAGTGGCAGACGCGGCGCGGGCCGTAATAGGTCCAGATGATCCGGCAGCGGCGCGGATAAGAGTAGGAAGGATAGTAGCCGCCGACATAATAGGGCCGGTAGAAGTGACGATGCCGGAAATGGGGGCGGTGATGGCCCCAGTGCCGGTGGACCCCGCCATATCCGCCGTGGCGAAAGCCGCCATGGCGATGGATGCCGACATGTCTGTGGTGAAAGGCCGGCGCGGCGCGGAAGCCACCGCCGTGGAAACCGCGGCCGATATGCCCGCCGCCGCCGCGAAAACCGCCGCCGTGAAAATGCCCGCCGCCATGTCCGCCGTGCCCGCCACGGCGAACCTGCGTGACGAGATCGTCGGTCGCGGCCTTCGTCATCGGCGACGTCGCCGGATTGAACAAAGTGAGCGCTTCAGCGCGACGCGCGCTGCCGGCCGACAGCAACAGCGTCGCGGCGGCCGCAAGCCCGAGCACGCGCACCGAGCCGACCCGGCCGCCCAACATCCTCAGCATGGAATCCTCCCTGAATCCGGACGGCAGAGCTGCGACGTCTCGGCCGCGCCATTGCCGTTCAATTGCGGTCGCTCCCGGGATCAAGTTGCGGACAGCGATGTGAACGCGCCATGAATGAACAAGGCGCGGCGCCGCGATGCGACGCCGTGCCTCGCGCGATCGCAAAGCCAATGGTCCAAAGCGGCGCCTTACCAGAAGGGGCCGTAGGTGAACACAAACGGTGCCGGCACGCCGTAGGGATAGGGACGATAGTAGACAGGGCGCGCGTAGTAGCGCGGATCGCGGCGTACGGCAGGCCGCGCCATGTCATAGGTCCGCGCGTGTCGTCGTACATCGAAAACCGCGATCCCCGCAGACGCCTCCGGGACCGTCGCCCTTGGCGCGGCGGACGCGCGAGGCAGCCCAGTGGCCAGCGCGGCGGCAAAGGCCCATGCGATCCATCTCGCCATCACACCCTCACGAGGTCGCCGCGAAGTCAGCCCCGGCGCCAGTAGCAGCTCACGCGCGGCACGATCACCGTGCCGCTCGGCCGGAATTCCTGCACATAGGTGGCATTGCAGACCCGGACCGCGTCGGGGCCGGGATTGTAGCGGGGATAGACGCCGTCCGGGCTGTAATAGGGCGTGATGCGCAGGCGCGGCCGCTTGCGCGGCGGGGGGACATCGTCCGGCGAGACCAATTGAGCCATCCGGATTTCGGAACTGGCGGCCTGCGCCTCGGCGCCGACGCAAAACTGCGAAAACAACCCCATGCACAGTAGAGTCAGCGCTGTTTTCGTTCGCATTTTTCCGCCCACCCTGAACCGTCCCATCGATCGCCCCACGCTCCCCGTTTTGGCGGCGCCCGTCAACCTCGCCGCGCTTATAAAGCCAGATGCATCAGCGGGAAACCCGCGCTAAGAGGTGCTCATGTGGACGGAATTGAAAGCCCCTTCGCTCGCCGAAATGGAAGCGATGGCTCACGACGTGTTCGAGCGCCTGCCGGCGGAATTTCGCAAGCTTTGCGCGGGCGTGATCGTCCGCGTCGACGACTTCCCGACCGAGGAGGTCCTGGACGAGATGGAATGCGAGAGCGAGTTCGACCTGCTCGGCCTGTTCCAGGGCGTCGGCCTGCCCCAGCAGAGCTTTGGCGACGTGGCACGGCTGCCCAACATGGTCTGGCTCTACCGCCGCCCGATCCTGGATTATTGGGCCGAGCACGACGAAAGCCTCGGCCACATCGTCCGCCATGTCCTGATCCACGAGATCGGCCACCATTTTGGTCTGTCGGACGACGATATGGCCGCGATCGAGGCTAAGGCGGAGTAGGACGCTCTCGGTCCACCTCTCCCCACCGGCGAGAGGTGGAATCCCGATGCCGCGCCAGTTCGGCTTCAAACCCGCTACGGCAGACGAGCCCTGCCGAATTCGGCCTAGGATTTCCGGCCCGATCGCGATAAATAGCCGGTTCCCTGAACCACGTGCGGGAAAGCGCAACCATGGACAAGTTCACCACGCTGGAAGGCGTCGCGGCGCCGCTGAAGATCATCAATGTCGACACCGACATGATCATTCCGAAGCAGTACCTCAAGACCATCAAGCGCACCGGCCTTGGCAAGGGGCTCTTCTCCGAGCAGCGCTACAAGGACGACGGCAGCGAGAATCCGGATTTCGTGCTCAACCAGCCCGCCTATCGCAATGCGAAGGTGCTGGTCGCCGGCGACAATTTCGGCTGCGGCTCGAGCCGCGAGCACGCGCCCTGGGCGCTGCTCGACTTCGGCATCCGCTGCGTGATCTCGACCTCGTTCGGCGACATCTTCTACAACAATTGCTTCAAGAACGGCATTCTGCCGATCCGCGTCAGCCAAGAGGACCTCGACAAGCTGTTCGACGACGCCGAGCGCGGCGCTAACGCGACGCTGACGATCGACCTGCCGAACCAGGAGATCCGCGGCCCCGACGGCGGCAAGGTCAAGTTCGAGATCGACCCGTTCCGCAAGCACTGCCTGATCAACGGCCTCGACGACATCGGCCTCACCATGGAGAAGAAGGCCTCGATCGACTCCTATGAGGACAAGCTCAAGCGCGAACGCGCCTGGGCCTGATCTAAGATCTTCGTTTGAGCCCCGGTGCTGTCGGCGCCGGGGCTTTTTCTTTGTCCTGATTATCCCTTATGACTTCCCGCATGCTGCCCGAGATCGTCACCTTCTGGCATGGCCCGATGGATGCGCTGCGCCAGACCTGTCTGCGCTCGCAATTGGCTGCCGGGCACAAGGTTACGGTCTACAGCTTCGACACTATTCCCGGATTGCCGGCCGGCGTCGCGAATGCCGAGGCCGAGGCGATCCTGCCGCATGCGTTCTCCGAACGCCTGCGGCCGCCGCAGCCGGACGGCAGCTGGCGCGACTGGACCATTCTGCAGTTCAGCGACTTCTTCCGCATGAAGCTGATGGCGAAGGGCCTCGGCCTCTGGTTAGACGCCGACGTGCTGCTGTTGAGGCCGGTCGAGATCGATCCAGCCAAACCGTACTTCGCCTGGGAGCGGCCGCGCCAGCTCGGCAATTCCGTGCTCTATCTGCCGCCCGCGCACCGCATCGTTGCCGCCTTCGAAGAGCTGATGGAGCAGGAGGAGCTGACGCCGAACTGGCTGTCCGTGCGCCATCGCATCACCTTCATGATGCGCCGCCTGCGCGGCGGCTCGAACCGGCTCGCCGATATTCGCGTCGCGATCTACGGGCCCGCGGCGCTCACCGCGCTCGCGCGCCGTGCTGGCGAGCTGCAGAACGCATTGCCGAAGCAATCGTTCTACGCCGTGCATGCCGAGCCAAAGCTGTTCTTCGATCCCTCGAGCTATCTTGGCCTGGTCACCGACCCCTCCATCATCGGCCTGCACATCTCGCCGAAGGGACGCGGCGGCGAGAAGCCGATTCCCGGCAGCCTGTATGCCTGGGCGGCGGAGCGGTTTAGGTAGCTCTCCTTTACCTTGAACGATCACACAGCAGCGTAAGAGGTCGTCATGCCCAGACACGCTGCAGCGCGTCCGGGACACGAGAGCCATGTCCTTACCGCATTCCCTGTTTGATCCAGCGCAACGCGCTTCTGCATCATTGTGCTTATCTCGCTCCAATTCCGACCGTCCGAATGGAGCTTTCCATGAGCACCGTAACCAGGCCCTACCCCATCGTCCAGGATCTCATCGAGTCCTTCGCGAACTGGGTGAAGCACCGCCGCGAGATCAACGAAATGCGGCAGCTCGACCGCGCCGATTTCGACCGGATCGCCAATGATCTCAGGATCGCGCCGGACGATCTGGAGGAGCTGGTCCGTCATGGCCGGCACGCCGCCGACGAGCTGCCGAAGATGCTCGAACAGCTCGGCATCAGCACTGAGGCGCTCGGCCGCGCGCAGCCGCTGCTGCTCCGCGACCTCGAGCGGGTCTGCTCGCTCTGCAATCACAAGGGACAGTGCGACCGCGATCTCGCTGAGGGCACCGCCGCGGAGAATTACCACGGCTATTGCGCCAACGCCTCGACCCTGGAGACGCTCGAGCGTGCCGAACACGCGCCGCGGTGAGGCATTGCGCTACTCGATCCATTTCGGCGCGTAAGCCATTCCTTGGCTTTGCGCCGTATCGTGATTGATCCAGATTTCGGCGTTCTCGGCGCGTAGCAGCTCGACCACCTTGGCCATCGACGCAACCGTCGCCTGCGGGTCGGCATTGAACGACGGCACGCGCATGTGCCGGAGGTTCTCCCTGTTGTGCGCGACGTCACCGCTCAGCAGCACGGCGCCGCGCCGCGGCAGCTTCACCAGCAGCGAGCAATGCCCGGGAGTATGGCCGGGCGTGAAGATCATGCGCACTGCGCCGTCGCCGAATATGTCGTGGTCGCCATCGACGATCTCGTAAGGCCGCTCCTTCAACATCCTGTAGTGCTGAAGTGAGTAGCCGAACTCGTCAGGGTCAGGCCCGAACATGGCTTCGAACTCGGCCCGTTGAGCGATCCATCTTGCGTTTTCGAACAGGTCGACATTTCCGATATGATCGAAATGCGCGTGCGAGAGGAGGATCGTGCCGATATCGCGGGGCCGCACCCCGATTTCATCCAATTGATCCGCGAGAGGGCGGCGCACGATGCCGCGTATGCCGTGGGCGATGATCCGTCCTTCTGGATACTTCGCCAGCTCATCCGCTATTCCCGTATCCCAGATCAGCCACTCACCGCGGTGACGGATGAGATAGGCATTGCAGCTCAACGTCATGGGAATGCCGACATTGATACCGGGAGAGTAGATCGAACCGTCTTCGACCTCAGCAATGCCTCCGTCGAGGATGTAGATCCGGTCGATGGTCGCCATTCGAGGACTCTTTAAGCCGCCGATTCGACGCGCCGCTTCGCCTCGCGCATGTCGCGCCCAGGCGGCATGCCGAACAATCGGCAATATTCCCGCGTGAACTGCGTAACGCTTTCGTAGCCGACCCGATGAGAGGCGGTCGCGATGCTCGCGCCATCGGCCAGCATGGTGCGGCGCGCCTCGATCAGACGCAGCTGCTTCTGGAACTGAAGCGGGGTCAGCGACGTGATGCTGCGAAAGTGAAGGTGAAAGGCCGAGTGGCTCATCCCCGCGGCCTTGGCGAGCCGGTCGACACGCAAAGGCTTGGCATAGTCGGCGCGAATGATCGCAACCGCACGGCCGATCCGCTGCGCATGGCTGTCGGCCATACCGAGCGCCCTGATGGCACCACCGTGCCGACCGGCCAATAGCCAATAATGCAGCTCCCGCAGCACTTGGCTCTGGAGAATTGAGGCGGACGAGGGCCGATCGATCAGGCGCAACAACCGCAGCGCCGCATCGCTCACATCCCGCTCCGCTGGCTCGACCCGAAGCGGCTGCGACGGAACATAAGGCGCGGCCCCCATCTCGACGACCAGCCCCTCGATGACGATGGGATCGAGCTCTACGACGAGCGACAAATAGGGCACCGCGGCTGTGGCGCGCGTGATCTGGCTGACCGTCGGCACGTCGCTCGAGATCACCAGCGAATCGCCCGCACCCAGGTCGAACGACGTGGCGCCGACCGCAACACGCTTGGCACCTTGCAGCACCAAAGCGACCAGCGGCTTGGAGATCGCAAATTGGAGCGCGCTCGGCGCGGTCTCACGAATGATCGAGATGCCGGCGAAAGGCGTGGACGCAAGGCCTTTGCCGTCGGCGTGAGCTGCGGCGTAACGGCTGGCGATCTGGAGCAGCGTTTCGGTCACGGGTCCAATCTAGGCCGCGCCATGCATGCGGGCAATTGCCGAGAGGCGATCGGGCAAGAAGACGGGAGTTTCAGGCAAGGCTGCCGCCGGCCGCATTCCTGGAGGATTGGGCAAGACGATCGGAGCATCCGGCAACACCGGATGCTCGATCACAGGCAGAAAGGCCCCACCGAAACTTCACGAGGAAGCCTCAAATGCCCACCATTTCGCTCGTCACCGGCGCCAGCCGGGGCCTTGGCCGCAATACCGCAATCGCCATCGCGCGTCACGGCGGCGACGTCATCGTGACCTATCGCAGCGGCGCCGCCGCCGCCCGCGAGGTCGTCACCGAGATCGAGGCGCTCGGCCGAAAAGCGGTCGCGCTCCAGCTCGACGTCACCTCCGTATCGACCTTTCCGGCGTTCGCCGCAAAAGTCCGGTCGGCGCTGGCGGAGCATTGGCACGCCGACAAGTTCGATCATCTCGTCAACAATGCCGGCCAGGGCGAAATGGCCGCCATAGCCGAGACGACGGAGCAGCAGTTCGACGCACTCTTCGACACCCATGTCAAAGGGCCGTTCTTTTTGACGCAGGCCTTGCTGCCGCTGCTCGGCGACAATGGCCGGATCGTCAACTTCTCGAGCGGGCTGACACGCGTGTCTTTCCCCGGCTTCTCGGCCTATGCCGCAGCCAAGGGCGCCATCGAGGTTCTGACCGTCTACATGGCAAAAGAATTCGGCGAACGCGGCATCACCGCCAATGTCGTCGCGCCGGGCGCGATCGAGACCGACTTTCTCGGCGGCGCCGTCCGCGACATGCCGGATTTGAACAGGCAGTTCGCGCAAATGACCGCGCTTGGCCGCGTCGGTGTGCCCGACGACATCGGGCCGATGGTCGCGAGCCTGCTCGGTCCGGAGAATCGCTGGGTTACGGCCCAGCGCATCGAGGTGTCCGGCGGCCAGACGATCTGAGTGCGGCGGCATTGGCGCACTCCGTCGCGAGGCGACGGAGTCGAGCGTGCCGAACACGCGCCGCGGTGAATTGCAACTCGGACAACCTCACTTGGCCGCGACGAAGTAGAAATCCTGCCGGCCGGAGATCGAGCCGTAGCTGAACGGCTTCTGCCTGCGGCCGGTGGCCTCCATGACGTCGTCGCGGACGAAGTCGAACAGCCTGCGGACTTCGAGGCCTGGCGTCGGGAGATTCTTGACGAACGCGGTCGCGAACGGACTATTGATCCCGTCCCCGTCGAGCGCGGTCTCGCCGTCCTTGGCCGCGTAGACCACCAGCGTGCCCGCCTCCGGTTCCACCGGGGCCAGGCCTCGCGACACCGAACGCGATGCGACCGTCATCGTGCGCTTCATCTGGGCCGCGAACGGGTTGTCGCGGCAGGCATCGAGAATGACGAGGCGCAACTTTTTGGCGCGCTCCGCCGCATTGAGCACCTGATCGACCGGCACGGCCTCAAATCCGATTTCGCGATCCGCCGCGATCTTCGCGTCCGTCGGAATGAGATAATTGACTCCGCCGACCTCCATGCCGTGTCCGGCATAATACACGACGGCCCAATCTGCCGTCTCCGCACGTGCCGCGAACTCGCGCAAGGCATTGACCAGAGCATCCTTGCGGAGGTTGGTCAGCAGAGTCACGGCCTCGAACCCGGTGAGTCTCAACACGTCGGCGACGAGGCTCGCATCGCGGACGGGGTTCGGCAGGGCGGCGGCGTTTTCATAGGCAGAGTTGCCGATGACAAGCGCGATGCGGCGATCACCGTTCGCAGTCCCTGACGCCACGACGGCCGGAGCCACGCTTGACTTGTCGACCAAGACCGTTGCTGGCCGCGGCGCAGGCAAGGCAGCAAGCCGTTCGCGCGCCTTGTCCTGTGCCCATCGTGAGGCGCTCTGGGCCAGTCCGAGCGTGGCGTTGAAATCGGCCCTCGCCTTGGCGACATCGCCGCGCTTCTCGTAGGCCAAACCGCGATTGACATAGGCGTTCGCGTAAGCGGGGTCCACGCGTATCGCTTCGGTGTAATCAGCGATGGCGCGGTCCGTGTCGCCTTTGTTGCCGTAGGCGTTGCCGCGATTGAAATAGGCGTTCGCATTCGTGGGCTGCAGGCGCACGGCCTCGGTGTAATCGGCAATGGCCCGATCGGTGTTGCCCTTGTTGCTGTAGGCATTGCCCCGGTTGTAATAGGCGTTCGCATAGGCCGGATCGAGCCGGATCGTGGCGGTGTAGTCCGCGATGGCGCGCTCCGTGTCGCCCTTGTTGCTGTAACCGTTGCCTCGATTGTAGTACGCGTTCGCATGTGCCGGATCGAGCCGTATCGCCGCGGTGTAGTCGGCTATGGCGCGCTCCGTATCGCCATGGGCGGCATAAGCATTGCCGCGGTTGTAGTACGCATTCGCGTCCTTGGGATCGCGTCGTATCGCCTCGGAGGCGGTTGCAATGGCTGGATTGGCGTCGCCTTTGACGCGGTCGATCGCGGCTGCGGGCCCGGCGAGAACAAGAAGTGCAAAACAATAGAGCAATTTGCGAAGCATACGAAAACCCACGCGCCATATCCGGAACGGGAAGCAATATTCAAACGACGCAAATCTATCGGAGCAACCCCGCCGCGTTGTGTGATCTAAATTACAAAAATGCCGGCACAGGAGCACCGTCGTCTGCGGAATGTCGATACCGAAGGGAAATCGGCCCAGGCGATGATCCGGGAGCGCCCCCTCAGCCCTTCCCCATCGCCGCGATCGCGTCCGCAATCGCGATCGTGCGCCGGGCCATGTCGGCGTGCAGGCGTTCCACCATCGCACCATCCAGGCGGATCGCGCCGCGCGAGGCGTTCTCCGGCAGTTCGAACGCCGCGATGATTTTTCGCGCGCGGGCGACTTCCTCCTCAGGCGGGGTGAAGATGGCGTTGCAGGCGTCGATCTGGGAGGGGTGGATCAGGGTCTTGCCGTCGAAGCCGAGATCGCGGCCTTGCGCGCATTCGGTGGCGAAACCGTCGGAATTGGCGATGTCGCTGTAGGGACCGTCGAGGATTTCGAGGCCGTGCGCGCGGCTCGCCAGGATGCAATGGGTGATCATCGGGATCATCGCGGCGCGGCCCGGCAGCATCCTGATCCGCGTCTCGCGCGAGATGTCGTTCGGGCCGAACACGAAGCCCGAGAGACGGCGCGAGGGATCGCGGCCGGCGGCGGCCAGTTCCTCGGCATGCAGCACGGCGCGCGCGGTCTCGATCATGGCCCAGACCTTGACGGTCGGCGCGGCGCCGAGCTCGGCCAGCTTGCGGCCGATGGCGTCGAGATCCTCGACGCTCGAGACTTTTGGAACCAGGATGCCGTCCGGCGAGGCCTTGGCGGCCATGGCGGCGTCATCTGCCCACCAGGGCGTGTCGAGGCCGTTGGTCCGGATCAGGACCTCGCGCCTGCCAAATCCCTTGGCGGCGATCGCCGCCGCAATGCCGTCGCGCGCCACCGCCTTGGGCTCCGGGGCGACAGAATCCTCGAGGTCGAGGATCAGTCCGTCGGCGGCGAGATTGCGCGCCTTTTCCAGCGCGCGCGGGTTGGAGCCGGGCATGAACAGATGGCTGCGGCGCGGGCGGGTCATGCTGGCGTTCCTTCCTGGTCTATCGTCCCCCAGGCGATAGCATTTGGCCTGCCCATTCGAAAGGCTTGTCGGCCTTGGCGGTATGTGATTAGGCATGGGCCATGACGACATTCCCGACGCACTTGCTGGAAGGCTACAAGGCCTTCGCCACCCAGCGGCTGCCGACCGAGCAGAACCGCTACCGCGAGCTCTCGGTCAAAGGGCAGTCGCCTGAGACCATGGTGATCGGCTGCTGCGACTCCCGGGTCTCCCCCGAGGTGATCTTCGATGCGGGGCCGGGCGAGCTCTTCGTCGTCCGCAACATCGCCAATCTGGTGCCGACTTATCAGCCTGACGAAGGCGCTCACGGCGTCTCGGCAGCGCTCGAGTTTGCGGTGACAGTGCTGAAGGTGAAGCACATCGTGGTGCTCGGCCACGCCCAATGCGGCGGCATCCGTGCCTTCATCGACAAGATCGAGCCGCTCACGCCCGGCGACTTCATCGGCCGCTGGATGCAGATGTTCATCAAGCCGGGCGAGGTTGTGGAGCAGCGCGAGCACGAGACCATGGCGCAGTTCGTCGAGCGCATCGAGAAGGCCGCCGTGTTCCGCAGCCTGGAAAACCTGATGACCTTCCCGTTCGTCCGCAAGGCCGTGGAGAGCGGCCGGATGCAGACCCACGGCGCCTATTTCGGCGTGGCGGAGGGATCGCTGTTCGTGCTGGACAAGGCGACCAAGGAATTCAGGAACGCACGCGAGGGATAATCCTGCTCACCGGCGGGCAAGGCGGCTTGTCCGCAAGGCGCGCCTTTGCCGGCTCGCAAGAGGGCATATCGGGAGCTTGCAAATCCTGCCTGACGAATGGCGGACAGGCGCCTGGTTCGCTAGAGTGTTCTCCATTCGCCACTCGCCATTTGCTCCATCATGCTGATCCTTGCCATCGATACTGCGCTCGAAGCCTGCGCGGCCGCCGTTCTCGACACCGACGCCGGCGAGCTCCTCGCACGGGAATCGCAGCTGATGAAGCGCGGCCATGCCGAGGCGCTGATGCCGATGATCGCGCGCGTGATGCAATCGGCCGGCCTCGCCTTCACCTCGCTCGACCGCATCGCCGTCACCGTCGGGCCCGGCAGCTTCACCGGCCTGCGCGTCGGCATCTCGGCGGCGCGGGGCCTTGCGCTGGCGGCGAAACGGCCGGCGATCGGGCTGACGACGCTGTCGGCCTATGCCGCTGGGGTCGTCGCCAAGAGCGGAACGGTGCCGGTGATCTCTGCGATCGATGCGCGGCACGATCACGTCTATTTCCAGATCGTCGCCGGCGACGGCAGCCAGCTGGTGCGCCCCTGTGTCGCCTCTATCGACGCGGCGATCGCGGCCTCGCAATTCGGCGCGCCGCATCTGGTCGGCAATGCCGCCGGGATCCTCGCAGGTCGCTGGCCGAAGGACGGACCGCAACCCGTCGCGGTCGACGCGCAGCCCGCGCCCGACATCAGCTGGGTCGCCTGGCTCGGTGCGGCGGCCAATCCCGACACCAATCCGGCGCGGCCGTTCTATCTGAAAGCGCCCGACGCCAAGCCGGCAGCACGGACGCTGCTCGCAGCACAAGCCGCGACCTCATGATGGGATGGCTGTCGGAGTGGTGGCGCGGCGGCACCGCCGCCGTCGAGCCCGCGACCATGCGCGATGCCGCGCGCCTCGCGCAGCTGCACGGCGCCTCCTTCGCGCACGGCTGGGGCGAAGGCGAGTTCGAGAGCATGATGAGCGAGCGCAACACGCTGGTGCATCGCTTGCGGCTCGGCCGCAAGACGATCGGCTTTGCGGTGTCGCGGATCGGCGCGGACGAAGCGGAGATTCTCTCGATCGCGGTGGACGGGGCTTATCGCGGCCGCGGCCTCTCCCGCACGCTGCTGATGACCCATCTCGGCCACCTCGCCGGGCGCGGCGTACGCACCATATTTCTGGAAGTGGAGGAGAACAACCAGCCGGCGCGGCGGCTTTACGATCGAGCCGGATTCGTGGTGGTCGGACGCCGCGATCGCTACTATAAGCAGCCCAACGGGGAACAATTGAACGCCCTTCTGATGCGGCGTGACTTGTCGTAACATCGGTGGCAGAAAGCGCCCGCCCAGGCAGACAACGCTATGACCACACTGAAACATTCTTCTGCGTCCAAGACATCCGAGATCGAGGCGCGCTGCGCCGCAACGGGCATGCGCATGACCGAGCAGCGCCGCGTCATCGCCCGCGTGCTGGCCGAAGCGATCGATCATCCCGATGTCGAGGAACTGTACCGGCGCTGCGTTGCGGTCGACGACAAGATCTCGATCTCGACGGTCTATCGCACCGTGAAACTGTTCGAGGACGCCGGCATCATCGAACGCCACGATTTCCGCGAGGGCCGCGCGCGCTACGAGCAGATGCGCGACAGCCATCACGACCACCTGATCAACCTGCGCGACGGCAAGGTGATCGAGTTCACCTCCGAGGAGATCGAAAAGCTGCAGGCGGAGATCGCTCGCAAGCTCGGCTATCGCCTGGTCGACCACCGGCTCGAGCTCTACTGCGTCCCGCTCGACGACGACAAGCCGACGAATTGATTTAGTGCCCATCGACCTCATCATCTTCGATTGCGACGGCGTGCTCGTGGACAGCGAGGTGATCTCCTGTCGCGCGCATGCGGACGTGCTGACGCGGCACGGCTATCCGATCACGTCGGAGCAGGTGCTGGTCCGATTCCTCGGCGTGTCCGAGAAAGACGCACGGCGGATGGTCGAACAGGAAATCGGCCGCAGTCTTCCCGACGATCTCGAGCAGCAGATCAATGCGGCCACGCTGCAGTTCTACGCCAGCGATCTGCAGCCGATCATCCATGTCGCGGCAGCGATCGCCGCGATCGACCTGCCCAAATGCGTTGCATCGAGCGGCACGCCGGACAAGATCCACCACGGCTTGACCTGCGCCGGGCTCTACGACCTGCTCGCCCCGAACATCTTTTCCGCGAGCCAGGTTGCGCGCGGCAAGCCCGCGCCCGATCTGTTCCTGTTCGCCGCCGCGCAGATGAAGGTCACACCCGAGCGGTGTCTTGTGATCGAGGACAGCGTCCCCGGGGTCACAGGCGCGCAGGCCGCCGGGATGACGGTGCTCGGTTTTCACGGCGGCGGCCACTGCCCGCCGGGTCACGCCGAACGGTTGCGCGCCGCAGGCGCCAACCTGACATTCGACGATATGCGGCAATTGCCGGAGCTGGTCCGGCGGGTCGAGGCGGACGCTCTGGGGGGCTGATTTTCGCCCCGGACGGTCGTTCCGGGGCGCGCGCGACGCGCGTGAACCCGGAAATCTCGCAGTAAAACCTCTGGATTTTGGGTTCGCGACTGCGTCGCGCCCCGGAATGACGGGCGGAAATGGCCGCATTCGCTGGATTTTCGGCCCTCCAGCCTATATCTGAGGGCCGTCCTCCACCTCCATTTCGGGTTCCATGACGCCGCCGCGCAAGCTGCACATCAAATCATATGGCTGCCAGATGAACGTCTACGATGCCCAGCGCATGGTGGACACGCTGGCCCCGGAAGGATTCGTGGAGACGGCGAGCGCGGAGGATGCCGACCTCGTCATCCTCAACACCTGCCATATCCGCGAGAAGGCCTCGGAGAAGGTCTATTCCGAGCTCGGCCGCCTGCGCGTCGCCAAGGACGAGGCCGCGCGTGCCGGCCGCGCGATGAAGATCGCGGTGGCCGGCTGCGTGGCGCAGGCCGAGGGCGAGGAGATCGTGCGCCGCGCGCCTGTCGTCGACGTCGTGGTGGGACCGCAGAGCTATCATCATCTGCCGGAGCTGTTGAAGCGCGCCGACGACCAAGGCCGCGCGATCGAGACCGAGTTTCCCGCCGCCGACAAGTTCGCCTTCCTGGCCCAGCCGAAGCCGGACGCGATCCGCGCGCGCGGCATTTCCGCCTTCGTCACGGTGCAGGAAGGCTGCGACAAGTTCTGCACCTTCTGCGTCGTGCCGTATACGCGAGGGGCGGAGGTGTCGCGCCCCGTGGCGAAGATCGTCGAGGACGTGAAGCGGCTCGCTGACAACGGCGTGCGCGAGCTCACGCTGATCGGGCAGAACGTCAACGCCTATCACGGCGACGGGCCCGACGGTAAAACCTGGCCGCTCGGCCGGCTGCTCGAACATCTGGCGGCGATTCCCGGCATCGCGCGGCTGCGCTATTCGACCAGCCACCCCCGCGATGTCGACGACAGCCTGATCGCGGCCCATCGCGATCTCGGTGCCCTGATGCCGTTCGTGCACCTGCCGGTGCAGTCGGGCTCGGACCGCATTTTGGCGGCCATGAACCGCAAACATACCGCCGATGATTACCGGCGGGTGATCGACCGTTTCCGGTCCGCACGCCAAGACATTGCTTTTTCATCGGATTTCATCGTCGGCTTCCCCGGCGAGAGCGAGCAAGATTTTCTCGCCACCCTCGCGCTTGTCACGCAAATCGGCTACGCTGCGGCCTATTCGTTCAAATACTCCGCCCGGCCGGGAACGCCGGCCGCGGATATGCAGGAGACGGTGTCCCCCGCCGAGATGGACCAGCGATTGGAGCGGCTCCAGGAACTGATCGACAGCCAGCAATCGGCCTTCAACAAGGCCGCGATTGGCTCAACGGTCGACGTGCTGTTCGAGCGTCCTGCGCGCAAAGAGGGCCAGATCGTGGGCCGCACCGCCTACCTCCAGCCCGCCCATGTGATGGCCCCGCCCGACATCATCGGACAGATCCTGCCTGTCAGAATCGACAGCCTCGAGCGCTACAGTTTTCTCGGCGAGCTCGTGACGCCGCGCAAGGCGCGCGAGCCCGCTTTATCGCAAGCCAGTGGAGCCTGAACCCTTGCCCAAAAGCGCATCGGATTCGTCTTCGTTCGCTCCCAGCCGCAAATTTGACCGCGACATGCAAGTTCCGCCCGAGACCCAGGTCGTCATCGACTTCGACGACAACCGCGCCGCTTCCGCGCTGGTCGGCCCGTACGGCCAGCACCTGGCGCAGATCGAGCGGCGGCTCGGCGTCGTGGTCGATTCCAAGGGCAACCACATCACCATCGGCGGCACCCGCGACGGCTGCGACGCCGCGCGCCGCGTGCTGGAGATGCTCTACGCGCAGGCCGCGAAGGGGCACGATCTCGACCAGGGCGAGGTCGAGGGTGCGATCCGCGCCGTGATCGCGCAGGGCTCGCTGTTCGAGTTCGACGCCAAATCTGCCAAATCGACCTTCGACAGCATCAATTTGCGCAAGCGTCCGGTGCGGGCGCGCACTGCCGCCCAGGATTCGTATATCCGCGCGCTGAAGCGGCACGAGCTGGTGTTCGGCATCGGCCCGGCCGGCACAGGCAAGACCTGGCTCGCCGTCGCCCATGCCGCGCAGCTGTTCGAGCGCAAGGAGGTCGACAAGATCATCCTGTCGCGCCCGGCGGTGGAAGCCGGCGAGCGGCTCGGCTTTCTGCCCGGCGATCTCCGCGAGAAGGTCGATCCTTATCTGCGGCCGATCTACGATGCGCTCTATGATCTCATGGATGCACGCATCGTCGAGCGCGCGCTGCAAACCGGCGAGATCGAGATCGCGCCGCTCGCCTTCATGCGCGGCCGCACGCTGACCAACGCCGCCATCATCCTGGACGAGGCCCAGAACACCACCTCGATGCAGATGAAGATGTTCCTGACGCGTCTCGGCGAGAACAGCCGCATGATCGTGACGGGCGATCCCTCGCAGATCGACCTGCCGAACGGCCAGACCTCGGGCCTGGCCGAGGCGACCCGCCTCCTGAGCGGCGTCGAGGGCATCGCCCAGGTTCATTTCAAGGCGGAGGACGTGATCCGCCACGAGCTCGTGGCGCGGATCGTCGCCGCCTATGAAGGGCCGCCGCAGCGGCCGGCCACCGGTCAATCCTGACGAGGCAGCACCGGACCCAAGAGGGCGCGAGCACGGCGCCCTTCGTCCGAGACAACACAATGTCCCATTCCAACCTTCCCATGACCGAGGTCCTCGTCGTCGCCGATTGCTGGCACCGCGAGCCCGATTCCGAAGCCGTGATCCAGCGCGCATTGGCGGCGGCCGCCGAGAGCGTCGACGAGGACGTTGCCGACGCCGAAGTGGCCGTGATGCTGACCGATGATGCCGGCATCCGCACGCTCAACAGCAACTGGCGCGGCATCGACAAGCCGACCAACGTGCTGTCGTTCCCGGCGCTGCAGCCGGAGGGCGCCTGGAAGCCGGGCGATGCGCCGCGCATGCTCGGAGATATCGCGATCGCCTATGAGACCATGCGGCGCGAGGCGGACGAGGAGCACAAGCCGTTCGACCATCATCTGAGCCACCTCGCCGTGCACGGCTTCCTGCACCTGATCGGCTACGACCACGAGAACGAGGACGACGCCGAGGAGATGGAAGCGCTCGAAACCGAGATCCTCGCCCATCTCGGCATCCCCGATCCCTATGCCGACCGCCCGGGGACGCACTGAGATGCCCGATTCCGAGCCTACCCACGACAATCCCCGCACCACGGCCAATCTGCCGGCCGTGGTGACGCCGGGGGAGGTGCTGCGCCCGAGCGCTGAAAGCTGGCTGCTGCGCGCCATCCGCACGCTGTTCGGCTGGAAGGCGGGCTCGGTGCGCGACGACCTCCAGGTCGTGCTCGACGCCTCGACGCCCGACGACACCGGCTTCTCCGCGGTCGAGCGCACCATGCTGCGCAACATCCTCAGCCTACACGAGCGCCGGATCGCCGACGTCATGGTGCATCGCGCCGACATCGTCGCGGTGAAGCGCGACATCCCGCTCGGGGAACTGATGGACCGCTTCGAGAGCGCCGGCCATTCGCGCCTCGTCGTCTTCAACGAGACGCTCGATGATCCGGTCGGCATCGTCCACATCCGCGATTTGCTCGCCTTCATGACCGCGCGCGCCCGCGTGTCGGAAGCCACCAAGACCAAGCGCAAGAAGCCGCTGCCGGCCGGGCTCGATTTGCGCGCGGTCGATCTCGCGCTGCCGCTTCACGAGGCGCACATCATCCGCAAGCTGCTCTACGTGCCGCCGTCGATGCGGGCGATCGACCTGCTCGCGCAGATGCAGGCCTCGCGCATCCATCTGGCGCTGGTGGTCGACGAATATGGCGGCAGCGACGGGCTGGTCTCGATTGAGGACATCGTCGAGCAGATCGTCGGCGAGATCGACGACGAGCACGACAGCGACGAGCCGCCCTCGATCGTGCGCCTGCCCGACAACGCCTTCATCGCCGACGCCCGCGCCAGCCTCGACGACGTCCGCTCGGTGATCGGCGAGGATTTCGTCACCGGCGAGGCCGGCGAGGAGGTGGAGACGCTGGGCGGCTATCTCGTCAGCTTCGTCGGGCGCCTGCCGGTGCGCGGTGAGGTGATCTCGGGCCCCGGCACTTACGAGGTCGAGGTGCTCGATGCCGATCCGCGCCGCGTCAAGCGGCTGCGCATCGCGCCGCGGAAGGAGCGCCCGGCGCCCCGCACCCAGCGCGAGAGCCGGCGGCGTGAAGCCACGCCGGAGAGCGGACAAGCGCCGGCCAGCGACACGCCGACATCGCCGCCGCGCGACGGGGCCGCCTCGCAGTGAGCCCATCGCAGCGCCTTCGGCAAATTGCGCTCGCCATCATCCTCACCTGGGGATGGCAGCGCGCAATCATCGCCATGGCGGCCGGAGCGCTGTCGGTGCTGGCGCTGGCGCCGTTCAATCTCTTTCCGGTGCTGTTCGTCACCTTCCCGGTGCTGGTCTGGCTGATCGACGGCGCCGGGGCCGGCCGCTATGGCGGCGTCCCCGCCGCCGCCCTGACCGGCTACTGGTTCGGGCTCGGCTATTTCGTGCCCGGGCTCTACTGGATCGGCTACGCCTTCTTCGTCGAAGCCGACACATTCGCCTGGCTGACGCCGTTCGCGGTGCTGGGCCTGCCGGCCTATCTGTCGATATTCACGGCAATGGGCTTTGCGCTGGCGCGCCTGCTCTGGAGCAAGAACGCCACGCGCGTGCTGGCGCTCGCAGCGAGCCTCACCATCAGCGAATGGCTGCGCGGCCATGCGCTGACCGGCTTCCCCTGGAACACGTTCGGCTATGCGCTGTCCGAGCCATTGCCGCTGGCGCAGACGGCCTCGCTGATCGGCCTGTGGGGCATGACGTTCCTGACGATTGCGATCTTCGCGAGCCCGGCGACGCTGATCGACCGCACGCCGGATCGGCGCCTGCAATGGCGGGTGCCGGCCGCGGCCGTCGCGCTCCTGCTTGTCATGAGCATCTTTGGCGCAATCCGCCTGTCGCTGCATCCGACCACGATCGTATCCGGCGCCAAGCTGCGCCTGATGCAGCCCAACCTGCAGCAGGACGAGAAATTCAACTATGCCGCCAAGCCGGAGGTGATGAAGAAGTACCTTGCGCTGTCGGACCGCGCCTCCGGCCCGCAATCGACCGGCGTGCGCGATGCCACCATCCTGATCTGGCCGGAATCCGCCTTTCCGTTCTTCCTGACCCGCGAAGCCGACGCGATGGCGCAAATCGCCGATCTGTTGCCGAAGGGCACGGTGCTTATCACGGGATCGGTCCGCGCGCCCGATGTGCCGCGGGGCACGCCGATCACGCGCGCCTACAACTCGATCTACGTGATCGATCACGACGGCAGCGTGCTCGCCGTGTACGACAAGCTGCATCTGGTACCGTTCGGAGAATTTCTTCCGTACCAGTCGTTGATGGAGAAGCTCGGTTTCGAGCAACTGACGCGTGTGCGCGGCGGCTTCATTCCAGGCACCGTGCGGCATGCGCTCCCCGTTGCCGGCGCGCCGCCCGTGTTGCCGTTGATCTGCTACGAGGCGATCTTTCCCGACGAAGTGGCTGTACGCAACGAACGTCCGGGCTGGATCGTGAACCTGACCAATGACGGCTGGTTCGGCATCTCGACCGGTCCCTACCAGCATCTGGAACAGTCGCGGATGCGCGCGATCGAGCTCGGATTGCCGCTGGTCCGCTCGGCCAATACCGGCATCTCCGCAGTGATCGATCCGGTCGGCCGCACCGTCGCGAGCCTCGGTCTCGGCCTCGAAAGTATTTTGGACGCAAACCTGCCGGCGGCGATCCCACCGACCGTTTATGCACGGGTGGGTGATGTGCCCGCAATCATGCTCGTCGCGGTGGCCGTGCTGTTGGCGGTCCGCCGACGAATAGGCAAACGCCAGCCCTGATCGCACCTCCGCCGCAGCGGCCGGAATCCTTTGACAACCGTAGTCCCACGGTTGACAGACTGCACGCGGGCTCCCCATTCTGCACCGGCTGCAAAAGACAGTGGTGCGTTGCTAAATTTCTCCGCAATGTTTCCCAATAACAGGGTGTGATTTTGACGATGCTGCACCCGAGGCATGCTTGATCATTGCGCCGAAGGTGATGTTTGGAGGGCTGAGGAAATGTCGAAAGCGCCCAACCCTGTTGACAAATATGTCGGCAGTCGCGTGCGCATGCGCCGCATCATGTTGGGCATGAGCCAGGAGAAGCTCGGCGAAGCTTTGGGCCTGACTTTCCAGCAGATTCAGAAGTACGAGAAGGGCACCAACCGGGTCGGCGCGAGCCGCATCCAGCAGATCGCGGAGATTCTGCAGGTGCCGGTGTCCTTCCTGTTCGAGGGCGGCCCGAGCGGCGTGCCGGGTCCGGATGGCTTCAGCGAAGGCGCCTCGCCCTCTTACGTCTCGGACTTTCTCGCCACCTCCGAAGGGCTCGCTTTGACCAAGGCGTTCACGCGAATCACTGATTCGAAGATGCGCCGCTCGATCGTCGATCTCGTCGAGCAGATTGCGGCCCGCGAAGGTCCCGACAAGCGCTGACGCTCATGTCCACGGCGATTTGAGACTGCATCAAATCTGGCCTATGTCGTCATTTACGACCGCGCTTTGATGCGCGTCCGCTTCGATGATGCGATTCAAAGGCACAGATGCGTCCATGACCGGCTCCAATTGGTTCGATTCACAAACTATTCTCGATGGCATTCGCCGCTGGGTGGAGATCGAGACGCCGACGGAAGCACCTGAACAGGTCAACAAGCTGGTCTCCGAAGTCGCGGAGCAATACCGCGACCTGCCCGTCACGCTGGAACGCATCGCCGGCACGGACGGCTGCGGCGATCATCTCGTGGCGCGCACGAATTGGGGGCAGGATCAGCCGGGCATCCTGGTGCTGAGCCATCTCGATACCGTCCATCCCATCGGCTTCATCGAGCGCCTGCCGTTCAAGGTCGAAGGCGACGTCGCGTTCGGTCCGGGCATCTACGACATGAAGGGCGGCGCCTACATCGCCCACCACGCCTTCCGTGCGCTTTGCGCGACAGGCGATCGCTCGCCGCTCGGCATCACGCATCTGTTCACCTCCGACGAGGAGATCGGCAGCCCGACCTCGCGCGCGCTGATCGAGCAGGAAGGACGCAAGGCCAAATACGTGCTGGTGACCGAGCCGGCGCGCGACGGCGGCAAGATCGTCACCGGGCGCAAGGGCGTCGGACGCTTCCGGGTGTTCATCAAGGGCGTGCCCGCGCATGCCGGCTCGCGGCCCGAAGACGGCCGCAGCGCCGTCCGCGAACTCGGCAACGTCATCCTGGCACTGGAGGGGATGAACGATCTTGCGCGCGGCGTGACTGTCAATGTCGGCGTGGTGCGCGGCGGCACGCGCCCCAACGTCACGCCCGAGGATGCCTATGCGGAAGTCGATCTGCGCGTCGTGAGCCTCAAGGACGCGGACGAGTTTGTCGGCAAGATCCTCGAACTGCGATCGAAGACCGACGGCGTCACCGTCACGGTCACCGGCGAGCTCAACCGGCCGCCTTATGAGAAGAGCAATGCAGGCGCCTCGCTGTACGAGCATGCCAGGACGCTCGCCAGCGAGATCGGCTTCGAGCTGATCGACACCCACACCGGCGGCGGCTCGGACGGCAATTTCACCGCTCCCTTCACCGCAACTCTCGACGGGCTCGGTGTCGACGGCAAGGGCGCGCACACCCATTATGAGCAGCTCTATGTCTCCTCGCTGGCCCCGCGCGCGCGGCTGCTCCATCGGCTGTATCAGACGCTGCGATGAGCGAACGTAAATCAAGCCCCGACCGCGACGACAGCGAGCGCGCCTTCTTCGGGCGCCGCAAGGGTCACAAGCTGAGGCAGCACCAGGCCGGCTTGATCGAGCAGCTGCTGCCGCATCTTGCCCTCGATATCGACGGTGAGGCGCCGGCGGACGCGCGCGACATCTTCGATCCCGCAGCCGACGACGTCAGGCTCGAGATCGGCTTCGGCGGCGGCGAGCATCTCGCGGCCGAGGCCCAAAACTTTCCCGCCACCGGCTTCATCGGCTGCGAGCCCTATGTCAACGGCATGGCCAAGATCCTCGCGCAGATCGAGGCGGCCAACATCGGCAACATCCGCCTGTTCGCGGGCGATGCCGCCGAGCTCTTGGCCTGGCTTCCCAGGGAGTCGCTGTCGCGGATCGACCTGATCCATCCCGATCCCTGGCCGAAGCGGCGACACTGGAAGCGGCGCTTCGTCCAGGACCGCACCATCGCGGCGATGGCGCGCGTGCTCAAGCCGAATGGTGAATTCCGCTTCGTCTGCGACATCGATGATTACTGCGCCTGGACGCTGTCGCATCTTGCGCGCTCGCCCGATTTCGTCTGGCTTGCCGAACGCGCCGACGATTTCCGGCTTCCATGGCCGGGCTACACCATGACGCGCTACGGCCGAAAGGCCGCGCGCGAGGGACGCAAGGCGGCTTATCTGCGGTTTCGGCGGGTGTAAATTTTTTTCGCGCGATCCATCTGCAGTCGTCATGCCCGGGCTTGTCCCGGGCATCCACGTACTTTCTTTCAATGGCACGAAGAACGTGGATGGCCGGGACAAGCCCGGCCATGACGACGAAACCTGTTCTTCAAGTCGTCTGCCGGTTGCGCCAGAAATTCACGACGCGCTCGGCGGTCGTCGGCATCAGGCGCGTGAAGTTGATGCGTGCGGCCTCGATGTCGGCGTCGGCCGGCATGCGGTTCGAGCCGTACCAGAGCAGGATCAGCGCGCGCACCGTGGGCCAACCGAGGTTCAGCGCGCGGCCCAGGATCAGCAGCGGATCGTAGCGGTCGCCCGCGATCAGGCGGTCGAGGGTCTGGAGGCGAACGCCCGACATCGCCGACAGCGCGGCGACCGATTCCTCGTATTTGTGCGCCTTGGCGAAACCGAGCAGCGCGCTCTCGCCGAGATGGCCCTCGCGATTCAAGGTCAGCACGGTGCGCTGTGCCGCGGAGAAATCGCGGCGCGGGCCCGGCGGCAACGCGGCCTCCTCGATCGCGGCCATCGCGCGCTGGATCTCGGCCTGGCGCGCGGGATTGACCACGGTGGAGAGACGGCGGCGGATGACGTCGAGCGTCCCGTCCAGCAGCAGCTTCAAGTGCTCGCCGGAAAGGTCGTTGCGCTGGCCGATCTTCAGCGTCAGCACGCCGTCCTGCGCCGCGCGCTTGATCATCTCGGAATAGCTGCCCGGCGAGAACACCGCACCGGCATTGGCGGCGGCACGGCGCACCACGTCGCGATCGCCGCGCTCGACCAGCACGTCGGTGACTGCAGGAGTCAAAGCGGGACGCTCCGTCATCGCCAGAAGATGGCCCTGGCTCTTCAGGCGCGCGATCTCGACCAGAGCCGCCTCCTCGAGCACGGGCGAGCGGCGCAGCACCGGGCCGGCTACCATGATCTCGTTCTCGCGCGCGAGCTGATTGACGAGGTGTGGCGGCGCGTTGTTCAGGCGCGAGAAGCGCTCGGACAGATCGACGCGCGATGCCAGCTCGGCATGGGGCACGAGATCGATCAGGAGATTGTCGAACAGATCGATCAGCTCGGGGCGGAGCTTGTCCGCATCCCGGAAGAACAATTGGGAGATGGCACGCGCGATCTCGCCGCGGCGGCGCGGATCGCCGCGCTTGACGATATCGTCCAGTCCAGGAATGAGCGACGTGGCAACGGTCATGAAAACGCAACTCGAACGGGGCACGCCGCGGGTGCGCGCTTGGTCCAAGCCGCCCCACAATCGGGGAATCTAGGCCTGCTTGGTGAAGGAAGCGTTGCGCAGGGCCCGCGGACGGGCGCAAAAAGGCCCCGTTCCCGCTGCAATGGGCCTTGTCCGGAGGAGCGGAAAGGGCTATATCAGCGCCAATTCATCTTCTCATACGATCCGCGTAGTGAGAGTGGGCCCGCAAGGACCCGCTCTTTTTTATTACCTGAACGCGGCTCGGCGGGAGATGCGCCCGACGCGTCGTCGGGAAGGTTCCGAAGCGGGCTTTGACATCGTAACCAAGCCTTAACCCAAGCCTTAACCAACGAGCGCTCTGACCCTGGACATGACCGAACCGAACCCTGGTTCCACGGATGCCGAATTGCTGGCCGAGCCGCGGCTCGTGGTCGAGCCCGGCGTCGCGGCACGGGTGTCCGCGGTGGCAAGTCCCGTGCTGCAGGGCATGGGCTACCGCCTGGTGCGGATCCGCATTTCCGGGGAAGCCGGCTGCACCGTGCAGATCATGGCCGAGCGGCCGGACGGCTCGATGCAGATCGAGGATTGCGAGGCGATCTCGCGGGCCCTGTCGCCCGTGCTCGACGTCGCCGATCCCATCGACCGCGCCTATCGCCTCGAGATCTCCTCGCCGGGAATCGACCGCCCACTGGTGCGCCGCTCCGATTTCGAGCGCTATTCCGGGCATCTGGTTAAGATCGAGATGGCGGTCGCGCATGAGGGGCGCAAGCGCTTCCGCGGCACGCTCGGCGCCGTCGAGGGCGACCGCGTGCATCTGCATCGCGACGATGCCAAGGCTGGCGACGATGCCGACGTTCTCCTGACGATGGAGGATATCGGCGATGCCCGGCTGGTGCTGACCGATGAGCTGATCGCCGAATCCATGCGCCGCGGCAAGGCCGAGGCGCGCGAGATGCGGCGTAATCTCGGTCTGGAGCCGCCGCAGGCACCGCACGCCAGGATCAGCGAGAAGACCACCAAGAACACCAAGCCGAAGAAGAAGCCGGCCCCGACCAACACGAAGAAACATCGCCTTGCCGCCGAACGCGCGCGGCGCGGCGAGATCGAGCCTGACCAAGGAGACTAGCCATGGCAGTCAGCGCCAACCGACTTGAATTGCTTCAGATCGCCGACGCCGTCGCACGCGAAAAGTCGATCGACCGCGGCATCGTCATCGCGGCGATGGAGGACGCCATCGCCAAGGCGGCGCGCGCCCGTTACGGCAGCGAGACTGACGTTCATGCCGAGATCGACCCGAAGAAGGGCGAGCTGCGGCTGTCGCGCCACATGCTGGTGGTCGACAAGGTCGAGAACCACTCGAACCAGATTTCGCTGGTGGACGCGCAGCGCGCCAATCCCGGCGCGCAGGTCGGCGACACCATCGCCGACACCCTGCCGCCGCTGGAATATGGCCGCATCGCCGCGCAATCGGCCAAGCAGGTCATCGTGCAGAAGGTGCGCGAGGCCGAGCGCGACCGGCAGTACCAGGAATTCAAGGACCGCATCGGCGACATCGTCAACGGCGTCGTCAAGCGCGTCGAATATGGCAGCGTGATCGTCGATCTCGGCCGCGGCGAAGCCATCATCCGCCGCGACGAGATGCTGCCGCGCGAGGTATTCCGCAACGGCGACCGCGTCCGCGCCTACATCTTCGACGTCCGCCGCGAGACGAGAGGCCCGCAGATCTTCCTCTCCCGCACCCATCCGCAGTTCATGGCAAAGCTGTTCGCGCAGGAAGTGCCGGAGATCTATGACGGCATCGTCGAGATCAAGGCGGTGGCCCGCGATCCCGGCTCGCGCGCGAAAATCGGCGTGATTTCCCGCGATTCCTCGGTCGATCCGGTCGGCGCCTGCGTCGGCATGCGCGGCTCGCGCGTGCAGGCCGTGGTGAACGAATTGCAGGGCGAGAAGATCGACATCATTCCCTGGTCGCCGGACATCGCGACCTTCGTGGTCAACGCGCTGGCGCCGGCGGAGGTCTCCAAGGTCGTCATCGACGAGGACCGCGAGCGCATCGAGGTCGTGGTGCCCGACACCAACAACCAGCTCTCGCTGGCGATCGGCCGCCGCGGCCAGAACGTGCGCCTGGCCTCGCAGCTCACCGGCTGGGACATCGACATCCTGACCGAGCAGGAGGAATCGGAGCGCCGCCAGGCCGACTTCGAGAACTCCACCCGCGTCTTCATGGAAGCGCTCAACGTCGACGAAGTGGTCGGCCAGCTGCTGGCGTCCGAAGGCTTCACCTCGGTCGAGGAGCTCGCGATGGTGGACGTCAAGGAGCTCGCCGGCATCGAGGGCTTCGACGAGGAGACCGCGCAGGAGCTGCAGAACCGCGCCCGCGAATATCTGGAGCAGCAGGAAGCCGAGCTCGAGGCGCGGCGCAAGGAGCTCGGCGTCGAGGACGCGCTCAAGGACGTGCCCGGCGTGACCTCGAAGATGCTGGTGAAGTTCGGCGAGAACGACATCAAGAGCGTCGAGGACCTCGCCGGCTGCGCCACCGACGATCTGGTCGGCTGGACCGAGCGCAAGGAAGGCAGCGAGCCGACCAAGCACGCCGGTGCGCTGGACGGCATCGACATCTCCCGTGACGACGCCGAAGCGATGATCATGCAGGCCCGCGTCAAGGCCGGCTGGATCACCGAGGCCGATCTCGCCAAGCCCGCGGAAGAGGCCGAGGCGACCGAAGATCAGCCGGCTTAAGGGCAAAGGAGAATGTCGCCCGGATGCTTGCAGATTCCGACCTCGAACTTGACCATGGCCCGCGGACCGAAAGGTCCGCGACCATGCGCATGTGCGCGGTCAGCCGCGAGGTCCGGCCGATCGACGAGCTGATCCGCTTCGTCGCATCGCCTGACGGACAAATAGTTCCCGATCTCAAGCGCAAGCTGCCCGGACGCGGGATGTGGCTCACCGCCTCCCGCAAGACGGTTGCGGAAGCGGTGCGGCGTCACCAATTTAGCAAGGCCTTCAAGCGCGAGCTGCGCATCCCTCAGACGCTTCCCACCGACATCGAGGCGCTCCTGGTCCGGAGCGTGATCGAAGCCCTTGGGATCGCCGCCAAGGCGGGCCAGGTCGTGGCCGGCTTCGGCAAGGTCGAGAGCGCCCTTCGGGAAGGAACGGCCGAGGTCCTGATCCATGCCAGCGACGGGGCCGCGGACGGAATCCGCAAATTGGACATGCTGGCGCGTCAGAATGCCGGGAATCGCGGTGCTAAGGCGCAGATTCCCGTCGTCACCGCTCTGAAATCGGTAGAATTGGATTTGGCACTGACCCGGTCAAATGTGATACATGCTGCCCTGCTCGCGGGCCCGGCGAGCAAGTCATTCCTGTCACGTAGCCAGATCCTGGTCCGATACCGGATGGCGGACAACGACAAGACTGCCGAAAAACCCGGCCAGGATTTCTGAGAGACAACGACGACCCGATTGGATGGTGCGGCAACGCACAACACTGATAAATCAGGATTAGGACTGCTGAATGGTTGATACCAAGACCCCTGGCGACAAGAAGCTGAGCGTTCCGAGCAAGACGCTATCGCTCAAGCCGCGCGTCGAAACGGGCACCGTGCGCCAGAGCTTCAGCCATGGCCGCAGCAAGCAGGTCGTGGTCGAGAAGCGCGGCAAGCGCCGCATTGGCGATGGACCCGAACCGCACGCGCCCGAGGTGACGGCAAAGCCGGCGCCGGCCGCACCCGCCGCGCCGTCGCGTCCGGCTCCGCCCCCGCCGCGCAACGCCGGTTCCGGCGTGGTGCTTCGCACCCTCACCGAGGATGAGCGTTCGGCCCGTGCCAGCGCGCTGGCCGATGCCAAGCTGCGCGAGGTCGAGGAACGCCGCCAGGCCGAGGAAGAGGCCCAGCGCCGCGCCGCCCGTGAGGCTGCCGAGCGCGCCGAGCGCGAAGCCGCCGAATCCCGCCGCAAGGCCGAGGAAGAGCGCCACCGTCACGAGGACGAAGCCAAGCGGAAGGCCGAGACCGAGGCCAAGAAGCGTTTTGGCGAAGGCGAGCAGCCGTCCGCACCGCGTCCCGCCGCGGCGGCACCGGCCGCCTCCGCACCGCGCCCCGGTGCGCCTGCGTCCCGGCCTGGAACCACCACCACAGCGCGTCCTGGAACCACGACGGCGCGTCCTGCAGCGACGACCGCACAGCGTCCGGGTGGACCGGCTGGCCGCGGCCCCGCCGTTGCGGCCGAGGCTGACGACGACGAGGCGCCGCGCCAGATCCGTCGCGGTCCCGGCGGCGCCGCGCGTCCCGTGGTAGCCCCCAAGCCCACCCACAAGCCCGGCCCGCAGAAGGAGCGCGGCCGCCTGACCGTCGTCACCGCGCTCAATGCCGATGAGGTGCGCGAGCGCTCGATCGCCTCGTTCCGCCGCCGCACCCAGCGCCTGAAGGGCCACGCCTCGAACGAGCCCAAGGAAAAGCTCATCCGCGAAGTGGTCATTCCGGAAGCGATCACCATCCAGGAACTCGCCAACCGCATGTCCGAGCGCGCGGTCGACGTCATCCGCATGCTGATGAAGCAGGGCGCGATGCACAAGATCACCGACGTGATCGACGCCGACACCGCGCAGCTGATTGCCGAAGAGCTCGGCCACACCGTCAAGCGCGTTGCTGCGTCCGACGTTGAAGAAGGTCTGTTCGACGCGACCGACGATTCGACCGACACCGAGACCCGTTCGCCCGTGGTGACCGTCATGGGTCACGTCGACCACGGCAAGACTTCGCTGCTCGACGCGCTCCGTCACGCCAACGTGGTCTCCGGCGAAGCCGGCGGCATCACCCAGCACATCGGCGCCTATCAGGTGACATCGCCTGAGACCGGCAAGAAGATCACCTTCATCGACACGCCCGGCCACGCAGCGTTCACCGCGATGCGCGCCCGCGGCGCCAAGGTGACCGACATCGTCGTGCTGGTGGTCGCGGCCGATGACGGCGTGATGCCGCAGACGGTCGAAGCCATCAATCACGCCAAGGCGGCCGGCGTGCCGATCATCGTTGCCATCAACAAGATCGACAAGCCCGACGCCAAGCCCGAGCGCGTGCGCACCGAGCTGCTCCAGCACGAGGTGCAGGTGGAATCCTTCGGCGGCGAAGTCGTCGACGTCGAGGTGTCCGCCAAGAACAAGACCAATCTCGACAAGCTGCTCGAGATGATCGCGCTGCAGGCCGAAATCCTCGACCTCAAGACCAATTCGGAGCGTCCGGCCGAAGGCACCGTGATCGAGGCCAAGCTCGATCGCGGCCGTGGTCCGGTCGCGACCGTGCTGGTGCAGCGCGGCACGCTTCGCGTCGGCGACATCATCGTCGCCGGTGCCGAAATGGGCCGCGTCCGCGCGCTGATCTCCGATCAGGGCGAGACCGTGCAGGAGGCCGGCCCCTCGGTGCCGGTCGAGGTGCTCGGCTTCAACGGCCCGCCCGAGGCCGGCGATCGTCTCGCGGTGGTCGAGAACGAAGCCCGCGCCCGCCAGGTCACCAGCTACCGCGCGCACCAGAAGCGCGAGAACGCGGCAGCCTCGATCTCCGGCATGCGCGGCTCGCTCGAGCAGATGATGTCGCAATTGAAGACGGCGGGCCGCAAGGAATTCCCGCTGATCGTCAAGGCCGACGTGCAGGGTTCGCTGGAAGCCATCCTCGGCTCGCTGGAGAAGCTCGGCACCGACGAGGTCGCCGCCCGCATCCTGCATGCCGGCGTCGGCGGCATCTCGGAATCCGACGTGACGCTGGCCGAAGGCTTCAACGCCGCGATCATCGGCTTCTCGGTTCGCGCCAACAAGGAGGCCGCTGCGGCCGCCAAGCGCAACGGCATCGAGATCCGCTACTACAACATCATCTACGACCTCGTGGACGACGTGAAGAAGGCGATGAGCGGTCTGCTCGCGCCGACCTTGCGCGAAACCATGCTGGGCAATGCCGAGATCCTGGAGATCTTCAACATCTCCAAGGTCGGCAAGGTCGCCGGCTGCCGTGTCACCGACGGCACCGTGGAGCGCGGCGCCAATGTGCGCCTGATCCGCGACAACGTCGTCGTGCACGAAGGCAAGCTGTCGACGCTGAAGCGCTTCAAGGACGAGGTGAAGGAAGTCCAGTCCGGCCAGGAATGCGGCATGGCCTTCGAGAACTATCACGACATGCGTGCCGGTGACGTGATCGAGTGTTATCGCGTGGAGACGATCCAGCGCTCCCTGTAAGTCCAAATCTTACCGAAGCGTTCGGATCTTTTTGAACTGAGATTGCGGGAGTGCGATGGCCGGATTTTTCCGGCCATCCACCCCTCTTCGTTTCAACAGGACAAATGACAATGCCCGTGTCCCAGATGCGGGCATGACGAGGTGATTTTCGAAAATGCCACGGCATCATCAGAAGAAGAGTTCCGCGCCCGGCGGCTCGCAGCGTCAGTTGCGCGTCGGCGAGCAGGTTCGCCACGCGATGGCCGATATTCTGGCGCAAGGAAATGTGCATGATGCCGACCTCGAAGGTCACATCATCACCGTGCCGGAGGTGCGGATGTCGCCCGACCTGAAGCTCGCGACGGTCTACGTGATGCCGCTCGGTGGCCGCGACACCGAGATCGTCATCGCTGCGCTCGAGCGCAACAAGAAGTTCTTGCGCGGCGAGGTCGCGCGGCGCGTTAACCTGAAATTTGCACCTGACATTCGCTTCCGCGTCGACGAACGATTCGACGAAGCGGAACGGATCGAGAAGCTTTTGCGAACGCCTGCGGTGCAGAAGGACCTGGAACAGGATCCGCATTCGGATCGGGAAGAAGAGCAATGACCATGGACCCCGCTCACGGCACGATCGGCGGCAACGACACCGATCAGCGCGACGCGCAGACCAACGATTTCGCGGAGATGGGCGGCAATTCGCAGCCGCATCAGGAGCCGCGCCGCGTCAACAACGATCCGCGCGCCAAGCAGCAGAAGGGCAACCAGGTCCGCCGCGACCGCCGCGACGTCCATGGCTGGGTCGTGCTCGACAAGCCGATCGGCATGACCTCGACGCAGGCCGTCGCCGTGCTCAAGCGCCTGTTCAACGCCAAGCGCGCCGGACACGCCGGCACGCTCGATCCGCTCGCCTCGGGGGGCTTGCCGATCGCGCTCGGGGAAGCCACCAAGACCGTCCCCTTCGTGATGGACGGCCGCAAGCGCTACCGCTTCACGGTCTGCTGGGGCGAGGAGCGCGACACCGACGACATCGAGGGCCGGGTGACCGCGACCTCGGAGCAGCGCCCAAGCCGGGAGGCGATCCTGGCCCTGCTGCCCCGCTTCACCGGGGTGATCGAGCAGATCCCGCCGCGCTATTCGGCGATCAAGGTCCAGGGCGAGCGCGCCTATGACCTCGCCCGCGACGGCGAGATCGTGGAACTGGCCCCTCGCCCTGTCGAAATTCACCATTTAACCCTTGTCGATCAACCAGATAACGACCGGGCCGTGTTCGAGGCCGAATGCGGCAAGGGCACCTATGTGCGGGCGCTCGCCCGCGATATGGGCCGGATTCTCGGCACTTACGGCCATATCTGCGCGCTGAGGCGGACCCTGGTCGGCCCATTTGGCGAAAACGACATGATTCCGCTGGATCAGTTGGAGGCTTTGTGCGATAGAGCCGCGTCCGGCGAGGGCAGCCTCGCCGACGCGCTTTTGCCCGTTGAGACCGCGCTGGACGACATCCCGGCACTGGCCGTCACTCGGGCTGATGCGGCAAGGCTCCATCGGGGCCAGGCCGTTTTGTTGCGCGGACGGGATGCGCCCACTTGTAGCGGCACAGTCTATGTCACGGTGGCAGGCCGTCTTTTGGCGCTTGCCGAAGTTGGCAATGGCGAAATCATCCCCAAGCGTGTGTTCAACCTGACCGGCCTGACTGCCAGCCCCGGTCGCAACGAGAGAAATTGACGATGTCGATTGCCGCAGAACGCAAAGCGGAAGTCATCAAGACGAATGCCACCAAGGCCGGCGACACCGGCTCGCCCGAGGTTCAGGTCGCGATCCTGTCGGAACGCATCAACAACCTCACCAACCATTTCAAGACCCACGTGAAGGACAACCATTCGCGTCGCGGCCTCTTGAAGCTGGTCTCGACCCGCCGCTCGCTCCTCGACTATCTCAAGAAGAAGGACGAGGCGCGGTATAAGGCGCTGCTCGAGAAGCACAATATTCGTCGTTAAGAGTTCCTGCGCGCGCCACCGGCGCGCGTTTTCGCGCGTGGTTTCGAACGAAAGCGCTTGTTTTAAGCTTTTTGATCGAGGTTGCGCGCACGTCGGATGCAGGTCGTTGGCGGCCGGCATCCGGGCATGAACGGCGAAGACCGCGGTTCGGTGTTCGCAGTCGTGCCGACTGACAGTCCAGCAGCAATCCGGCGGCTGGGCACAACGGGCAAGGCGCCCGTATGACCCGAAAGGATGGACGCCATCCGACATCCAAAAACCATGGCAGGATCGCAGGACGCTGATCATCCGCTCCGATCAGCGTCCCGCAATCTTGCGCATGGTTTTTGTTTTTCGAGGGCCGTCCCTTCTTTCGAGAACCCATGAAAGAAGACCTCTATGTTCAATAAGCATTCAGTCGAGATCGACTGGGGCGGACGCCCACTCAAGCTCGAAACCGGCAAGATCGCCCGCCAGGCCGACGGCGCCGTCGTCGCCACCTATGGCGAGACCGTGGTGCTCGCCACCGTCGTCGCGGCGAAGGCGCCGCGCGAAGGCGTCGACTTCCTGCCGCTGACCGTCGATTACCAGGAAAAGGCCTACGCTGCGGGCCGCATTCCCGGCGGCTATTTCAAGCGCGAGGGCCGTCCGACCGAGAAGGAGACGCTGGTCTCCCGCCTGATCGACCGACCGATCCGCCCGCTGTTCGTCGACGGCTGGCGCAACGAGACCCAGGTGATCGTCACCGTGCTGTCGCACGATATGGAGAACGATCCCGACGTCGTGGCGATGGTCGCGGCCTCCGCGGCGCTGACGCTGTCCGGCGTGCCGTTCAAGGGCCCGATCGGCGCAGCCCGCGTCGGCTTCGCCAACGACGAGTTCATCCTCAACCCGACGCTCGACGAGATGGTCGACACCCAGCTCGACCTCGTCGTCGCCGGCACTGCCGACGCCGTGCTGATGGTGGAATCGGAAGCCAAGGAACTGAACGAAGACATCATGCTCGGCGCGGTGATGTTCGGTCACCGCCACTTCCAGCCGGTCATCAACGCGATCATCGAGCTCGCCGAGAAGGCCGCCAAGGAGCCGCGCGAAGTCACCGTCATCGACAACGCCGCGCTCGAGAAGGAGATGCTCGGCCTGGTCGAACAGGAGCTGCGCGCCGCCTACGCGATTCCGATCAAGCAGCAGCGTTATGCCGCCGTCGGCGTCGCCAAGGAAAAGGTGATGGCCCACTACTTCCCGGAGGGCCAGGAGCCGAAATACGACAAGCTCCGTGTCGCCGGCGTGTTCAAGGAGCTCGAGGCCAAGATCGTTCGCTGGAATATCCTCGATACCGGCAAGCGCATCGACGGCCGCGACAGCAAGACGGTGCGCAACATCGTCGCCGAGGTCGGCGTGCTGCCCCGCGCCCACGGCTCGGCGCTGTTCACCCGCGGCGAGACCCAGGCGATGGTCGTGACCACGCTCGGCACCGGCGAGGACGAGCAGTACATCGACGCGCTGTCCGGGACGTACAAGGAAACGTTCCTGCTGCACTACAACTTCCCGCCCTATTCGGTCGGCGAGACCGGCCGCCTCGGCGGCACCAAGCGCCGCGAGATCGGCCACGGCAAGCTGGCCTGGCGCGCGATTCGTCCGGTGCTGCCGCCGCACCATGAATTCCCCTACACCACGCGCGTGGTGTCGGAGATCACCGAGTCCAACGGCTCGTCCTCGATGGCTTCGGTCTGCGGCGCCTCGCTGGCGCTGATGGATGCGGGCGTGCCGCTGAAGCGGCCGACCGCGGGCATCGCGATGGGCCTGATCCTCGAAGACAAGCGCTTTGCGGTTCTCTCGGACATCCTCGGCGACGAGGACCATCTCGGCGACATGGACTTCAAGGTCGCCGGCACGGAAGCGGGCATCACCTCGCTCCAGATGGACATCAAGATCGAGGGCATCACCGAAGAGATCATGAAGGTCGCGCTGGCTCAGGCCAAGGACGGCCGCATCCATATCCTCGGCGAGATGGCCAAGGCCCTCACCGCGGCCCGCGCCGAGCTCGGCGAATATGCGCCGCGCATCGAGACCTTCAAGATCGCCACCGACAAGATCCGCGAGGTGATCGGCACCGGCGGCAAGGTGATCCGCGAGATCGTCGAGAAGACCGGCGCCAAGGTCAACATCGAGGATGACGGCACCGTGAAGGTCGCCTCCAGCGACGGCGAGGCGATGAAGGCGGCGATCAAGTGGATCAAGTCGATCGCGTCCGATCCGGAAGTCGGCCAGATCTATGACGGCACTGTCGTCAAGGTGATGGAGTTCGGCGCCTTCGTGAACTTCTTCGGTTCCAAGGATGGTCTCGTCCACATCAGCCAGCTCGCGGCCAATCGCGTGCAGAAGACCTCGGACGTCGTCAAGGAAGGCGACAAGGTCAAGGTCAAGCTGCTCGGCTTCGACGACCGCGGCAAGACCCGCCTGTCGATGAAGGTGGTCGACCAGACCACGGGCGAAGACCTCGAAGGCAAGGACAAGGGCGGCGAGGGCGAGAAGGCCCCGCGCGAAGCCGCCGGCGAGTAAGGCCTCGCGACAGTCCGGAAACGCGAAGGGCGGCCGAGAGGCCGCCCTTTTTCTTTGCCGTGCTGCCTGCATCGTCGCAGGCCATGCGCGCTTCCGCCGCAGCGTCGGAGTGACCGCGTTCGAAACCCGGAATGGTTGGTGTTGCGTAACTATCGTACCGCCGTACGCTTCATCAGCGGATCGTCCCAAGACAGGAGAACCAAATGACGTCCATATCCCGGCGCCGCCTCATGTTCACTGCAACCGGCCTCGTCGCGGCTGCCGCTGCCCCGCGCATGGCGTTTGCGCAAGCCGCCGCAGGGCCGTTCAAGCTTGATCCTTTGGGCTATCCGGCGAATGCGCTGGAACCGCATATCGATGCCAAGACGATGGAAATCCACCACGACCGGCATCATCAGGCGTTCGTCACCAACCTGAACAATTTCGCCAAGGACAATCCGCAGATCGCGGGAAAGCCGGTCGGCGAAGTGCTCGGCAATCTCGGCGCCGTTCCCGACGCGATCCGCACTGGCGTCCGCAACAACATGGGCGGCCACGCCAACCACACGATGTTCTGGCAGATCATGGGACCGAACGGCGGCAAGCCGGAAGGTGCCCTGCTCGCCGCGATCGACAGCGATCTCGGTGGCATGGAGAAATTGCAAACGGACTTCAACGCTGCCGGCGGGCGCGTGTTCGGCTCGGGCTGGGTGTTCGTGACCGTCAGCAAGGAGGGTAAGCTCGCAATCGAGACAAGGCCCAATCAGGACAATCCGATGATGGACGGCAAGCGGGCGCTGCTCGGCAACGACGTCTGGGAGCACGCCTATTATTTGAACTACCAGAACCGCCGCGCCGATTATCTCAAGGCATGGTGGAACACGGTGAATTGGAAGGTCGTGGGCGAGCGCTACGCTGCCGCGAAGTCAGGTACACTCGACGTGTGAGCACAATCGGAAACGATAAAAAGGGCGGCCTCTCGGCCGCCCTTTCTTGTGACTACTGCGCCCTCTCTCTCGCAAGCGGGAGAGGCGTCACGCTCACGCCGCGAGGTCGTAGCGGTCGAGGTTCATCACCTTGGTCCAGGCCTTGGCGAAGTCCTTGACGAACTTCTCCTTGGAGTCCGAGGTGGCATAGACCTCGGCGAACGCGCGGAGCTGCGAGTGCGCGCCGAAGATGAGATCGACGCGGGTGCCGGTCCACTTCACCGCATTGGTCTTGCGGTCGCGTGCCTCGTAGGTGCCGTCGGCAGCGGCCGTCCACTGCGCGCTCATGTCGAGCAGGTTGACGAAGAAGTCGTTGCTCAGCGTTCCCACCTTGGTGGTGAGCACGCCGTGCTTCGAGCCGTTTGCGTTAGCACCGAGCACACGCAGGCCGCCGACCAGCACCGTCATCTCGGGGCCGGTGAGCCTCAAGAGCTGCGCGCGATCGACCAGAGCTTCCTCCTGCTGCATGAACTGATGCCGCTTGCCGATGTAGTTGCGGAAACCATCGGCGCGCGGCTCCAGCGGCGCGAAGGAGGCCGCGTCGGTCTGCTCCTGCGAAGCATCCATGCGGCCCGGCGTGAAGCCGACCTTGACGTCGACGCCGGCATCCTTGGCGGCCTTCTCGACCGCTGCGGTGCCGCCGAGCACGATCAGATCGGCGAGCGAGACCTTCTTCGCGCCGGATGAGGCGTTGAAGTCCTTCTGGATCGCTTCGAGCTTGCCGAGCACCTTGGCGAGCTGGGCCGGATCGTTCACCTCCCAGTCCTTCTGCGGAGCAAGGCGGATGCGCGCGCCGTTGGCGCCGCCGCGCTTGTCCGAGCCGCGGAACGTCGAGGCCGACGCCCAGGCGGTCGAGACCAGCTCGGGCACCGACAGGCCCGAAGCCAGGATCTTGCTCTTCAGCGAAGCGATATCCTCCTCGCCGACCACCTCGTGGTTGAGGGCCGGAATCGGATCCTGCCAGATCAGCGTCTCCTTCGGCACCAGCGGGCCGAGATAGCGCTGGATCGGACCCATGTCGCGATGGGTGAGCTTGAACCAGGCGCGGGCGAAGGCGTCCGCAAACTGATCCGGGTTCTCCAGGAAACGTCGCGAGATCTTCTCGTAGGCGGGATCGAAGCGCAGCGACAGGTCGGTCGTCAGCATGGTCGGCCGATGCTTCTTCGACTTGTCGAAGGCGTCAGGAATGACGGCGTCGGCACCCTTCGCCGTCCACTGGTTCGCGCCGCCCGGGCTCTTGGTCAGCTCCCATTCGTACTTGAACAGGTTCTCGAAGAAGTTGTTGCTCCACTTCGTCGGTGTGGTCGTCCAGGTCACCTCGAGGCCACTGGTGATGGAATCACCCGCAAGGCCCGAAGCGTGCTTGCTCTTCCAGCCGAGGCCCTGATCTTCCAGCGCGCCGGCTTCCGGCTCCGGGCCGACCAGCGAGGGATCGCCCGCGCCATGGGTCTTGCCGAAAGTGTGGCCGCCGGCGATCAGCGCGACAGTCTCCTCGTCGTTCATCGCCATGCGGAAGAAGGTCTCGCGGATGTCCTTGGCCGCGGCGACCGGATCCGGCTTGCCGTTCGGGCCTTCCGGATTGACGTAGATGAGGCCCATCTGCACGGCGCCGAGCGGCTCGGCGAGCTGGCGTTCGCCGCTGTAGCGCTCATCGCCGAGCCAGGTGCCTTCCGGGCCCCAATAGAGCTCTTCCGGCTCCCAGACGTCGGTGCGGCCGCCCGCAAAACCGAAGGTCTTGAAGCCCATCGATTCCAGCGCGACGTTGCCGGCGAGCACCATCAGATCGGCCCAGGAAATCTTGCGGCCATATTTCTGCTTGATCGGCCACAGCAGACGGCGGGCCTTGTCGAGGTTGGCGTTGTCGGGCCAGGAGTTGAGCGGGGCGAAGCGTTGCTGACCGGCGCCGGCGCCACCGCGGCCGTCAGTGATGCGGTAGGTGCCCGCGCTGTGCCAGGCCATGCGGATCATCAGGCCGCCGTAGTGACCGAAGTCGGCCGGCCACCATTCCTGCGAATCCGTCATCAGGGCGGTCAGGTCCTTGATGACCGCATTCAGGTCGAGCGACTTGAACTCCTTGGCGTAATCGAAGTCCTTGTCCATCGGATCGGACTTGTCCGAATTCTTGTGCAGCACCTCGATGTTGAGCTGCGTCGGCCACCAATCGCGGTTTGTGCGCGTGGGTTTTCCGCCCGAAAACGGGCACTTCGAAGTGTCATCCATGAATACCTCCTCTGGCGTCGTCGAACTCGCGCCCTTGACCAGGTAGAACCACTCTAAGCGCCGCCTCCTATCAGGGGAAGTTGACTTTAGTGATCGCTGCGATAGGATTTTCTGATGATCAATCTGACGCTGCGCCAGCTTCGGTATTTCGACGCGCTGGCCCGTCACGGACATTTCGGCCGCGCGGCCGAGTCCTGCTCGATCTCGCAGCCGGCCCTGTCGATGCAGATCAAGGAGCTGGAGGAGGCGCTGGGCGGCCTGCTGCTGGAGCGCAGCGCACGGCAGGTCGCGCTGACCCGGTTCGGCGAGGAGCTGGCGCAACGGGTCCGCGACATCCTGCGCTCGGTCGACGAGCTCGGCGATTTTGCGCGCGCTTCGCAAGACCGCTTCGCCGGCCGCCTGCGCATCGGCATGATCCCGACCATCGCGCCCTATTTGCTGCCCAAGATCACCAAGAATCTCACGCGCATGCATCCGGAGCTCGACATCCGCGTGCGCGAGACCATGACGCCGCGGCTGATCCAGGAACTGGTGGAGGGACGGCTCGACACCGCCATCGTGGCGCTGCCGGTGTCGGAGCCATCGCTCACCGAGGTCGCGCTGTTCGAGGAGAAATTCCTACTGGTGCGGCCGGGGGCCGATGAAGGCACACCGGTACCGTCACGCGAGATGATGCGCGAGATGCGCCTTCTGCTGCTCGAGGAGGGGCACTGCTTCCGCGACCAGGCGCTGTCGTTCTGCAACATGCAATCGGCGCCGCCGCGCGAGATGCTGGATGCGAACTCGCTCTCGACGCTGGTGCAGATGGTCAGCGCCGGCATCGGCGTGACCCTGATCCCGGAGATGGCAGTGCCCGTGGAGACGCGCTCCGCCTCGGTCTCGCTGGCGCGTTTCCGCGACCCCGAGCCGTCGCGCACCATCGGCATGGTCTGGCGCAAGACCAGCCCGCTGGCGCGGCAGCTGCTGCAGATTTCCGAGGTGGTGTGCCTGTCGGCCGGCAAGGTGCGCGCGCGGCAATCCCTGCGCAGCCAGAAGGCTTGACCGGCGGATGTCGCATCCGATCATCCGCCCCGCCCGCACTGAGGAGTACGACGAGATCGGGCGCGTCTGGATGGAGAGCTGGGTCTCGACCGGGCTCGCCGAAGCCAGCGACTTCCTGCTGGCAAACTTGCGTGCGCGCATCAGGCGCGAGATCGAGAACGGCTGGAGCCTGTTTGTCGCCGACGATCGCGGCACGATCGCTGCGATGCTGGCGCTGCATCTGCCAAAGCTCTATCTCGACATGCTGTTCGTCGCGCCCGCCTATCAGGGCCGATCGATCGGCCGGCAATTGCTCGCCTTCACTCGCACGCAAATGCCCGACGAGATGTATCTGCGCTGCGTCCGCGAGAACGAAAAGGCCTGGCGCTGGTACGAGCGGGAAGGTTTTGTGCTCGAGAAGGAAGAGATCGAGCCGTCGAACGGGTTCGTGATGAAGTGTTACCGGTGGAAGCGACAGCGGCCGGCCGGATAGACGCCGTTTCCACGCTGCAGCTTGCGGTTGTCACCGTCCTAATCTAGGGTGGCGTGATCAATTCTCCCGTTGCTGATGCCCTAGAATCCATGATTCGATTTGCTGCTCCCGTGATCGTTTTGCTGTCTTCTCTAGCTCTGGCAGCAGCTCAAACTCCTCCTGCGACCATCGCGCCACCCACGCCTCCCTCAAAGCCGACCGTCAAGAAAGCGGCGACGAAGCCGAAAGCTGCGGCAGTCAAACCGGCCGAGCAGATGAACAGCGGTCCGTGCCGTCTCGGCGTAATCTCGGCAATCGGCGAGCATTACTCCGTACAGAAGTTCGGCGTCACAATCTTCGAGGCGGAAGCAAAAGAGGTCCCGATCGACTGGGGCCTCGATGATCTCGTTTTCGCGCGCGTGCGCGCGGCAACGAACAACGATTCCTCTATACGCAGGATCGCTTATCCCAAGGGCGCCTTCGATCCCTTCTATCATGCGAAAGCGATCTTCATCCCGGACCCCAAAGAGACTCTGCCGGTGATCGTGAAGGGGTTCACCGCGAATGCGAATTGCGATCGCTATCTCGTCGCAACCACTTTCAAGACGAAGCTACCGAACTCGAACATGACGCTGAACGGCATCGGCACCTACAACCAGGGGCTCGGCAGCTTGATTCGGCACTCACACCTTTTCGCTAATGTTGCGATCACGCTGATTGACGGCCGTAGCTACGAACAGATCAAGCGTCCCCTTACGGATATCGGCGCGAACCTCGCCACAAGCATGCGTCTGTTTGAAGACCCGATCACGAAGCTCGACAACTCGCTGTTCCCAGATCCGCCCGAGACAGCTTCGACTAATGCGGGGTTGCGCGAGAGAACGCGTGCGCTCGTCTTAGAAAGGCTCGACCGGAGCCTCCCCGGCTATCTAAAGGAAGAGTAAGCTCCTTTGCCGCCACGTGGCGACAAAGGATCAAGTTTGGCTGCGCCTGCGAACACAGCCGCATTCCGCTTCATCGCCCGGCTGCTCGTCATTACGATCATCCTGTGGTGTTTTTCCACTCAGGCGCGGGCACAAGCCCAATCGGAGACAGGACAATCAACCGTCAAACAAGCCAATGGCAAGCTAGCCACTCGACGTGAAGCGGCGGGCAAGCCCGCTCCCACGGCCGGCGGCTCGTGCGACTTCGGTGTCGTGGTTACCACCGGCGATGAGTTCATCGTGCTGACGACCGGCCTCACCATATTCCAGAACAAGAAGATGGTGGTCCCGATCCCCCGCTGGGGGCTCAACGATCTGATCTTCGCGCGGACTCGCGCCGCGATTCCTGCCGGCGTCTCCGTCCTGAGAATACCCTACAACCCGGCGAAATTTCCTCCTCGCGATGAGTCCAAGGACACATTGAAGGACAGGTTGTTCCGCAATCTCAATGCGGAGCTGGCCGGATACATGCGCGAGGTCGCGAAAGGAACGAATTGCCGGCACTACATCCAGATCCTCAATGCAATCAGCCCTATCGGGTCATCCAGCTATACGGTCCGCGGCTTCGGCATCCTCAACCAGGATGTGGTGCTCGGGCGTCGCATCTTTCTCTACGCCCTGGCGTTTATCCGCATCTTTGACGGGCGCGACTTCTCTGTTGTCAGACAGAGCTCTGCGCTGATCAACATGGATCATTCCCTGGCGGTGCAGAGGTTTTTGGGCAAGCTCATCGGCGGTCCATATCGCGAGTTGCCCGCAGAATCGTTTCCAACGCGCCCTGAAGAGGCCGCCGACAATCCCGCATTGCGCGACGGCGTGCGCGCCATGCTGACGGAAAGCCTCGACAAGACGCTGCCGCTTTTGCTCGGAGTTCGATCGACAACGCGCCAAAGCGACGCTAGAGAACGTTGACCCACATATCGTTTACGCCGCTTGCCTTCTGCCTAGGCGTAGTGCGTTGCGGATGCGCGGCAAACGCGGCATGAATCCGCCCTGTTCGCCTCCTGCCGATGAAAGGTCCGCACCATGATCAAGCTCTATTGGTCGCCCCGTTCGCGCTCGTTCACGACGCTCTGGCTGATGGAAGAGAGCGGCCTGCCCTATGAGCGCGTGTTGACCGACATCACGACCGGCGCGCAGAAGGCGCCGGACTATCTGAAGATCAATCCGATGGGCAAGGTGCCGGCGCTGACCGACGGCGATGCCGCCCTCGCCGAAGCCGCGGCGATCTGCGCCTACATCGCCGACCGCTACCCCGAGACCAGGCTCGCACCCGCCGTGACCGACCCGCGCCGCGCGCGCTATCTGCAATGGCTGTTCTTCTCGCCGGGCTGCATCGAGCCGGCCATCATCCAGATCTTCACCAAGATCGAGATCCCGACCTCGACCGCGGCCTGGGGCAGCGCGACGCAAGTGTTCGACGTGCTGGACGCCGCGCTCGAGAAGGGTCCGTGGATTCTCGGCGAGGAATTTTCCGCTGCCGACGTCGTGATCGGCGCCGGCCTGAATTTCGCGGTGCGCCTGTTCAAGATGGTCCCGTCGCGCCCGGCGTTCGACGCTTACCTCGCGCGCTGCATGACGCGGCCGGCGTTCCAGCGCGCGGAGAAGATCGCGGCGGGATAACGCAGTGCGAGGAGCGGCCGAGTAGCTGCAGTAGCCCGGATGGAGCGCAGCGCAATCCGGGGCAATCGCATCCGCGGATGAGCCTGTCCCGGATTTCGCTTCGCTCCATCCGGGCTACGAAGTTATTCTTGAGACTTCAGATCATCCGGCCGCGGCATCAGGATGGTGTTGTAGCCGGAATCCACATAATGGATCTCGCCGGTCACGCCGCCGGAGAGATCGGATAGCAGATACAGCGCCGAACCACCGAGCTCGTCGAGCGTGACGCCGCGGCGGAGCGGCGCGTGCTTCTGCATGAAGCCGAACATGGCGCGCGCCTCGCCGATGCCGGAGCCGGCCAGCGTGCGGATGGGGCCGGCGGAGATCGCGTTGACGCGGATGCCGCGCGGCCCGAAATCGGCGGCGAGATAGCGCACGGAGGCTTCCAGCGCCGCCTTGGCCACGCCCATCACGTTGTAGTTCGGCATCGCGCGCTCCGAGGCGCCGAAGGTCAGCGTGATCATGCTGCCGCCCTCGGTCATCAGCTCGGCGGCGCGCTTTGCGACCTCCGTGAACGAGAAACAGGAGATCACCATGGTGCGCGAAAAATTCTCGCGGCTGGTGTCGGCGTAGCGGCCCTTGAGCTCGTTCTTGTCGGCAAAGCCGATCGCGTGGATGACGAAGTCGAGCTTGCCCCACTTTTCGCGGAGCACCGCGAAGGCGGCATCGACACTGGCGATGTCCTCGACGTCGCAAGGCAGCACCAGATCGACGCCGAGCTGCTCCGCCAGCGGCTTGACGCGCTTGCCGAGCGCCTCGCCCTGAAAGGTGAAGGCAAGCTCGGCGCCGTAGGCATGCAGTGTCCGCGCCATGCCCCAGGCGATGGAATGATCATTGGCGATGCCCATGATCAGACCGCGCTTGCCTTTCATCAAACCTTCCATTGCTTCCCAACTCCACTATTCGGTGTCATCGCCCGCGCAGGCGGGCGATCCAGTATTCCAGTGACGTTCGTCGTAAGCCGGGAAGCCGCGGCGTACTGGATGCCCCGCCTTCGCGGGGCATGACAAGGTCAGAGATCACGCATCCAGCCGGCTGAACACCAGCGTGGCGTTGGTGCCGCCGAAGCCGAAGGAGTTCGACAGCACGGTGCCGATCTTGGCGTTGTCGATGCGCTTGCGCACGATCGGCATGTCGGCGAACACGGGGTCGAGCTCCTGGATGTGCGCGCTCTCGCAGATGAAGCCGTTGTTCATCATCAGCAGCGAATAGATCGCTTCCTGCACGCCGGTGGCGCCGAGCGAGTGGCCGGTCAGCGCCTTGGTCGCCGAGATCGGCGGGCACTTCTCGCCGACGCCGAACACTTTGCGGATCGCCTCGATCTCCGGCGGATCGCCGGCCGGCGTCGAGGTCGCGTGCGGGTTGATGTAGTCGACCTTGGTCTTCACCGTCGACATCGCCATGCGCATGCAGCGCTCGGCGCCTTCGCCCGACGGCGCCACCATGTCGTGGCCATCAGAGGTCGCGCCATAGCCGACCACCTCGCCATAGATGCGCGCGCCGCGCGCCTTGGCATGCTCGAGCTCTTCCAGCACCAAGACGCCGGCGCCGCCGGCGATGACGAAGCCGTCGCGATTGAGATCGTAGGGACGCGAGGCCGTGGCCGGCGTGTCGTTGTACTTCGAGGACATCGCGCCCATGGCGTCGAACAGCACCGACAGCGACCAGTCCAGCTCCTCGCAGCCGCCGGCGAAGATGACGTCCTGCTTGCCGATCTGGATGGTCTCATAGGCATTGCCGACACAATGGTTCGAGGTCGCGCAGGCCGAGGAGATCGAATAGTTCACGCCCTTGATCTTGAACCAGGTCGCGAGCGTCGCGGACGCTGTGGAGGACATCGCCTTCGGCACCGCAAACGGGCCGACGCGCTTCGGGCCCTTGGAGCGGGTGATGTCGGCGGCTTCGACGATGGTGCGCGCCGAGGGACCGCCGGAGCCCATGATGATGCCGGTGCGGATGTTGGAGACTTCGTCGGGCGACAGGCCGGAATCCTGGATCGCCTGCTCCATGGCGATGTGATTCCACGCCGCGCCCTGGCCGAGGAAGCGCATCGCGCGGCGGTCGACCACCGTAGACGGATCGAGCGATGGCTCGCCTTGCACCTGCGAACGGAAGCCGAGCTCGGCATATTTCTCAGCCCGCGAAATGCCCGACTTCGCCTCGTGAAGGCTCGCAAGCACTTCCTGGGTGTTGTTTCCGATCGACGAGACGATGCCCATCCCGGTGACCACAACCCGCCTCATGACAGCCTCGCCTCAATCGTTGTCTTCGTGGTGATGCGCTCAGCCCAGGCTCGTGCCCTGCTTGAACAGGCCGACCTTCAGATCCTTGGCGCGATAGATAATCTGGTCATCGACCGAAAGCCACCCGTCGGCGATGCCGAGCACGAGCTTCGAACGCATCACGCGCTTGATATCGACGTTGTACACAACCTTGCGGGCGTCAGTCAGCACCTGGCCGCCGAACTTCAGCTCGCTCAGGCCAAGCGCCCGGCCGCGGCCTTCCCCCCCGCTCCAGCCGAGGTAGAAGCCGACCATCTGCCACAGCGCATCGAGGCCGAGGCAGCCGGGCATGACCGGATCGTTCTTGAAATGGCAGCCGAAGAACCAGAGGTCGGGCTTCACGTCGAGCTCGGCGCGCACCAGACCCTTGCCGAACTCACCGCCATTGTCGTTGATGTCCGTGATGCGGTCGAACATCAGCATCGGCGGCAGCGGCAACTGGGCGTTGCCTGGGCCGAACATCTCGCCGCGGGCACAGGCCAGCAGATCTTCATAGTCGTAACCGTTGCGCCTGTTCAGCATTCACGAGCCTCTGTTCAAATCCCGATTGAGCGGCGTTCCTGGCGAAAATGGGCCCGTCTCGATCGGACCGCCAATCGCCACCGCCGGCCGCGACTTGCGCAAGCTTCGCATGGATTGCCGACCGGGCCTCCATGCCCGGCTGCGCCAAAATCGGCTAAGCGGAACCGCGCGCTCTCTAACACAGGCCATTTCGGGTGGCAAAGCGCAGAGATGAAGGTAAAATGACGCGCTCGCCCAACCGGTTCCGAGCCCGATTAGAACGTCTCTAGTTGCGAGAAACTTGCATCTGCATCTTTCTCTTCTTATGTTACAGGGAGATATTGTTCACGCGTGCCCGAAATCTTGGAAATGAACGAGAATACCGCGTCCCAACACGACGACGACCATGCCGCGGCCCTCCTGTCCGGCCGCCAGCCGGCCCTGACCGGGTGTCCCTGGCACGACGTCAACGAAATGCTGCAGTCCGCGGGGTTGCGGCCGACGCGCCAGCGCATGGCGCTGGGCTGGCTGCTGTTCGGCAAGGGCGCACGCCACCTCACGGCTGAAATGCTCTACGAGGAAGCCACCCTCGCCAAAGTCCCGGTGTCGCTGGCGACCGTCTACAACACGCTGAACCAGCTCACCGATGCCGGCCTGCTGCGCCAGGTCAGCGTCGACGGCACCAAGACCTATTTCGACACCAACGTCACCACCCACCACCACTATTATCTCGAGAACAGTCACGAGTTGGTCGACATCGAGGATCCGCATCTGGTGCTGTCCAAGATGCCGGAGGTGCCCGAGGGCTACGAGATCTCCCGCATCGACATGGTCGTGCGCCTGCGCAAGAAGCGCTGAGATCGATTCAAACTGCCGAATCTGCTGTCATGGCCGGGCTTGTCCCGGTCATCCACGTTTTGGGACTAGTCAGAAGAGCGTGGATGCCCGGGACAAGCCCGGGCATGACGTTGGGGCGGCAGATTGCTCCGCCGCCCGACGGCGTCAATTGACCTGCTCGTCCGAATAGACGCCCCAGAGGCGCTCCTGCTGGATCCAGCCGTCGAAGCCATTACCGATGACGCGGCACCAGCCTGCGGCGCATTTCTTGACCTGAGTGACGACGCCGGCCTGGAGCTTGGCCGCAACCGCGCTGTCGGGATCGGGCCGGTCATAGATCGGGGCGAGGTCGTCCTTGTGCTTCATGGTGACGACCGCGGTGCGGCGGCCCGACAGCAGCGAATGATAGACCCAGCCCTCGGCGCCTTCGGAATCGCGCACCCGGCGCCAGTTCTCGAACTCGGCGGTAATTTCGACCGGCAGGCCGGCACGAGTGTAGACCCAGGCGACGTCATTGTCCTTGGTCGGGCCGGCGCGGACGTTCACGTGATCCGATTTGAGGCTGACATAGCGCGGCACCGGCAAGCCGCTGGTGGTCTGCGGGGTATTGTCCTTCGCCGCATGCGAGGGCCCGACCGAGGCGCTCAACCAGGTGCAAACGAGCGCCATCACCCAACAAAAACGCCCCAACGCCATCAACCTGTCTCCTTCGAAGACCCGGCACACCGGGCCCTCACCCAAATTCCAAAACGCTGCCGCGCCTACCCCTTCTCCCGCCCCACGCGGGTTCCAAGCCTTAAGCCGTGGTTCTTGTCTTGGCCCCGCCTTCTGCTAGAGAGAACGGGCACTTGAGCAACCAATTGGCCCCGATTTTCCGGCCGGAAATGTCGGGTGAGCTTGGAGGAAACGCCGGGGACGGACACGGCAAGGGCAGTGTCGAACAACCGGGTTAATGAGGCCTCAACGACCGGCCTTTGGCGACAGAGGCGGCCTGCGATGTCTCATGAGAGCAGGACATGTCGGTGAAGAAAAAGCCCCTCGTCGTGGTGACGCGCAAGCTGCCGGATTCGATCGAGACGCGGATGCGCGAGCTGTTCGACGCGCGGATCAATCTCGACGACACGCCGATGTCGCCCGAGCAGATCGCGGAAGCCGCCCGCACCGCCGACGTGCTGGTTCCGACCGTGACCGATCACATCAGCGCCGAGGTCGTGAACCAGCCCGACTGCAAGCTCCGCCTGATCGCCAATTTCGGCAATGGCGTCGACAATATCGACGTCGCAGCCGCCCATGCCCGCGGCATCACCGTCACCAACACGCCGAAAGTCCTGACCGAAGACACCGCCGACATGACCATGGCGCTGATCCTCGCGGTGCCGCGGCGGATGATCGAAGGCGCCTCGATCCTGACCGAGGGCAAGCCCTGGCCCGGCTGGTCGCCGACCTGGATGCTCGGCCACCGCATCGGCGGCAAACGCCTCGGCATCATCGGCATGGGCCGCATCGGCCAGGCGGTGGCGCGCCGCGCCCGCGCCTTCGGCCTGCAGATCCACTATCACAATCGCCGTCCCGTCGCGCCCGTGATCGCCGAGGAGTTAGGGGCGACCTATTGGGAAAGCCTCGACCAGATGCTGGCGCGGATGGACATCATCTCGGTGAATTGTCCGCACACGCCGGCGACCTATCACCTGCTCTCGGCGCGGCGGCTGAAGCTGATCCGAAAAGACGCCTATATCGTCAACACCGCGCGCGGCGAGGTCACCGACGAGGACACGCTGATCAAGTTGATCGAAGGCGGCGAGATCGGCGGCGCCGGCCTCGACGTCTACGAGCACGAGCCCGCGGTCAACCCGAAGCTGGTGCGGCTCGCCAGGGCCGGCAAGGTGACGCTGCTGCCGCATATGGGCTCGGCCACGATCGAAGGCCGCGTCGAGATGGGCGAGAAGGTGATCATCAACATCCGCACCTTCCTCGACGCCCACAAGCCGCCGGACCGCGTGCTGCCGAGCATGCTGTGAGGGTGCGCGAAGGCGCCTCCCCAACAGACATCAGCTTTCGAGGGTCAAGCGTACGTCGGGGCGCCTGCACGTCATCGGCGGCCTATGAAGGTTGGCAATCTGAGACTACAAAGCAGCTCTTGACCACGCAACGACAGAGCGTAGGGTTGCGATTGTGCAATTTTGCATGGAAGGAAACGGCACGTCCGTTGTAAAGAATACAATGAACTACCTGCGCGCATTTTTTAGTTTTTACGGCCGCATGAATAGACTTCAGTACGCGATGGTGGTGTTAATTGGATATGTGGGACCGCTTATCTTTTTTGCGCTGACATGGCCCGGCCTTCGCTCGATGGGCGATCTTGGTGTCTTCACCGGTATGACGCCTCTAATCGTTATGATCTGGGTTCTCTATGCAGCCACGGCGAAGCGGTTTCATGATCTTAACAAATCTGGATTCGCCAGCCTGCTTATCTGCATTCCCATCGTGGGAATCTTCACACCTCTGGTTTTGCTTTTTTATCCAGGTGACGCCTCGGACAACAGATTCGGCCCTCCCCCGCTTTCGTTGAACTCGTTCTAAATCGTCTCTTTGTGAACCCAAGGCCGACATTCAGTCATGTCAGTTGTACACGCGCCGCTCACTCGCGGTGCACGCTCAGATCCTCGAACACGGGCCCGTCGCCGTTGAGCGGATTGGCGGGATCGCGTGAATAGCGCAGCGTCTCGAAGCGCATCGCGCGCGCATCGATCATCAGGAGGCGGCCGACGAGGCCGTCGCCGAAGCCGACGATCTCGCGGATCGCCTCCAGCGCCATCATCGAGCCGAGCACGCCCGCCAATGCGCCCATGACGCCGGCTTCCGCACAAGCCGGCACGGTGCCGGGCGGCGGCGCTTCCGGAAACAGGCAGCGATAGGTCGGGTTGAACTCGCCCTGCTCGTTCGTCTCATGCGCGCGGATGGTGGTGAGCGAGCCGTCGAAGGTGCCGAGCGCCGCCGTGATCAGCGGCCGCTTGGCGAAGAAGCAGGCGTCGGAGACGAGATAACGCGTCGAGAAATTGTCGGAGCCGTCGAGCACGAGGTCGTAATCGCCGATCAGGCTGAGCGCGTTATCCGCGTTGAGCCAGGTGGCGTGGCCGACGAAGCGGACATGCGGATTGAGCGCCGCGATCCGCTCGGCCGCGCTCTCGACCTTGTGCCGGCCGATATCGGGCGTCGTATGGATCACCTGGCGCTGCAGGTTCGACAGCGACACCACGTCGTCGTCGACCACGCCGAGCGTGCCGATGCCGGCAGCGGCCAGATACATCAGCGCGGGCGCGCCGAGCCCGCCGGCGCCGATCACCAGCACCGAGGCCCGCTTCAGCGCCGCCTGGCCGGGGCCGCCGACGTCGCGCAACACGATATGGCGGGCGTAGCGTTCGAGTTCGTCCGGGCTCAGCATCGTCGTACGCCTCTCCTACCAACCCGCCGCTCTCAACCCTCATGGTGAGGAGGCGCAAAGCGCCGTCTCGAACCATGCAGGCCCCGATTTCGCCGCGGCCATCCTTCGAGACGCGGCCTTGAGGCCGCTCCTCAGGATGAGGATCTCAGTTCGCGGCCTCTACGGCACCTGAACCACCGCTACGTTGTTCGCGACCAACGAGATGTGCTTGAATGGCACGCTTTTCAATGTTTTGGCGTTCAATGGGCTGGCTGGATTTGTCATGAGATCGATGCTTGCGGCAACCTTGATGTTTGCGGCCGCCACGGGCGCAAACGCCCAGATGACCACATCGCCAGTCGCCGGCGCCACCCCGAAAACGGTCCAGACCGTTCCGGTCAAGCCACCTGCGATGCAGACGCCGTCCGCGACGGCCGATGGCATGGCCAAAGCCGAGCGGCTGGCGCTCCAGTCCGACCTCGCCTGGGTCGGACAATATAACGGCGCCATCACCGGCGACGTCAGCGAGCGCATGGTCAACGCCATCAAGGAGTACCAGAAGGCCAAGGGCAGCAAGCCGACCGGCGTGCTCAATCCGCAGGAGCGCACCGCGCTCACTGAGGCGGCACGCAAGAAGCAGGAGAGCGTCGGCTGGAAGATCGTGACGGAGCCGACCAGCGGCGCCCGGCTCGGCATTCCCGGCAAGCTGGTGCCGCAGCAGGCAAGCGACGCCAACGGCTCGAAATGGACCTCGCCGACAGGGACGGTGCAGGTGGTTCTTAGCCGCCGCAAGGAAGTGAGCCCGACCTCGGCCAAGCTCGCCGATCTCGAGAAGGAGCCGTCCGGCCGCAAGGTCGATTACACCGTGGTGAAGCCGGATTTCTTCGTGCTGTCGGGCTTGCAGGGCCAGAAGAAGTTCTACGTCCGCGGCACCTTCAAGGGTGACGAGGTCCGCACCATGACGATCCTCTACGACCAGGCGACAGAGAATACGGTCGAGCCGGTCGTGATCGCGATGTCGAGCGCGTTCAACGCGTTTCCGTCGGGACCGCTGGCCGGGCCGCCGCTGCGCCGGAACGTTGAATACGGCACCGGCATCGTCGTCAGCGAGGACGGCGCGATCGTCACCGACCGCCTCGTCACCGACGGCTGCCTTGCGATCACGATCGCCGGCCATGGCAGCGCCGACCGTCTCGCCGAGGACAAGGAGCACGATCTCGCGCTGCTGCGCATCTACGGCGCGCGCGACCTGAGGCCGCTCAGCCTCGCCGGCGGGGCCGCGAAGACCAATGTCGATGTCGTCGGCATCGCCGATCCGCAAAGCCAGGGCGGCGCGGCCGGCGTGTCGAGCCTCAAGGCCGCGCTGGCGCCGGCGACGAGCGGCAATTCCGCGCTCTCGCCGCCGCCGGCGGTCGGTTTCTCCGGCAGCCCGGCCGTCGACGGCGACGGCAAGTTCGCCGGCATCGCGCTGCTGAAGCCGGCGGTGGTCGCGGGACCCGCGACGTCGGTGCCGGCATCACAGGCGATGATGGTCTCTGCCGAGGCGGTGCGCGGGTTTCTCAAGGCGAAGGGCATCAGCCCGAATGGCACGTCGACGGACGCCAAAGCCGCCGTCGTGCGCGTGATCTGCGTGCGGAAATAAGGCGCTGCCGGCGTCTCAATCCTCGTGTCCCGGACGCGGTGCGGCGTGAAATGCCGCTCCGCTGAGCCGGGACCCATATCTCAACAGTCGCGCTTGTGGCTTCTGGGCCCCGGCTCTGCAGCGCACCGCTATCGCGTTGCGCTTTGTCCGGGGCACGGACCGCCTCACGTACGACTACGGAGCCGGTAATGGTACGGATTCGCTGGCATTCGCGATTCCGCCATCATCGTTGCCGTTGATTCGGACCTCCGCGATCCCCTTTGGATCGGGCCGGCACGTCCTGAGCGAGAAGCGCTCAGCATCCAGAAGCGATGCACGTTCGCGTGGCGTATCCCTGACCCAGCACTCCAAAGGATTGACCTTCAATGCACACGATCGTACTGGCCACCCAAAAGGGCGGCAGCGGCAAGAGCACGCTCGCCATCGGCCTCGCCTTGGCCGCCAAGCAGGCCGGCTTCACCGTCCGCCTGATCGAGACCGACCCGCAGGGCACCCTCTCCAACTGGCAGCGCCGCCGCTCTACCGACGATCTCGTCGTCGAGCCGATCTATCACGCCGCCGATATCGCGCCGCGTCTCAAGATGCTCGCCGATAGCGGCCTCCAGCTCGCGATCGTCGACACCGCGGCCGGCCTCAGTGCCGCCACCACCGCCGCGATCCGCCATTCCGACCTCTGCCTGATCCCGGCCCGTCCCAGCGTCGCCGACATCGAGGCGACCGTCTCGACGCTCAGCGTCGCCCGCGCCTGGAAGCGGCCTTATAGCTTCGTGCTCAACCAGACGCCGATCCGCGGTCAGCGCATCGACAACGCCGCGACCGCGCTCGCCGAGGAAGCCGCGCTCGATCTTGCCGAGGTGCTCGCGCGTCCGCTGATCGTGATGCGCAACGATCACCAGGACGCGCTTGCGAGCGGCCTTGCCGTGAGTGAATTCGCGCCGAACGGCAAATCGGCGGACGAGATCCGCGGCCTCTGGCGCTGGATCGAGACCCGGCTCGAGCTCGAAGCCACCACCAATATCCTGATCGACCAGGTCATCTCGGCTGCGCACGGCATGCTGCAGATCGCAGCGGAACATGCGGCGGACGAGACCACGACACTGGCGTCCTGAGCGGGGCGATCGCTCGGACGACAGTCGGGCTCTTCGCCATTCGGTGAACGGGCCCAAGCGACGAAGCAGTCCGGCCACCAGCCCGGCCGGATTGCTTCGCCTCGCGTTCTGGCATGGTTCTATCCTCCCGTCATTGCGAGCGCAGCGAAGCAATCCAGAGTCTTTCCGCGGAGGGATTCTGGATTGCTTCGCTGCGCTCGCAATGACGGCAGGGTGAGATCGTCGCCCTCGCCGAGACTCACGGCCTCTCTGCGGCAATCCCGATGGTCACTTCTGACATTTCGGGCACCAGAACGTCGACCGGCCGTTCTGCGTGAAGCGCTTCACCGTGCCGCCGCAGCGCGGCGTCGTGCATTTTTCGCCTTCGCGGTCATAGACCCTGAACGAATGCTGGAAATAGCCGAGCTCGCCTGTGGTCTGGCGATGGTCGCGCAGGCTGGAGCCGCCGGCCTTGATCGCATCGTTCAGCACGGTGTGGATCGCGCCGACCAAGCGCTTGGCATGATCCGTCGGCTCGCCCTTCCTGGTGGATAGCGTCGCAGCAATGCGCCGCGGCGACAGATGCGAGCGGTGCAGCGCCTCGCAGACATAGATGTTGCCGAGCCCGGCCACCACGCGCTGGTCGAGCAGCGCGGCCTTCAGGCTCGTGGTCTTGCCTTGGCAGGAGCGCGCCAGCATCGCGGCATCGAATTCGTTGCCGAGCGGCTCGGGGCCGAGCCCGCGCAGCAGCGGCTCGTCTTCAAGCGCGCCACGCGCAATCACTTTCATGTATCCGAAGCGGCGCGGATCGTTGAAGACGATGTCGGCGCCCGAGGACATCCGAAACAACACGTGGTCGTGGGCGGAATCCTTGGCCTTCGGATAGTGAAACTCGCCGGGCTGAGCCTCGTTGTCCGGCTTGATGACGCGGAACGAGCCCGACATGCCCAGATGCATCAAGAGCACGTCGCCGGAGGCGAGATCGGCCATGAGATATTTTGCACGGCGCCCGAGGCCCGTGACGACTTGCCCCTTGAGCCGGGCCACGAAGTCGGGCTGGAACGGAAAGCGCAAATCCGGCCGGCGGGCCTCAGCGTCGAGGATTTTCGCGCCCTCCATCACGGGCTGAAGACCGCGGCGGACGGTCTCGACTTCGGGCAATTCAGGCATGGTCGGGCATTCACCTTATGAAAGCGGTGTGATAGCGCCATTGCGGCGGGCGGGCTATGGTCCGCCGAGTGGAGTAGAGTAATGGATCGGCCGGGCGAAACCACGCATTTTGGCTTCAGGGACGTTCCCCTCGGGGACAAGCAGACGCTGGTGAACGATGTGTTTCGCAGCGTGGCGTCGCGCTATGACCTGATGAACGACCTGATGTCCGGTGGCCTGCACCGGGTCTGGAAGGACATCATGATAACCGCGCTGGATCCGCCCAGGGGCGACCGGCCGTTCGCGCTGCTTGACGTCGCCGGCGGCACCGGCGACATCTCGTTCCGTGCCGCCAAGGCCGCCGGCCCCGGCTTCCACGCCACGGTGTGCGACATCAATGCGGACATGCTGGCCGTGGGGCGCGAACGCGCCGCCAAGCGTCATCTGGACACCCAGGTCGATTTCGTCGAAGGCAATGCCGAATCGCTCGGCTTCGCCGATCGCAGCTTCGATGCCTACACGATCGCTTTCGGCATCCGCAACGTGCCCCGGATCGACCTTGCGCTGCGCGAGGCCTATCGCGTGCTGAGGCCCGGCAGCCGCTTCCTGTGTTTGGAATTCTCCACCGTCGAGATGCCCGGCCTCGACAAGCTCTATGATCTGTTCTCGTTCAAGGTGATCCCGCCGCTCGGGCGCATGGTCACGGGCGACGCCGAATCGTACCAATATCTCGTCGAGTCCATTCGCAAATTTCCAAAGCCGGCCGCCTTCGCCGACATGATCCGCGAGGCCGGCTTTGCCCGCGTCAGCTGGCAGACACTCTCCGGCGGCATCGTCGCACTGCATTCGGGCTGGCGTTTGTGATCTCTGCCGTCACCCACCTTGCGCGCCTGATCCGCGCCGCGTTCGTCTTTGCGCACGAAGGCGTGTTCGGCGCGGTCGATCCGAGCCTGGTGCCGCCGCCGGGACAGCTCGCGCTGAAGCTGGCGCGCATCATCGAGCGCCGTGGCGCCAAGCAGGGACCGCGGATCTCGCGCGCGCTGACGCGGATGGGCCCGGCCTATCTCAAGCTCGGCCAGTTTCTGGCCACGCGCCCCGACGTGGTCGGCGTCATCATGGCGCGCGATCTCGAAAGCCTGCAGGACCGCCTGCCGCCATTTCCGCAAGAGGAAGCCGAGGCCACGATCGCGACCTCGCTGGAGCGGCCGCTGAAGGACGTCTTCGTCAGCTTCGGCCCGCCGGTCGCGGCGGCCTCGATCGCGCAGGTGCATCGCGGCGAGGTGGTGCGCGACGGCATCCGCAAGTCCGTCGCGATCAAGGTGCTGAGACCCAACGTCGCCGCGCGCTTCCGCCGCGATCTCTCCGATTTCTTCTACGTCGCGCACAAGGCCGAGGCCTACTCGGCCGAGGCGCGGCGCCTGCGCCTGATCGAGGTCATCAACACCATGTCGCGCTCGGTCGCGATGGAGATGGACCTGCGGCTCGAGGCCGCCGCGCTGTCGGAGATGGCGGAGAACACGCGCGACGATCCCGATTTCCGCGTGCCCGCCGTCGACTGGGACCGCACCACGCACAACGTGCTGACGATGGAATGGATCGACGGCATCGCGCTGAACGATCACAAGCGCCTCGCCGAGGCGCGGGTCGACCTGCCCGATCTCGGCCGCAAGGTGATCCAGAGCTTCCTGCGCCACGCGCTGCGCGACGGCTTCTTCCATGCCGACATGCATCCGGGCAATCTGTTCCTGGATGACGCCGGCCGCCTGGTCGCGGTCGATTTCGGCATCATGGGTCGGCTCGGCATGAAGGAGCGGCGCTTCCTCGCCGAGATCCTGCTCGGCTTCATCACCCGCGATTATCGCCGCGTGGCCGAGGTGCATTTCGAGGCCGGCTATGTGCCCGCGCATCATTCGGTCGAGAATTTCGCCCAAGCCATCCGCGCCATCGGCGAGCCGATCCACAACCGCACGGCGGAAGAGATCTCGATGGCGCGGCTGCTCACGCTGCTGCTCGAGGTCACCGGCCTGTTCGACATGACGACGCGGCCCGAGCTGATCCTGCTGCAGAAGACCATGGTGGTGGTCGAGGGCGTGGCGCGCGGCTTCGATCCCAAGCTCGACATCTGGCGGATCGCCGACCCCGTGGTGCGCGAATGGATCGAGCGCAACCTCGGACCGATCGGCCGCATCGAGGGCGCGCTCACAGGGACCGGGGACATCGCGCGGGTGTTGATGCGCCTGCCGGAGATCGCCGAGCGGTCGGTGAAGGTGCTCGAGCAGCTCGAGACCATGACGCGGGAGGGCATCAGGCTGTCGCCGGAGAGCATCGCGGCGATGGGACGCAGCGAGGGCCGCAAGAACCGCTGGCGCACCGTGGCGCTCTGGATCATTGCCGCGACCTTCATCGGGATTCTGATCGCCGTCCGGAATCTATGATTGCATTGCAATCACGTTGATGATAGCATTGCTATCATTTCGTGCCGGAGGGCGTCATGGCAAGCCTGACCATCCGCAAGCTCGACGACGCCGTCAAAACCTATCTGCGGCTGCGCTCGGCCAAGAACCACAGGTCGGTCGAGGAGGAGGTGCGGGTCATCCTGCGGGAGCTGATAGAGGGCCGCGAGGAGCCGCTGACGCCGTTTGCGGTGCCCTCCGCCGCCCCGACACCGCAGCGCACCGGCGCCCTACCCGAGGCCAGCGTCACCCTGATCATCGGCGGCGGGATCGCGGCCTACAAATCGCTCGACCTGATCCGCAGGCTGAAAGAGCGCCGCATCGAGGTGCGCTGCGTGCTGACCAAGGCGGCGCAGCAATTCGTGACGCCGCTGGCCGCGAGCGCCCTCTCGCATGAACGCGTCTATACCGACCTGTTCGACCCGCAGAGTGAGTTCGATGCCGGCCATATACGCCTCGCGCGCGACTGCGACCTGATCGTGGTGGCGCCGGCCACGGCCGACCTGATGGCGAAGATGGCGAACGGTCATGCCGACGATCTCGCCAGCGCCATCCTGCTCGCGACCAACCGCAAGGTGCTGCTGGCGCCGGCGATGAATCCGCTGATGTGGAGCAACGCGGCGACCCGGCGCAACGTCGCGCAGCTCCAGCGCGACGGCGTTGTGCTGATCGGCCCGAACGCGGGCGAGATGGCCGAGGCCGGCGAAGCCGGAACGGGCCGCATGTCGGAAGCCATCGAGATCGCCAATGCCGCCGAGCGCCTGCTGCGGCCGCCGACGCCGAAGCCGCTCGCGGGCACGCGCGTGCTGATCACCGCCGGTCCCACCCATGAGGCGATCGACCCGGTGCGCTATATCGCTAACCGTTCCTCCGGCAAGCAGGGCTTTGCCATTGCCGCCGCTGCACAGGCCGCGGGCGCCGAGGTTACTCTGGTGAGCGGTCCGGTCGACCTCGACGATCCCCCGGGCGTGACGGTGAAGCATGTCGAATCGGCGCGGCAGATGCTGGAGCAGGTCAAGGCCGCGCTTCCCACCGACGTCGCGATCTTCGCCGCCGCAGTCGCCGACTGGCGCGTCGCCAATGAAGGCGAGCAGAAGCTGAAGAAAACCGCGGCCGGCATGCCGCCGCTGCAATTGGTCGAGAACCCCGACATCCTCGCCACCATCTCCAAGCTCGCCGAGCAACGCCCGAGGCTCGTGATCGGCTTTGCCGCCGAGACCGAGCACCTCATCGACAATGCCAAGGCAAAATTTGCGCGCAAGGGCTGCGACTGGATCGTCGCCAACGACGTCTCGCCCGCCACCGGCGTGATGGGCGGCGACCGCAACACGGTCCACCTGCTCAGCCGCAAGACCGGTGCGCCGGACGGCGAGATTGCAGTTGATTCCTGGCCGGCGATGACCAAGGAACAGGTCGCGATCGAACTGGTCGCGCAGATCGCGAAGAGCGTGACCGGCAAATCCCTGGAGTCCGCATCTTGAGCACGAAGGTTACCGTCGAGCTGCAACGCCTCGCCCACGCTGAGGGCCTGCCGCTGCCGGCCTATCAGACCAGCGAGGCCGCCGGCCTCGATCTGATGGCCGCGGTGCCGGACAACGAGCCCATGACGCTCGCACCAAGCCAATACGCGCTGGTGCCGACGGGCCTTGCCATCGCCTTGCCGCCCGGACACGAGGCGCAGGTGCGGCCGCGTTCGGGGCTGGCGGCCAAGCACGGCGTCACCGTGCTGAATTCGCCGGGCACGATCGATGCGGACTACCGCGGCGAGATCAAGGTGATCCTGATCAACCACGGCGCCGCGCCGTTCGTGATCAAGCGCGGCGAGCGCATCGCCCAGCTGGTGATCGCGCCGGTGCTGCAGGCCGCGCTGGTTCCCGTCGCCACATTGTCGGCGACCGATCGCGGCGCCGGCGGTTTTGGTTCGACCGGGCGCTAACCCAAGACAACTCCAGCCGAATCATCCTCAGAAAATCACGCGCCTTGGAACCGCGCGGCCCGCATTTTTTTGGGGCCGCCTTTGCGTTCACGATCTGGACTCTTACCGGCGGAGTCGCGGTGAGGGTATTGTCTTTTGATTCGCGCGCGACGGGGGTCGCCGCGCGCAGATTCGTGCGGTCTTGAATTTCCGCGTCTTGGGGCAACTATGTCAGGCGTGATCGTGTCGATGCGTCGGACGCTGTTGTCGTGCACATCGCTGGCGCGCAACGGCTTGGTGGGAGGCGCTCTCGCAGCGCTGCTGCCGGCTGCGCCGGCCAAGGCCGCCGACCTCGTCGACACCCTCTCCCTCGTGATGGATCTCAACCGGCAGGAACTCGCGGTGCTCGCCACCGCGCTGGCCCTGCTCGGCTTCTCGGTGATGGCCGCGATCCTGTTGATGCGGACGCGGGTGCGCACGGCGAAGAACGAGGCGCGGCTGCGCGCGCGGATCGGGGAACTTCAGCTCCAGGCCGACCGCTTCGGCGCGCTGCTGTTCGCCGAGCCGCAGATTCTGATCTCATGGCCGGCGGGCGACAACCGCGCGCAGATTTCCGGCGACATCGCGCTGGTGCTGCCGCGCGATTCCTCGCCGCAGCGCGTGCTGGCGTTCGGAACCTGGCTGCCGCCGGAACCGGCGCTACTGATGGACCATGCGGTCGACGCACTGCGCGAGCGCGGCGACGGGTTCCAGCTGACGCTGACCACCGCGCACGGCCATATGCTGGAAGCGATCGGACGCGCCATCGGCGGCCAGGCCATCGTCCGCATTCGCGAGCTCTCGGGCCTCCGCCGCGATCTGGCCGAGACCAATCTGCGCTACAAGGCGCTCTCCGACGAGACCGAGATGCTTCGCGGCTTTGCCGCTGCCGCACCTTGGCCGATATGGGCGAAGGGGGAGAACGGCGCCCTGACCTACGCCAACCCGGCCTATGTGCGCGCCACCGAGGCGACCAGCGCCATCGATGCCCAGGAGCGCAAGCTCGAGCTGCTCGACAGCGACGACCGCAATGCGATGGAGCGGGGGCTGAAGGACGCCGCCAACTTCACCTCGCGGCTGCCGATCGTCGTCGGTGGCGAGCGGCGCATCTACGACGTGCGCGCCGTCAATGTCGGCAGCGGCAGCGTCGGCGTCGCCATCGATGCCAGCGAGGCGGATGCGCTGAGCTCGGCGCTGGTGCGCATGGCGGAGGCGCACCGCCGCACGCTCGACCAGCTCTCCTCGGGCGTTGCCGTGTTCGACGGCCAGCGGCGCCTTGCCTTCTACAACGATTCCTATCGCCGGCTGTGGGATCTCGATCGCACCTTCCTCGACGCCCATCCGGACGATTCCAGCGTGCTCGACCAGCTCCGCGCCGCGCGCAAGCTGCCGGAGCAGCCGGATTTCCGCGCCTGGAAGGCCAAGCTGCACGAGGCCTATCGCGCGGTCGAGACCGCCAAGGACACCTGGTTCCTGCCCGACGGCCGCGCGCTCTCGGTCGTCACCACGCCGAACCCGGAAGGCGGCGTCACCTACCTGTTCGACGACGTCACCGAAAGCCTCGACCTCGCCCGCCGCTTCGACGGCCTGATCCGCGTCCAGCGCGAGACGCTGGACAGCCTCGCCGAGGGCGTTGCGGTGTTCGGCAGCAACGGCAAGGCGCAGCTGTTCAATCCGGCCTTCGTGCGGATGTGGAAGCTGTCGAGCGATGCCATGCGCGACGAGCCGCATATCCAGACGGTGGAAGGCTGGTGCCATCAGCTGTTCGACGATCCGCAAGTCTGGCGCCAGATCCGCGAGGCCATCACCTCGATCGAGAACCGCGCCGACGTGCCGCTGAAGTTGGAGCGCAAGGACGGCAGCGTGCTCGACGGCATGATCCGGCCGCTGCCGGACGGCGCCACCATGCTGACGTTCCAGGACATCACGGACACCGAGAACGTCGAGCGCGCACTGCGCGAGCGCAACGAGGCGCTGGAGGCGGCCGACCAGATGAAGGTGGATTTCGTCCACCACGTCTCCTACGAGCTGCGCTCGCCGCTCACCACCATCATCGGCTTTGCGCATTTCCTCAGCGATCCCTCGACCGGGCCGCTGACGCCGAAGCAGGCCGAATATCTCGACTACGTCACCAAATCGACCAACGCGCTGCTCGCGCTCACCAACAACATCCTGGATCTCGCCACCATTGACGCCGGCGCGATGAAGCTGGAACTCGGGCAGGTCGACGTCAGCAAGGCCATCGAGCTTGCCGCCGAGGGCATCCAGGACCGGCTCGCCACCGACCGCATCCGCCTCAAGGTCGAGATCGCGCCCGACGTCGGCAGCTTCGTCGGCGACGAGAAGCGGGTGGTGCAGGTGCTCTATAACCTCCTCGCCAATGCCGTCGGGTTTTCTCCACAGGATTCCACCGTCGGCATCAGCGCGCGGCGCACCGAACGCAGCGTGGTCTTCACCGTGACAGATTCGGGCCCTGGAATACCTGCCGACATGAAGGACAAGGTGTTCAACTGGTTCGAAAGCCGCTCGCAGGGCTCGCGTCACCGCGGCGCCGGGCTCGGCCTGTCGCTGGTGCGCTCCTTTGTCGAGCTGCATGGCGGCAAGGTGCGGGTGGATTCGATCGTCGGCCGGGGCACGGTCGTGATCTGCGATTTCCCGACCGACCAGGCGGCGCATCGCGACGCCGCCGAATGACTGATGCAACCACATTCTCCGTCGCGCTTCACAACGAGACGGCCACGGCGCAATTGATGGCCGACCTCGCGCTGCTGGTCGGTCCCGGTGACGTCATCACCCTCACCGGCGATCTCGGCGCCGGCAAGACCGCGGCGGCGCGCAGCCTGATCCGCTATCTCGCCGCCGACGATGCGCTGGAGGTGCCAAGCCCGACCTTCACGCTGGTGCAGGGCTACGAGCTGCCGCCCTTCCCGGTGCTGCATGCCGATCTCTACCGCGTCGAGGACGAGAGCGAGCTCGAGGAGATCGGGCTGTCGCCGCTGCCCGATGCCACGCTGGTGCTGATCGAATGGCCGGAGCGCGCTCCGTCGGCGATGCCCGAGGACCGCATCGACATCGCGCTGACGCACCGGCCGGCGCTGGGCTCGAACGCGCGTGCCGCCGACATCACAGGCCATGGCAAGAGCGCAGCTACAGTTGCGCGGCTGAAGGCGCTGCGCGACTTCCTCGACGCATCCGGTTACATCGATGCGACGCGCAGGCGCATGCCGGGCGACGCCTCGACACGCTCCTACGCGCGGCTCGTGCGCGATGAGGAGCTCGTCATCCTCATGAACTTCCCGCAGCGGCCCGACGGCGCGGCGCTCTACAACGGAAAATCCTACAGCGCCGCGGTGCATCTGGCCGAGAACGTAAAACCCTTCGTCGCCATCGACGAAGGCCTCCGGGCGCAGGGGATCTCCGCGCCTGCGATCCATCATTTCGATCTCGACCAGGGCTTTCTGATCTCCGAGGATTTCGGCAGCGAGGGCGTGATCGAGGGCGATCCGCCGCGGCCGATTCTCGAGCGCTACGAAGCCGCGACCGACGTGCTGGCGATGCTGCACGGCAAGGCGCTGCCGGAGACGCTGCCGCTGGACGGGCAGACCTACGCGATCCCCGTCTTCGACGTCGGGGCGCTGCTGATCGAGATCGGGTTGATGCCGGAATGGTATCTGCCCGATCGCAACGCGCCGCTGAGCGAGACGACGCGCGCAGAATTCCTGGCGATGTGGCGTGAATTGCTGAAGCGGCCGCTGGCGGCGCCGAAGACGTGGATCATCCGCGACTATCACTCGCCCAATCTGATCTGGCTCGGCAACCGCAGCGGCATCGAACGCGTCGGCGTGATCGATTTCCAGGACGCCGTGCTGGGGCCGCAATCCTACGACGTGGTGTCGCTGCTCCAGGACGCCCGCATCGACGTGCCCGAGACCATCGAGCTGACGCTGCTGTCGCGCTACATCAAGGCACGGCGGGCGCAGGACACAAGCTTCGACGCCGCCGGCTTCGCCGAGCTCTACGCGATCATGTCGGCGCAGCGGAACACGCGCCTGCTCGGCACCTTCGCCCGGCTCAACCGCCGCGACGGCAAGCCGCACTATCTGCGCCACCAGCCGCGGATCTGGACCTATCTCCAGCGCTCGCTGGCGCATCCCACGCTCGCCCATCTGCGCGACTGGTATCTCGCCAACGTCCCGCCGCCGGGCTGATACAGGACCGATTTACCGGCCGTTAGCCAAGATGTCGCTATTCTGGCGCCGAGGGAGCCGGAACATTGCGGGGCTGGAGCGGGGCAGATGGCAGCGAAAGCGGATCAGCGCGGAAATAGCCGGGTTATTTTCGAGCGCGGGTTTTCGGCCCAGATGATGGGAATCGACGGCACCTGGCGGCGCGACTGCACCATGGAGGACGTCTCCGAGACCGGCGCCAAGCTGACCATCGACGGCTCGGTCGAAGGTCTGCATCTGAAGGAATTCTTTCTCCTGCTGTCCTCCACGGGGCTCGCCTACCGGCGTTGCGAGCTGGCCTGGGTCAATGGCGACCAGATCGGCGTCAATTTCCTCAAGATCGGCGACAAGAAGAAGAAGGTACGTTCCACAGCCGTTGGGGCGTGACGGCAACACCCGTCGTACAACCGTCACGGCGGGTGGTTAAGGCGGTTGAGATGCGGTGCGGCAGATCGAGCCTCGTGTTAGGATTGCTGCGAACGCGAAAGGTCTGAGAAGGGGAAGGATGTCCGTCAAGCCGACCAAAGCCATGGTGCTCGCCGCAGGGTTTGGCCTGCGCATGCGCCCCCTGACGGACAAGATGCCGAAGCCGATGGTGCCGGTCGCGGGACAGCCGCTGCTCGACCACGTGCTCGACAAGCTCGGCCAGGCCGGCGTGACCGAGGCGGTGGTCAACGTGCACTATTTGCCGGACCAGATCATCGACCACGTCGCATCACGCCAGCTGCCGCGCGTGACAATCTCCGACGAGCGCGACCAGGTGCTCGGCACCGGCGGCGGCGTCGTCAAGGCGCTGCCGCTGCTGGGCGATGCGCCGTTCTTCCACGTCAATTCCGACACGCTGTGGATCGACGGTGTGCGCTCCAACCTTTTGCGGCTCGCTGAAAACTTCGATTCCGATCGAATGGACATCCTGCTCCTGATGGCGCCGACCGCGACCAGCATCGGCTATGGCGGCCGCGGCGATTACGGCATGCTGCCCGACGGCGCCTTGCGCAAGCGCAAGGAGAAGGAGGTTGTTCCGTTCGTCTATGCGGGCGCAGCGATCATGTCGCCCGCGATCTTCGTGGACGCACCTCGGGGCGAATTCTCGCTGACGAAGATGTTCGATCGCGCGGGCGAGCAGGAACGGCTGTTCGGCCTGCGCCTCGATGGCGTCTGGATGCATGTCGGCACGCCCGATGCCGTGCACGCCGCGGAAGAGGCGTTTTTGGAGAGCGTGGCTTAGGGGCTGCCTCGAAGAGGCCGTAGCCCAGATGGAGCGTGGCGTAATCCGGGGCCTCTCGCCGCGGAGAGAGCATCCCGGATTGCGCTGCGCTCCATCCGGGCTACGAACCTCGGCGAACAGCGGGGACGACTCCTCCTCCACCCATGACCATTTGACCCCGCCTCCCTATATTGCCTGATCCTTCGAATCAGGCAGCTCATGCGCGTCTTCAGCGTTCCCATCTCAGTTCCGTTCCTGCGCACGGTCGTCACCGCCCTGCTCGATGGGCGGCTGGTCGAGGGATTCGAGGCGCGCAAGGAACCGGCGCGGCTGGCGGATGCCACGCTGTATCTGCCGACGCGGCGCGCCATGCGGATCGTGCGCGAGATCTTCCTCGACGAGATGAAGGCGGATGCCGTCGTGCTGCCGCGCATCGTCGCGCTCGGCGACATCGACGAGGACGAGCTCGCTTTCGCGGGCGAGAGCGAACAGTTTTCCGGGACCGCGCCGCTCGACGTTCCGCCGCGCCTGGGCGAGCTCGAACGGCGCCTGACGCTGGCGCAGCTCGTCGCCGCCTGGGCCAAGGGCCCGGTGCTGGCGCCGCTGGTGGTGGGCGGCCCCGCCTCGACGCTGGCGCTGGCGTCCGACCTCGCGCGCCTGATCGACGACATGGTGACGCGCGGCGTCGACTGGAGCGCCCTTGATGGGCTCGTGCCTGATAATCTCGACCGCTACTGGCAGCACTCGCTCGAATTCCTGCGCATCGCGCGCATCGCCTGGCCCAATCATCTCGCCGAGATCAACCGGATCGAGCCAGCCGCGCGACGCGACCAACTGATCGAAGCGGAAGCCAAACGGCTGATCGCGGATCCGCATGGCCCCGTCATCGCGGCCGGCTCGACCGGCTCGATGCCAGCGACCGCAAAATTCCTGCGCGCGGTCGCTTCGCTGCCGCATGGCGCCGTGGTGCTGCCCGGTCTCGACACCGATCTCGATGAGGATGCCTGGCGCAGCATCGGCGGCAGCAGGGACCTCTTGGGCATCACGGAGAATCCGGCGTCGAACCATCCGCAATATGCGATGCATGCGCTGCTGCAGCGCTTCGGCATCAAGCGTAGCGACGTCGAGATCTTGCAGCCGCCGGCGGAAGAGGGCCGTGACCTGCTCGCGTCGGAATCGATGCGGCCGTCCGCCAAGACCGAGGTCTGGCACGACCGGCTGAAGCAGCCCGATGTCGCCGCGAAGATCGCGGGCGGCATGAAAAACCTCGCGGTGGTCGAAGCGCCAAATCCGGAGATGGAAGCGCTCGCCATCGCCATCGCCATGCGCGAGGCCCGGCACCTCGACAAGACAGCGGCGCTGGTCACGCCCGACCGCGCGCTGGCGCGGCGGGTGATGGCGGCGTTGACCCGATGGGATCTCGCCTTCGATGATTCCGGCGGCGACGTCTTGATGGAAACCTCCGCCGGCACGTTTGCGCGCCTCGCGGCAGAGGCAGCGACCAAGGGCCTGGAGCCGCCGACTTTGCTGGCGATGCTGAAGCATCCGCTGTGCCGGCTCGGCCGCGCGCCGGGCGCGTGGAAGATGGCAATCGAGAGCCTGGAGCTTGCGGTACTGCGTGGCACGCGCCCGCCTGCGGGCACGGCCGGCCTCTTGCGCGAATTCAACCGCTTCCGCGAGGAGCTGGCAAAGCTGTGGCGCAGCGAGGTCTCCGCGCTGCATCGCGCCGAGCCGCGGGCGCGTCTCAAGACCGAGGATCTCGATCGCATCCAGGCTCTGATCGATGCCCTGCAAAAGGCATTGACGCCGATCGAGAGCCTGCCGCCCGCAAAGCCCTATGATTTCGCCGAACTCGCGCATCGCCATCGCGAGATCATGATCGAGCTGTCGCGCGACGAGCAGGGCATTCCGCTCGCCTTCGAGGATCGCGATGGTCTCGCGCTCGCCGGCGCCTTCGACGACCTGCTGCGCGGCGGCACGACCAGCGGATTGTTGGTGCATCTAGCGGACTACGCGGACGTCTTCCAGACCGCCTTCGGCGATCGCGCGGTGCGGCGGCGCGACAGGCCAGGCGCGCGGCTGCAAATCTACGGCCCGCTGGAATCGCGCCTGATGCAGGCCGACCGCATCATCGTCGGCGGCCTGATCGAAGGTGTCTGGCCGCCAGCGCCGCGGATCGATCCCTGGCTGAGCCGGCCGATGCGGCACGAGCTCGGGCTCGATCTACCGGAACGCCGCATTGGTCTGTCCGCCCATGACTTCGCGCAATTGCTCGGTGGCGACGAGGTCATTCTCACTCATTCCGCCAAGGCCGGCGGCGCGCCGGCGGTGGCCTCGCGCTTCCTGCATCGGTTGGAGGCGGTGGCCGGCGACGAGCTCTGGAAGGCGGCCGTTCGCGCCGGCGAGACATATGTGCAGTTCGCTGCGGCGCTTGACCAGCCCAAGGACGTCAAACCGATCAAGCAGCCGGAGCCGCGGCCGCCGCGCGCAACACGGCCGCTCAAGATGTCCGTCACCGAGATCGAGGACTGGCTGCGCGATCCCTATACGATCTACGCCAAACGTATCTTGCGGCTCGATGCGCTCGATCCCGTCGACATGCCGCTCTCGGCCGCCGACCGTGGATCGGCGATTCACGATGCCATCGGCGAATTCACGGAAAGCTATGCGGCGCGTCTGCCCGACGATCCCGCGCGAGTGCTGCGCGCGCTCGGCGAGAAGCACTTTGCACCGCTGATGGAGCGGCCCGAAGCACGGGCGCTGTGGTGGCCGCGTTTCCAGCGCATCGCGCGCTGGTTCGGCGAATGGGAGACGGCGCGGCGCGAGGCGATCGCGGCGATCAATGCTGAGACCCGTGGCGAGATCTCGATCGCGCTCGATAACAAGCGCAGCTTCCGCCTCTCCGCCCGCGCCGACCGCATCGAACGCCGCCAGGGCGGCGGCTACGCCATCCTCGACTACAAGACCGGCCAGCCGCCGACCGGCAAGCAGGTCCGCATGGGCCTGTCGCCGCAGCTGACGTTGGAAGCCGCGATCCTGCGCGAGGGCGGCTTTCCCGACATCGACGCCGGCGCCTCCGTGAGCCAGCTCGTCTATGTCCGCCTCAGCGGCAACAATCCACCCGGCGAGGAGCGCATCCTCGAGCTCAAGTACAAGCCCGGCGACGAGCCGCAGCCGCCGGACACCGCGGCCGCGGAGGCGAGGGCAAAGCTGGAAGCGCTGATCCGCGCCTTCGAGGACGAGAACCAGGCCTATACATCGCTGAACCTGCCGATGTGGGCGAATCGCTACGGCACCTATGACGACCTTGCCCGGATCAAGGAATGGTCCGCGGCCGGCGGGTTGGGGATCGAGGAATGGTGAAGGCGCCGCGTCCCATCCCTGACGAGGTGCGCGCGCGGCAGGCGCGTGCCTCTGATCCGACTGCATCGGCCTTCGTCTCGGCCAATGCCGGCTCGGGCAAGACCCATGTGCTCGTGCAGCGCGTGATCCGCCTGCTGCTATCGGGCGTGCCGCCGGAGAAGATCCTCTGCATCACCTTCACCAAGGCTGCCGCTGCCAACATGGCCGAGCGCGTGTTCACCACGCTCGGTCATTGGGTGACGCTGGACGATGACGCGCTCGACGCGGCGATCCGCGCGGTCGGCATCCCGCATCCCGGCGCAAAGCTGCGCCGCGATGCGAGAAAGCTGTTCGCCTGCGCGCTGGAGACGCCGGGCGGGCTGAAGGTGCAGACCATCCACGCGCTGTGCACCCGCCTGCTCCAGCAATTTCCGTTCGAAGCCAACGTTCCCGCGCGCTTTGCCGTGATCGACGAGCGCGACCAGACCGATATGATGGAGCGCGCCAATCTGAAGGTGCTGCTGGAAGCCGCGCGCGACCCCGACAGCGTCACCGGCCGCGCGCTGCTGACGGCGATGGCGAGCGCCGCCGATGTCACCTTCAAGGAGGTCGTGCGCGAGGCGTGCCTCAGCCGCGATCATTTCATGGCCTGGACCGACCAGGCCGGCAATGCGGAAGCCGCAGCGGCTCAGATGGCAGCGGTGCTGGGCGTTGACATCGGCGACCGTATCGAAGCCGTCGAGATGGAAATTCTCGATGGCCCGTTCCTGCCGCGCGCGCGCTGGGACGACATTGCCTTCGCGTTGGAGGACGGCAGCAAATCCGACAATGACCAGGCCGGCCGGCTGCGCGCGGCAAAGGTGTTTTCCGGCAGCGATCAGGTCGACGCCTATCTGTCCGTCTTCCTCACCGACGACAAGCTGCCGCGCAAGGCAGTGCTGACCAAGAAGTTCTGCGATCACAATCCGTCCGTGGCCCGCCTGTTCGAAGCCGAGGCGCAGCGCCTTGCAGGGCTGATCGAAAAGCGGCGCGCCGTGACGGTTCGGGACCGCACCGCGGCACTGCTGCATATCGCGACCGCGGCCGCAGCGAATTACCGCCGCGAGAAGCAGGAGCGCGGCCTGCTCGACTACGACGACCTCATCGACAAGACGCTGGCGATGCTGGACCGCATCGCCTCGGGCTGGGTGCATTACAAGCTCGACCGCGGCGTCGATCACGTGTTGATCGACGAGGCGCAGGATACCAGCCCGCGCCAATGGGACATCATCGCGCACATCATCTCCGAGTTCACCGCCGGCGAAGGCGCGCGCGAGGGGCTGAACCGCACCATCTTCGCCGTCGGCGACGAGAAGCAATCGATCTTCTCGTTCCAGGGCGCGGCTCCCCACGAGTTCGACGCGCGCCGGCGCGAGCTGCACCGCAAGTTCACCGCCGCCGGGCTGAAATTCGATCCGGTCGCCTTCACCTATTCGTTCCGCTCGGGCGCGACGATCCTGCATTCGGTCGATCACGTCTTCCGCGATCCCGCGATCTACAAGAGCATCCATTCGGTCGAGATCGGCCATCCCCTGCACAATTCGCTGAGCGATGCCGGCCCGAGCGTGATCGAGCTGTGGGACCTCGCGGAGGCCGACGATCGGCAGGACATCGAGGGCTGGCGTGCGCCGTTCGATGGCGTCGCCGTCACCAGCCCCGAGGTCAAGCTTTCCCGACGCATCCAGGCCGAGATCAAGCGGCTGGTCGAGAGCGGCACGCTGACAGGGCCCGAGGGCGAGCGCCGTCCCTTGCGCTATGGCGACATGCTGATCCTGGTGCGCCGGCGCGGCAACGCATTCGATGCCGTGATCCAGGCGCTGAAGCACGCCGGCATTCCGGTCGCCGGTGCCGACCGCCTCAAGCTCACCGAGCACATCGCCATCATCGACCTGATGAACCTGGCCGACGCGCTGCTGCTGCCACAGGACGATCTCGCGCTCGCGGTGGCGCTGAAGAGCCCGCTGTTCGGGCTCGATGACGACGATTTGTTCGCTCTTGCCTGGGACCGCAAGGGCTCGCTGCGCCGCGCGCTCGGCGAGCACGCGGCTGGCAACGAGAAATTCACGACCGTGCTGCGTCGCCTGGAAGCCTGCGAGATCCGCGCCCGCGAGGAGACGCCGTTCGCGTTCTACGCCTGGCTGCTGGGCGGCGACGGCGGGCGGGCGCGGATCCTGCGCCGGCTCGGCCATGAGGCCAATGACGCGCTCGACGAATTCCTTGAGCTGGCGCTGAACTACGAGCGCAAGGCGCCGGCCTCGCTGCAGGGCTTCATGGCCTGGCTCCGCTCGGCCGACACCGAAGTGAAGCGCGACATGGAGATCTCGCGCGACGAGGTGCGGGTGATGACCGTGCACGGCGCCAAGGGCCTGGAGGCCTCGGTCGTGTTCATGGTCGACACCACGTCCTCGCCCGCGGACTCGCAGCGGCTGCGGCTGATCCAGGTGCCGCGCGGCAATGGCGGCGAGGTCGTAGTCTGGGCCGGCCGCAAGGCCGACGATCCCAAGCCCGTGGCCGAGGCGCGCAAGGCGATGCTGGAGGAGACCGAGGACGAATATCGCCGCCTGCTCTACGTCGCGATGACGCGCGCGGCCGACCGGCTGATCGTCGGCGGCTGCATGCCCGGCAACATGAAGACGGTACGCAAGCTGAGCTGGTACGACCTCGTCGACACCGGGCTCAAAGGCTCGGGCCTCGACAAGCAGGTGATCGAGACGCCGCTCGGCAAGGTGACGCGGTTCGCCCGTCCCGAGGACGTCGCGGCGCTGGGCGCGCCGGCGGCCTCCGTGCACCAAACGATCGCGCTGCCGGACTGGCTGCGGACACCGGCCCCGCACGAGACCATGGACGACGATCCCGTGCGCCCCTCAGGCCAGTCTGCCGAGGAGGGCCGCAACGTCCGATCGGGCGAATCGGTGCAGTCGCGCGCGCTGGCGTTGCAACGCGGCACGCTGGTGCACCGGTTGCTGCAATCCCTGCCCGATATCGCCAGCGAGCGTCGGCGCGAGGCCGCGCTCGGCTTCATGGCGCGCAACGCCGCGGACTGGCCGGAGGCGGACCGCATTGCGCTGGCCGACAAGGTGCTCGCGCTGATCACGGAGCCGCGTTTCGCGCCCGTCTTTGCCGCCGGCAGCCGGGCGGAGGTCGCGATCGCCGGCCGGCTGGAGCGGCCGGGCCGCACGCCGGCCCTGGTGTCGGGGCAGATCGACCGGCTGGTCGTGCGCCCCGAGGAGGTCCTGATCGTCGACTTCAAGACCAACCAGGCAGCGCCCAAAAGCGCGGCCGAGGCGCCGGCGACCTATGTCCGCCAGCTTGCGCTGTACCGGGCGGTGCTGTCGCGGCTTTATCCCCAAAGGTCCGTCAGGGCCGTCCTGCTCTGGACCGAGACCCTTGAATATATGGAGATTTCGGCCCCCGCGCTGGACGCGGCGCTGGCATCCCTTCATCTCGGTGTGAGCGTCCTTGACCCGGCAAGGGGCCGTTCATAGGTTGACCGCATGATCCCGGGCGCGATTCCGTCGCGCCGATTCTCTTTCAACCGAGTGAGGTACTCCCAATGGCCGTTAGCAAGGTTTCCGACGCCGATTTCGAAGCCGAAGTGCTCAAGGCGAACGGCCCCGTGGTCGTCGATTTCTGGGCCGAGTGGTGCGGCCCCTGCCGCATGATCGCACCCGCTCTCGACGAGATCGCGGGCGCGATGGGCGACAAGGTCAAGATCGTGAAGCTCAATGTCGACGAGAGCCCGAAGACCGCCTCGAAGTACGGTGTGATGTCGATCCCCACCCTGATGATCTTCAAGGGCGGCGAGATGGCCTCGCGCCAGGTCGGCGCCGCGCCGAAGGCGAAGCTGCAGCAGTGGATCACCTCCGCGGTCTGATCCAGCCCGCCCAAGATTATTTTGGACAACGGCCGGCGAAAGCCGGCCGTTTTGCGTTGACAGGGCGTGTTCAGCGTATGACGAGTCCCGCCCTTGCCTGCTCCTCCCCGAAAGCGCGATCGCAAGCCCACCTCTCTCGCCGCAATGGAGGCGCGTTCGGTCGACGCGATCCCACGCGGCAGTGAATGGCAATATGAACCCAAGTGGGACGGCTTCCGCTGCCTGCTGTCGCGTAACGGCAGCGACGTCGACCTGCGCTCCAAATCCGGCGAAGACCTCGCGCGCTACTTCCCGGAAGTCGTCACTGCTGCCTTGGAGCTGAAGGCCGACCGCTTCACGCTCGACGGCGAAATCGTCGTGCCGCACGGCAAGAGCTTTTCCTTCGATGCGCTGCTGCAACGCATTCATCCGGCGGCAAGCCGCGTGAAGAAGCTCTCAGTGGAGACACCGGCGCTCTACCTCGTCTTCGATCTGCTCGCGACATCCGGGCAGAAGGGCCTGGCTGAGAAGACGCTGCGCGAAAGGCGGCCCGCGCTGGAAGCCTTCGCGAAAGCCAACCTCAAGAACAGCCTGTTCCTTCTCTCGCCGGCGACGACGAGCTACGCCACGGCCAAGAAATGGCTGGCGCAATCCGGCGGCGGCTCGGATGGCGTCATCGCCAAGCGCATCGATCTGCCCTACCAGGCGGGAAATCGCGAGGGCATGCAGAAGATCAAGAAATTCCGCAGCGCCGATTGCGTGGTCGGCGGCTTCCGCTACGCCACCAACAAGATCGCCGGCCGGAACGTCGTCGGCTCGCTGCTGCTCGGGCTCTACGACGATGACGGCCTGCTGCACCATGTCGGCTTCACCTCGGCGATCAAGGCGGAGGCGAAGCCTGATATGACCGATCGGCTCGAAGCGCTGATCGGCGAGCCCGGCTTCACCGGCAACGCGCCGGGCGGGCCGAGCCGCTGGTCGACCGAGCGTTCCGCAAAGTGGTGTCCGCTCAAGCCGAAGCTGGTGATCGAGGTCTGCTACGACCATTTCAGCGGCGAACGCTTCCGCCACGGCACCTCGATCCTGCGCTGGCGCCCGGACAAGGCGCCGCGGCAATGCACGTTCGAGCAGCTGAAGCAGAAGGCAGCCGATCCGATGAAGCTGTTGAAGTAGCGCGTAGCCCGGATGGAGCGCAGCGTAATCCGGGAATCATGCCCCAAGTAACGATGGCCCCGGATTGCGCTCCGCTCCATCCGGGCTACGCAGCAACACCTACTTGATCCACCCCGTCGCCAGCGCGTTCGCCAGCTCCGGCTGACCGTTGCGCCGCGCCAGCGCGGCCATGGCTTCGTGATCGTATCCGACCTGGCGGAACGTCACCTGCCAGGCAGCATCGACGCGTTCGAGGATCGCATAGCGCGCGTGCGGCGTGCCGGCTTCGACGACATGCGGGTACGGATGCTTGTCGCGAAAACCGGGGCTGCCGACGCTGCCGGGATTGACGATCAGCCGGCCGTCGCGCAGGCGCACCGCGCGAGCGAGATGGGTGTGGGCGCACAGGATCAGCGATTGCGTGATGCGTTGGGCGAGTGGCTCGATGTGGTCGAGCGCGGACAGCGCCACCGTGCCGTCGGGATGCACGCTGTCGAGCCAGTATACCTCGTCATTGTCTGGCGTCGCGTGGCACAGGAACACCTGCTCACGGAAGACACGCGTCATCGGCTGCGTGCGCAGCCAGTCGAGTTGCGCGGCGTCGAGCTGTTCGTAGGCAGGACGATCCCACGAGCCCATCTTCTCCGGCGAACGGTCGAGCAAGTAGCGATCGTGATTGCCGAGCACGTGCACGGCGTCGAGCGGCATCAGGATCTCGATGGTGCGACGCGCATCGAGCGGGCCACTCAGCATGTCGCCGAGATTGACGATGTCGGCAATACCGAGCGCGCGGATGTCGGCGAGCACGGCCTCCAGCGCGAGATAGTTTCCGTGGATGTCGGCAATCGCGGCGAAGCGCATTGGCATTTCCTGTAGCCCGGATGGAGCGCAGCGTAATCCGGGACCTTCCTTGCTTGTGGCACGATCCCGGATTGCGCTTGGCTCCATCCGGGCTACGGCAACCTCTATGCAGGCGGCGTGCCGTTGATGGCCAGCACGTGGCCGGCGAGATACAGCGAGCCGGTGATCAGGATGCGCGGCGGCAACTCGTAGGCGAGCTGGGACAGCGCGCGCAGGGCGGCTTCGACGCCGGGGGCGGGCTCGACGCGCATGCCGAGGCTGCGCGCGGCATCGGCGAGACGGTCGACCGGCATCGCGTTCTCCGTGTCGGGAATCGGCACTGCGATGATGTGGCGGGTGAGGCCGGCGAAATTGGCGAGGAAGGCGTGCGCATCCTTGTTGGCCATCATGCCGGCGATGATCACCAGCGGCCGCGACACGCGCTCTTCGAGATCGCCGAGCGCGGCCGCCGCAACGCGCCCCCCCTCGGCATTGTGGCCGCCGTCGAGCCAGATCTCCGAGCCCTGCGGACCCCAGGACAGCAACTCGCCCGAGGTGAGGCGCTGCATCCGCGCCGGCCATTCGGCACCGAGGATTCCGGCCTCGAAGGCGGCGTGGTTGACCTTGATGGTCGGCAGCGCGCGCAGCGTCGCGATCGCAAGTCCGGCATTGGCGAACTGGTGGCGGCCGAACAGACGCGGCGCCGGCAGGTCCATCAAGCCGCGATCGTCGGAATAGACCAGACGCCCGCGCTCGACATTGACGTGCCAGCTCTCGTTTGCGGCGAACAGCGGCGCGCGCATGCGCCGCGCTTGCGCTTCGATCACGGCCATCGCCTCCGGCATCTGCTCAGCGCAAATCACGGGCACGCCGCGCTTGATGATCGCGGCCTTCTCGCTGGCAATCGACGCCAGCGTATCGCCGAGGAAATCCATGTGATCCATGCTGACGGGCGTGATCACAGAGGCCGCCGGCTGATCGACCACGTTGGTCGAATCGAGCCGGCCGCCGAGGCCGACTTCGAGCAGCACGATGTCGGCCGGGTTCTGCGCGAACAGCAGGAAGGCAGCCGCGGTCTTCAGTTCGAACAATGTCGCGGCCTCGCCGGCATTGACGCGCTCGACCTCTTCCAACGCCGCGCGCAGTTCGTCGTCGCCCACGAGCACGCCGCCACTGAGGCGGCCAAGCCGGAAGCATTCGTTGATGCGGACGAGATAGGGCGAGGTGTAGGCGTGGACGCGAAGACCTGAAGCCTCCAGCGTCGCGCGCAGGTAAGCGAGGGTCGAGCCCTTGCCGTTGGTGCCGGCAATGTGGATCACCGGCGGAAGCTTGCGCTCGGGGTGACCGAGCCGTTCGAGCAGACGGTGCATCCGCTCCAGCCCGAGATCGATGCGCTTCTGATGCAGGGCCGACAGCCGCCCGATCACTTCGTCGAGCGGCGTCTTTGCACTGTCAGGGGAGACGTTCACGCGTGCGGCGCTGCCGGCGCCGTCTCGGCGGCGGATACGATCTGCGCCGGGCTGGCGACCGGCTGCACGGACTTCGATGCGCCTTCTTGCGCCGGCGCCTTGGTCAAGAGGCGGCAGAGCCGCGCCAGGGTCGGGCGCAGCTCGTGGCGATGCACGACCATGTCGACCATGCCGTGCTCCTTGAGGTACTCGGCGCGCTGGAAACCTTCAGGCAGCTTCTCGCGGATGGTCTGCTCGATCACGCGCGCACCGGCAAAGCCGATCAGCGCGCCGGGCTCGGCGATCTGGACGTCGCCGAGCATCGCATAGGACGCGGTGACGCCGCCGGTGGTCGGATTGGTCAGCACGACGATGTAGGGCAGCTTTGCCTCGCGCAGCATCTGCACGGCTACGGTGGTGCGCGGCATCTGCATCAGGGACAAAATGCCTTCCTGCATGCGGGCGCCGCCGCTGGCCGCGAACACGATGAACGGCGACTTCTTCTCGACCGCGAGCTCCATCCCGCGCACGATGGCTTCGCCCGCGGCCATGCCGAGCGAGCCGCCCATGAAGTCGAAATCCTGCACGGCGACGACGACTGCGGAGCCTTCGAGCTTGCCGTAGCCGACCTTAACCGCATCATTCAGATTGGTCCGCGCCCGCGCATCCTTGACGCGGTCGACATATTTCTTCTCGTCGCGGAACTTGAGCGGGTCAGGGGTGACCTCGGGCAGCGCCACGTCGAACCAGGTCTCGTTGTCGAAGATCGACTTGAGCCGCGCGACCGCGCCCATGCGCATGTGATAGTTCGAGCCGGGAATGACGAACTGGTTGGCCTCGACGTCCTTGTAGAACACGAGCTGTCCGGAATCCGGGCACTTGATCCACAGGTTCTCCGGCGTCTCCCGCCGCAGCATGTTGCGGATCTTCGGCCGGACCACGTTGGTAAGCCAGTTCATGGTTTGCTCCGATGTGCGATCCCGCCGGGAATCGCCTGAAGGATATATGGCGGCCGGACATCTGCCCGGCAAGCCGCCGTGTCGCCCGCGTTAGAGCATGATCCGGAAAAGTGTGAAGCGGTTTTCCGACCAGATCATGCTCAAACTAAAGAGCTACAGCGGAATTATGGCCTATTCCGCCGCCTGCTGCGCACCCTTGACGCCGTGGGCCAGAGCGGCCGTCAATTCGGCGACGGCGTTAACGGTCTTGGCGGTCGCCCGTCCCTCGGCATCGAGGCTGTTCTTGAGGGCGTCCACCAGCGCGGTGCCGACCACCGACCCATCGGCCTTCTCGGCAATGGCGCGCGCCGCCTCGGGCGTGCGGATGCCGAAACCGACGCAGATCGGCAAGCTGGTATGCCGCTTGATGCGCGCGACAGCTTCGCCGACGGCATTGGCGTCCGCCGCCGCCGCACCGGTGATGCCGGCGATCGAGACGTAATAGACAAAGCCTGATGTGTTCGCGAGCACCGCAGGCAGGCGCTTGTCGTCGGTGGTCGGCGTCGCCAGGCGGATGAAGTTGAGCCCCGCCTTCAGCGCGGGAATGCAGAGCTCGTCGTCTTCCTCCGGCGGCAAATCGACGATGATCAGGCCGTCGACGCCGGCCGTCTTGGCATCAGCCAAGAACTTGTCGACGCCGTAGATGTAGATCGGATTGTAATAGCCCATCAGCACCAGCGGAGTGACATTGTCGTCCTTGCGGAAGTCGCGCACCAGCTCCAACGTCTTCGTCAAGGTCATGCCTACCTTGAGCGCACGCAGGCCCGCAGCCTGGATCGAAGGACCGTCCGCCATCGGATCGGTAAAGGGAATGCCGAGTTCGATGACGTCGGCGCCGGACTTCGGCAGCGCCTTGACGATCTCGAGCGAGGTCGCGGGATCGGGATCGCCGGCCATCACATAGGTGACAAAGGCCGCGCGGCCTTGGCTTTTCAGCTCGGCAAAACGGGTATCGATACGCGTGGTCACTTCTTGCCCCTCAGGATATCGCCGACCTGCGGGACGTCCTTGTCGCCGCGGCCGGAGAGATTGACGACCATCAGGTGGTCCCTCGGCCGCTTCGGCGCGAGCTCCATCACCTTGGCGATGGCATGCGCGGGCTCGAGCGCGGGAATGATGCCTTCGAGCTTTGACAGCAGCTGGAACGCGGCGAGCGCCTCGTCATCGGTTGCTGAGAGATAATTGACGCGGCCGACCTCGTGCAGCCAGGAATGCTCGGGGCCGATGCCGGGATAATCGAGACCGGCCGAGATCGAATGCGCGTCCTGGATCTGGCCGTCGGCATCCATCAAGAGATAGGTGCGGTTGCCGTGGAGAACGCCGGGACGGCCGCCCGCGATCGAGGCCGCATGCAGCTGCGTCAGGCCATGGCCGGCGGCTTCGACGCCGAAGATCTCGACGGAGGAATCATCGAGGAACGGATGGAACAGGCCCATCGCGTTGGAGCCGCCGCCGATGCAGGCCACCAGCGAATCCGGCAGGCGCCCCTCGATCTCCTGCATCTGCGCCTTGGTCTCGTCGCCGATGACCGACTGGAAATCGCGCACCAAGGTCGGATAGGGATGCGGACCCGCCACCGTGCCGATGCAATAGAACGTGTTGTGCACGTTGGTGACCCAGTCGCGTAGCGCCTCGTTCATGGCGTCCTTCAGCGTGCGCGTGCCCGACTGCACCGGCATCACCTTGGCGCCCAGCATCTCCATGCGGATGACGTTGGGCTGCTGCCGCTCGACGTCGACGGCGCCCATATAGACCACGCATTCGAGGCCAAAGCGCGCGCACAGCGTCGCCGTGGCAACGCCGTGCTGGCCCGCGCCGGTCTCGGCGATGATGCGCTTCTTGCCCATGCGCCGTGCCAGCATGATCTGGCCGAGCACGTTGTTCACCTTGTGCGAGCCGGTGTGGTTGAGCTCTTCACGCTTGAGGTAGATCTTGGCGCCGCGGAGATGTTCGGTCAGGCGCTCGGCGAAATAGAGCGGCGAGGGCCGGCCGACATAGTTCTTGAGATAGCCGTTCATCTCGGCCTGAAACGCCGGATCGGCCTTGGCTGCGGTGTAGGCCTTCTCCAGGTCGAGGATCAGCGGCATCAAGGTTTCGGCGACGAAGCGTCCGCCGAAAATGCCGAAATGGCCGCGATCGTCGGGTCCGCTGCGATAGGAGTTTGGCTTGGCGATGTTCATCTGACGCTCAACTCTTGACTGGCATCTTTGCTTGCGCGCGCGGCGCGGACGAAGGCCTTGATCATCTCTGGGTCTTTCACGCCGGGAGCGCTCTCGACACCCGAGGACACGTCGACGCCGCTGGCGCGGGTGATGCGAAGGGCCTCAGTGAGATTCTCGGCGTGCAGCCCCCCCGAAACCATATAGGGCAGTTTCAGATCGAGCTTTTCGAGCAGGTGCCAGTCGAACGGCGCGCCTAACCCCCCGGGCCGCGTCGCATCCTTCGGCGCGCGCGCATCGAACAGGATGCGGTCGGCGACCGCGGCGTAGCCGGGCAGCACCGCGAGATCGGCCGCTGTCGCGACCGGGACCGCCTTCATCACGGGGCGGCCGAAGCGTTGCTTGATGTCGCGCAGCCGCGCCACGCTCTCCCCGCCGTGGAGCTGGAAGATGTCCGGCGACAGCGAGTCCATGATGTTGTCGAGCGTCGCGTTATCGGCATCGACCGTGAGCGCCACCTTGAGCGCGCGCCGCTTGACCTGACGGCCGAGGTCACGGCCGAGCTCCAGGGACAGGTGCCGGGGCGACGGCGGGAAGAACACGAACCCGACCATGTCGGCGCCCGCCTCGAGCGCCGTTTCGAGCGTCTCGGGCGTGGACAGGCCGCAGATCTTGACGAGCAGGGACATGGTCTCAAAGCGGGTAGAGGCCGCGGGTCCGCGGCCGGAAAACGGGGCTTTTCGGTCGGGGCCGCTTCTACAACGTCGCGCGCTGCTTGTCTCGCCCGACGGGCCCGTACAGGCCCATCCCGGAGGGAACGGGAAGGCGCTGGGACTCCGCCTTCGCTGCCGTCGCCTGGGCCCGCAGATCGGCCAGTTCGGCCCTGACGGCCCGGGCCTCCGCGTCATTCCGGCGCGCCGCGCGCCGCCAGCGCCGCTGGCCGAACCAGACGGCGGAGCCGCCCGCGACAACGCCCAGGGTCGCCACCAGGATCAGCAGCAGGAACAGCGGCAGGGTGATCGACAGCGAGGGGTCGTCGGCAATGAAGGGGTCGAAGGAGACCGTGACGAAATGCCTGTTGGCGACGGCAAACGCCGCCAGGATCAGGCCCAGCGGAAGTACGATCAGCGCGGTCAGGAACTTTCGCATCTGGCTTCGCTCGCCTTGAATCAAGCTTGCGGCCGCATCCTGTGCGACCGCGAAAAACCCCAAAGCGCGCTCACATCGCGCTTCAGTCTACGCCGCCGGGATCCGGATGGTCGCGGTTCAGCCGCTCGCGCATTTCCTTGCCGGTCTTGAAGAACGGAACGCTCTTCTGATCGACGGGCACATGGGCGCCGGTGCGTGGATTGCGCCCTGCGCGCGCAGGGCGATGCTTGACCGAGAAGGCACCGAAGCCGCGCAGCTCGACGCGGTCACCGCGTGCAAGCGCCGCTACGATCTCTTCGAGAATCGCATTCACAATGTTCTCGACATCCCGCTGGTACAGATGCGGGTTGTGCTCGGCGATACGCTGAACAAGTTCGGATTTGATCATCGAGAGATAGGACCCGGGAGCGTGCGGATGACCATTTCCGTGAAAATACCGTGATCTGTCAAGACGCTAAATCAAGGATGGGCGTCGTGAAAATGCGTGACAAATGCCGAAAAAGCAGGCTCCACCAGCACGCGCCAGACGGGAAAAAGCTCTGGAACTCGCCTGCCTGCGGTCAGTTGGACACAGCCGGCTGCCACAAGGCCAGCATTCCATCCATTCCGAGCCGATCCACCGCCTGCGCGACGCCGGTTTGCCCGATCTGGTGCGCGATCGAGCCCAAACCGAGCGCTTCCAGCGTCAATGCGGCCGCCGTCTTCAGGAACGGCAGGTCGCCGAAGCGCGGCTGGAGCTTGTAGTCGCGCACCGGTAGCCCCTTCTTGACGCCCTTCTGCTCGACCAGCCAGGTCACGGCCGTCTTCTCGTCGCCGATCTGGTCGATCAGCTTGAGATCGATCGCCTGGCGCCCGGTGAAGACGCGGCCGTCGGCGACTTTTTCGAGCTGCGTGTCATCCATGCCACGCCGCTCCTTCACCATCCCCTTGAACCAGGCATAGGAATCCTTCACCAGCGCATCGAGCGCGGCGCGCGCCTCGGGACTGGTCGGCTCAAAACCGTTGGGCGCCGCCTTCAGCGGCGAGGACTTCACCTCCTCGACCTTGACGCCGATGGTCTTCATGAGCTCGGAGAGGTTGGGGTACTGGAACAGCACGCCGATGGAGCCGACCAGGGAGCTTTGCTGGGCGACGATGTGGTCGCTCGCAATCGCGGTGATGTAGCCCCCGGAGGCGGCCAGCCCCTCCACCACCACCACCAGCGGCTTTTTCGCCTTGAGACGGACCAGCGAGTCATAGAGCTGCTCGGAGCCGGCGGTGGTGCCGCCGGGCGAGTTGATGTGAACGATGACGGCGGCGGCCTGCGAATTCTCGAGCCGCTCCAGCGCCTGCGTGCGGTCGGAATCGCTGCGGATCAATCCCTCGATCTGGACGCGCGCGATCGAGCCGGCGGATGCGAGGGTGCCGCGTGCACCGGGCGTCGCAATCAGCGCGAAGCTTGCAATCGCCGCGATCGCGATCAGTGCCGCCATCACACGCCAGAACGTCAGCTTGCGGCGGATCCTGCGGCGATCGACGATGATGTCCGAATCGAGCGACATCGGAATATCTCCAAATGAAAGATCAGGCGCGTTGTGCCGTCACGGCGTGACCATTGGCCTATCTCGATACATCAATTGCGGGCCAATTTGAAGAAAACAAGGCCTCGTGTGGGGCAAGCAAGTCGCCGCAGACTCAGTCGTCATCCCCGCCTAGTGCGCAATTGCGCACGGGGGCGGGGATCCATAACCCCAAGGAGGAGTCGTCGAGCGAGCTGGCAACTCCGAGTCTTCGTCAAACTCCTCCCTGGGGTTATGGGTCCCGGATCGGCGCTCCGCTTCGCGTCGCTTGTCCGGGACGACAGCGGAGTTCGTGGAGACAGCAACAAAAAAGCCCCGGCTCGCGCCGGGGCCTTGATGTCGCAAAACGGACGTTTCGCTTACTTGCTGTCGCGGTTCTTCAGCGCGGTGCCGAGGATGTCGCCCAGCGTCGCACCCGAATCCGAGGAGCCGTACTGCGCGATGGCTTCCTTCTCTTCGGCGACTTCGAGCGCCTTGATCGACACCTGGACCTTGCGGGCCTTCTTGTCGAACTGGATGACGCGGGCATCGACCTTCTCGCCGACGGCGAAGCGTTCGGCGCGCTGGTCGTTGCGGTCACGGGCGAGCTCGGAGCGCTTGATGAAGGTGGTGAAGTCGGTACCGGCGATCTTCACCTCGATACCGCTTTCCTTCACTTCGAGCACTTCGCAGGTCACAACCGCGCCCTTCTTGACATCGCCCGGCTCGGCGAAGGGGTCGCCTTCGAGCTGCTTGATGCCGAGCGAGATGCGCTCCTTCTCGACGTCCACATCGAGCACCACGGCCTTCACCATGTCGCCCTTCTTGTAGTTGTCGATCACCTGCTCGCCCGGAAGCTTCCAGTCGAGATCGGACAGGTGGACCATGCCGTCGACGTCGCCCTCGAGGCCCAAGAACAGACCGAACTCGGTCTTGTTCTTGACCTCGCCCTCGACCACCGAACCGGTCGGGTGCTTCTCGACGAAGACCTCCCAGGGGTTGCGCATGGTCTGCTTGAGGCCGAGCGAGATGCGGCGCTTGACGGAATCCACTTCCAGCACCTGCACGTCGACTTCCTGCGAGGTCGACACGATCTTGCCGGGGTGCATGTTCTTCTTGGTCCACGACATCTCGGAGACGTGGATCAGGCCTTCGATGCCCGGCTCGAGCTCGACGAACGCACCGTAGTCGGTGATGTTGGTGACGCGGCCGGTGAAGCGGGCACCCAGCGGGTACTTGGCTTCGATGCCCTGCCACGGATCGTCCAGCAGCTGCTTCATGCCCAGCGAGATGCGGTGCGTCTCGTGGTTGATCTTGATGATCTTGACCTTCACGGTCTGGCCGATCGAGAGCACCTCGGTCGGGTGGTTGACGCGGCGCCACGCGATGTCGGTGACGTGCAGGAGGCCGTCGATGCCGCCGAGGTCGACGAACGCACCGTAATCGGTGATGTTCTTGACCACGCCGTCGATGACCTGACCCTCTTCGAGGTTCTGCACCAGCTCCTGGCGCTGCTCGGCCCGGGTCTCTTCGAGCACCGTGCGGCGGGACACGACGATGTTGCCGCGGCGGCGGTCCATCTTCAGGATCTGGAACGGCTGCGAGTTGTTCATCAGCGGCGCAACGTCGCGGATCGGACGGATGTCGACCTGCGAGCGCGGCAGGAAGGCCACGGCACCGTCGAGGTCGACGGTGAAGCCGCCCTTGACCTGGTTGAAAATGACGCCGTTGACCTTCTCGTTGTTCTGGAACGCCTTCTCCAGCTTGCCCCAGCTCTCTTCGCGGCGCGCCTTGTCGCGCGACAGCACGGCTTCGCCGAGGGCGTTTTCGATGCGATCGAGGAACACTTCCACCTCGTCGCCGACCTTGAGGTCGCTCTCACGGCCGGGGCCGGAAAATTCGCGCAGCGCGACGCGGCCCTCGGTCTTCAGGCCGACGTCGATGACGGCCATGTCCTTTTCAATTGCAACCACCTTGCCCTTGACGACGGAGCTTTCCTGCAGGTTGCCACCTGCGAAGGACTCGTCGAGCATCGCGGCGAAATCGTCGCGCGACGGGCTATAGGTATCAGCAGAAGTCGAAGCCATTTGTTCTCCAGTTGCGGATGTCTGCCGGCCGTTGGGTTCATGGGCGCATCGCGCGCGCAGTGTCGGAAGGTCCGCAAGACCTTCGAGCGACCGCTCGTTGCCCCGATCTAGCGACCAGAACAGCGGAAGCGGGCCGGCTGAGGCCCGCGCGTTCGATACGTTGAAAGCTTGTCCGGAACCTGGATCGCGCCGGTCCCGAAACCGGGACGAAGCGTATCGACCTCAAAGAGCGGGAGCGGGCACTTCCTCCAATGACGGCGGCGGCTTAACCCCGCGACCGGCCCGCTCGGACAGCCTCGATAATGTCGATGGCGGCCCGGACGCCGCCTTCTATATCCAGTTGGGAGTTATCTAGCAAGTAAGCATCCGGGGCCGGTTTCAAAGGTGCAATCGGCCGATTCTTGTCGCGTTCGTCGCGCTGGAGGATGTCGGCGAGCACGGCCGCCTCGTCCGCCTCCTCGCCCCGCGCTTTGGCCTCCATGGTGCGGCGCCGGGCGCGGACCTTGGGGTCGGCGACCACGAAGATCTTCACATCGGCATGGGGGCAGATCACGGTTCCAATATCGCGGCCGTCGAGCACGGCGCCGGGCGGATCGGCCGCGAACTGGCGCTGGAAATTGACCAGGACCTCGCGAACCCGAGGGATTGCCGATACGATCGAGGCACCCTCGCCGGCCTTCTGGGTCTTCAGCGCTGGATTGCCGAACTTTTCGGGATCGAGCTCCAGCGCGGCCTGCACCGCAGCCGCCTCGTCGTTGAGATCGTGCCCCGACTGCATCAAGGCGTAGGCGACCGCGCGATAGATCACGCCGGTATCGAGATGACGATAGCCGTAATGGTGGGCGAGACGCTTGCCGAGCGTCCCCTTGCCCGAAGCCGCGGGCCCGTCGATGGCGATGATCATGAAAACTCGGCCCCTAGCGAACGCATCATCGGAATGAAATCCGGAAAGCTGGTGGCGATGAAGGCGGTGTCGTCGACGGTCACGGGCTGATCGGAGGCGCAGCCCATCACCAGCGCGGACATCGCGATGCGATGGTCCATATGGGTGGCGACCGTGCCGCCGCCCGGGACGTGGCCGTGGCCCTCGACGATCAGATCATCGCCGGAGACCTCGACCTTGACGCCGTTGACGCGCAGCATGGCGGCGGTGGCTTCAAGCCGGTCGGATTCCTTGACGCGCAGCTCCTGCAGGCCGCGCATGATCGTGGTGCCTTCGGCGAACGACGCCGCCACCGCCAGCACCAGATATTCGTCGATCATCGACGGCGCGCGCTCCGGCGGCACCTCGATGCCGCGCAGCTTCGACGCACGCACGCGCAAGCGCGCCATCGGCTCGCCGGCATCGCCGCGCACTTCGCTCTCCTCGATGGAGGCGCCCATTTCGCGCAGCGTGGTGAACAGCCCGGTGCGCAGCGGATTGGTCATGACGTCGGACAGCACGACATCGGAGCCCTCCACGATCAGCGCCGCGACGATCGGGAAGGCGGCCGAAGAGGGATCGGCGGGCACCACGACATTGGCACCATGCAGCTCGGGCTGGCCCACCAGCGTGATGCGGCGGCCGTGCCGGCCTTCCTGGACCGAGGTGATGTCGGCGCCGAAATGCTTCAGCATCAGCTCGGTGTGGTCGCGGCTGGCCTCGGTCTCGATGACCGTGGTGGTGCCGGGAGCGGCGAGGCCCGCCAGCAGCACGGCCGATTTGATCTGGGCCGAGGCGACAGGGGTCTTGTAGACGATCGGCAGGGGGTCGCGCGCGCCCTGGAGGGTCAGCGGCAGGCGCCCGCCCTCGCAGCCGGCGGTGACCCTGGCACCCATCTTTTCCAGGGGATCGAGGATCCGGCGCATCGGACGGCTGCGCAGCGAGGCGTCGCCGTCGAACACCGCCGAAATCGGGCAGCCGGCGACGGCGCCCATGACCAGCCGGCAGCCGGTGCCGGAATTGCCGAAATCCAGTGCTGCCTTGGGCTGGGCGAAGCCTCCGACCCCGACGCCGTTGACGGTCCAGGCGAAATCGCCGGTGCGCTCGACCCTGGCGCCCAGCGCCTGCATCGATTTGGCGGTGTTGAGGACGTCCTCGCCCTCGAGCAGGCCCGAAATCCTGGTCTCGCCGACCGCGAGCGCGCCCAGGATGAGGGCGCGGTGGGAGATCGACTTGTCGCCGGGCACCCGTACCTTCCCGGTCAGGGGACCGCTGGCGCGAGACTGGAGCGGCCTCGGTTGATCGGAATGGGTCAAGATTGTGTCCTTGAATAGGCCCGGTGGGCTGGCGCGCAGGTACCACATGGTCCGCGCCCCGTCACGGGTGTGTCGTTCTCCCGTAATGCGCTATTGACAGCGAGCCGCCAACTAGCCAAGTGAAGCACCGCTTTTCAGACATTCCCAGGATTCCTGCCGTGGCCAAGTCCGAACTCGGAACCAAACGTATTTGCCCGACCACGGGCAAGAAGTTCTATGACCTCAACAAGAATCCGGTGATCTCGCCCTATACCGGCGAAGTGGTGCCGATCGCCCCGGTCGCTCCTGCGCGCGGCCCCCGTGCGGCCGAGGCCCGCAACATGGCCCAGGACAACGCGCCGGAGCCGGCGGAGACCGAGGAGTTGGTCTCGCTCGAGGAGGCCGATGCCGAGGAGAACACCGGCAAGGTCAAGGCGGTCGTGCCCGAATCGGAGGACGATATCGAGGTCGACGAGACCCTCGACGACGATGATGACGACGATTCGACCTTCATTGCCGACGAGGAAGAGGGCGATGAGGACGTGACCGACATCATTGGTGATGTCGGCGGTGATGAAGAGACTTGAGATCAGCCCTGATCTGTGAAAAAGGGTGCACCGCGCGAGTCGCCTAGAGCGCTCGGCGGCCGGGACGGGTCCCCCAGGATCCTCCCATTTGGACTAAGGGGCCATAGCTCAGCTGGGAGAGCGCTTGCATGGCATGCAAGAGGTCGGCGGTTCGATCCCGCCTGGCTCCACCACGCTTCGCCCTTCGGGCTACGCGTGGCGCAGCCACGACGGAGCCTGAAGGGCGAAGCGTGGTGTCCGGCGAAGCCCGCAGGGCGAAGACGGACTGGTGAGACCTCCACCGAACGACTACCCGGGCGATAGCCGTCAATGTGGTACGTCTACATCCTCCAAAGCATCGAATTCCCGGACCAGGAATACATTGGCGCAACCGAGGATCTGAAACGACGCGTCCCGGAGCACAATGCCGGCAAGTCCGCTCACACCGCCAAGTTCAAGCCGTGGAAGCTGGTCTGGTACTGCGCCTTCCCGGATAAGCTGAAAGCCTTGGCATTCGAGAAGTATCTGAAGTCGCACTCGGGCCGCGCATTCTCGAAAAATCGGCTCTGTTAGCCCCCCTACTCCCCGATCACCGCATTCAGCCGATCCCTTAGCGCCACGATCTCGTCTTTCATCGCGAGCAGCTCCGACACCGAGCAGTCCGACGCCGCCAGGATCGATTGCGGCACGCTGCGGGCCTTTTCCTTCAGCGCATGGCCCTGCGGCGTCAGGGCGATCAGCACCTGGCGCTCGTCCTCACGCGAGCGGGTGCGCCTGACAAGATGCGCGGCCTCGAGCCGCTTCAGCAGCGGCGTTAGCGTGCCCGAATCCAGGAACAGCTTCTCGCCGATCTCCTTGACCGGCACGTCGTCGCGCTCCCACAGCACCAGCATGACCAGGTATTGCGGATAGGTCAGGCCGAGCCGATCGAGCAGCGGCTTGTAGACGCGGTTGAAGGCGTGCGTGGCGGAATAGACCGCAAAGCAGATCTGGTTGTCGAGACGAAGCGGGTCTACCGCCGTTGATTTCCTGGCCATGAAGAATCCTGCGCGTTTCTCCCATTCTGGGCCCGGCCGTCGCCACATTCAATTGCGAACAATTAAATGTGAGGCGCAACGAATTAGATTGCGCACAATCTAATTGTCTGCGATAAAGCTCGCACCCCAACCCGGAAAGACCCGAGGAGACGACGATGTCTGTGAACGTCCTCTACAAGACCAGCGCCAAGGCCACCGGCGGCCGCGACGGCCATGCTGCGACCCTCGACGGCGCGCTCGACGTCAAGCTCACCACGCCGAAGGAGCTCGGCGGTGGCGGCGGCGCCGGCAACAATCCCGAGCAGCTGTTCGCGGCCGGCTATGCCGCCTGCTTCATCGGCGCGATGAAGTTCGTGGCCTCGCAGGGCGGCCCGAAGGTGCCTGCCGACGCCTCGGTCACCTCGACCGTCGGCATCGGCCCGCGCTCCGAGGGCGGCTTCGGCCTCGATATCGACCTCGCGGTCTCGCTGCCGGGCCTTGCCCGCGCAGACGCCGAGGCGCTGGTGGCGAAGGCGCACCAGGTGTGCCCGTACTCCAATGCCACGCGCGGCAATGTCGACGTTCGCCTGACGGTGGTCTGATCGGCAGCGCGGATTGGCTGGCCCGGGGATCCCCCCTGGGGCCGGCCGCATCCGACTGAATTTGCCATGCTGCGGCATGGCTGCTCGGCGGCGCATACGGCTCCACGCTCGGCGCCATTGCTGGCGCAAACAAACCTCGCTAGGCCTGTGATCCAATGATCGACACAGGGAAGCGAAGGCATGACTGAAGCAGCAACGGGCGCCATGAGCGGATTGCGCGTCATCGATCTCACGCGCGTGCTCGGCGGTCCCTACTGCACCCAGATCCTCGCCGACCACGGCGCCGACGTGATCAAGGTCGAGCCGCCCGCGGGCGACGAGGTGCGCGAATGGGGCCCTCCGTTCCACGAGGAGGATGCGGCCTATTTCGTCGGTATCAACCGCAACAAGCGCTCGATCGGCCTCGACCTCGCCTCCGAGGGCGGCCGCGCCGTGCTGCTCAAGATGCTCGAGACCGCCGACGTCCTGATCGAGAATTTCAAGCCGGGCACGCTGGAGAAATGGGGCATCGGCAACGACGTCCTCAGCAAGAAATATCCCCGCCTCGTGCATTGCCGGATCTGCGGCTTCGGCGCCGACGGCCCGCGCGGCGGCAATCCCGGCTACGACGCCATCATCCAGGCCATGACCGGCATGATCGCGGCGACCGGCTCGCCCGAGAGCGGGCCGATGCGGATCGGCGTGCCGCTGGTCGACATCACCACCGGACTTTATGCGGCGATCGGCATCCTGATGGCGCTGTCGGAGCGGCAGCGGTCGGGCAAGGGCCAGTTCCTGGAGACGACGCTGTACGAGACCGGCCTCGCCATCATGCATCCGCACACCGCGAATTATTTCATGCACGGCAAGCCGCCTGGTCTCACCGGCAACGAGCATCCGAACCTCGTGCCTTACGCGATCTTCCCGACCAAGACCGACAACATCTTCATCGGCGTCGGCAATGACGGCACCTTCCGCAAGCTGGCGAAGGAGATCGGCAAGCCCGAGCTCGGCACCGATCCGCGCTTTGCCCGCAACAAGGACCGCATCGCCAATCGCGAGGCACTGCGCGCCGAGCTTGCCGCCGTGTTCAGCCAGCACGAGGCCGAGCCGCTGTGCAACCGCCTGCTCGCGGCCGGCCTGCCCGCAGGGCCGGTGCAGAAGATCGACCAGGCGTTGACCAACCCGCACACGATCGCGCGTGGCGATATTATCGAGAAGGACTGGTACAAGGGCGTGGCCTCGCCGATCCGGCTCGACCGCAGCAAGCCGAGCCTGCGCCGCGTGCCGCCGAAATTCAGCCAGCACGCGGCCGAGGTGCTGGGCGAGTTCGGCTACTCCAAGGCCGAGATCGACGCGATGGTCGAAAAAGGCACGGTCTGCGGTCCCGAGCGGAAACGCTGAGCTAAGGCGAGCGTCAACGGTGGTGCGCTCCCTCTCCCGCTTGCAAGTGGGAGAGGTTCGGAGCCCGCGGCACGATAGTGCCTCATCTCATGCCGCACTGCGGCGCGCGCACGCATGTGCAGCGCGAACGGAGTTGGCTGACCGCTCCGGTCTTGGCCTATTTGACGACTTCCCATTTGGCCGCGCTTGCTGCTTTCGTTTCTCCCGCTTACACAGTCATGTGAACGTCATATGGCGCTGCTAGCGCAAGCGCTTCTTTAGTGACGGGCAAGGGAGGTTCTTGATGGCTCTTCGACATTTTGGCACGGCGGCGGCCGTCGCACTCACAATTGGTCTCGGCGCGTCGCCGGCGCTTGCCGTGACCGAAATCCAGTGGTGGCACGCGATGACCGGCGCCAACAACGACGTCATCGTCAGGCTCGCCAACGATTTCAACACCACGCAGAGCGACTACAAGGTGATCCCGACCTACAAGGGCAACTACGCCGACACGATGAACGCCGGCATCGCCGCGTTCCGCGCCGGCAACGCGCCGCACATCATGCAGGTGTTCGAGGTCGGCACCGCCACCATGATGGCAGCGACCGGCGCCGTGAAGCCGGTCTACAAGCTGATGGCCGAGACCGGCGAGAAGTTCGATCCGAAGGCCTATCTGCCTGCGATCACCGGCTATTACTCGACCTCGAAGGGCGAGATGCTGTCCTTCCCGTTCAACTCGTCCTCGACCGTGATGTGGGTCAACCTCGACGCACTGAAGAAAGCGAATGTCGAGGTGCCGAAGACCTGGCCCGAAGTGTTCGACGCCGCCAAGAAGCTGAAGGCGGCCGGCCACGCCACCTGCGGCTTCTCCAACTCCTGGGTCACCTGGGTCAATCTCGAGCAGCTCTCCGCTTGGCACAACGTGCCGCTCGCCAGCAAGGCCAACGGCCTCGACGGTTTCGACACCGTGCTGTCCTTCAACGGTCCGCTCCAGGTCAAGCATCTCGAAAATCTGGTCGAGCTCCAGAAGGACAAGACCTACGACTATGCCGGCCGCACCAACACCGGCGAAGGCCGCTTCACGTCGGGCGAATGTCCGCTCTACCTGACCTCGTCCGCGTTCTTCGGCAACGTCAAGGCGCAGGCCAAGTTCGCCTTCACCGCGGTGCCGATGCCCTATTACCCGGACGCCAAGGGCGCGCCGCAGAACTCGATCATCGGCGGTGCCTCGCTCTGGGTAATGGGCGGCAAACCGGCGGACGATTACAAGGGCGTCGCCAAATTCTTCTCCTTCCTCTCGGACACCGATCGCCAAGTCTACATCCACAAGGCCTCGGGCTATCTGCCGATCACCAAGGCAGCCTATGAGAAGGCCAAGGCGGATGGCTTCTACAAGGATCAGCCCTATCTGGAGACGCCGCTGCTCGAGCTGACCAACAAGGAGCCGACCGAGAATTCGCGCGGCCTGCGCCTCGGCAACATGGTGCAGCTCCGTGACGTCTGGGCGGAGGAGATCGAGCAGGCGCTGGCCGGCAAGAAGACCGCCAAGCAGGCGCTGGACGCGGCCGTCGAGCGCGGCAACACCATGCTGCGCCAGTTCGAAAAGACCGCCGTGAAGTAGGGCGACAAGCGGCAGGCCGGTCGCCCGGCCTGCCGCGCTGGGGCATCATGCAAAAGCAAGCCATTTTCCAATCGAAGCTGTTGCCCTATGCGCTGGTTGCGCCGCAACTCGCGATCGTCCTGATTTTCTTCTACTGGCCGGCCTTGCAGGCGATGATCCAGTCGTTCCTGCTGCAGGACGCCTTCGGCCTGTCGACCAGCTTCGTCTGGTTCGAGAACTACATCGAGCTGTTCAAGGAGCCCGCCTATTTCGAGGCGATCCTGCGCACCTTCTTCTTCTCATTCGCGATCGCGGTGTCGTCGCTGTCGTTCGCGCTGCTGCTGGCCGTGATGGCGGACAAGCCGCTGCGCGGCTCGATGCTCTACCGCACGCTGCTGATCTGGCCCTATGCGGTGGCGCCGCCGGTCGTCGGCGTGCTCTGGATCTTCATGCTGCATCCCTCGCTCGGCGTGCTCTCGCGCTACCTGCGGGCGCTGGGCATCGACTGGAATCCACTGCTCGACGGCGACCAGGCCGCAGCGCTGATCATCCTGGCCGCCGCCTGGAAGCAGATCTCCTACAACTTCCTGTTCTTCCTCGCCGGCCTGCAGAGCATCCCCAGAAGCGTGATCGAGGCGGCTGCGATCGACGGCGCCCGCCCGATGCGCAGGTTCTGGACCGTGATCTTCCCGCTGCTGTCGCCGACCATCTTCTTCCTCCTGGTCGTCAACATCGTCTACGCCTTCTTCGACACGTTCGGCATCATCGACACCATGACCCGCGGCGGTCCGGGCAAGTCGACGGAAACGCTGGTCTACAAGGTCTATACCGACGGCCTGCTCGGCGGAAACCTCGGCAGCTCCGCGGCGCAATCGGTGATCCTGATGATCATGGTGATCGTGCTGACGGGCATCCAGTTCCGCTTCGTCGAACGCAAGGTGACCTACTGATGGTCGAGGAAGAAGGCTTTCGGCGCTACATTGCCCATTTCATCCTCTGGATCGGGATCGCGATCGTCGCCTTCCCGGTCTATCTCGCTTTCGTGGCCTCAACCCAGGACAACGCGGTGATCGCCAACGGGCAGATGTCGCTGCTGCCCGGCGGTCATTTCTTCGAGACCTACTACCAGACCATCTTCGTCGGCACGAGCGGCTCGACCCGCGAGCCGGTCGGCAACATGATGCTGAACTCACTGGTGATGGCGCTCCTGATCGCGCTGGGCAAGATCGCGGTCTCGATCATCTCGGCCTATGCGATCGTGTATTTCCGCTTCCCGTTCCGGATGGCGCTGTTCTGGCTGATCTTCATCACGCTGATGCTGCCGGTCGAAGTCCGCATCTATCCGACCTACAAGATCGTCGCCGACCTGCACATGCTCGACAGCTATGCCGGCCTGTCGCTGCCGCTGATCGCATCGGCCACCGCGACGCTGCTGTTCCGCCAGTTCTTCATGACCGTGCCGGACGAGCTGCTGGAGGCCTCGCGCATCGACGGCGCCGGCCCCTTCCGCTTCTTCTGGGATACGCTCTTGCCGCTGTCGCGCACCAACATGGCGGCGCTGTTCGTGATCCTGTTCATCCTCGGTTGGAATCAATATCTCTGGCCGCTCCTGATCACCACGCGCGACGACATGCAGACCATCCAGATCGGCATCCGCAAGATGATCACCACCACCGACGCGCTGACCGAATGGCCGATCGTGATGGCAACCGCCGTGCTGGCCATGCTGCCGCCGGTGTTCGTTGTCGTCGCCATGCAGAAATTGTTCGTGCGCGGCCTGGTCGAGACGGAGAAGTAGAGACTTATGGCTAACGTCACCCTGCGCAGCGTCCGCAAGACCTATCCCGGCGGCTTCGAGGCCATCAAGGGCGTCGACGTCGATGTCGGCGACGGACAGTTCTGCGTGCTGGTCGGCCCCTCCGGCTGCGGCAAGTCCACGCTGCTGCGCATGGTCGCGGGGCTGGAGACGGTCACCGGCGGCGAGATCGACATCGGCGGCCGCGTCGTCAACGGAGTAGAGCCCGCCGATCGCGACATCGCGATGGTGTTCCAGAACTACGCGCTCTATCCGCATATGAGCGTCTACAACAACATGGCCTATGGCCTGCGCAACCGCGGCATGGCCGAGGCCGAGATCAAGACCCGCGTCGAGGAAGCCGCGCGCGTGCTTGAGCTCTCCGCCATGCTAGAGCGCAAGCCGCGCCAGCTCTCCGGCGGCCAGCGCCAGCGCGTCGCCATGGGCCGCGCCATCGTGCGCCAGCCGAAAGTGTTCCTGTTCGACGAGCCGCTCTCCAACCTCGACGCCAAGCTGCGCATCGCGATGCGGGTCGAGATCCGCAAATTGCAGCGCCGGCTCAACACGACGTCGATCTACGTCACCCATGACCAGCTCGAGGCGATGACGCTCGCCGACATTCTCGTGGTGATGAACGGCGGCCAGGTCGAGCAAATCGGCAATCCGCTTGATATCTACGAGAAGCCGGCCACGACCTTCGTCGCCTCCTTCATCGGCGCACCGCCGATGAACCTGGTGTCGACACGGCCCGAGGAAATCCGGCTGCAGCTCGCCGGCAGCAATGCTGCCGACGCCGGCATCCTCGGCATCCGCCCGGAGGATTTCGTCATCACCGACGAGACGCCGGATGGCGGCATCGCCTTGGCGCTTACCGTGGAAGCGATCGAGCGCGTCGGCGCCGAGACCTTCGTCTACGGCTCGCGGGAGCAAGAGGACCAGCGCGTCGCCGCCACGCCCGGCGAGCTGCCGCCCGGAGAGGTCATCGTCCGCATTCCCGGAACCCAAGCGCCCGCCATCGGCGCGAGAATCCGTGTCGCGGCGGTGCGGGCCAAGCTGCATCTGTTCAGCGGCGACGGGCGGAAGCGAATCGAGGCTTGAGGGGCCTTCCGAAGAACCAAGCAACGAAAGTGCGAAAACAACCCCATGCACAGTAGAAGGGGGGCTTGTTTTCATTAGAGAATATTCAGCGAGAGATTCGTCATGCCCGGGCTTGTCCCGCCTGCGCGGCCGAAGCCGCTTCGGCGAGGCGAAGGCCCGGGCATCCACGTTCTCAGTGCCGCGAGCAAGGTCGTGGATGGCCGGGACGAGCCCGGCCATGACGATCCGCGAGCATCTAGGGCCCCAATGCCCCGTCCACAGCCTCCCCCGCTACCTGCTTGAATCCTCAGGGGAACATGCCCATATTGCTGATCAAGGGGCGCCGCTCGCGGGCCCTGATGCACCAAAGTCGCTTCGAGAGGACTTTGTAAACTATGTCTCGTGTTCCAACGCTCTCCAGTCCCTTCCTGCTGGGCTTTGACGAGATCGAGCGCGTGCTCGATCGGGTCGTCAAAGGCGCCGACGGTTATCCTCCCTACAATATCGAGAGGTGCGACCGCACGGACGGCCAGCCCGAGCGTTTGCGCATCACGCTGGCGGTCGCCGGATTTACGCGCGACCAACTCGATGTAACCATTGAGGAAAACCAGCTCGTGATCCGCGGGCGGCAGCAGGACGACAAGACCCGGCAATACATCCATCGCGGCATCGCCGCGCGCCACTTCCAGCGCACCTTCGTGCTGGCGGAGGGGATGCTGGTGCTGGGTGCGGATCTGAAGAATGGGTTGTTGTCGATCGATCTGGCCCGGCCTGAACCGGAGCGGATCGTTAAGACAATCGCTATCAATGAGCACGAATAATGGAACGAGTAGCGGACTCGACCGCTTAGTGTTCCAGAGGAGTCGAGACCATGAGTGAAGGTCACGTTGCGTTCGAATACGAAGCCAAGAACGTCTCTCCGGAGACACTGGCAACCCTGGGCGAAGGCCATATCGCCTATGTGAAGCAGATCCGCTCCGAGGACGTGCCGGGCCTGTTCCCCGAGGCGCCCAAGATCGCGCCGGGCCTCAAGCTTTTCGCGCTCCACGCCGCCGACGGCACGCCGATCATGCTGACCGACAGCCGCGAAGCCGCAGTCGCCAACGCCTGGAGCAACGAGCTGCAAGCGGTGAGCGTGCACTAAGCACGCGCGTCGCACGAATAGGGTTTTCAAACGGGCATGCCTTCGCAAGAAGGCGTGCCCGTTTTCATTTGGGCGGCGAGGTATTCGCGTCGCCATCGCCAGCCGACGGGAATTCGGTGACGTCCCCGCCCGCGTGCGGCGGGGCAATCGCATGTGACTTGTGGCGGCGGTCTGCGCGCACGCCTCGTCCTTCGAGACGGCGCTGACGCGCCTCCTCAGGATGAGGCTAATCAGCGTCAGGTCCCGTTGCTGCCGCGCACTCCGACCTCATCCTGAGGAGCCCGCCTCAAGCGGGCGTCTCGAAGGATGGCCGCAGGAAAAGCTCTCAAACGCGATATCCCTGGCGTGCGGGCGGCCTTGGCTCTTGCGCGCACGAGACCGTCATCAATCCGTGATTTGACATTTCGTTCGCGTTTGTCAAATCTGACAAAATGCAGGCCAAGGCCCCTCCCCAGGACCGGATCCTCGACGCCGCCTTGCGCGTGTTCCGGCGCCACGGCTTCCGCCGCTCCTCGATCGAGCTGGCGGCGGAGGAAGCCGGACTGACGCGGCAGGCGCTCTATCATCACTTCGCCTCCAAGGAGGCGCTGTTCCGCGCCGTGCTCGAGCGGATCTACGCGCAGGGGCTCGCTGCGGAAATCGCGGCCGCGAAGGCGGCGGAAGAAGCGGGCCTCGAGCTTGCCGACATCCTGGTCACCGAGATCGGCGCGCGAATGCAGTCGCTGCTCGCTTCGCTCAAGGACTCGCCCCATACCGAGGAGCTGTTTTCCGAGCACCTCGCACAGGCGCGCGACCTCTACCAGAGCTATTCCAACCGTTTCGCCGACGAGATCGCAACCACGATCGCGCGGGTGTGCCGCAAGCGAAAGCTTAACCTCGAAAGCGGCGTCAGCGTGCGCGAGCTCGCGCGCTGCGTCGAGATGGCGATCCACGGCACCAAATCCGCTTTCCCTTCCATGCAGCCGGTCGACGCGTTCCTGAAACAGCTCGAGACCATGCTGCGCATGCTGATCGCCGGCGCGATGGCGCCGTCCGCAAAGAAGTCCCACCGCAAAACGGGAGTTCGAAAATGACCAGCACGACCATCAATGGACGGCCTCTGGTGCTGCCCGACGATCCGGATGCGCTCTTGATCGACGTGATCCGCGATGGCGGCCTCACCGGCACCAAACTCGTCTGCGGCTCCGGCGTCTGCGGTGCCTGCACCGTGCTGCTCGACGGCACGCCCGTCGTGAGCTGCCTGTTGCCGGCGCAGGCAGCCGCCGACAAATCGCTGACGACCGTCGAGGGCGTCGGAGCCACCGGATTGCATCCGGTGCAGAAGGCGTTCATGGCGCACGATGCCCTGCAATGCGGCTTCTGCACACCCGGCTTCGTCGTCGAAGCCGCCGCCTTCCATGACGGCTGGCGCGCGACCAAGGGCGCGGCGACACCCTCGCGCGAGGAGATCGCCGCCGCGCTATCGGGACATCTCTGCCGCTGCGGCGCCTATGAAGGCATCTATCGCGCCGTCGCCGAAGCATGCTCGGGCCGCTTCGACGGCAACGAGCCCATCGCGCCGCGGCTGGAAGCCCGCGACAAGGTGACGGGACTGGCCCGCTACACGGTCGACATTCACCATGACGGCCAGCTCGAAGGCGTCATCCTGCGCGCGCACGTCGCGCATGCGAGGATCACCGGGCTCGATCTGGCGCCGGCGCGCGCCATTGCAGGTGTTGCCGCGGTCGTTCCGCTGCTCGACGATGACAACATGGTCCGCTTCGTCGGCGCGCCGATTGCAGCCGTCGCGGCCAAGGATCGCCGCACCGCACTGCAGGCCATCGCCGCGATCAGCTTCAAGCCCGAGCCTTTGCCCGCTGTGATCGGGCTCGATGCAGCGCGACGCGACGATGCACCGGTCGTGTTCGAAAAGAAGGACCGCAAGCGTGCCGGCAACGTGTCCGAGGGCGCAGGCGGCGCTCCGGTGTCGTGGAAGGGCAATGTGCGCGGGCCTTCGGCGCCGTTCTCGCAGAAAGCCAAGCGCGCCAAGAGCTGGCTTGACGAGGCGCGCCAGCAACGCAATCCGCTGCTGGTCGAGGAGACCTTCCGCGTCTCGACGCAACAGCACGCAAGCCTCGAACCACATGCCGCCGTGGCCAGGTTCGATGGCGATCAGCTCATTGTGCACATCTCGACCCAGGCCATCCACGAGAGCATGGAGAAGATCGCCAAGCGTTATGGTCTTCCGCACGACAAGGTGCGCGTGATCGCCGATCATGTCGGCGGCGGGTTCGGCTCCAAGGGCAGCGTTGGGCTGGAGACCATCGCCGCGATCGAGCTTGCGCGCGCCGCGAAAGCGCCGGTGCGCGTCGCCTTCGATCGTGAAGAGGAGCTTTCCGTCACCGGCTATCGTCCGGCCGCCGAGCTGAAGCTGTCCTTGCTGCCTTCTGCGGAAGGCCGCCTCAAGGCGCTGTCGCTCACTGCCCATGCAGACACCGGCGCCGCCGTGAACTCGCTGATCGCGGGCCTGGCGCGGCTGATCTATCCGGCCGAAGCAAAGGAGCTTGTCGACTTCGACGTGCTCAGCAATTTGCCGCCCGGCGCGCCGTTCCGCGGCCCCGGCGGTCCGCCGATGTCGTTTGCGCTGGAGCAGGCGGTCGACGAAGCGGCGCTGCGCATGAAGATGGATCCGATTCAGCTGCGCAAGCTCTGGGACCCCGATCCCAACCGCCAGCGACTGTACGACTGGGCTGCCGGCCTCGACGTCTGGAAGAACCGCAAGCAGGCCGCCGCGCAGACCGGCCGCTACCGGCGCGGCGTCGGCGTCGCCACCGGCTACTGGCTCTATCTCTGGCAGACCGGCTCCTCGGTTGAACTCGCGATCAAGGGCGGCCGCATCGTCGCGAGCTGCGCGGTGCAGGATATCGGCACGGGCACGCGCAGCGTGATCGCGAACACCGTCGCGAAGGCGTTCGATCTCGAGCCGCAGGATGTGGACGTTCGCATCGGCCGCTCCAGCCTGCCCCGCGGACCGGGCTCCGGCGGCAGCCGCGTCACCGCCTCGGTGGTGCCGCCGACCTTGCTCGCCATCGACAAGCTGAAAGCGGAAATCAGGCGCACCGCCTCTCGCACACCTGCTCCGGGCTCGAACGCGCCGTGGCGCGAGATGATCGCGGCTTCCCCTGATATCGCTGTATCGGCGAGACGCCAGGAGGACGGCAAGCCGCCGCCCGGCGTCAGGCCCGCGCTGCACGAGGCGGGCATCATGGGCCGGGTGTTCGGTTGGGTGCTGCGCCTGATGAACCACATGGTGGTCGGCGCCGGCGTGCCGAGCTCGGTGCAGGTGATGGAAGTCGAGGTCGATACCTGGCTCGGCCATGTGCGCGTGCTCAACGCCTGTACGGGCCTCGCGGTCGGCAAGCTCGCCGCGCCGGCATTGGCACGAAGCCAAGCCGCGGGCGCGGTGATCCAGGGCATCGGCTACGCACTCTATGAGTCGCGGGAGACCGATCCTTCGAGCGGCCACATCCTGAGCGGCAGCATGGAGGATTACCGCATTCCGGGCATTGCCGACATGCCGAAAATGGGCGTGCATTTCGACGAGGCCGGTTTCGAGCATGTGCCGGGCGGCAGCGTCGGCATCGGCGAAGTCGCCACCGTGCCGACCTCGCCCGCGATCGCCAACGCCATTCGCGATGCGATCGGCGTGAGACTGACCGAAATTCCGTTCCGGCCCGATCGTCTTGTGGCCGCGCTGAAAGGGAGGGATGCAGCATGAGTGTCGCCGTCATCACCGCCAATCCCACGCCTGAATTCCGCGCCGGAGGCACCGACTTCAGCGAACGCCGCCGCAGCGGCGTGTCGCAGGGAATGCTGATCGATATCTCGGTCGCCGGCGACAAGACAATCACCTGGGGCGCCGACGGAGCAGCCCAGATCGGCGCGCTCACCACCATCGCCACGATCGCGACCGACGCGCGCATCGCCGCCGCCTATCCCGGTATTGCGGCGAGCGCGCAAGGGCTCGCCACGCCACAGGTGCGCCAGGTTGCAACGCTCGGCGGCAATCTCGCCCAGCGTTCGCGCTGCTGGTATTTCCGCCGGGCCGACATCGACTGCCTGAAGAAAGGCGGCAGCACCTGCCCTGCCCGTTCCGGCAATCATCTCTATGGCGTTGCCTTCGATCTCGGCCCATGCGTCGCGCCGCATCCCTCGACCATGGCAGCAGCCCTGCTCGCCTATGATGCGACCATCACCACGGACCGGCGCAGCGGGCTCTCGATCGCTGATCTGCTCGGCGACGGCTCGATCTCGCACGCCGATCACGCACTCACAGCAGGCGAGATGATCAAGAGCATTGCGCTTCCTGCTCCGCTTCAAGGAGAGCGCGCGTCCTACAAGCGGGCGATCAGCCGGACCCATGCGGAATGGCCGCTGGTGGAACTCTGCGCCCGGGTCGTGATCGCCGGCGGCAAGTTCCAGCTCGTGCGTCTCGCTGCCGGCGGCGTCGCGCCCGTGCCGCTTCGCCTCAGGGCCGTGGAAGTCGCGCTCAGCGGCAAGCTTGCCAATGCGGCATCGATCGCAGAAGCGGCGAAAGCGGCGAGCTCGGGTGCCAAACCATTGCCGATGACGGCCTACAAGCTCGATCTTCTGCAAGGGTTGGTGCGCGACGTGCTGGAGCGGCTTTCGGACTAACTAACCGCCTGAGCGGCCGGCCAGCCGCGCACGGATATCCGGCTTCAGCACCTTGCCGACCTTGGAGCGCGGCAGATCGTCCCAGACTTCGATCTGCTTCGGTGTCTTGACGCTGCCGATCCGCTGCTTGACGAAGGCCGCCAGCGCCGTCGCATCGACGCTCTGGCCGGCACGGGGCTGCACCACGGCGACGATACGCTCACCCCATTTCTCGTCGGCGAGGCCGATCACGGCGCAATCCTGTACCGCCTCATGCGCCCGCAGCGCGTTCTCGACCTCGATCGAGTAGACGTTGAACCCGCCGGTGATGATCATGTCCTTGGCGCGATCGACGATGTAGAGGTAGCCATCGTCGTCGATGTAGCCGATGTCGCCGGTGTGGTGCCAGCCATGCGCGGAAGCCTCCGCCGTGGCTTCAGGGTTTTTGTAATAGCCGTCCATCACCAGCGAGCCGCGAACCACGATCTCGCCGCGTGAACCGGTCGGCAGCAAATTGCCGTCGCCATCCATGATGCCGGCCTGCACCAACGGGCTGATCCGCCCCGCCGAGGCGAGGCGCTCCATCGCGATCGTGCCATCGGCATTGTAATGCTCATCCGGTGCCATCATCGAAATCATCATCGGCGCTTCAGTCTGACCGAACAACTGCGCCATGGGCCCGATGCGCCGGAGCGCCTCCGCAAGCCGTGCGGCCGAGATCGGTGCCGCGCCGTACCAGAAGCATTGCAGAGACCCGAGCTTCGCGGTGTCGAGCTTGGGATGATCGAGCAGCATGTAGATCAATGTCGGCGGCAGGAAGGTGTGCGTGACATGGTAGCGCTCGATCAAATCGAGGAATTCGGCGATGTCGGGGCGATGCATGATCACGATGCGACCGCCGAGCGCCATGATCGGGAAACACAGCACGCCGGCCGCATGGGTCAACGGCGCGAGCGCGAGATAGACCGGACGACCCTTGAAGGGATAGCCCATCAGCGTCAGTGCCGTCATGGCCTCGATGTTGCGGCCCGACAGCATGACCCCCTTCGGCTTTCCGGTGGTGCCGCCGGTGCCCGGAAGCATCGCGAGATCGTCGATCGTCTCGCGTTGATATTGGTCGGTGGCAAGGCCAGCGAGCCAGCCGTCGAACGAGGGCGCGAAGGGCAACTCGGCATCGAGGCAGACGAGGATGCGCAACTTCGGCAGCTCTCCACGCACCGCCTCGACCATCGGCGCGAAGCTCGAGTGAAACAGCAGCAGGCTGCAATCGAATTGGTCGAGGATGAGCCGGTTTTCGGCCGCCTCGTTGCGCGGATTGATCGGGCACCAAACCGAGCCCGCGCGGGAAATGCCGAACACGCATGCAAACGCGACCGGATCGTTGCCGGAAAGGATTGCGACCTTCTCGCCGGCAGCAATACCCGATCGCGCGAGCCCGCGCGCGACGCGATAGCTCAGCAACTGCACCTCGCGGTAGCTGAGATCGCGCCCGTCCATGGTCAGGCACGGCGCATCGGGGCCGAGCGAGGCACCTTTGTCGAGGTAATCGATGAAGCGCATGATCAATCCCGGAAGCAGCTGGCGGGTGGCGCGCGGCCGCGCCACCCGTGATCTTGCTCAGTCGTGCACGGTGAGGATCGGCCTGCTGACCAGCCCGAAGCTGCGCAGCTGGCCGAGCAGCTCGTGATGGCCGAACGCCTGGCAGCCGGAGGCGAAGCCCACGCGCTTGGGCGGCTGCTGCAGCAGATGCGCCGCGGCATAGGCCTGCAACAAGCCGGTCTGCTTGTAATTGCTGTTGCCGTTGATGACGCAGTGCGCGCGCCCGAGCGGGCCGGAGGCATGCACCGAATCCAGCGACTTGTTGACGCGCGGGTTCTCGCGCGGCGGCATGGTGTTCATCACGCCGGCGGCGGTCTGCGCCAAAGCAGCGTAGCGGTCGTCGGGGTTCATGTTCTTGGTCGCGTCCAGCGCGGCGGCGACGATCTGCGGCACGCCCAGCATCAGCGCGCGGTTGAACACGCCGCCCAGCACCTTCACGTTGGCCACGCGCGGATCGCGCTTGAACCACACCGGGTGCGAGGTGCCGCCCCAGGGCAGCGCCAGTGCGAGCTCATGCTGGCCGGGGATGGCGAGGTTGTAGAGACCGGCATCCACCTGATGCTCGACATACTTGTTCTGCTCCAGATAATAGGCCTTGGCCATCGCGGCGTTGACCAGGATGGTCTGCGTCGAGGCGATGGTCGGGCTGCCGCCCCAGAACACGGCGATATCGAGCGTGTCGAGGCCGGGCGTCTCCAGGCACAGCTGGGCGGCGATCTCGCCGGTGGTGTACATCTGCGCGATGCCCGGCGCGAGCAGCAGGCCGGCATTGGCGAACTTCGTGCCCCATTCCTGCTCGAGCGTGATCAGCCAGTCCTGCTCGCCGGTGGTGTCGGTGTAGTGGCATCGGGACGCCCAGCAGGCCTGCACCACCTCGGCGCCGAACCTGGCGAAGGGGCCCACGGTGTTGAGCACCACCGAGGCGCCGTTGAACAACTCCGTCAGTGCGCTCACGGTGTGCGGCACTTCCACCACCTCGTAGTCGGCGGTCTCGATGCCGGCCACATTCGCTTTCATGGCGGCGTTGAGCTTCTCCGCGCTGCGCCCGGCGGCGATGAAGGGGATGTTGTACTCGCGTAAGTATTCGCAGACCAGCCGGCCGGTGTAGCCGGACGCGCCATAGACGATGACGGGCTTCTTCGCGCTCATTGTCGTTCCTCCGAAATGTTCGTTGTCGGGTTTGCAGCTCACATTCCCATGCCGCCATCGACCGGCAGTCCGATGCCGGTGATGAAGCGGGCTTCGTTCGAGCACAGGAACACCGCAGCATTGGCGATGTCGCCGACCTCCGCGAGCTTGCCGAGAGGCGTCTGCTCCACCACCGAGCCGACCGCGGCGTTGACGTCGGGCGCGAGACCGATCTTGACGATGTCGTTGGCCAGCTGCAGGCCCATGTCGGTCGGGATCAAGCCGGGATAGATGCAGTTGACGCGGACGCCATAGCCGAGCTTGCCGGCCTCCATCGCAGCGACCCGTGTCATGCGATCGACCGCGGATTTGGTGCCGGAATAGACCGCGATGCTCGGGAAGGCGATCGTCGCCGCGACAGACGCGATGTTGACGACCGCGCCGCCTTTGCCCGCCGGTCCACCCGGCCGCATCGCGCGGAAGGCGTGCTTCATGCCGAGCACGGTGCCGACGATGTTGACGTCGCACATCCGCCGGGCATCCTCGGCCCTGATCTCGCTGACCAGCGACGTGATCTCGATGCCGGCATTGTTGACGAGGATGTCGTAGCCGCCGAGGGTGGCCACCGTCGCAGCAGTCGCTTTCTCCCACTGCACATCGTCGGCGACATCGAGATGCACGAAGCCGGTCTTCACTCCGAGCCTGGCGATCTGGCCGGCGCTATCCTTGCCGACGTCATCGAGAATGTCGCCGATCATGACCGCCGCACCGGAGCGCGCCAGTGCTTCTGCAATAGCCGCTCCTATCCCGCGGGCTCCGCCGGTGACCAGGGCTTTGCGGCCATCAAGACTCTTCTCACTCATCGCACGTCCTCCCTTTGCTTGGACTGATCTTTTGGACTGATCTGTTCGCTGATGATCGGTGCGCGCTGCGATTGGCAGCACGGTGCCGGCGCGGTTGCGCAACGGCATGCGAGTCCGCTCCGGCGGCGCGGCGCCGGCGGGTGCATTTCCTCCATTTGCTGACGTCTTGACGACTGTCCAAATTTCTTAGCGCGCACACTCCTCCCGGAATTTGACAGTTGTCAAGGAAAAAATTTGACAGTTGTCAAAGAGGATGGTCTGTAGACGATGACCGACGACGTGATCGTGGTGACCAAGAGACGGGAGACAGCGCGACGATGGCGCGGCAAGCGACAGGAGCGGCGAAGCGACAGGCCGTGGCGGAGATCGTGCGGGACGACAAGTTCAACGCGCGACGCATCGAGCTTGCCGAGGCCGCGCTCGAAACGCTTGGAGAGCTCGGCTTCGCCCGGACCAGCCTGCGGGAGATCGCGCAGAACTCGGCGTTCACGCACGGCGTGTTCCACTATTATTTCAGCGACAAGCTCGACCTGATCTGCTGCTGCGTTCGCCACTACAAGGCCAAGTGCGTGACGCGCTATGACGAGGTCGTCGCGACAGCGACGAGCCGCGACGAATTGACGGAGGGCTTCCTCGCCAAGCTCGCAGCAACGCTGCAGAACGAAGCCCGCATGCACCGGCTTTGGTACGATTTGCGCTCGCAGGCGATGTTCGAGGCGGCGTTTCGCAAGGATGTCCTCGAGATCGACAAGAGCCTGGAAGCGATGATCTGGCGCATTGCCTCGCGCTATGCCGAGCTCGGCGGCAAGCGGCCGGCGTCGTCGCCAGGCGCGCTCTACGCGCTGTTCGACGGTCTGTTCCAGAGCGCGCTGCTCAAGCACCTCGCGGGTGACAAGAGGGCGGTTCCCGAACTGCTCGACGAAGTCCGGCGCCTGCTGCCGACGGTCTGCTGATGCGCGGAAGCGGCGCCCACGAAGGCATCGCCGCTCGAGGCCTGCACGTTGCGCCATCCAAATTGATCGTCCGACTCGAAACTGCTTAGATGCGGCATGCCGCCGAAAGTCGAACGTCTGCCCAAGCAGCAATTGTGGTTTCCGGCCGGGCGCTATTTTCTGCGCACCATCAAGCGCGATGACGCCTCGCAGCGCTGGGCGGACTGGTTGTCCGACCCCTGGACGGTGCATGTCCTCAACACGTCACCGCGCGCGATGACCAAGGCGGAGATCGCCGACTACATCAAATCCTTCGATCAGCGCGAACGGCTCCTGCTCGGGATCTTCGAGCGTGGCAGCCGCATCCATGTCGGCTTCATCCGCCTCGACATCAACGCGGCGGCGAGCGAGGCGCTCGTCAGCGCCGTGATCGGAGAAAAGGAGCACCGCAATGCCGGAGCGACGGTGAACACCTTCATTCCGCTGCTCAGGTTCGTGTTCGACGATCTCAAGCTGAGCCGCATCCGCGCGTTCGTGCTGGGGCGCAATCAGACGACCATTCAATATCTGTCGAAGCTCGGATGGACGCTCGAGCCCGAACCCGAAAAACCGGTGCGATCGCACACGGATGGATCGCTTCTGGTATTGCGTCGGATGATCTGGGACCGGCCCGGTTTCCAGGCCTGGTTGAAGAGCCCGATCGGGCAGCGGATCGTGAATCGCATGGAAGCGGCGCGAGGTTGAGCCCCGGCCGCTCCCTTTGTCTGCTTAAGCGATCAATCAGTACTTCGCGACGACGGGTGACCCGCCGAACCGATAGTTGATGCCTACCTTCACGATATCGATGTCCTGACGAATATCGATCAAGGCAGTGGTGGCGGCGGCTGGATTGGCGAATCCCACGCGCTTGCTGTCGAAGCCGTAGTGAGTGTACTCGACCAAGGCCGACCAGTTCGGGGCGAAGGCCCACTCGACACCGGCACCTGCCACCCAGCCGACACGATCGGTGCTGGCGCTTGAATTGCAGGGCTCAAAAACGAGGAATCCCACACCGGGACAAAAGAAGCCGCCAATCGACGAGAAATTGTTCAGATTGTATCGGTCATGCGCAAACCCGACGCCGCCCTTGCCATAAACGAGCAAGCGATCCCATGTGTAGCCGACCCGACCCGTGACGCTGGCGACCCAGTCGGTGCGGCTCGATAGAGTGGCGGGCGCGCCGGTCTTTCCGGCGAAGAAGGGATCGTTGGCGGTGCCGTGAAGATCGGTGGCCGTGAAATCGCCGGCAATCCCGAGCACCCAGTTGCTGGCAAATTGGTAGTCGCAACCTACCTGAACGCCTCCTACAATTCCGACGTCTCCGTTCACCCCAATGCGATCACCAGGCACATTGCCTATGGTCATTGCAGGCGAGATGACCGCCCCCGTTCCGATGCCGGGATCCGTGAAGCCCGTTCGGCTCGCACCGCCGCCGACATGACCCCCGACATAGCAGCCGGTCCAACTGAAAGGCACGGCCGCCGCAACCGGCGCTTTCGTGTAGGGACGAGCTCCCAGATCGGCACCTTGAGCAGAGCCTGCGACAATCAGAGCCGACGTCGCCAGCAGCAGTCGTTTCATTCGTCACCCCCGAAGCAATCAGCGATAGAAATCTCCGGTAAGGTACATCGGCCGGCCTCCGCGCGCTGTATTCGAGGAGCAACACTCCGATACATTTGGTACTTTGATACTGTTTGATCACAACGCGCCGCAACACGGCGCCTTAAGCCTGATGACGGCGCTCCAGGCTGAACTATCCGATCGTTGGATTGCTTCACGCCGGCGCGGCTGAGTTCAGGTCGCGCTCCCGCCTCAGCGCTCGGCCGGAATCAGCGCCCGCAGGATCTCCGGCTTCCAGCTTTGACGCGCGCTGTCGAAGGCTGCGAAATCATGATCGAATTGCCAATAGGCCCAGGCCCAGCCGAGCCGCTCCGCGCTTCGCGCCACGAACGACAGATATCTCGTCCGTGCTTCGGCTGGCGCGGCCTCGTACACGCCGAACTCACCAAGATAGATCGGACGCTTTTCCCGTTCGGACCAGGACCGGATCTTGTCGAAATCGGCGCGCGCCTTCTGCTCGTCCTCCGGCGTGCCCCAATCGAGCGGGCCTATTTGCGAGAACGTCGGCGACCACGGTGCGCCCTGATGGGTGAAGCGGATCGGCGCGTAATAGTGAAACGTGACGATGATATTTCGGTCATCCGGCGGCAGGACCAGGTCCTCGACGGGCATCTCGTCGACGTTGAGAACCGCGGCGATCACCGGCCGCCGGGGGTTGGTGGCGCGGATGATGCCGAGACATTCGTTCAGAAGGGCGTTCCAGGCGGCGGACGTCATCTGCCCGCCCGGCTCATTGAGCACCTCGAAGACGAGCCTCGGATATTTTCCGGCATAGCGCGCGGCGATTTGCGTCCAGAACGCTTTCAGCTTCCCGGCGCACTCGGAGACGTCGCGCTGACAGATATGGGTATCGTGCTCGTCCAGGATTGGGATGAGATTTCGGGCGAGCACCTCCTCGATCACGGCATCGAGCCGCCTCAAGACGATCTCATCCAGCGCATTCTCCGGGTCCATGAACTTGAAGCCGAAGAAATTGATCCGGACGTGCGAGAACCCGGCGCGCCTGATCGCGGTGAGGTTGTCCAGACGAAATGGCGCGTTCCGGCCTCCCTCCCAAATGCCGTCATAGCCGAGGATGTTGATGCCGCGCCCCAGTTTTGGGGGCGCGGACGCGGCCTGTCCGGCGGCCTCTGCCGGGGAGCAGATAGCAAGCACGGATAGCGTCAATGCGAGACCGAAAGTCACAGCCCAGCGGACGCAGATGGCATTCATCCTGGCTGCCCCATCATTGCTGCAGGCCGTGCTGCGGCACCGGCCTGCACACGGCGAAGAAGAATGCGACGAGCAGCACCGAGGTGAACATCGTCGAGCGCAGGAACATCGTCTCCGTGAAATTCGATTGAAAGCTGAGAACGACGAATCCGATGATGAGAGCGCAGTGGCGACGGTCGATCGACCGCGTGGCGATCAGGTACAGAACTTTTTCCGAGAACAGATAGACGCTCGCCACGAACAGCACGTATCCCAGGAATCCCGTTTCCATCGCCACCGCGATGTAGCCGCTATGATAATTGTCCAGCACCCAGCCGTGGTTCTGGTTGAAGTAGTCGTAAATGGCAGGGCGCGTCCAGAACCCGTTGATGCCGAAGCCCAGCAGCGGCGCATCGTCGAAATGGCTGATGGCGTACTGCCAGATGAAGGTTCGCTCGGTCAGATTGATGGTCGATTCGCCGAGATGGATGGAATCGTAGCCCGTGACATAGAAATGGAGGATCAGCAGCGCAGCCAGGATGCACATGACGACCGGCAGCACCGTGTAAATCCTCATGCAGCGGATCGACCATAGCGAGGTCATGAGCAGTGCACCGGCGGCGATTGCAACGGCGCCGGCACCACGGGATTCCGAGGCGATGACGCATGTCGATGCCAGGAGAAACGTCAGCAGAAAAACTGTCCAGCCCTGGCCCGTCATCTTCTGATAGCAGGCAAAGAACATCAGATAGGCGCTGATGAAGCCGAGGGTCTGCTTCGATTCGTAGATTCCCTGCCACTGGCCGTTGTGCATCCAGCTCTCATCGACGCCGATCTCGGGCACGAAAACCGCGCACAGGGCCGAGGCGGCGACCAAGATGAAGAGTCCCAGCGCCGTCGCTCCGACGATCTCGTCGATGTCGATCCGCGTGATCAGGCAGTACGCACCAAAGGTCGTCATCACGAGGGCCGCGCTCTTCATGATCGCCGCGGTGGCGAGGCCGGTCCAGAGCACAGAAACAGCGGCGAGAGCATAGAATGCGACCAGCGCGATGAAATCGGGATTGGGCTGCACGCGCAGGCAGGGTCGCACGAAGGCACTGGCGTAGATCAGGATGACCCACATCAGGAGCGCAACGGCCTGCTGCACGAAGCTCCATTCTGCGGGAAGCAGCGCGGGGTTGAAGACACCCATCGACGCGATCACATTGACGGTGATCGAGCCACGCATCACGATTCTGGCGAGCTTTTCCACGCCGACGCCGGGCGCTTGCCAGATCGCGCTGTCGTCCTCCTCGGAATCGTGCAGGCTGGTCATGAGCTGACCGCCTGACGCACGGCGAATCTTGCCTCACCGCGCACCACGGGCGCCTTCGCACACGCGCCTGCCGCGGGAATCGGCCGGTCGAGGCCTGATTCCCAAGTCCGTTCTCCCGCCGCGGCTGCGAGGCGCAACGGCGTCATTCCATTCCCAGTCACGTCCGCTCAGTCCACGGCTTCGAACGGCTCTCAGCGGATGTTGGCGCCGCCCAATGTGCCGTGCGTCTCAAGCGGGAAGATTGTCCTACCTTCTACCTTTGAGATCAAGGTGGCATGACGGGACGCTGCCCTCACAATCAGGTGCGAGGGACGATCGGGCCCCTGCCGGGCCGGAAAGACGGAAGGTTACGCCGCCGTTGCCGGCGGCAGCGCCAGCACCGAATAGATCGCCTGCGCATCGCGCGAGGCGCGGAGCTTCTTGGCGATGTCCTGGTCGCGCAGCAGGCGGGCGATGCGGGCGAGCGCCTTGAGGTGATCGGCGCCGGCGCCTTCGGGGGCCAGCAGCAGGAAGACGAGATCGACCGGCTGGCCGTCCATCGCCTCGAAGTCGATCGGACGATCGAGCCGCGCGAACAGGCCGAAGATCTTCTCCAGCTTGGGCAGCTTGCCATGCGGAATGGCGACGCCATAGCCGACTGCCGTGGTGCCGAGCTTCTCCCGCTGCAGCAGCACCTCGAACACCGAGCGCTCGTTCTGCCCGGTCAGCTCGGCGGCCTTGGCCGCGAGCTCCTGCAGCGCCTGCTTCTTGCTGTTGACTTTCAATGCCGGGAGAATCGCCTCGGGTGCGACCAGATCGGTAATCGGCATGGAAGCTTTCCGAGGTGAATTAAACCGTCAGGTTCCGATTTGGCCGGCTTGATAGACCAAGCCCGGCCGGCGTCAATAACATGAAGCAGGAGGGGGACTTAGCCCGAAACCCCGCCAGGCCCAGATGTGGGGGGCTTCTACTCCAACGCAATCCCGGTGCCAACTCCCGCGTGCAGCTTTGCCCCCGTCATTGTTAAGGGCGGGATGGTACGGGCGCCGGCTGACGGGCCTAGCCACCGGCCTGGCCGTCCACCTTTGCTCCCGGCGGGTCGATCCAGCCCACATTGCCGTCCGCCCTGCGGTAAATGATGTTCACGCGACCGGACGAGCCATGCTGGAATACCAGGCAGGGTGCCCCGCTGAGGTCGAGTTCCATGACGGCTTCGCTGACCGAGAGCCGCTTCAGCGACGTGGTTTGCTCCGCGATGATGACGGGGCTGTAGCCGGCGACTTCCTCTTCGCCCTCTCCGGGCGCTTCCAGCACATAGCTGGTGGCGTCGAGCGCAGCCATCGCCTCGGAGGCGGCATGGGCCTTGCGCGCGGAGCGGTCCTTGAGCCGGTTCTTGTAGCGCCGCAACCGCTTCTCGATCATCACCAGCGCCTGGTCGGCACTGGCATAGGCATCCGGTGCGTTCGAATCGGCTTCCAGCGTGATTCCCGAATCGAGATGCAGGGCGCAATCGGTGCGAAAGCCGAAGCCGTCCTTGCTCAGCGTGATGTGGCCGGAATAATTGCCGTCGAAATATTTGCGCAGCACCTCGTCGGTGCGATCGGCAACGCGGCCGCGCAGCGCCTCGCCGACGCTGATGCTCTTTCCCGAGATTCTGAGAGTCATGTGATGCCTCGCTTGGTTGGTGCCCAGCTTGGATCGGTCTCGATGGGGCATCGAGAGTAGCGCGATTTGGCGCCAGCGCAATCAGGCCGGTTCGGGATTGCGGGAGCGATCGGACAAGGCGGTAGAGAGGACGTTACCAAGAGCGCTCTGCTTGTCGCGGCGGCGTTGCACCGAGGAAGGTATGCGCATGGCTTCGCGGTACTTCGCGACCGTGCGGCGGGCAATATCAATGCCCGAGGCGCGCAAGCGTTCCACGATGGTGTCGTCCGACAGGATCGCAGAGGGCTCCTCCGAATCGATCAGCTGCTTGATGTGGTGACGCACCGCTTCCGCCGAATGCGCTTCGCCCCCGTCGGCCGAGGCGATCGAGGCCGTAAAGAAATATTTCAGCTCGAACGTGCCGCGGTTGGTCGCCATGTATTTGTTGGCGGTGACACGCGACACCGTGGATTCGTGCATCTGGATGGCATCGGCGACGGCCTTCAAATTGAGCGGGCGCAAATGGGCGACACCGTGGGTGAAGAACCCGTCCTGCTGGCGCACGATCTCGGTCGCCACTTTCAGGATGGTGCGGGCGCGCTGGTCGAGCGCGCGCACGAGCCAGGTCGCGTTCTGCAACGCATCCGTGAAATAGGACTTGTCGCCGTCCTTGCCGATCTTCTTCGACAGCTCGGAATAATAGGTCTGGTTGACCAGCACGCGCGGCAAGGTGTCGCTGTTGAGCT
>NZ_JADYVO010000023.1:0-101552 GCF_020193825.1 Bradyrhizobium sp. NBAIM18
CTCCCGGAACTGCACCCCCGCCCCCGCCGTTATCGCTCGGGCGGCCGCCCGGCCGCGTCAATGTTGCAGGCGAGATGTTCGCCTCCGCCAGCCGATTTCCGCTAAAATGCCTGTTAATTGCGCCGATGCATGAGGTCCGCCATGAGCTTCCGCCGCGACACCATCACAAAGCCGATCTTCTCATGGGCGCGCGGCGTGCTGCCGGCGATGTCCGATACCGAGCGCGAGGCGCTGGAGGCCGGCGACGTCTGGTGGGATGCCGATCTCTTCACCGGCAACCCCGACTGGTCGAAGCTGCTGAAGGTCCCGCAGGCGACGCTGACGGACGAGGAGCGGGCCTTCCTCAACGGCCCCGTCGACGAGCTCTGCGCCATGCTCGACGAGTGGAAGATTTTCTGGGAGTCGCGCGACCTGCCGCAGGACGTCTGGCACTTCGTCAAGCGCGAAAAGTTCTTCGGCATGATCATTCCGAAGGAGTTCGGCGGCCTCGGCTTCTCGCCCTACGCGCATTCGGAAGTGGTGCGCAAGATCTCGACCCGCTCGATCGCCGCCGCAGTCACCGTGATGGTGCCGAACTCGCTCGGCCCCGGCGAGCTCCTGATGCGCTTCGGCACGCACGAGCAGCAGCAGCGCTGGCTGCCGCGCCTCGCCGACGGCCGCGAGATTCCCTGCTTCGGCCTCACCAGCCCGGAAGCCGGCTCCGACGCCGCCTCGATGGTCGACACCGGCATCATCTGCAAGGGCGAATTCGAGGGTCGCGAGGTCGTCGGCCTCCGCCTCAACTGGCACAAGCGCTACATTACGCTCGGTCCGGTCGCGACGCTGCTCGGTCTTGCCTTCAAGGCCTATGATCCCGATCATCTCGTGGGCAGCCGGGAAGAGCTCGGCATCACCGTGGCGCTGATCCCGACGAACCTGCCCGGCGTCGAGATCGGGCAGCGTCATCTGCCCTCGATGCAGGTCTTTCAGAACGGCCCGAATTGGGGCCGCGACGTCTTCATCCCGCTCGACTACGTCATCGGCGGCAAGGAGCGGCTGGGGCAGGGCTGGAAGATGCTGATGACGGCGCTCGCCGCCGGCCGCGGCATTTCGCTGCCGTCGCTGTCGGCGGCCGGGGCCGCCTATGCGGCGCGCACCACCGGCGCCTATGCCCGCATCCGCGAGCAGTTCGGCATCTCGATCTCCAAGTTCGAGGGCGTCGAGGAGCCGCTCGCCCGCATCGTCGCGACCGCCTACCAGCTCGACGCCGCACGCCGGCTCACCTGCGCGGCACTGAATGCCGGCATCCATCCCGCCGTCATCTCCGGCATCATGAAGCTGCACGCGACCGAGCGGATGCGCACCGCGGTCGACGACGCCATGGACATTCATGGCGGCAAGGCCGTGATCGACGGTCCGCAAAACTATCTCGGCAATCTCCATCGCGCCGTGCCGGTCGGCATCACCGTCGAAGGCGCCAATATCCTGACCCGCAATCTCATCGTGTTCGGGCAAGGCGCGATCCGCGCCCATCCTTACCTGCTCGACGAGATGAACGCGCTCGCAGATACCGATCGCGAGCGCGGCCTCGGCGCGTTCGACAAGGCGTTCTGGAAGCATGTCGGCCACAGCTTCAGGACACTCTTCCGCGCCATGGGTCGCAGCTGGACCTTTGGCGCATTCGCCCCAGTGCCCGATGCGGGCGATGCCACGCCCTTCTATCGCCAGCTCTCGCGCTACTCGGCGGCCTTCGCGCTCTGCGCCGACATGGCGCTGCTGACGCTCGGCGGCGCGCTCAAGCGCAAGGAAATGCTGTCGGCCCGCTTCGGCGACATCCTGTCCGAGCTCTATCTGCTCTCGGCCGCGCTGAAGCGCTGGCAGGACGAGGGGCGGCAGAAGGAGGATTTTGCCGCGCTGGAATGGTGCATGGCGACCGGGTTCAAAACCATCGAGAACCGGCTCGCCGAAATCCTGGCCAATCTGCCGAACCGCTTCGTCGCCGGCTTCCTCAGGCTCGTGGTGCAGCCGTTCGGCGCCCGCGTGCTCGGCCCGTCCGACCGCATCGTGCACCAATGCGCTGCCATCGTGCTGGAGCCGTCCGCGGCACGCGAGCGCCTCACGCCGGATCTGGCCCATGTCGACGACGACGGCGGCTTTGCCCGGCTGGAGCGCGCGTTCAAGCTGGTCGCGGCGACAGATGCGATCGCCAGGCGCATGCGTGCTGCGCATATCCGCGACTGGAAGGAGGCGGTGACCAAGGGCGTAATCACGCAAGCCGAGGGCGAGCAACTCGCCGCTGCCCGCGAAGCCGTCACAAAAGTGATAGAGGTCGACGATTTTGCGCCGGAGGCGCTGTCGCCGATTTACAAGAAAACCGTCAATGTGCATCAGTTCTTCCAGGAACTCGGTGAGCAGAGGGCGGCGAGCTGATGGCACGACCGGTTTTTATCGTCGACGGCAGCCGGACGCCGTTCCTGAAGGCGCGTTCGGGGCCGGGGCCGTTCACACCGGTCGATCTCGCCGTGCAATGCGGCCGACCGCTGCTGGCGCGCCAGCCGTTCTCGCCCGATAGCTTCGACCAGGTCATCCTCGGCTGCGTCAACGTGATCGCGGACGAGATGAACCCGGCCCGTGTCGCCGCGCTCCGGCTCGGCATGGGCGAGGACATGGTCGCCTTCACCGTGCAGATCAATTGCGGCTCCGGCATGCAGTCGATCGACACCGCCTACCGCTACATCCGCGAAGGCCATGCCGACATGATCCTCGCCGGCGGCACCGAGGCGCTGAGCCACGCGCCGCTGGTCTGGCCGAATTCAGGCGTGCGCTGGTTCGCCGGCCTCGCCACCGCCAAGGGCGTTGCCGCCAAGCTCGCGGCGGCCTTCAAACTGCGCCCGCGCGATCTCAAGCCGGTCATCGGCCTCGAGCGCGGCCTGACTGATCCCGTCACCGAATTGAACATGGGCCAGACCGCCGAGGTGGTCGGCCATCTCTTCGGCATCACCCGCGCGCAATCCGATGCCTATGCCGCCGAGAGCCATCGCCGCCTCGCGCATGCGCAAGGCGCTGGTTACTTGAAGGGCGAGGTCGAGACCGCCTTCTCCCGCGACGGCAAGTTCTTTGACCATGACGACGGCGTGCGCCCGGATTCCACGGCCGAGTCTCTCGCAAAGCTTCGGCCGGTGTTCGAGCGCCCCTGGGGACAGGTGACCGCCGGCAATTCCTCGCAGATCACAGACGGCGCTTCCTGGGTAATCCTGGCCTCCGACGCGGCGGTGGCCAAACACAAGCTGACGCCGAAGGCCGCGATCGTCGACAGCAACTGGGCTGCGCTCGATCCCAGTATCATGGGGCTTGGCCCCGTGATGTCGGCGACGCCGCTGCTCACGCGCAACAATCTGACCATCAAGGATGTCGAGACCTGGGAGCTGAACGAGGCCTTTGCGACGCAGGTGCTCGGCTGTCTCGCCGCCTGGAACGACGACAAGTTCTGCCGTGAGATCCTCGGTCTCGATGGCGCGGCCGGTGCGATCGACCGTGAGAGGCTGAACGTCGATGGCGGCGCCATCTCGCTCGGCCATCCCGTCGGCACCTCCGGCAACCGCATCGTGTTGCATCTCGTCAACGCCATGAAACGGCTCGGCACACGGCGCGGAATTGCCACCGAATGCATCGGCGGCGGGCTCGGCGGCGCCATGCTGATCGAGGCGGTGTGATCATGCATTCCAAGATCATGACCGCGCTTGGCGATCGCGTCCTGGAGCTCGGACCCAAGCCCGCGACCGACAGTCCCTACAAGCATTTCAAGCTGACGCGCGATGCGGACGGCATCGCCTGGCTGCTCTTCGACCGTGCTGATTCGAGCGCCAACACGCTGTCTTCGGATGTGATGGAGGAGTTCGACGCCGTGCTCGCGGCGGTCGAGACCGAGCGCCCCGCCGGTCTCGTGATCCGCTCGGCAAAGCCGTCCGGCTTCATCGCGGGCGCCGACGTCAACGAGTTCCGCGGCGCATCCGACCCAGGCATGGTGGAAACGCGTATCCGCGCCGCGCATGCGGTGGTCGACCATCTGGAAGCGCTCAAGCTGCCGACGGTCGCGGTCATTCACGGTTTCTGCCTCGGCGGCGGGCTCGAGGTGGCGCTCGCCTGCCAGGCCCGCATCGCGATCGACGGTGCGCGCTTCGGTTTCCCGGAGGTGATGCTGGGCCTGCATCCCGGCCTCGGTGGCACCGCGCGGTTCACCGCGCTGGTCAATCCGACTCAGTCGATGGCGCTGATGCTGACCGGCCGCACCATCGATGCGCGACGGGCGAAATCGATCGGCCTCGTCGATACCGTGACGCAGGAGCGGCATGTCCAGGGAGCCGTGAAGGATGCGCTGTTCGGCCGCCTGAAGCGGGCCAAGCCTGGACTGCTGACGCGCGCCGCCAATCTCGGGCCGGTGCGCGGCCTGCTGGCCAAGCGCATGCGCGCGGAGGCCGCGAAGGCCGCATCGCGCGAGCATTATCCAGCGCCCTATGCGCTGATCGATCTCTGGGAAGCGCATGGCGGGAGCAAATCCGCGATGCTGAAGGCCGAGCAGGCCTCGTTCGCCAAGCTGATGGTGACGCCGACCGCGCAGAATCTGATCCGGGTCTTCTTCCTGCGCGAGCAGATGAAGAAGGCGGCAGGCGCCGGCAGCACGGTGAAGCATGTCCACGTCATCGGCGCCGGCGCGATGGGCGGCGACATCGCGGCCTGGTGTGCGGGGCAGGGCGTTCGCGTGTCGCTCGCCGACATGAAGCCGGAGCCGATCGCAGGCGCGGTGAGGCGCGCGGCCGACCTCTACGGCAAGATCATCCGGAAGCCCACCGACGTGCGCGACGCGCTCGACCGCCTGATCCCGGACATGGACGGCGACGGCGTCCGCAATGCCGATCTCATCATCGAGGCGGTGCCGGAGAAGCTGGAGCTGAAGCAGAAGGTCTATGCCGGCCTCGAGCCCCGAATGAAGCCGGACGCGATCCTTGCGACGAACACGTCCAGCATTCCGCTGCAGGACCTGCGCACCACGCTGGCGCGGCCGGAGCGGCTGGTCGGCCTGCATTTCTTCAACCCGGTGTCGCGGTTGCAGCTGGTCGAGGTGGTCAGCCATGACGGCAACGAAGCACAGGTGCTGAAACAGGCGCTCGCCTTCGTCGGCGCGATCGACCGTCTGCCGCTTGCCGTGAAGAGCTCGCCCGGCTTCCTCGTCAACCGCGCGCTGACGCCCTACATGCTGGAAGCCATGGTGATGCTGGACGAGAAGATCGACCAGCGCCTGATCGACACCGCGGCCGAGCAGTTCGGCATGCCGATGGGGCCGATCGAACTCGCCGATCAGGTCGGGCTCGACATCTGCCTCGACGTCGGCGACATGCTGCGCTCCAAGTTCGGCGATCTGCTGCCGCCGACGCCGGCCTGGCTGCGCGAGAAGGTGGCCAAGGGCGAACTCGGCCGCAAGACCGGCAAGGGCTTTTACACCTGGAAGGACGGCAAGGCGGAGAAAGCACCGTTGCCGGAGACCGGGCCGCGCGTCACCGACCAGATGATCGACCGCCTGGTGTTGCCGATGTCCAATGTCTGCGTCGCGGCGCTTCGCGAGGGTATTGTCGACGATGCCGACGCGGTCGATGGCGCCATGATCTTCGGCACTGGTTATGCACCCTTCCGCGGTGGCCCGCTGAATTACGCGCGCACGCGCGGCGTGGAGAACATCGTATCCACTCTGCGCGCGCTGGCGGAACGATTCGGCGCGCGTTTCGCGCCTGATCCGGGCTGGGACAATTTCAAGTGAGAGCCATATGAGCGAACAAGCGACCGGACCGAGCGGGGATCTCTGCATCCGCACGCTGGCGATGCCGGCCGACACCAACGCCAACGGCGACATCTTCGGCGGCTGGCTGCTCAGCCAGATGGACGTCGGCGGCGGCGTGTTCGCCTCGAAGGCTGCGAGGTCGCGCACCGTCACGGTCGCGATCGAGGCGATGAACTTTCGCAAAGCGGTTTACGTCGGCGATCTCGTCTCGGTGTACGCCAATCTCGTGCGCGTCGGGCGAACCTCGCTGACGGTGCATCTCGAGGCCTGGGCATTGCGGCGTAAGGAGCTTCACCCGTTCCTCGTCACCGACGGCAATTTCACCTATGTCTCGATCGACGACCACGGCCGTCCGCAGGCGATCCAGCGAAACGATCCGCCGATCGCGACGTAACCGCGCGCGGCGCTCTGCCTCATCTCGCGAAGACACGTCGCAAAGGCGGCGCAGCGCGTCACTCCCGTCGGGCTTCGCCAAAAACCAGTCAAGAACCAGTCATAAAACGGATGAGGTCCCGGCGTACTCCCTAGCCTGTCGATTCGGGGGTGGATACGGCCTCTAATGCCTGGGAACCTTCAGGCACGATTGCCGTTATTTGCCCGCACTGAGGGATCAACGGACCATGCCGGACAGCTACATTATCGAAGTCAATTCGCAGACCGCAGGTATCGTCGTTCGTTCTTCTGGAGGCTACTGCTTCTTCGCCTCATCGCACCGCTTCAACCGTCTCGAAGGCCAGCTCTTCCGCAACGCCCGCGAAGCCGAGCGCGCCGCGCGCAGGCTGGTGAATGGCGACGTGAAGGAGGCGGCGTAGGCGCCTCCTTCCGTGATTGCGACGCGCGAAGCGTGGTCGGAATTTTTTGCCGAGCGCACCGTTGCCCTTCCTTCTCCCTTTGTGGGAGAAGGTGGCATAGGCCGCCTCCGGCGGCCGTGCCTTAATAGATCGCCGAAGCAAAGCTTCGGCTACGGCGCCGGTTGAGGGGTTGGCTCCGCGAATTCAATAGAGAGTTAGACCCGCGGACAGATACCTTTCACCCGGCTTCGCTTTGCGAAGCCACCCTCTCCCGCAAGGAGAGAGGGAAAGACGTGATCACAACTTCGTCGCCGCCCGCGACAAGAGCTTCCACTCGTCGCCTTGCTTCTGCCAGTTCATCAGGATGTGAAGGTTGGTCGATACTTTTTTCCCATCGGCCGCCATCTCCTGCTCGCCCAGCCAGTGGAAACGCACGATCGCTGCGGGGCCGACGACCTTGATGGTGGGATCCTTGTATTCGATGGACAGAAATTTCGATTTGCCGTCGGTGGCGTTGGCGATGAACGCCGCCTTGTCTTCGACCTTGCCGCTGGAATGGCTGTAGCTCAGTTCCTCCGCGCACAGCGCGCCGAGCGCCTTGGGATCGGCCGCGATCTGGGCGAGGCGGAAGGCCTCGACCCTCTTCGCCACGGCGTCCTCGTCTGCCGAAGCGGCGAACGCCGGGGTGGCGAACGCAAGCGCGGAGACGGCGAGCGTCGAGAGAGCCAGATCGCGTCGGTTGATCGTCATCGTTTCCTCCTTTTTGATCTTGCTATCAGTGTTGCAGTCGCGCGCGGCTTTGTCGAGTGTCACATGCCTCATGTGGATGCGTCATTGCACAATGAAAGCCGTATTGATACGCCTTCCGCATCGATGCGCCGCGCATCTGGGAAAGTACGGAAATGATCGAGACCAAACACGATGGAATGGGCCGGGCTTTGTTGTTCGACATCGACGGCACGCTCGCCGACACCGATCCGTTGCACTTGAAGGCTTTCAACCAGGTGCTCGGCCCGCACGGACACGTCTTCGATCATGCACGTTTCTCGCTCGAGCTGCAGGGCTTCGCCAATGTCGCGATCGGCGAGCGCTTTCTGCCCCACGAGGCGCCGGAGCGGCGCGCCCTCATCCTCGAGGAGAAGGAGGAGGTCTTCCGCACGCTGGTGGCCGGGCAGATCGCGCCGCTGCCGGGCCTGATGGCGCTGCTCGACCGCGCCGATGGCGCCGGCATCCCCATGGTCGCCGTGACCAACGCGCCGCGTCTCAACGCCGAGCTGCTGCTCTCAGGACTCGGCATCACGCATCGTTTCAAGGCGCTGGTGATCGGCGCCGAGCTGCCGCACGGCAAGCCGCATCCGCTGCCCTATCAGGAGGGGCTGCGTTTCGTCGGCGCGAGCCCGCGAGCCTCGATCGCATTCGAGGACTCCCGCACCGGCGTGCAGTCCGCAACGGCCGCCGGCATTCCGACTGTCGGCATCCGCACCAGCCTCAGCCATTCTGACCTGGTTGGAGCAGGCGCGGTTGCCTCCGCCAGCGCGTTCGACGACCCGACGCTGCTCGCACGTCTTGCAAGTGCCATGGCGTGGTGAGAATTGGCATGGTGAGGACCTTCATCCGTCAACCGTGATCGGCGTCCGCATTGACCGAGGGCGCAAACCGCCGCACCATGCATCATTCTGATTTGAGGCCGTTGCCGTGACCGGATTGACCCATCGCCAAGCCGAAATCCTCAACATCGCGCGCGCCTCCGGCCGTGTCATGGTCGAGGAGCTCGCGCGCCGCTTCGAGGTGTCGGCGCAGACCATCCGCAAGGATCTCAACGATCTCTGTGAGCGGCGTTCGCTGACCCGCATCCATGGCGGCGCCATCATCGCCTCGGGCGTGGAAAACCTCGCCTATGAGGCGCGCCGCTTCGTCGCCGCCGACGAGAAGAAGGCGATTGGCGCTGCCGCCGCCTCGCTGATCCCGAACGGCTGCTCGCTCTTCATCAACATCGGCACCACGACGGAGGAGGTGGCGAGCGCGCTGACCTCGCATGAGGATCTGCTCGTCATCACCAACAACCTCAATGTCGCCATGCTGCTCTACCGCCATCCGCGCATCGAGGTGGTGGTCGCCGGCGGCACGGTGCGGCGCGCCGATGGCGCCGTGGTCGGCTCGACCGCGACGCAGCTGATCGGACAGTTCAAGGTCGACTATGCCATCATCGGCGCATCGGCGATCGACGAGGAGGGCGCGCTGCTCGACTTCGACTATCGCGAGGTGCAGGTGGCGCAGGCCATCATCGCCAATGCCCGCAGCGTCATGCTGGTCGCCGATTCCACAAAACTTCGCCGCAGCGCGCCGGTGCGCATCGCCCACATCACCCAGATACAGACCTTCGTCACCGACCAGGAGCTGCCCGAGCGCCTCGCCACCATCTGCCACAGCAAGGGCATCGAGGTGGTCGAGGCGATGCCGAAGGGCGCGGATATCGACGATACGCCGTCCGAGGCCCAGGATGCCGCGCCGGAAGCCGCGCCAGTGGTGCGGCTGAGATAGAGGCTAAGCGTCGTCCCACGGGTTGAGCAGCGGAACGCCGAAAGCCGCAAAATCCTTCACGTTGCGTGTGACGAGCGTGAGATCGTTGACCAGCGCAGTCGCCGCAAAGAAGCCGTCCATGACGGACAATGCGACGGCGCTCTTGCGGCTCTGCGCCATGAGGTCACCCCAACGCTCGGCCACTGTTTGGTCGATCGGCAGGACGCGCTCGGCAAACCGCGCAGGCAAATCGTGGGCAAGCCAGGCGGCCAGCGCGGTGCGTCGGCGACCATCCTCAAGCAATGCGATGCCACGGCGAAGCTCGGCGATCGAGGCGACGCTGATGAACGCACGGTCCTCATCGATCCTATCCAGCCATGCCACAACTTTTGGCGAAGGCGCGGGCCGCTGAACTTCCGAAAGCACGTTGGTGTCCAGCAAAAGGTTCATGGCACTTCGTCGCGTGGCGTGTCGTGCAGCCGGTCGAGTTCAAGGTCAACGCCGCGTAATGGCGAGGCCAGCAGGAATTCGGCCAGGGTGCCCTTGCGCGCTGTCTTGCGCGCCCATTCCTCGACGGAAACGATGACGGCATTCGGCTTGCCGTGACGGGTGATGACCTGCGGGCCGGTCTGGGCGCGGTCGAGCACCTCGGACAGTCGCGCCTTGGCATTGGCCAACGTCCAGCTGTCATTCGTTGGAAGCGCGTCGGGTTCAACGTTACGATTGACCATAGGGATAAACCATTTTGACTAATGTGACTATAATCGCTCGACGCTGACCAATCAAGGTGCTGGTGCCTCCCAAATCGCCGTGGCGCTGCCCAAAACGAACTCCTCTTGCTCACTAAGAAACTTCCACTTTCGCTTCCTTTCGCCTCTCTTTCATCTTGCTTTCGTTTTTCGGTATGATCTAATCAAAAGCGAAAGTAGCCGCTTGATGGAACGGGCGGTCGCCGGGGGATGCGTCTGTTGGAGCGTATTTTCGATCTCGCCATCATCGGAGGCGGTGTTAACGGCTGCGGCATCGCGCGTGACGCGGTCGGCCGCGGTAACACGGTCTTCCTGTGCGAAATGAACGATCTGGCGAGCGGGACATCGTCGTGGTCGACCAAGCTCGTGCATGGCGGCCTGCGCTATCTCGAATATTACGAGTTTCGGCTGGTCCGCGAGGCCCTGATCGAGCGCGAGATCCTCTGGGGCATCGCGCCCCACATCATCCGGCCCCTGCGATTCGTTCTGCCGCATCACGCCGGCCTGCGCCCGGCCTGGCTGCTGCGCCTCGGCCTCTTCCTCTATGATCACATCGGCGGCCGTCACCTATTGCCGGCGACCCGCTCGGTCGATCTCAAGCGCGATGAGGTCGGCAAGCCGCTGATCCCGAACCGCTACAGCCGCGCCTTCGAATATTCGGACTGCTTCGTCGACGACGCCCGCCTCGTCGTGCTCAATGCGCGCGATGCCGCCGACAAGGGCGCCGAGATCCGCACCCGAACCCGCGCCACCGAGATTCGCCAGTCGGACGGCGTCTGGACCGTCAGCATGGTCGATACGCTGACCGGCGCGCGCTCGCAGATCCAGGCCAAGGCGCTGATCAATGCTGGCGGACCCTGGGTCGAGGACGTGCTCGGCCGCGGCGCCGGCGTGAATGCGAAAGCCAAGGTGCGCCTGGTGCAGGGCTCGCACATCGTCGTGAAGAAGCTCTACGACCACGACCGCGCCTACATGTTCCAGAATGCCGATGGCCGCATCATCTTCGTGATCCCGTACCAGGACGACTTCACGCTGATCGGCACCACCGATCGCGACTATGACGGCGATCCTGCCAAGGTGAAGGCGACGACTGAAGAGATCGAGTATCTTTGCAAGGCGGCCAGCGAATATCTGGCCAAGCCCGTCGCGCCCGCCGACGTGGTCTGGACCTATTCCGGCGTGCGTCCGCTCTATGACGACGGCGCCAGCGAGGCCAAGGCCGCGACGCGCGACTACGTGTTCGAGCTCGACACGCCCGGCGGCGTGCCGCTGCTGTCGATCTATGGCGGCAAGATCACGACCTATCGCAGGCTCGCCGAAGAGGCCCTGCAGCGCCTTGCGCCTTACTTGCGCAGTGCGAAAGCGCGCGAGGGCTGGACCGGCAAATGGCCGCTGCCGGGCGGTGACATGAACGTATCCGACATTGACGGCCTGATCGCCGAGCTGCAGCGCGGCTATCCCTTCCTCAGCCATGAGCATGCGCGGCGCCTGGCGCGCGCCTATGGCACCCGTGCCATGAAGCTGCTCGGCGATGCAAAATCGGCTGCGGATCTCGGCCAGGCCTTTGGCGCCACGCTGACCGAGCGCGAGGTCCGCTATCTCATGGCCAATGAATGGGCCGTCACCGCCGAGGACGTGGTCTGGCGCCGTTCCAAGCTCGGCCTGCGACTATCTGCCGACGAGATCGCGACCCTCGACGACTGGATCAGGAGCCATGCCGTGGCGCAAAGTCCCCTGCTGGAAACGGGAGGACGCTCATGACCGTGACACTCGATCACGTGACCCGGACCGTGGAAGGCGTGCCGCACATCCGTGACGTCTCGCTGACGCTCGAGAGCGGTACGCTCAACGTGCTGCTCGGGCCGACGCTGTCAGGCAAGACCTCGATCATGCGGTTGCTCGCCGGCCTCGACAAGCCGACCACGGGCAAGGTGTTCGTCAACGGCAAGGACGTCACCGGCGCCGACGTGCGCCAGCGCTCGGTCGCGATGGTGTACCAGCAGTTCATCAACTATCCCTCGCTCACGGTCTACGAGAACATCGCCTCGCCCCTGCGCGTGCAGGGCAAGCCGCGCGACGAGATCGAGGCGCGCGTCGCCGAGGCCGCAAAGCTGCTGCGGCTCGAGCCGTTCCTGAAGCGCACGCCGCTCCAGCTCTCCGGCGGTCAGCAGCAGCGCACCGCGATCGCACGCGCGCTGGTCAAGGGTGCCGACCTCGTGCTGCTCGACGAGCCGCTCGCCAATCTCGACTACAAGCTGCGCGAGGAGCTGCGGGCGGAGCTGCCGCGCATCTTCGAGGCCTCCGGCGCGATCTTCGTCTATGCCACAACCGAGCCGACCGAGGCGCTGCTGCTCGGCGGCAACACGGTGTGCATGTGGGAGGGCCAGGCGCTGCAGATGGGTGAGACCACCAATGTCTATCGCCGGCCGCAGACGCTTCGTGTCGCCCAGGTGTTCTCTGATCCGCCGCTCAACCTCGTCGGCATCGAGAAGAAGAACGGCTCCGTGCATTATGCCGGCGGCACGTCCTCACCGGCCTCGGGCCTCTATGCCTCGCTCGCCGACGGCGCCTATCGCGTCGGCTTGCGCGCCCATCAGCTCGGGCTTGCCAATGGCGAGGCCGACCGCCACGCCTTCCACGCCACTGTCACGGTGACCGAGATCACCGGTTCGGAGAGCTTCGTGCATTTGACCCGCGACGGATCGAACTGGGTGGCGGTGCTGCACGGCGTGCACGAATTCGAGCCCGGCCAGATGCTGGATGCTGTGCTCGATCCCAAGGATGTCTTCGTCTTCGATGCCGCCGACCGTCTGGTCGCGGCACCGGGCTCCATAGCGTTTTCAAGCGAAGTGCCTAGCGGTTCGCGTGAAGAAAACGCGTCAAAGAAAAAAGCTTGAGGGAGATGCGCCATGGCCCGCATTGACCTCGTCGATCTCGCCCATTCCTACGGCGGCAACGACGCGCCGCAGGAGAGCTTTGCGCTCAAGCCGGTCACCATGACCTGGCGGCAGGGCGGCGCCTATGCGCTGCTTGGCCCGTCCGGCTGCGGCAAGACCACACTGCTGAACGTCATCTCCGGCATCATCACGCCGTCACGGGGGAAAATCCTGTTCGACGGCAAGGACATCACGCCGCTGTCAACCCAGAAGCGCAACATCGCGCAGGTGTTCCAGTTTCCGGTGATCTACGACACCATGACGGTCGGACAGAACCTGGCGTTTCCGCTGAAGAACCGCGGCGTGCCGAAGGCCGACATTGACAGGCGCGTCGCCGAGATCGGTCGCCTGCTCGATCTCGAGCCCTATCTGAACCGCAAGGCCACGCGCCTGACCGCCGACGCCAAGCAGAAGATCTCGCTCGGCCGCGGTCTCGTGCGCAACGACGTTGCCGCCGTGCTGTTCGACGAGCCGCTGACGGTGATCGACCCCGAGCTGAAATGGCAGCTCCGCTCCAAGCTGAAGGCGCTTCATCGCGAGCTCGACCTCACGATGATCTATGTCACCCACGACCAGACCGAGGCGCTGACCTTCGCCGACACCGTCGTGGTCATGCATGACGGCCGCGTGGTGCAGAGCGGCACGCCGGCCGAGCTGTTCGACAAGCCGGCGCATACGTTCGTCGGCTATTTCATCGGTTCGCCCGGCATGAACATCCTGCCGGCCGAGGTGAGGGGGCGCGAGGCCAGGATCGACGGCCACGTCATCGCGCTGAACCGCAGCTACGACAACCTGCCTGCAGGGGCGAAGATCGAGATCGGCGTCCGTCCCGAATTCGTCGAGGTGGTCGCGCCCGCACCTGGCCTGCTTACCGCCAGAATCGAGCGCATCGACGATCTCGGCCGCATCCGCTTCGCGCGCGTGCGCGTCGTCGACGCCAAGCTCGCGGCGCGCGCTCCTGGCGGCTTCACCAGCGCGGACGGTACCGCCGGGCTGAAATTCGATCCGTCGCACGTCCACGTCTATGCCGACAGCCTTCTGGTGGAGGGAGCTGCCTGATGGACAAGACCGTCAACCAAAAAGCCTGGTTCCTGGTGCTGCCGGTGTTCCTGGTCGTCGCCTTCTCGGCGGTGCTGCCGCTGATGACGGTGGTGAACTATTCGATGCAGGACACCTTCGGCAACAACCAGTTCTTCTGGAACGGCGTCGGCTGGTTCAAGGAGCTGCTCGATCCCTCCACCGACCTCGGCGGCCGCTTCCTCGCCTCGCTCGGCCGCAACCTGTTCTTCTCGCTCGTTATCCTGGCCATCGAGGTGCCGCTCGGCATCGTCGTCGCGTTGTCGATGCCGCGCGAGGGCTGGACCGTCGCGGCCTGCCTCGTCATTCTCGCGTTGCCGCTGCTGATCCCCTGGAACGTGGTCGGCACCATCTGGCAGATCTTCGGGCGTCCCGACATCGGCCTGCTCGGCTACGTCCTCAATGCCATGGGCTTCGATTACAATTACGTCTCCAACGACGTCGATGCCTGGTTCACGGTCATCGTGATGGACGTCTGGCACTGGACCAGCCTCGTCGCGCTGCTGTGCTATGCCGGCCTGAAGTCCATTCCCGAAGCCTATTACCAGGCCGCGCAGATCGACGGCGCCTCGCGCTGGGCCGTGTTCAAGGCGATCCAGCTGCCGAAGATGAACCGCGTGCTCTTGATCGCGGTGCTGCTGCGCTTCATGGACAGCTTCATGATCTACACCGAGCCGTTCGTCGTCACCGGTGGCGGGCCCGGCAATTCCACCACCTTCGTGTCGATCGAGCTGGTCAAGATCGCGCTCGGCCAGTTCGACCTCGGCAAGGCCGCGGCGCTGTCGCTGGTCTACAACCTCATCATCCTGATCGTCTGCTGGATCTTCTACACCGTCATGACCAATGCCGGTGTCGAACGCAAAGTCCAGGCTTCGAGCGAGCCGGCGGCGGAGCCCAAGCCTTCGGAGCCCAAGCCTTCGGCCGCGCCCAAGCCCGTGCCCGCACTCGAGCCAAGGGAAGGAGTGGCCTGATGCATTCGATCCCCGGCCGTCGCCTCATCATGGGGCTGTTCCTGATCTTCCTGCTGCTGCCGATCTACTGGCTCGTCAACATGAGCTTCAAGACCAACAGCGAGATCGTCTCGACGATGACGCTGTGGCCGCACACTCCGACGCTGCAGCACTACAAGCGCATCTTCACCGACGAGAGCTGGTATTCGGGCTACATCAATTCGCTCGAATACGTCGTCCTCAACACCATCATCTCGATCGCCGTGGCGCTGCCGGCGGCTTACGCCTTCTCGCGCTACCGTTTCCTCGGCGACAAGCATCTGTTCTTCTGGCTGTTGTCGAACCGCATGGCGCCGGCTGCGGTCTATGCGCTGCCGTTCTTCAATCTCTATTCGGCGATCGGCCTGTTCGACACCCCCTGGGCCGTCGCGCTCGCGCATTGCATCTTCAACGTGCCGCTCGCGGTGTGGATCCTCGAAGGCTTCGTCTCCGGTGTGCCGCGCGAGATCGACGAGACCGCCTTCCTCGACGGCTATTCCTTCCCGCGCTTCTTCATCAAGATCCTGGTGCCGCTGATTGCGAGCGGCATCGGCGTCGCCGCCTTCTTCTGCTTCATGTTCTCCTGGGTCGAGCTCTTGCTCGCGCGCACGCTGACGTCGGTGCATGCCAAGCCGATCGCAGCGATCATGACGCGTACGGTGTCGGCGGCCGGCATGGATTGGGGCCTGCTCGCCGCCGCCGGGGTGCTCACCATTATTCCGGGCGCGCTGGTGATCTGGTTCGTCCGCAACTACATCGCGCGCGGTTTCGCGCTCGGCCGCGTCTGAGGAGGCATCAATGGAATCCATCGCATGGATGGCCTGGACGCTGCCGACCGCGATCTTCTTCGCCGCGCTCGCCTGCACGCTTCTCGTGATGACCTGGCTCGCCGCGGTCTATCCCGAGGCCGAGCGTGTCGGCGTGCTGCGCATCCCGACCACGCGCGGCGATCGACTGTTCATCTCGCTGATCGCGGCCGCCGTCATCCACCTCGCATGGATCGGCCTCGTCGGCACCGATGCGATCGCTACGCTGCCTATCGGCGAGGAGGGGTTTGAAATCTCGAGCCTGTGGCTCGCATCAGGAATTTCGCTGGTCACGGCCGCGCTCATTTTCCGCACGGTCTGAAGCTTGCGAAGGGACGGCCAGATCCGGGACCAACCCGGGCCTGTATAAAAGTTTGTCGCTGCAACGGAGGAACAACATGCGACAGTTTAGGAGAAGGAAAGGTCCATTGACCAAGAATAGTTTTCTGACCATGTCCAGCGCCGCTGCGATCATCGCGGTGTCGTTCGCCGTCTCGGCGCCGGTTCGTGCCGCGGACGAGGCCGTGATCCAGAAGTGGATCGCGGAATTCACGCCTTCGACGCTGTCGAAGGAAGACCAGAAGAAGGAGCTGGAGTGGTTCGCCAAGGCCGCCGAGCCCTTCAAGGGCATGGAGATCAACGTCGTCTCCGAGACGATCACGACCCATGAATACGAGGCGCAGACGCTCGCCAAGGCATTCTCCGAGCTGACCGGCATCAAGCTCAAGCACGATCTCATCCAGGAAGGTGACGTCGTCGAGAAGCTCCAGACCCAGATGCAGTCGGGCAAGAACGTCTATGACGGCTGGATCAACGACTCCGACCTGATCGGCACGCATTTCCGCTACGGCCAGACCATTGCGCTGTCGGACTACATGACCGGCGAGGGCAAGGACGTCACCAACCCCATGCTCGACGTCAACGACTTCATCGGCAAGTCGTTCGGCACCGGGCCGGACGGCAAGCTCTATCAGCTGCCCGACCAGCAGTTCGCGAACCTCTACTGGTTCCGCTACGACTGGTTCACCAATGCCGACTACAAGGCCAAGTTCAAGGCCAAGTATGGCTACGAGCTCGGCGTGCCCGTGAACTGGTCGGCTTATGAAGACATCGCCGAGTTCTTCACCAACGACATCAAGGAGATCAACGGCGTCAAGGTCTACGGCCATATGGACTATGGCAAGAAGGACCCCTCGCTCGGATGGCGCTTCACCGACGCCTGGCTGTCGATGGCCGGCAACGGTGACAAGGGCATTCCGAACGGTCTGCCGGTCGACGAATGGGGCATCCGGATGGAGGGCTGCCGCCCGGTCGGCTCTTCGGTGGAGCGTGGCGGCGACACCAATGGTCCGGCCGCAGTCTACTCGATCACGAAGTATCTCGACTGGATGAAGAAGTACGCCCCGCCGCAGGCGCAGGGCATGACCTTCTCCGAGTCCGGCCCCGTGCCGTCGCAGGGCAACATCGCCCAGCAGATGTTCTGGTACACCGCCTTCACTGCCGACATGGTGAAGCCGGGTCTGCCGGTGGTGAATGCGGACGGCACGCCGAAGTGGCGTATGGCTCCGTCGCCGCACGGCTCCTATTGGAAGGAAGGCATGAAGCTCGGCTACCAGGACGCTGGCTCCGCCACGCTGCTGAAGTCGACTCCGCCGGATCGCCGCAAGGCAGCCTGGCTCTATCTCCAGTTCATCGTCTCCAAGTCGGTGAGCTTGAAGAAGAGCCATGTCGGTCTCACCTTCATCCGTGAATCCGACATCTGGGACAAGTCGTTCACCGAGCGTGCGCCGAAGCTCGGCGGCCTGATCGAGTTCTACCGCTCGCCCGCGCGCGTGCAGTGGACCCCGACCGGCAACAACGTGCCCGACTATCCGAAGCTCGCGCAGCTGTGGTGGCAGAACATCGGCGATGCGTCGTCCGGTGCGAAGACGCCGCAGCAGGCGATGGATGCTCTCGCGGCGGCCCAAGACTCCGTGCTGGAGCGTCTGGAGAAGTCCGGCGTGCAGGGCGCCTGCGGTCCGAAGCTGCACAAGAAGGAGTCGGCCGAGTACTGGTTCGCCAAGGCCCAGAAGGACGGCACCATCGCGCCGCAGCGCAAGCTCGCCAACGAGAAGCCGAAGGGCGAGACGGTGGACTACGACACCCTGATCAAGTCGTGGCCCGCCACTCCGCCCAAGCGCGCGGAAGCGAAGTAAGCGGCGCTAGAGCGATATCAAACACGAAAGGCCGGGAGCGATCCCGGCCTTTTTGTTTTGTCGTTGTGGTGCGAGGGTTTTTCACACCCTCGGTGTCATTGCCCGCCTAGTGCGCAATTGCGCACAGGGGCGGGCAATCCAGTATTCCAGAGACGGTCGTGGTTGAACCGAGAAGCCGCGGCGTACTGGATGCCCCGCCTTCGCGGGGCATGACAGCGTCATGTGTGGAGAAGAACCTACTCCGCCGGCTCGGCCGCGAGCGTCGGGTAATCCGTGTAGCCCTTCGCACCACCGCCGTAGAAGGTGTTCTTGTCCCAGTCGTTCAGCGCCGCACCTGCCTTCAAGCGTTCGACCAGGTCGGGATTGGAGATGAACGGCTTGCCGAAGGCGATGAGGTCGGCGGCGTTCGCGTCCAGCACCTTGCTGGCCAAGTCGAAATCGTAGCCGTTGTTGGCGACGTAGGCGCCCGAGAAGCGGTTGCGCAACGATGCATAGTCGAACGGCGCGATGTCGCGCGGCCCGCCGGTGGCGCCCTCGACCACGTGGAGATAGACCAACTTCAACGCGCTGAGGCCGTCGACGATGTGATCGTACAGGGCCTGCGGATTGGGATCCGAGATGTCGTTGGCCGGCGTCACCGGCGAGATGCGGATGCCGGTGCGCTCGGCGCCGGCCTCGGCGACAACGGCCTTGGAGACCTCCAGCATCAGCTTCGCGCGGTTCTCGATCGAGCCGCCATAGGCATCAGTGCGCTTGTTAGCGCCTTCCTTGGCGAACTGCTCGAGCAGATAGCCGTTGGCGCCGTGGATCTCGACGCCGTCGAAGCCGGCTTCCAGCGCGTTCTTCGTGGCGCGCTTGAAGTCGTCGATGATCCCGGGAATCTCGGAGAGCTCGAGCGCGCGCGGCTCGGAGACGTCGGCGAAGCCGCCGTTGACGAAGGTCTTGCCCTTGGCTCGGATCGCGCTCGGTGCCACCGGGGCTACGCCATTCGCCTGCAGATCGACATGCGAGATGCGGCCGACATGCCAGAGCTGGATGAAGATCTTGCCGCCGCGTTCATGCACCTTGTCGGTGACCTTGCGCCAGCCGGCGACCTGCTCCTTGCTATAGATGCCGGGCGTGTCCTGGTAGCCCTGACCTTGTTGCGAGACCTGGCTCGCCTCGGTAATCAGGAGGCCTGCGGATGCACGCTGGGCGTAATAATCGGCGGCGAGCGGACCGGGCACGAAGGTGCCGGGTACGGCGCGGTTGCGCGTCAGCGGCGCCATGACCAGACGGTTGGCCAGCGTGATCGGGCCGAGCTTGTAGGTCTCAAACAATTTGGTCGAACGGCTCATGGGAATGCTTCCAGGCGATGAGAGGTCTCGAACAATTGTGCATCGCGGCATCGGGCGCAAGGGATGAGCCATACGCAAAGTGCAGACGAGCTGCGCGGCAAGGCGCGCGTAGCATAATTCATGTGCAATGTCGGCTGCGACAGCGAAATCCCACTGTCGCGGCCGTGCGATTTCACAAATCAGTTCGCGCCGAGGAAATCGCGCTTGCCGATCTCGACGCCGTTGTGACGCAAGATGCCGTGGGCGATCGCGGCGTGGAAATAGAGGTTCGGCAGCGAGAACGAGCTCAGGAATTGCTGTCCCGTCATGGTGATGGTCTTGCCGGGGCCGATCGGAAAGGTGACGTCCTTGGCGTCGGCGCCCTCAAACTGCTCGGGCTTGAAGGATTTGACATAGTCGATCGTTTTCGCCAGCCGCTGCTTCAACTCCGCAAAGCTCGTTTCGGTGTCGGGCGTCGAGGGGACCTCGCTATGCGTCAGCCGCGCACAGCCTCTGGTCGGATAGTCGCTGACCAGCTGGATCTGCCGCGACAGCGGCAGCATGTCCGGGAAGAGGCGCGAGCCGAGCAGGACGCTGGGATCGATCTTCCTGGCCGCGCAATGCGCCTCAGCTTTGGTGAGCAGCCCGGTCACGCTGTTCAGCATCTGCAAATAGGCGGGGACGACGGCGTCGTAGAAGGACATGTGATGCTCGCTTCAAATGGTGGGAAATCTCAGGGAGGAAACCTGAGCCACTCACATGGGAGCCTCATGGAAAATTGCAATCGCGGAAAGTCGCTTGTGCGATGCGAAATTCTACCGCACCGTCGTCTGGGGCAGGACCTGCGCCGTGCTGCCCCGCATGCGCGCAAGCAGCTCGGCGGTCGGCCAGGAATCCGCCGGCAGGCCGTACTTGATCTGCGTCGCCTTCACCGCGGCGCGGCTCTGCTGCCCCAGCACACCGTCGACCTTGCCGACGTTGAAGCCGGCGCGCACCAAGAGCTGCTGCAATTCCTTGAGCTCGTTGAACGGCAGCTGCGCGACCGGCGCAGCCGGCTTGCGCATCGGCGCGGCCCCGGCGATGCGCGAGGCGAGATAGCCCGCGGTGGTCGCGTAGATCAGCGAGTTATTCCACTCGGTGTAGGCCGCGAAATTCGGATAGGCCATGAAGGCCGGCCCGAAGCGTCCCATCGGCAGCAGCACGGAGGCTGCGAGATTGTCGTTCGGCAAGGGCCGGCCGTCGGGATAGGTGACGCCGAGTTGCGCCCATGTTGAGCGCGGCTCGCGTACCGCGAGATCGGTCTTTTCCCACGGCAGGTTCGGCGGCACCTTGATCTCCTCCAGCCACGGCTCGCCGCGCCGCCACTTCAACCCGTTTGCGATGTAGTTCGCGGTCGAGCCGATCACGTCGGCCGGCGAGCGCAACAGGTCGCGCCGTCCGTCGCCGTCAAAGTCGACCGCGTAGTTGACGTAGTGCACGGGCAGGAATTGGGTCTGGCCGAGCTCGCCGGCCCAGGAGCCGATCATCTCGTCGGGATGCAGATCGCCGCGGTCGATGATCTTCAGCGCCGCGATGGTCTCGTTCACGAACATCTCCGAACGGCGGCAATCATAGGCCAGCGACACCAGCGATTTCAGCGTCGGCAAATTGCCCATGTTGGCGCCGAAATCGCTCTCGAGGCCCCAGAACGCGGCGATCACCGCGGGCGGCACGCCGTATTCCTTTTCCGCGCGCGTAAACGCGGCGGCGTATTGCTTGATGTGCTGCTGCCCGTTCTGCATGCGATAGGCCGCGGCCATGCGGCCGGCGAATTCGGTGAAGAGCTGGCCGAACACGCGCTGGCCGCGGTCGCGGTTGACGATGCCCTGGTCGTAGACAAGATAGGGCGATGCCTCCGCGATCGTGCGCTGCGACACGCCGGCGGCCACCGCCTGTTGCTTCACCTCGGTCAGGAAGCGATCGAAGCTCGCGCCATTGTGGCACGACGCCCCGCGCGACGAGGGGGCTGTCGCTTTCGGCGCTGCGGGCTTGGCCGGAGGCGGAAGCATTTGGGCGGGTGCCGTGGCCGTGCATGCGAGAAGCGCGACGGCCGCGATCGGAAATCGGGTCTGGACCATGGGGGTTCCGGCGGGGAAGGGCAGGCGTGGATTCGGCCGAAGTTTAGGGGAAGCGGCCGCCCCAGGCCATCCCCACCCTGCATCTGGAGGACGGGTGGTCGCCCCTCTTGGTGCACAGGGGGGCATGTATTCAGGAATCAAGCGATCGGCTCGGTTGGATCAATCCCGCCGAATCGGGGTTGACCTGTCGAACCCGTTACGGAAAGGCTCGTTCTGTGGCCGAGTTGCCTCCGGCGTCGACGCAACGAACACCGGCCGTGCGAGCCGCAACCTCGCCCATGCTCACGGCCGGCGGCATCGTCCTAGCCATCGGAGCCCTCTATCTCGGCCGGGAAATCTTCGTTCCCTTTGCCCTTGCGATCCTGCTGAGCTTCGTTCTCACGCCCTTGGTCAATTGGCTGAGACGTTGGAAAGTGCCCCGCATTGCAGCGGTGCTAATTGCCGTTTCCATTGCCTTTATCGTCGTCGCAGGGATCGCCTTGGTCGTTGGGCGCCAACTGGTCCAGCTCGCCAGCAACCTTCCCAATTATCAGACCACCATCACCGAGAAGATCCGCTCGTTGCAAAGCTCCGCGCCGGGCGGCGGGGTCGTCGACGCCGTTACCACGACGATGCAGGATCTCGGCAGAGAGATCTCGGGAGATGAGAAAAAGTCGGCGGCTGCATCCTCCCGGCTTGGCACCGGCAGTGAGAGTCGGGAGCCTGTCACCGTGCGGGTGGAGCCGCCACAGCCGAGACCGCTGGAGCTCATTCGATCGGTCATAGGTCCATTGCTGGCGCCGCTTGCGACTTCCGGGCTGGTCGTCATTTTCGTGATCTTCGTGCTGCTCGAGCGCGAAGACCTGCGCGACCGATTCATCAAGTTAGCCGGAGCCGGTGACCTTCAGAAGAGTACTCAGGCCATCAACGATGCTGCCTCGCGGGTCAGCCGCTATCTGCTGATGCAGCTTGTTGTCAATCTGACTTACGGCGTGCCGATCGGTGTTGCACTCTACTTTGTTGGCGTGCCGAACGCGATTCTTTGGGGCTTGCTCGCAGCGGTACTTCGATTCATTCCCTACCTCGGCCCTTTCCTGGCTGCTATATTTCCCGTTGCCCTGGCCATCGCCGTCGATCCAGGCTGGACGATGCTGTTCTGGGTCGTCGGTTTGTTCGTTACGGCTGAACTCGTCAGCAACAATGTTGTCGAGCCTTGGCTTTACGGATCCAGCACCGGGCTGTCGTCCCTCGCAATTATCATCGCCGCGATCTTCTGGACGATGCTGTGGGGACCCGTCGGGCTGTTTCTGGCGACACCTTTGACCGTCTGCCTCGTCGTCATGGGGCGCTACGTCCCGCAATTGGAGTTCTTGGGCGTTCTGCTCGGCAGCGACCCTGTGCTCGCGCCGGAGGAGCAACTCTACCAGCGGTTATTGGCCGGCAACCTGGAGGAGGCGGTTGAGTTCGCCGAGAACTATGTCGACGAGTGTTCCTCACGCGAGCTGTACGACAACGTCGGAATTCCGGCGCTGCGCCTGGCGGAGAATGATCGTCAGCGCAGCAGCATCGACACCAATTACCGGCGTCTCGTTGCGGATACGGCTATTTCGGTTGTCCGGGAGGTAGATGACCATATCCGCGAAAAAGCGAATGCAGTGGACGAGGGAAATCACACCGCGCAGCGACCATGCGTCCTCTGTCTCGCTGGACGCACGGAGCTCGATCATGCAGCGGCGGAGATGCTCGCGCAGGTGCTCGAGGAGCGCACCATCGGCGCCAAGGTCTTGCCGCCGATCGCGGTCAGTCGGGGAGCATTGGAGCAACTCGATCTCCAGGGGGTCGACGTGGTGTGCCTGTCCTACTTTCACCCGCAGCCGCAGGTCTACGCCCGCTATGTCTTTCGTCGCCTGCGCCGTCGGGCTCCACAGGTGAAGCTTGCCGCCTGCTGCTGGAATTTGATCGCCGGAACGGAACAGACGGGAGAGCTCAAGACCCAGATGGCGGCCGACGCGGCATTCGCCTCTCTCCAAGCATGCGTCGAGCAGGTTGAAGCATGGGTCGGTCGCGCGGCAGCTCTCGGCGATACGCCCCAGCTCACGGCCGACGCCGAACGTGCGCAGCTCGCCGCGCTGCGCGGACTTGGCTTGGACGCCTCGAAACGCCAGGACCTGGATGAGGCGTCCAGAAAGGTCGCGCAAGCGTTCAACGTTCCGATCGCGCTGGTGACATTGGTCGATAATATTCAGCTAACCGCCGCTGAAGCCCGCGCCCAAGAAGTCCAAGCAGGTCTGCCGAGCAATCACGAGGGCTCCCTCGACGCGCATGTGATCGCTGCAGGCGATATGCTGGTTTCGGAGGATGTGACCGAAGACCCGCGCTTCGCCGACGATCCGCATGTGCTGGAGCGAGGCATTCGCTTCTACGCGGGGGTCCCGCTCCGGACTTCATCCGGTCATGTTGTAGGCTGCCTTTGTGTAATTGATACTCAACCGCGGGAGTTCACCGACCGGGATCGTGACCGCCTGCAGGAGATGGCGAAGCAATTGATGATCGATATCCAGAGCGCTCGAGTGGCCACAGGCGTCGAGTCGGATAGCTCGAGAGAGGTGCATCCCGCCCCCTAGCGGCGAGGAAGCCGACCTTGCCGCTAACAGTGGCGCTAGCCGAACAGCCGCATCAGCAGCGCCTTACCGACCGGGAGCGCCCTGACGCCCCGATAGGCCCGAACATATTCGCCGGCATAGAACGCCCTGATTGCATGCACGCGCGTGTCCATGCCTTCCGCGAACCGCACGGCAAATCCATCAATGGTCCGCCGCACCACGATGGCCGCGATCGAGCGGCCGTAGATCTGGCACTCGAGGGTGCTTCCAGGCGCCGGCGGATCGGGATCGATTAGCCGCGCGCCGGTGATGGAGATATCGGCGAGCCGAGCCAGATGCGACCTGCCGTCCTGGCGCAGCAGCACCGGCTCGTTGCGATTGAAGCGCTCCGCCTTGCGCTTGCGCGGCTGCTCGATGCAGACGAAGCAGACCACGGTGAGGATGAACGCGTTGTAGAAGCTCCAGGCCAGCGCCAGTCCGCCATAGGCGATGTTCTCGCCGCGCTGCTGCAGGATGAAGGCATAGGCGATGGATGCGAGCGTGATGAAAAGTGCGCAGCCGTAGATGCGCAGCAGCGGCCATTCGACGAAGCGTCGGTCGCGGTCGCCGCCTTTCGCGGTGACCCTGAACTTGTGTCCCTTCGGCTTCAACAGGCCGGTCGCCACCGCCTTGAGCACGGCAGGCGCGGCAATCAGTTGGGAGACATCCGTCATCATTGCGAGCGAGCGGCCGCGCGAAAGCCAGGCCATGCTGAGGCCGTTCCAGACATAGAAGGGCAGAAAGATCCGCAACAGCTCGCTCAGATCGGCCCGTACCGCCTGGATGCCGAACAGCAGGAACAGCCAGGGCACCACAAGGCCCGCCACTTTCGAGGTGTAGACCGCGGACCAGCTCATGAAGGCGTCGGCCAGCGAGAGGCGGTCGATGAAGGGCAGCTTCGAGTCCCGTGAGAGCGGTCCGCTGCGGCCGCGCACGATCTGCATCAAGCCGAGGCACCAGCGGGCGCGCTGGGTGATGTATTCCTTCAGCCCTTCCGGCGCGAGCCCGATCGTCAGGCGCTCGTTGAGATAGATCGTATTGAGTCCGCGTTCCTTGAGGCGCAGCGTGACGAGATAGTCCTCCGTCACCGAATCGGTCGGAAAGCCGCCGATCCGCATCAGTCCGGAATAGCGGATGAGGGAGGAGGTGCCACAGCAGAACGCGACGCCCCAGGCGTCCTTGGCCGGCAGCAGGATGTCGAAGAAGAAGCGCTGCTCGTCGGGCCAGACGTCGGTCGCGGCGAGGTTGGTCTGGATCGGGTCGGGATTGATGAAGTGCTGCGGGGTCTGGACTACGCCGACCGACGCATCGTCCATGAGCGAGACGGTGCGCGCAAGAAAATCGGGCCGCGGCACGAAGTCCGCATCGAGAATGGCGACGAACTGCGGCCGCTCCGGCAGCGCCCCGACATGCCTCAGTGCGTGATTGATGTTGCCTGCTTTGGCGTGCTGGTTGTCGGGTCGCGTCAGATAGTGGCAGCCGAGCTCGCCGGACAGCCGCCGCAGCCAGGGCCGCCTTCCGTCGTCGAGCACCCAGACGCGGTAATTGCCGTAGTCCATGCCCGTCGCGCCGATGATCGTGCGCTCGAGGATCCCTCGTTCCTCGTTGTAGGTGCAGATGAAGACGTCGATCAGCGGCGCGCCCGGATCGGTGGTGCGGCCGTCGACCTTCGCTGCGCCGGTGCGGTCGCGCGTCCGGCTCAGGAACAGCAGCGACAACGCGACCGCGACGAGCGAGGCCGCCTCCAGCAGCATGAAGGGGTAGCCGATCACGGCATCGACGGTCAGGCGCGGCGGCGGAAGCGTCGACATGATCCGCCAATAGAGATAGCGCAGCAGCAAGGTCACCGAGACAATGGCCAGGAACGAGCGTGCCATCGTGCTGTCGCGCCTAAGCAGCGGTACGATCGCCATGAAGGCGCCGAGCGCGATCAGGCCGGGCGTCAGCGCCGCCGTCACGGTGCGGTCTCGTGCCGTGCAAACACCACGCGGCCGGTGCGCCCGACCGTGCAGGCGCGAGCTGCGGCATCGCGCGAGGCCACGGTCACACGATAGGGCTCCTTGCTCAGCGCGTCCGGATTGATGGCGAGATTGGCCGGCGCGCCGGCAGCGCCGGTCAGGTTGACCACGGTGCCGGAGATCGGCTCGCCGCCGTCATTGGGCTCGAACGTCGCGTGGTCGCCGAGCTGCAGGCGGTTGTAGACGTTCTCGGTGACATTGGCGGTGATCACGGCGCCGCTGCAATCGAGCACTTTGAGCAACGGCTGGCCTGCCTGCACGTCCTCGCCCGGCGATGTCATCATTTCCCAGACGCGGCCTGCGACGGGTGTCGTAATGTTGGCTTCGGTGAGATCCGCGAACCGGACCTCCTCGACGATGATCTCGTTGGCGAGCCAGGCGATCTCCGTGTCGGTGCGCGCGAGATCGGCCTCGAGGTCGCCGGCACGCTGGCGCATCTCTTCCTCGCGCTGAACCGAGCTTGGCCGGTCGTTGTAGCTGTCGCCGAGGAAGGATCCGTTCCGTGCCGCGGCGAGCTCGACCTTGGCCGCGTCCAGCCGCTTGCGCGCACCGAGCTCGGTCTGTTGCGACACGGAGAGCTCGCGCGTCAGACGTGCCAGTTCGACGGTCGAGACATTGCCCGATTTTGCCAGCGAGGAGGCGCGCTCGACGGCGGCACTGGCCTCGTCCCGCCGCGCCGCCGCAGCCTCGATCGAGGTCTGGATCTCCGCGATGCGGGCCTCGAGCTGGAGCACGCGTCCGTCGCGAAATAGCGCGGCCTGCCGCGCCAGATCCTTTTGTGCCGCCTGCGCCGAAGCGAGCTTCGCCGCAAGGCTGGGCCGTTCGTTCTCCAGGCGCGATTTCTGCCGCCGGAGATCGTCGAGCCGGGTGCGATCGCCGCGCGAGTTGAAGACGCGCAGGACGACGGTCCCGGCTTCGAGCTTGGCCTGGTCAGTGACGCGCTGGGCGGCCGCGACGCGGCCACCGATGGGGGTGCGCAAGGTGACAAGGCGGGAATTTAGCACGGCTTCGACGCTCGAATTTTCCCAGATCGCGCGCAGCGGCAGCCAGCCGAACACGGCGACGATGGCGAGCCCGATCGCGACCTTGGCGCCGCGCCGCAGATACGGCCAGCGGCGTCCCGATTCTTGCCCGCTCTGCGACGTGGAAGCATGGTCGGACTCGTCATTGGTGAAGAGCTGCTCGTGTAGGGAGTCCTGCAAACCCTTCGCATCAGTTCTGGCGTCGTGAGGGGAGGGGGCGGATGAGGGGGCGACGGAGGCGGCGCTCGAGCGGTCTACCATGGCGGTCACCTTGCTGACGGGAGGCCAACGGGAACCCGGTCAATGCACAAGGCCAATGCCGCGTGCCCGGTTACCGCGAGTTATGCGGAAATTGCGCTTTCCAGGTTGCTAAGCCTCCGCGTGTGTTTTTGCGCAAATCCCGGTCAAGCTTTAGTGGCGGCGGAAAGGCTGGCTGGCGCCGCTGGCGTCTGCGGCTCCACGACGCACGAACCTTGCAGCCGGCGGCCGCATTCATACTTCGAAGGTGCCGGCCAGAGGTTCGCCCGCGGCCGCCCCAGGAGACGGCCATGAACTATTTTCGTACCGCAATGCTGCTCGCTGGCCTGACCGCCCTGTTCATGGGCGTCGGCTATCTGATCGGAGGCGCCTCGGGCGCCATGATCGCGCTCGTCATTGCCGCCGCAACCAACCTCTTCACCTACTGGAACTCCGACCGCATGGTGCTGTCGATGTACGGCGCCCATGAGGTCGATCGTTCGACCGCGCCGGAGCTGGTCGGCCTCGTCGCCGAGCTTGCGGGCCGTGCCGGCCTGCCGATGCCGCGCGTGTTCGTGATGGATGAGATCCAGCCCAACGCGTTCGCCACCGGCCGCAATCCGGAAAACGCCGCGGTCGCCGTCACCACCGGTCTGATCAACCAGCTCAGCCGCGAGGAGCTCGCCGGCGTGATTGCGCACGAGCTCGCGCATATCAAGCATCACGACACGCTGCTGATGACGATCACCGCGACCATTGCCGGTGCGATCTCGATGCTGGCGCAGTTCGGCATGTTCTTCGGCGGCAATCGCGACAACAACAGTGGTCCGGGCATCATCGGCTCGATCCTGTTGATGATCCTCGCTCCGCTCGGTGCCATGCTGGTGCAGATGGCGATCAGCCGGACCCGCGAATATGCCGCCGACAATCTCGGTGCGCGCATCGTGGGACAACCTATGTGGCTGGCCTCTGCGCTGGTGAAGATCGAGGGCGCCGCGCACCAGGTCCCGAACTACGAGGCCGAGCGAAACCCTGCGACCGCGCACATGTTCATCATCAATCCGCTGTCGGGCCACGGGGTGGACAACCTGTTCGCCACCCACCCCTCGACGCAGAACCGCGTCGCCGCGCTCCAGCAACTGGCGGCCGAGCTCGGCGCGCGCGCGGCGCCGTCGGTCGGCGCCAACGAGAACTATCCACCGCGCGGGCCGTGGGGCCGCTCCTCCTCACGTCGTAGTCCCTGGGGCTGACGGAGCCGGCAAGGATTGCGTCTGGCTTTGTGATCTGGCGCACACAGGGGGGTCCCCGACCAGTGTTAACTCCTCGGCGTGACCATTCCTTCGAAAGGGGATGCGTGGCTGGCGCGCTGCCGGCCACCGTCGAAGATGACCAGAATTGCCGTACCATTGCTGATCGTCCTTTGCGTGCTCGTCGGCTTGTCCACGCACATGGTCGTCAATTGCGGCGACGAGGATGATCCCGACATCTGCTCGGCCGTGATCGGCTTCTCGCCGCTGCGCGGCTCGCTGATCGCCTTCGCCTATGCGGGACGTGGACGGATCGCGCTGCGTCACGGCGACTTCAAGCGGGCGATCGCCGATTTCGACGAAGCCATCCACCTCAATCCCAACCGCGCTTCGCTCTATCGCGACCGGGCGCTGGCGCGCCGGCAGAACGGCGACCTCGAGCTTGCCATTGCGGATTACGACGAGGCGATCGCGCACGATCCCAAGCGCGCGGCACCTTATCACCAGCGCGGTCTCGCGCTCGCCGCAATGGGCGATCTCGACCGCGCCATCCTGAGCTACAGCACGGCGGTCCGCCTCGACCCCTCCGATGCGCAGGCCCGTCTCGACCGCGGCCTTGCGTTCCTCGCCCGCGGCCAGACCGACGACGCCCGCGCCGATTTCGAAGCCGCGCTGGCGCTGCCCGCCGGCAAGGACGGTCACGCGCGAGAGGCCGCGCGCGCCAAGCTCGCGGAACTCGCCAGCGCCGAGCCGACACTGGTGGCCGCGCCCCGAAGATGAGGATCTGGCGCGGCATTCGCGGCGGCACCCTCTCACGTCTTTAGGACAGGTGGCTTGCCGCATAGCGGCGAGCCGGTGGGAGATGCGGAAAGCGAGACTGTCGCGGCTGTCTGCTGCGCTTATGAACCAATTCAACAAGTATTGAGTTGGATCAATACCGGCAGGGTCCAGAGTGCATCCATGTCGTGCGCTCCTGGAGGAGCTTCCAATGTACAAATGGGCTTTGACGATTCTGACCGTGAGTATCGCCCTGACAGCGGGAGATGCCCGGGCCCAAAGATATGACCCGGCTTATCCCGTTTGCTTGAACGTCGTTTCTCGCGGAATGACGCCATACTACCGATGCAGCTTCACGACGATGGACCAATGCAGGGCGTCGGCAAACGGCCAGATGTGCGTCCTCAATCCCTACTACGCCGGTCCTCCGGCGAGAGGAAACGCTCGGCGGCATCATCGCCAGACCTACGCGCCACCGAGGCCGCCGGTCCAGTACCGGGCGGTACCCTATAATCAGTTCAATGAACCCTATTATGGGGCATCCCAAGGTTACGCGCCTGGCGAGAAAGAGCGCTTTCTCCAAAGTGTGAGGCAATACATGTGAGGGATGTCGCTCGACTGTTCGACCAGCCCATGCCAGGGGCGGAGGAATCGTTGAGGTCGCGGCCGGCCCGATTGCGGCGGCCGCGAGGGAGCGCGTCGCAAACGCGCAACGCGGCGATCCGATCAAGCCGGAGATGATTGGGAGACAGGCCGGCGAGCCTCCAGATCGCCAATCCCGTGGCGGCAATCAGGAACGTGCAACGACTACGTCTTCTTTTTCGCTTTGGCTTTCTTTGCGGCCTTCTTCGCCGGCTTCTCGTCCTTTGCCTTCTTCTCCGCTTTCACCGTAACAGGCGTGCTGGCGGCGAGGCGCATCGACCGCGCGTAGCTGTCGGCGACGTTATCGGCGGACATCTGCAGGCGCTTGGCGGCTGCAGTCGCCTGCTCCATGGTGGCCTTGGCCATCATCTTGAAGCGCTCGCCGGTCTCCTTGCCCTTGGCCTTGGCCGCAAGGCTGTTGAAGCGATCCCGCCGCTCCTTGGCACGGGTCATCAGGCCCGTATGCAGCTGTCTGGCCAATTGCCGGATCACGACATCCAGGTCGGCTTCCGCCATGGTCTCTCATCCCCTTCGAAAACGGTATCGATGCGGGCGGGACTATGCAGATCGGACCCCGGCTTGGCAATTCCCGGCTGTGCGTCATCCGCAGCTTACCGAGCGTGCGAAACAAAAAAGCCGCGCTGTTCGCGCGGCTCTTTGGCTTGGCTTGGCGCCGTCCGCTCATTTCAGCGAGGCGACCGGGCCGTTCGAGGCCGCCGGCTCGGGGTCGAAGCCGAACACGCCGACCAGGTATTTGTAATAGTCCGGCATCTTCTCCTTGAGCGCCTCGCGCGACTTCGGATCGTGGAATTCGCTCTTGCCGGCCAGGAAGATGCTGGCGGTCACCGCAAAGAACTCCATGGGATTCTTCATCGCATAGGATTCCTTTGGCAAGAGGTCCTTGGACTTGGCGAGGGCGTAGTAGGTGATCACGCCCTTGTTGGCGTAGCCGTCCGGCAGCAGTCGCGCGTGGAAGGCGTGCAGCATCTCGTGCAGCAGCACGGCCTCCTTCTCGTAGCGCATCATGTCCGGCCGCAGCATGATCACGCCGAGGCCCGAATCGACCGCGAGGTCGACGGCATTGGGATTGGTCCAGCGCTGCTTGGTGGGGTCCCAGACCGTCAGGGTCCGGGGCGCGGTGCGCTGCATGTCCGGCGTGACCCGGCCGTAGCAGGCGGTGGCGGCGCCTTCGTCGAGGCAGGCGAGTTCGCTCGCGACGATCGGAACGGTGTGGAAGAAGCGCAGCACGCGCGGAGAGAGGCCGACGCCTTCGACGACGTCGATCTGGCTCTTCAGGTTCTCGGTGAGCTTGTCGACATCCTTGCGGTCGCGGTTCTCGGAGACGTCGAACATGTAGCCGCGGTAGCTCTGGAAGCCCGGCGGCAGCGGCTGCGCCGCGCCGGCATCGAGCGACCCGGCGATGGTTGGACTGGCGAATAGCGCGCCGACAATGGTCGCGGTCAGCAGCAACGCAATGCGCATGGTGAACCCCCTGATGTCACTTCGCCCGGCAGATTAGGCCGCCCTTGTTTGCGAAAAGTGAGTGCGGCGAGACTAAGGCACTGATGTTGAGGCGTGCTTAACCGTTGGTTGCAGATCGCGCGGGCGGATTAGGGTCGGGTTAACCAAGCGTGGATCGGCTGCGCGCTTCGGCGTAACATACGCCCGGGCTCGAGGCCCTCACATCATAGCCGGAAGGGGAGGATGCCATGTATGCCGCCATCCGTCAGGCCAAGGCAAAAAGCGGGAGCGCGGAAGAGCTGACGCGCCGCATCAAGGACGGCGCCGTTCCCATCATCAGCGACGTCGACGGTTTCCGCGCCTATTACGTCGTCTATGGCGGCGACGACACGGTCACCGCGATCTCGATCTTCGACAAGTTCGAGCAGGCGGAGGAAGCCAACAAGCGCGCCATCGCCTGGATCGAGAAGGATCTCGGCCCGCTGCTCGCCGGCGACGCCCGCGCCGTGGCGGGACCGGTGATCGTGCATACGTTGGCGTAGTTGGGCGCGTCGCTATCACCACACATTCAACTGTCATCGCCCGCGAAGGCGGGCGATCCAGTACTCCGCGGCAGCAACGATTGAGCAGATGGGCCGCGGCGTACTGGATGCCCCGCTTTCGCGGGGCATGACAGCGGTGGGCGTAGCGTGCTCCTTCCGTCGAACGCGCAGCCGCTCCCTCACAACTCCCTTGCATTCGAGAACGCAAAGCTCGACACCCGCCGCGTCGTCTCGTCCAGGATCAACGTGCGCGTGATCGGTGGCTCGGCGCGCTGGGCGCAGTTCTCGCGCTCGCAGAGGCGGCAGTTGACGCCGATCGGGGTGCCCTCGGCCTTCTCCAGGTCCATGCCGGTGGCGTAGGTCAGGCGGGCGGCGTGGCGGATCTCGCAGCCGAGGCCGATGGCAAAGCGCGGCTGCGGCAGCGGATGCGGCGCCACGGGGCGGCGCACCATCTGCGCGATCGAGAAATAGCGCGTGCCGTCGGGCAGCTCGATCACCTGCTTGAGCAGGCGATCCGGCGTGTCGAAGGTCGAATGCACATTCCAGAGCGGACACGTGCCGCCGAATTTCGAGAACGGGAAGGTGCCGGAGGAGAAACGCTTGGAGACGTTGCCGGCATTGTCGACGCGCAAGAGGAAGAACGGAATGCCGCGCGCATTCGGTCGCTGCAGCGTGGTGAGGCGGTGGCAGACCTGCTCGAAGCCGGAATTGAAGCGCTGTGCCAGCACGTGGATGTCGTAGTTCAGCGCTTCGGCGGCCGCGAGGAACGCCGGGTAGGGCATCATCACGGCGGCCGCGAAGTAATTGCCGAGCGTGATCCGGAACAGCCGCCGCGGCGCATCGTCCAGCGGGCCGGCCCGGCCGATGATGGTCTCCAGCGCCTGCGCGCATTCCGCCAGGCCCAGCTGGAAGGCGAGCTGGAATGCGCGGCCGGGCGGATCGACCAGCTCCGAGATCAGCAGCTGCCGGCGGTGGCGGTCGAATCGGCGGAGCGTCTCGCGCATCACGTCGACCGGCATGATGCGGGTCTGGATCGAGTGCTTCTCGCGCAAGCGCGTTATCAGCGCGGCATACAGCCCTTCGGCGGGCTCGTTCAACTCGTCGCGCAGATTTTCCGCCGCCTGCTCCAGCTCCGGAAAATAGTTGCGGTTGGCCTCGATCAGCTCGCGCACGCGCTCGACCGGATTGGCTTCAAAGCGCGTGCCGACGTCGCGGTCGGCCATCTGCGCCGCGGCCAGCGTCTCGCCCTGACGCGCCTCGGTATAGGCCGCGTAGAGCCGCTGCAGCGCATGGGTGACGCCGGGGCAGAGCTCGGCGAGGTCGCGCAGCTCCTGCTTGGGCACGTCGATCTGCCGGAACAGGGGATCGGAGAAGATCTCGTTCAGCTCGGCGAAGAAGCGGTCCTCGTCCGCGGTGGCGAGATCGCGCAGGTCAAGGTCATAGGTCTCGGCCAGCCGCAGCAGGATCTGCGCCGTGACCGGGCGCTGGTTGCGCTCGATCAGGTTGACATAGCTGGGCGAGATCCCGAGCCCCTCGGCGATCTGGGTCTGCGACAGCCCCAATTGCTGCCGGATTCGCCGGAAGCGCGGGCCGACGAAGAGTTTCTTGCCGGAATCGGCGGGCATGTCTCAGATCTCCAGACTCAACCAAGGTCAGAATAGTTGACCTATTATTTTTACAGATTTTACAAAGTGACATGTATTACACGTTCAGATGTTACATGACATCACCAATAAAAAACAAGCCATCTGTACGAACTTTTCCTTTTCGCGTTTAGCTTCTGACACGCATCTCGCAATGCATTGTCAAGAATGTCGATGGCTGCCTCGCCATCTTCAGCGAAAGGATCAGGCACATGAATTACCAGCCCCGCGGTATCAGCACCCTCCAGGGTCCGTCCTCGTATCAGGACGAGGTCAAGGCGGCTCAGGCGCTCCTCGAGACCCAGCCGACCTGGAACGGCGTGTCGGCGGAGGCCGTCGCGCGCATGCGCCTGCAGAACCGTTTCAAGACCGGCCTCGACATCGCCCGCTACACCGCGGCCGTGATGCGCGCCGACATGGCCGCCTATGACAAGGATCCCACCAAGTACACCCAGTCGCTGGGCTGCTGGCACGGCTTCATCGCCCAGCAGAAGCTGATCTCGGTCAAGAAGCATTTCGGCGGCAAGACCGACCGCACCTACCTCTATCTCTCCGGCTGGATGATCGCGGCGCTGCGCTCCGAATTCGGTCCGCTGCCCGACCAGTCGATGCACGAGAAGACCTCGGTGCCCGCGCTGATCGAGGAGCTCTACACCTTCCTGCGTCAGGCCGATTCGCGCGAGCTCAACGACATCTTCCGCCTCCTAGACAAGGCACGCAAGGAAGGCGACAAGACCCGCGAGAAGGAGCTGATCGAGAAGATCGACAACTTCCAGACCCATGTCGTCCCCGTCATCGCCGACATCGATGCCGGCTTCGGCAACGCGGAGGCGACCTATCTGCTCGCCAAGAAGATGATCGAGGCGGGCGCCTGCGCGCTACAGATCGAGAACCAGGTCTCCGACGAGAAGCAGTGCGGCCACCAGGACGGCAAGGTCACGGTGCCGCATGACGTCTTCCTGGCGAAGATCCGCGCCTGCCGCCACGCCTTCCTCGAGCTCGGCGTCGAAGACGGCATCGTCGTGACCCGCACCGACTCGCTCGGCGCCGGCCTGACGCAGCAGATCGCCGTCAGCCACAAGCCCGGCGACATCGGCGACCAGTACAACAGCTTCCTCGATTGCGAGGAAATCACCGCGGAGAACGCCAAGAACGGCGACGTCATCATCAACCGCAACGGCAAGCTGATGCGTCCGAAGCGGCTGCCCTCCAACCTCTACCAGTTCCGCCCCGGCACCGGTGCAGACCGCTGCGTGCTCGATTGCATCACCTCGCTGCAGAACGGCGCCGACCTGCTCTGGATCGAGACCGAGAAGCCGCATATCGAGCAGATCGCCAGCATGGTCGACCGCATCCGCAAGGTGGTGCCGAACGCCAAGCTCGCCTACAACAACTCGCCGTCGTTCAACTGGACCCTCAACTTCCGTTGGCAGGTCTACGACGCGATGAAGGAAGCGGGCCAGGACGTCAGCAAGTACAACCGTGCCGAGCTGATGAAGGCGGAGTACGACGACACGCCGCTGGCGAAGGAAGCCGACGAGCGCATCCGTACCTTCCAGGCGGATTCGGCCAAGCGCGCCGGCATCTTCCACCACCTGATCACGCTGCCGACCTATCACACGGCCGCGCTCTCGACCGACAATCTCGCCCGCGAGTATTTCGGCGAGCAGGGCATGCTGGGCTACGTCAAGAACGTCCAGCGCGCCGAGATCCGTCAGGGCATCGCCTGCGTGAAGCACCAGAACATGGCCGGCTCCGACATCGGCGACGACCACAAGGAGTACTTCGCGGGCGAAGCTGCGCTGAAGGCGGGCGGCGTCCACAACACGATGAACCAGTTCGGCTAACGGCGGATCGGACCGGTCTGGAAGCCAGGTTGAGTCCAGGCCGGTCACGCACCTCAACAGGAGACTGACAATGACCAAAGGCAGCAATTTCTGGGTGATCGGCGGCGAGTTCGGTTCGATGAACTTCCACAAGCTCGTGGAAGGCTCGGCCCAGGTCAAAGGTCCGTTCAAGACCCGCAAGGAAGCCGAAGAGTGCTGGAAGGAAGTCTCGGAAGAAAGCCGTCACAAGGCCGGCGTCCGCTTCTCGATCGTGGAAGAGCCCTCGCGGGTCTCGGCCTGATCGCCCCGACTTAAGAAGACGTCCAAGGACGGATGGTCCCATCCAGGCCCTGCCTGGGTGGGATCGTCTGTTTTTGGCACAGGTGAAACGGCTGTGGGCGCCGTAAGTCTCTGGAATTGTAGGTCTTTGCGGAGGGTTTGGTTGCTGATAGGTTAATGGGGATAAGTCGAGGACGAGGCCGACAATGTCAGAGCCCGAGACCAGCGGGACCGATCCCGGCCAGCCGCGCCCGGTGCGGCTGCGCGATGCGCTGCTGCGCGCGCGGATCGAGGCGGCCGACCGCACCGGCGTCGTGGTCGATTTGCGCGACGCCGAGGTGGCGCGGCTCGAGATCCTCAACGATGCGCTCGATCCCCTGTTCGCGCAGGTGCCTGATCAGATCGACCTGTTCGACCGCGGCATCAGCCAGGGCGATACGCCGCGGCTGTGGATCGACGTCGTCGCCCACATCGTGATGGGGCGCGACAAGCGGATGTACCGCTTCGTCCAGGACACCCGCTTCGGCCGCATCGTGCTCGCGGAATCGCACGACACCGCCGTGATCGTCGAGGCCGTCACCGACTATGTCGCGCGCCGCATGGTCGAGCGCGAGCGGGCGATGGTGGTCGCGCCCGAACCGCAGGCCCCGACTGCCGCGCCGCCGCGCCGCTCGCGCCTGTGGCCATTCGTGTTCGGCTTCGTGCTCGGCGCTGCCGCGTTGTTCGGGGTGGCAGTGCTTGCGGTCTTGCGGAGCTGGTGAGGCTCTCTCCTTCGTCATTGCGAGGAGCCCTTGCGACGAAGCAATCCAGATTGCCTCTGCGGAGAGATTCCTGCATTGCTTCGCTGCGCTCGCAATGACGACCGCGGTCTAGATCAACCGCACATGCTTGATCTGTCCGATCTGAAATCCAGCCCCGAGGCTTCGCACCGTCTGCTCGCAGCGCCAGCCGGCATTGTCCTTCTCGATGGTGAACAGATTATACGCCGCCGCTGGATAACGTCCGTGCGCCAGCGCGGAGGCCGACGGCACGCCGAGCGCGGGAATGTTGCCGTTCGGACCTTCGAACCACATCGTCGAATGAATGTGGTCGTGCCCGTGCAGAACCAGCTCGACGCCGTGGCGCTTCAACAGTCCCAGCAGTTCCGGCGCGTCCGTCATCCGCTTCGCCCGCGCGCTGGATTTCAGCGGATGATGCACCAGCAGCACGCGGAAGACGTCTTCCGCGGCGAGTCGCTCGAGCACCTCCGCGAGCGCGGCGAGCTGATCGCGCCCCAGCGTGCCGGTCGCCATCAGCGGCAGGGTCGGCACCGCCGTGGACAGGCTGATCAACGCCAACGGCCCGCGCCGGCGCACCGCTGGGAAGGCTGCTCCGCCGGGTGTGTCCGCGGCGATGTAGTGCAGGAACGTCTCGCCGAAGCGATGGCGCGTCGCGCTGACATAGGCGTCGTGATTGCCGGGGATCGCGGTCACGCGGTCGGGCGGGCCGACGCTTTCGAGCCAGGCCAGCGCCGGCGCGAACTCGGCCTCCAGCGCCAGGTTGACGAGATCGCCTGTCACTGCGATGTGGTCGGGCGCCTGCGCCTTCATGTCGGCGACGAGCGCGTCGAGAACCTCGCGGCGCTGGTACTTGTGGCGGTTGCGCGTCCAGTTGACATAGCCGAACACGCGCTTGCCCGCGAGCTCGATCAGCCGCGGCTTCGGCAAAGGCGCCAGATGCGGATCGGACAGGTGGGCGAGCGTGAAGGGAGCCAGCGTGAAGGGAGTCATGGCGCGCGAATGCCTCGCTATTGCTCCGCTGTAATGGCAAGGTCGCGCGCCCCGCGCAAGCAGGGCCTGAAACAGGGGGCGTCAAGGAGCCTGATGGGAGAACGTCTGAACCGAGCCCGACGGAAAGCCGAGCCGCTGCTGCGGCGGTTCTTGCACGGCTATTTCCTGCTCGTCCGCGGCATGACGCTCGGCGTCCGTGCCGTGGTGCTGGATGCCGACAATCGTGTCTTCCTGGTCAGGCATAGCTACGTCAGCGGCTGGTATTTGCCTGGCGGCGGCGTCGATTTCGGCGAGACCATGGAAGAGGCATTGCGGCGCGAGCTCAAGGAGGAGGGCGACATCGATCTGACCGGCGAGGCGATCCTGCACGGCGTCTTCCTCAATAGCCACGTCTCCCGCCGCGACCACGTCGCGGTCTACGTGGTCAGGCAGTTCAGGCAGGACCGCGTCCCTGAGCCCAACCGCGAGATCGTCGAATGCGGGTTCTTCGACAATGCCGCATTGCCCGAGGGCACCACGCCCGGCACGCGGCTGCGGATCGCCGAAGTGCTCGATGGCAGGCCCGTGATTGCGACGTGGCGCTGAGGGCAGCTTGTGCTAGTAACCCGCTCGACGCGCACGGCAGGCCACGCCGCTCGGGCGCGAGCCGACAAGCCTCGGAGTGCTGCCCTGATGACCACAACGCAACTTCGTATCGCGGTGCTGGTGCCCTGCTACAACGAGGAGGCCGCGGTCGCGACCGTCGTTGCCGATTTCCGCAAGGCGCTGCCCGCGGCGGAGATCTACGTCTACGACAACAATTCGCGCGACCGGACCGCCGCGGTCGCGCGCGAAGCCGGTGCGATCGTGCGCAGCGAGCGCCGGCAGGGCAAGGGTCACGTCGTGCGCCGCATGTTCGCGGACGTCGAGGCCGACGTCTATGTGCTGGTCGACGGCGATGCCACCTACGATGCGCCGAGCGCACCCATCATGATCGACAAGCTGCTCGACGAGCATCTCGACATGGTGGTCGGGCTTCGCGTCGATCAGGTCCAGGCTGCCTACCGGCTCGGCCACCGCACCGGCAACCGCATGCTGACGGGCTTCCTGTCCGACACCTTCGGCCACGCTTTCAAGGACCTCCTGTCCGGCTACCGGGTGTTCTCGCGCCGCTTCGTCAAATCCTTTCCCGTCCTCTCCGACGGCTTCGAGATCGAGACCGAGCTTGCGGTCTATGCGCTGGAATTGTCGCTGCCGGTTGCCGAGGTCGAGACGCCCTATTATGCGCGCCCCGAAGGCTCGTTCTCCAAGCTCAACACCTGGCGCGACGGCTTTCGCATCCTCGGCACCATGCTGAAGCTCTATCGCAGCGAGCGGCCGTTGCGCTTCTTCACGGTGATCGGAATCCTGCTGGCGCTGGCGTCGATCATCTTCGCGATTCCGATCGTGATCACCTTCATCGAAACCGGCCTCGTGCCGCGCCTGCCCACTGCCGTGCTGTCGATGGGCCTGATGATCATGGCCTTGCTGTCGGTGTCGTCAGGGCTCGTGCTCGATACGGTGACGCGAGGGCGGCGGGAGATGAAGATGCTGGCCTATCTGTCCCAGCCGGCGTCGAAACGGAACGCAGGTTGAGCCAGGCTTGCACTTCTCCCGCCGGGAGGTAAACGGGGCACCGCCGCCGCCCATGGACCTTCGCAGGCGCAAGTGCTACTCCGCGAATTGACATGAACGATCTCTCACTGACCATTCTTCCCGAAGCCGCCGGCGACGCTCAGGCGATCGAGCGGCTGCACGAACGCACCTTCGGCCCCGGCCGCTTCGTGCTGAGCGCCTACCGGATCCGCGAGCACGTCGACCATCTGCTCGAACTGTCCTTCACGGCCCGTATCGGCACGCTCCTGGTCGGCTCCGTCAGGCAATTGCCGATTCTGATCGGCCAAACGCCGGCGCTGCTGCTCGGGCCGCTCACCGTCGAGCCGCCGTTCCGCGATCGCGGCATCGGCCGTCAGTTGATGGAGCGCGCGCTGAAGGACGCCAGGGAAAAAGGCCACCGCCTCGTGCTGCTGGTCGGCGACGAGCCCTATTACAGCCGCGTCGGCTTCAAACAGGTGCCGAAGGGCCGCGTCACCATGCCGGGTCCCGTCGATGCCGCGCGCATCCTGGTGTTCGAGCTCGTCGACGGCGCCTTCGAGGGCGTGTCGGGCGCGGTCGGCCCCGACTGGAGCAAAGCGCGGACATAGGAGCGGCGCGCGTCGTTGGAAACGCCGTAGCCCGGATGGAGCGCAGCGCAATCCGGGAAGGTCTTCCGCAACGAGAGAACCCCGGATTACGCTACGCTCCATCCGGGCTACGACACTGCTCGTATCTCATCCGGCTAAGAGACCGTCGAGAAGACGCGCGGCTGCGCGCGTCATACTCCGTCATTGCGAGCGCAGCGAAGCAATCCAGAGTCTTTCCGCGGAGGCGGTCTGGATTGCTTCGTCGCAAGGGCTCCTCGCAATGACGGCGCGTGTCGTTACCTAGAACTTGAAGTTCGCGAACGCCCTGACCCCGATGCCGGGCAACAGCACCTGGTCCTTGTTGAAGGAGACGGCATTGCGGATGTTTTCGTTCAGCAGGTTGTTGCCGACGAGCCCCACATGCATCTCGCGCGCGCCGAACCAACGTTGATCGAGCTGCGTTTTGTAGCTGACCTCGGCCCTTAGCAGGTTGTAGCCGGGCGTCGGCGTCTCCGCGATCGGTGCGATGTCATTTTGCGCGAACGCGTGCAGCAGGTTGATCCGGGCGAACCATTCGGCGTCGCGATAGTACACACCACCGCCCAGCCGCTGCGGCGGAATGCGTGGCACGTTGGTGCCGTCGTCGAAGGTCGCGCGCACGATGTCGTATTGACCCTCGATGCCCCAGATCCCGTTCCAGACCGGCATCACGTCGTACTGGAACTGGAATTCGCCGCCCCGGAATGTCGCGTCGCGCTGCGAATAGACCGCCTGATTCAGCTCGAGGCCCGCGCCAAGCTGGCAAACGCCGTCCTCGCACGTGTTGCCGGTCAGGCGCCGGTAGATGAAGCCGTTGAACTTGGTGTAGTAGCCGGTGATTTCGAAGCGAAGCGGTCCGACCGCCCGTCGCAGCCCCGCCTCGACCGACTTGGCGGTCTCGATGCCGAGATTGGGATTGCCGATGTCGAAAGTGGTGGTGGCATCGTGGCCGCCGCGCGAAAACAATTCCGCAGGTTTCGGCGCGCGCTCGACATATTGGCCGGTGATGCTGGCGACCAGATCCCAGGGAAGGTTGTGGATCAGGCCGACGCTCCCGCTCACCGGCGTGAAGTTGCGGTTGACCGCAATTGCTGGGCCGATCGCGGCCGGATCGACGGCGAGGTCGAACACATCGGGGACGAAGGCCGGCGCCGTGCCGCTCAACCTTGCGCTCTCGACGCGCCCGGCGATCTGGGTCTTGGTGGCTTCGCTGAACTTGAACTCGTTGAAGATGTACCCGGCGACCTTTGTGTTCTTGTTCGGATCGAACAGTCCGTTGACCGGGCTGCCTGGATCGTCTGGGCTCGGCGCGGTCAGCTTCTGGTGCGAGGCCTGAACGCCCACAGCGGTGGTCAGCGCGGCAAAGCGGACGTCGAACGGCGCAAGCTGCACCTCGACGCGGCCTTCCTGTTCCTTGTTGGTGAAGGTTTGTCTCACGCCGAGGGAGCCGAGGTCGGCGGAGTCGGCGAGCCCGACCTCATCGTGCTTATAGCGGGTGGCGCTGGCCCAGAACCGGATCGCATCGATCGCCGCCGCGTCCGGCCGATATTCGCCTTTGGTCGTGAATTTTGTTTGTCGTCCGTCGATCCGCGTCAGGAACTCGCTGCCCTCGATACCGGGAATGTGGTAGAGCGCGTTGTGCTGCGTGATCGCCGCGCCCACGTAGCCGCCGTCGAAGATGTAGGAGCCGCCGACAGATCCGCCGTAGGCCTGCGATGCCGAATTCGGCTGGCGTCCGTTGAACGGCAGCGTCGGGTCGGTCAAGAACGGGTAGCTCGGGACGTTGTAGTCGCCGGCCTTGCGGCCAAAGGCATCGGCGTGGAAGGCAAAGTTGCCGCCGCCGGCGTCGAGCAGCACGGCACCTTCGGTGCCGCGATCGACCGACGTCACGGCCGTCCGTGTTTCCGCGGTGATGCAGCCCGGCGATCCAACGTTTGCCAGCGGCGCCTTGGTCGGGAGTCCGTAAGTCGGAAAGGGCGCCGCGCAGGACGGCAAGGCATCCGGAATGCGATTGTTGGTTGCGCTGACCACACCACCGATCGCGGTGGAGCCGTAGCGCAGCGTCGCCGGTCCGCGGATGACCTCGACCTGGTTGGTTGCCAGCGGATCGATCGGCACGAAGTGATCCTCGCCGAGGTCGGACGCGCCGTTGCTGCCCGTTCCGTTCTCGATAATGCCGACACGGTTGGTGTCGAGGCCGCGAATGATCGGGCGGCTCGATGCACCGGGTGCGTATTCAGAGCCGGTGATGCCGGGCTTGGAGAACAGGAGATCGCCGAGCGTGCCGCCGCCGTTGCGCCGAATCTCCTCGTTCGGCACCACGGTGACGGTCGCGAACTGATCGGTCACAACTGGCAGCACGCCTTGCTGAGGCGCGGCAGGCACCGGGGCCGCCGGTGCCGCTTCGGCCGTCTGCTCGCGACTGCGCACCCGCGCGGTGCGGGTGCCGCGGCCCGCATTGCGCGACGGCACCACTGCTCTGCGTACGATCGGGCTTGGCGCCGTTACGGTGATGGCGGGGAGCTCGGTCGATGATTTGTCTTGGGCAGGCTCTTGAGCGAAGGCGGGTGTGGCGGCGGCGCCGAGCAGGAGCAGGCTTGCTCCGCCAAGGCGCTGCGCGCGCCGCAATTGAAATGACATGGTCCTGATTCCACTTAAGGCGCCGTCCGGATGATGCTCTGCTGATCGGAGGCGGCCTGCCGTCGCGATGCGACGGAATTCGACTTCAACTTCTCCCAGGCACTTGCCGATGCGCGGCGAGGCTGGGCGTGATCAAGCGTTGGAGTCAGGACGCAGGAGGGGCGCGCGGCTGGAACGCCGTGCCGGCCGATGTCAGATGAGCGAACTCGGCGTCGAGGCTGCGCCTGAGCAGCTCGATCGCCTGCGGTAGCAGCAGCACGGGCGGCGTCGCCGACACGATCGCACCCGCCATCGCAATGATGGCGCAGATGGCGCAACTCTCGTCGCGCGAATGCTCGCGGTCGGGACTTGAGGGCGATTGCTTCTCGACGACGGCGCCGTCGGTCGCTGCAACGTCCTTGGCGCCGCCTTCGATGTGTTGGACCGATGATTGAGCAAAAGGCGCGGCCTGCGCGAACCAATGGCTGTGGCCGAACGTCAGCGCGAGCTGCACCAGCATCGCGAACAACGCGAGCCGGGCGCCGTGCCTGCTATTCGACCGGAACCACTTCATCTGGAAAACGCCACCCCCACACCGAGGCGTCAATCCCAGGACGCCGCGATGTTATAGTATAACATCGCCCGACCGGTTCACCGATGTCAACGGCGGGGGGATCGGCGCATGCAAGCCGCCAAGCCGATGTGTCGTTCGGGCAACTACCGCCCCTCGCGCACCCAGGTCGCCGCAAACGCGCCGAGCAGCAGCAGCAGGCCGATCACGCCGGCGAAGATCGGCAGCACACCGACGCCCTTCACGACGCTGGCATCGCGCATCCGCACGCCCATCCAGCCATCGCCGTGGAACATGCCGACCGAGCGCACCGGCAGGATGCGCGGCAGCTCGACGCTCGAGCCAGAGGCCACGCGCACGGCATCGCCGCCTGTCGCCTGTGTCAGCGGCTTCAACGTATCGACGGTGGAGGTCACTTCCGAAAATTCCTTCGGATTGGTCGGGCCGACATTGATCAACGCCTTCAGCGTGCCGTCGGTCGCCTGCCACAGGCCGAGCTCGCTCGCCGGCAGGCTGGCGCGCCACTCGCCGGGATCGCCGGCGCTCAGCGTCAGATCCTGCGACACGCCCGACGGCGAGGTCACGCTGACGGGCTGGACGCTGTCCGCCATGGTCTGACGCACCACGACGAGGTCCTTGCCCTGCACCTGGAGGCGCAACGCCTCCTCGTCGAGATCAGGCTGCTTCATCAGCCAGTGCGACATCCGCCTGAGCAGGTCGAGATGCGGACCGCCGCCTTCATAGCCGCGCGCCCACAGCCAGATGTGGTCGGACAGCAGGAGCGCGACGCGGCCCTCGCCGAAGCGCGACAGGAACAGCAGCGGCTTGCCGTCGACGCCGGTCATGACGGGCGGGTTGACCGCATTGCGGGTGTCGACGGTGCGGAAGAACCGGCTCCAGCGCGGCGGCTCGCTGGCGGAGCCTTCCAGCCCGCGCGTGACGGGATGGCGTTTGCCGAGGTCGGACAGATGCGCATAGAACGGCTTCTCGGTGACGCCGACGGGTTCGGCCGGCAGCACCGAATCGAGCGGCGTGCGCCAGATGCTGCTGTTCGAGGCATAGTCGGGGCCGGCCGAGACCAGCACGGCGCCGCCTGCGCGCACATAACGCGCCATGTTCTCGAAATAGGGGATCGGCAGCACGCCTTGGCGGGCGTAGCGGTCGAAGATGATCAGCTGGAATTCGTTGATCTTCTGCTGGAACAGCTCGCGGGTCGGAAACGCGATCAGCGACAATTCGTTGATCGGCGTGCCGTCCTGCTTCTCCGGCGGGCGCAGAATGGTGAAATGCACGAGGTCGACGCTGGCGTCGGACTTGAGCAGGTTGCGCCAGGTGCGCTCGCCCGAATGCGGCTCGCCCGAGACCAGCAGCACACGCAGCTTGTCGCGCACGCCGTCGATGGCGACGACGGCGCGATTGTTCACCGGCGTCAATTCGCGTTCGAGCGGCGAGGCCTCGATCTCGACGATGTTCGGCCCGGCATGCTTGATGTCGACGTCGACGCTCGCGGCCTGGCCGCTGGAGAGCGTGCGCTCATTGATGACCTCGCCGTCCCGGCGGACCGTGACTTTGGCGCGCTCGCCGGTGACACCCTGGTCATCGAGGCGGTAGGAGATGGTCTGGCTCTGCCCGACGATACCGAAGCGCGGCGCGGCGGTGATCGCGATGCGGCGGTCGCGCTCGTCCTTCTGGCCCGTGACCAGCGCGTGCACCGGCGCCTGGAAGCCGAGCGCAGCGGCGTTCGCGGGAATATCGTGGACGCGGCCGTCGGTGATCAGGAACGCGCCGGCGACGCGGTCCACCGGGACGTCCGCCAAGGCCGAGGCCAGCGCGCCGAACAGCTTGGTGCCGTCGGTCTCGCCGTCGGCCTGTCCGGCTTCGACGACACGGACCTCGAGGCCCTTGATCTTCTTCAGGCTGTCGACCAGCGCCTCCTGCGCTTGCGCAGCCTCGCGATTGCGGTTGCCGAAGTTCTGGCTCGGGCTCTTGTCGACGACAACAGCGGCGACCGAGGTGAGGGGATCGCGGTCCTCGCGGGTGAAGGAGGGATTGGAAAGCGCCAGCAGGAACAGCGCCAGCGCGGCCACGCGCACCGCGGCCCCCCGCGCGCGCGCCAGCAGCAGCACGAGCGCGACAATGACGATCGCGGCGAGCGCGAGCCACAGCACGATAGTAGGAACAAGCGGTGTGAACGCGATACCGTAGTTCATGGCGTCACTCTCTGGGCATCGTCATGGCCGGGCTTGTCCCGGCCATCCACGACTTGCCGTGCGGCACGAAGAACGTGGATGCCCGGCACAAGGCCGGGCATGACGGCTTCCATTGGGGGGATGTTCAATTTCACCACCCGCATCATTGCCCCAGCCGTTCGATCAGCGCCGGAGCGTGCACCTGGTCGGCCTTGTAGTTGCCGGTCAGCGTGTACATCACGATGTTGGCGCCGGCGCGGTAGGCGAATTCGCGCTGGCGGGGGTCGCCGCCGGTCACCGGCAGCATGGCCTGTCCGTCGGGCCGCACCGCCCAGGCGCCGGCCAGGTCGTTCGAGGTGATGATGATCGGCGAGACGCCGTCGCCGCCGCGCGCCGGCCGCTGCGCGCTCTCATCGTCGTCTTCGCGCGGCAAGGTCTCGACCCAGGTCTGGCCGGCGGTGAAGCGGCCGGGGAAGTCGCGCAGCAGATAGAAGGTCTTGGTCAGCACATGCTCGCGCGGCACCGGCTCGAGCTCGGGCACGTCGAGCGAGGACAGGATCTCGCGCAGCGTCTGCATCGCCGGCGTCTGCGCCGCGCCGTTGGCGCCGGGCGGCGCCTCGATCGCGTCGCGGGTGTCGAACAGCACGGTGCCGCCCTGCTTCATGTAGGCGTCGATCTTGTTGATGGCGTCCTGCGGCGGCTTCGGCGCGCCCGGCACGATCGGCCAGTAGATCAGCGGGAAGAAGGCGAGCTCGTCGCGCGCGGGATCGACGCCGACGGGATCGCCGGCCTCGAGCGCCGTGCGCTGGGCCAGGAACAGCGTCAGCCCATTCATTCCCGCCTTGACGATGGAATCGACGTCGGCATTGCCCGTGACGACATAGGCGAGGCGGGTCTGCGACACCGACTTCATCGCGAACTCGTCCGTGACGCCGTCGGCGCGCGACGGCGCCGGCGAGAGCGCCGCGAATCCGGCGAGCAGGGCCAGCACGATCATCGCGGGCGCGGCGCGGCGGCGCAGCAGCGCGGCAATGCCGCCGCCGAGCACCGCGATGATGATGGCGTCGATCAGGAACAGCGCGAGCGCCGTCGACAGCAGCCAGCCGCGCAAGTCGCGCGGCTCGGCATTGGTGTAGGTGGCGTGCCGGGCGCGCAGGCTCGCGGTGTTCAGGGCGGCGATGCGGTCGGCGCTGGCAAGCGTGTTCACGGCGAGCGGTCCTTCTGCCGGACCGTAGAAGCCGGGCGGATGATCTGATGTGGCGCGGTCGCGATAATCGGCAGGAAGCGGCTTGGCCGTCGCGGGCGGCGGACCGAACGCGCCAAATCCGTCGAGGATGTGCAGCGGCGCCACGGTCTCAGTGGTTGCTTCGCCGGCAACGCCGGCGCCGGGCTTTGCGGTGTAGCCGGACATGTCGACCACCCGCCGCAACATTTCGACGAAGGTGCCCGACATCGGTAAGTCAGACCAGCGCATGTCGGCGCTGACGTGGAACAGGCTGACGAGGCCCTTGCCGCGATGTTCGCCGGTGACGAGTGGCGTGCCGTCTTCCAGCGAGGCCCAGCTCTTGGTGGCGAGCACGGCGTCGGGCTCGGCCAGCACCTGGCGGCTCACGGTGACGTCCTTGGGGACCGCGACGCCGGCGAACGGGCCGTCGACGGCGAAGGAGGCCAGACGCTGCGGCTTCTCCCAGGTCAGGCTGCCGCCGAGCGTGCGGCCGCCCTTGCGCAGCTTGACCGGCACGAGGTCGTCCTCCGCCTGTGCGAGCCGGGGCCCGGCGAACCGCACCAGCACGCCGCCCTGGTCGACCCAGGCATTGAGGCGCTCGCGCAGCTCGGGCGCGATGGTGCCGACATCGGCGAGGATGATCATCGGCAGCTTCTGGTCCAGAAACTGCGTGATGCCCTGCTGCGGCGAGCCCTTGTCGGCGAGCCTGACGTCGGCGAACGGCGCCAGCGCGCGGGTGAGATAGAAGGTCGGGGCCAGCAGCGGCTGCGCGGTCTCGCTGGTCGCGCCCGAGACGACGCCGATGGCGCGGCGGCGCCAGCGCTTGTCGAGCAGCTGCACCGCGCCGGCGGAGCGCTCGCCGGAGATTTCCAGTCGCGTGATGTCGTTGCGCAGCTCGACCGGCAGGTCGAACGCCGCCTCGGTTTCCTTGTCCTGCGGACCGAACGAATAGCGCGCTTCGCCGATCGGCGAGGCCTTCTGGTCCAGCGCGCGCACGGTGCCGACCGCGATCCCGCCGTCGGTGCGCAGCACCTTCACCGTCATCTTCGCCGCGGCGTTCTCGGCGGCGACCAGGGCCAGCGGCGAGGAGGTGCCGCCTTGGAACACGGTCAGGCTGCGGTCGCCGATGGTCTTGCCGAGGCCGGCCACGAAGTCCTCGCCGCGGCCGGTGTCGACGCCGTCCGAGAGCCAGGCGATCTCGCAGTCGCCGGTGACCTTGAGGAAACGGTCGACCGCGGCCAGCGTCTCGACGCGATCAATCGAATAGGGCTTTGGCGCCAGCTGCCGCAGCGCGACGCGCGCCGCACCCGCCGGCATCAGGGTGATGTCGCGGTTCGGCTCGGACAGCGGCACCAGCGCGATGCCGCGGCCGTCATTGTCGGCATTGGCGATAAGCTCGTCGGCGGTCCTGATCCTGACGTCCCAGTGCGATGCAGCGCTCCAGCCGTCGTCGAACATGATCATCAGCGGCGCCTTGCTGCCGGCGATGCCCGTTTGCGGATTCCAGATCGGGCCGGCGGCGGCGAAGATCACCAGCGCGGCGGCGAGCAGGCGAAGCGCGGTCAGCCACCACGGCGTCCGTGAGGGCGTCTCTTCGCGCGGCGTGATGTCGAACAACAGCCGCGTCGGCGGAAACTCGATGCGCCGCGGCCGCGGCGGCATCACGCGCAGGAGCCACCACAGCACGGGCAGGCTGAGGAGGCCGATCAGGAGCAGCGGTTGCGTGAAGGCGAGCGGCAATCCCATCATGCGGCCGGCCCCGCCTTGATCGTCGTGGTGCGGGCGCCGGACTTGCTCACCTGCATGCCGGCATGCAGGAACAGCAAGAGTTCGGCGGCGGAGCGGTCGGTCGCGTGGGTCGTGAACAGCCAGTCGAGCTTGTTGGTCTCGGCGCGGATCTGGTCGCGGTGCAGCGCGAGCCGCGCGGTGTAATCCTGCGCCCAGCTCTCGGCGCGGCCGGCGGTGATCACGCCAAAGCCTTCCGGCTCGACGAACTCGACGCGGCCGGAATAGGGGAACGATTCCTCGGCGGGATCGACCACCTGCACCATCGTGCCGTGCGCGCCGGAGCTGGACAGCCCGGCGAGCGTCGTCCTGATCTCGGCGATCGGAGACCAGAAATCCGACAGCACGATGATCTCGGCCAACGCGGCCGGAACGAAGGATGGCGGCAGGCTGAGGCGGTCGGCATCGTCATGCAGCATCGCCTGCGCCATCCTGTCGATGATGCTGCGGCTTGCGGTCGGCGCCATCAGCCCGGGAATGCCGACGCGCTCGCCGCCGGCGACGAGCAGCTCGGCCAGCGCGAAGGCGACGATCAGCGTCCGCTCGAGCTTGGACTCGCGCGCCGTCTTCGAGGCGAACGCCATCGAGGGCGAGCGGTCCGGCCAGATCCAGACCGTGTGCGAGGCTTCCCATTCCAGCTCGCGCACGTAGAGATGGTCGTCGCGCGCCGAGCGGCGCCAGTCGACGTTCTGCGACGGTTCGCCCGAGACGAAGCGGCGGTACTGCCAGAAGTTTTCGCCCGAGCCGGCGCGGCGCCGTCCATGCAGGCCGTGGATGACGTTGGCGGCGATGCGGCGGGCCTCGAGCACCAGGCGCGGCAACGAAGCGGCGAGCGTGCGGCTTTCGCCATCGGCACGTCGGATCGCCAGGATCTCCTTCGCTGCCCGCCCGTTCTCCGCTGCCATCAACCGATCCGTGTCTTCAATTGCCGGATCACGTCCGGAATCGTGCGGCCTTCGGCGCGCGCCTGGAACGTCAGCGCCATGCGGTGCTTCAGCACGGGCTCGGCAAGGTCGAGCACGTCGTCGATCGAGGGCGCCAGGCGGCCGTCGATCAGCGCACGCGCGCGCACCGCCAGCATCAGCGATTGGCTGGCGCGCGGGCCGGGGCCCCAGGCGATGAACTTGCCGGCTTCGCCGGCGTCCGGACCCGGGCGGGCCGAGCGCACCAGCGAGAGAATTGCTTCCACCACGGAATCGCCGACCGGCAGGCGCCGGATCAGGCGCTGCGCGGTGATCAGCGCATCGGGCGTCATCGCGCCCTTGGCCAGCGTCTCCTCCGCGCCCGTGGTCTCGAACAGGATGCGGCGCTCGGCATCGCGATCGGGATAGTCGACGTCGATCTCCATCAGGAAGCGGTCGAGCTGCGCTTCCGGCAGCGGATAGGTGCCTTCCTGCTCCAGCGGGTTTTGCGTGGCGAGCACGTGGAAGGGTTTCGGCAGATCGTGACGCGCACCGGCGACGGTGATGTGCTGCTCCTGCATCGCCTGCAGCAACGCCGATTGCGTGCGCGGTGAGGCGCGGTTGATCTCGTCGGCCATCAGGAGCTGCGCGAACACGGGACCGGCAATGAAGCGGAAGGCGCGCCTTCCCGCGGTGCTCTCGTCCAGCACTTCGGCGCCGAGAATGTCGGAGGGCATCAAATCGGGCGTGAACTGGATGCGCTTGGCATCGAGACCGAGCGTGACGCCGAGCGTCTCGACCAGCTTGGTCTTGGCAAGGCCCGGCACGCCGATCAATAGCGCATGGCCGCCGGAGAGGATGGTGACCAGCGTGTTCTCGATCACGCGATCCTGGCCGAAGATGACCGAGGCGATCGCGTCCTTGGCCGCGCGAACCTGGCTCGACACCTGCTCGGCCGAACGGACGATCCCGTCCTCGAGTTTCTCGACACTCTCCGCCATTCGCTTGCTCCTTCAGCCTGTGCAACGCGGCTTGCTTGCATCGTCAGCCTGTCACGTCAGGTCATCACGCCAGATCATGGGCCCCATGCTAGACTTGCAGGAAAGCCATGTATTCGTTGAATTAACCTATCCCCACCTTATCGGCTTCGGGGTATGTACGGCATCACGAAGTGGCGACCTCCACACCGGGCTATTCCGGATGGAACCGCGCACCTAAGTACAACGTAGACCTGCACCAATCGTGCCAATCACAAAGTCAGGGCAAACCATGGCGAACCAAGGGCAGAGCGCCGATCGGGGTCTCGAGGGACTGACTGCCGCCGCCAAAAGCGCTGCTAATGCCGAAGGCGCCAAGAAGGGCCTGCCTCCGGTGCATCTGTGGAATCCGCCGTTTTGCGGCGATCTCGACATCCGAATCGCCTCGGATGGTACTTGGTTCTATTTGGGGACGCCAATCGGGCGCCCTGCCTTGGTGCGGCTGTTCTCGACCATCCTCAAGCGCGAGGGCGACAAGCACTTCCTGGTCACGCCAGTGGAGAAAGTGGGCATCCGCGTCGACGACGCGCCCTTCATGGCGGTCGAGATGCAGAAGGACAGCGAGGGCAGCCATCGCGTGCTGCACTTCCGCACCAATGTCGACGACTGGGTCACCTGCGACGCGGCGCACCGGCTGCGTTTCGAGCAGGCGGAGGATGGCGGGCTGACGCCCTATCTGCACGTCCGTGCCGACCTCTGGGCCAAGGTGACGCGCGCGCTCTATTACGATCTGGTTGACATGGGCGAGGAGCGGATGGTCGATGGCCAGCCGATGTTCGGTGTCGAGTCGGCCGGCGAGTTCTTCGCCATGGCCGATGCGGAGCAGGTGAGGGCGGCGCTTTGAATTTGAACAACCCTATCCTGACGAACGAGCCGGTCGCGCTTGGCGCTGCGGATTTCTTCGCCCGCTCCAAGGCGCGGCTCGGCTTCGACGTGCCGCCCGGCCTCTATGATCCCAACATCATCCCCGCCTCGGGCGATCCCGGCACCGACAAGATGCTCGAGATCATCGCGCGCGAGCAGCCGGTGCGTCCCGCAGCGGTCCTGATCGCGGTGGTCGACCATCCCGAGCCCACCATCCTGCTGACGCAGCGCTCGGCGCATCTCAACGACCATGCCGGCCAGATCGCCTTTCCCGGTGGCAAGATCGACGCGATCGATGCCTCGCCGCTCGACGCGGCGCTGCGCGAGGCCGAGGAAGAGGTCGGGCTGGCACGCGACTTCGTCGAGCCGCTCGGCTATCTCGATCTCTACGGCACCGCCTTCGGCTTCCGCATCCTGCCGACGGTTGCCAGGGTCAGGCCCGGCTTTTCGCTCAGCATCAACCATTCCGAGGTTGATGATGCCTTCGAGGTGCCGCTATCCTTCCTGATGAATCCGGTGAACCACCAGGTGCACAGCAAGGAATTCCGCGGCACGCCGCGGTCCTACTACGCGATGCCGTTTGCGGAACGCTACATCTGGGGGGCGACGGCGGGCATGCTGCGTGTGCTGTATGAGCGGATCTATTCGTCATGATCCGGACGGTTCTGACCGAGATCGGAATCTTCCTCATCCCCTTTGCCGTCTATGCGCTGTTCCTGGCAGCGACGCGGTCCGGTGTGTTCGCACGCTCCTCATGGCCGGTCGCGATCGTCGCGCGTCTTGCGCTGGTGGCGATCGTGCTGGTCATCGCCGGCCTCATCGGCTTGGCGGAGTTCTCCGGCGCGCCGCCGGATTCGACCTACGTCCCCGCCCATATCGAGGACGGCAAGCTCGTGCCGGGCACGGAAAAGTAGGGGCGGGTCCATGAGCGCGGAGCCTTTACTCGCCGATGCGCCCTGGCTGACCGCAGGCGGCACCGCGCGCGTCCTGGCGCTGCTCGGCACCGATGGCGAGGAGGCGCGGGTGGTCGGCGGCGCCGTGCGCAACGCGCTGCTCGGTCTTGCGCCGGGTGACATCGACATCGCAACCACGGCGCTGCCCGACGAGGTGATACGGCGTGCCAAGGCTGCCGGCATCAAGAGCGTGCCGACCGGCATCGACCACGGCACCGTTACGCTGGTGATCGATGCCCACCCCTATGAAGTCACGACGCTGCGCGAGGATACCGAAACCTTCGGCCGCAAGGCGAAGGTCGCGTTCGGCCGCGACTGGGTGAAGGATGCCGAGCGGCGCGACTTCACCATGAACGGCCTGTCGGTCGATGCGCGCGGCGTCGTCTACGATTATGTCGGCGGCATCAACGACGCCAAAGCGCGGCGCGTGCGCTTCATCGGCGATCCCGACCAGCGCATCGCCGAGGATTACTTACGCATCCTGCGCTTCTTCCGCATCCACGCCGCCTTCGGTGCCGGCGAGCCCGACCCGGACGGCTATCTCGCCTGCATCCGCGGACGCGCGGGCCTGGCCAGCCTGTCGGCCGAGCGGGTGCGTATGGAGATGCTCAAGCTGCTGGTCGCCGGTGGTGCGGCTGCGGCCGTGCGAGCCATGGCCGAGGGCGGATTGCTGCAGGCGTTGACCGGCGGCGTCGTCTATACGGGTCCCCTGGACACGATGATCGCAATCGAGCGCGAGCTCGGCCTCAGCCCCAGCAGCACGCGGCGCCTGGCCGCGCTCTCGGTCGCCGTCACCGAAGACGCCAAGCGCCTCGCCGTGCGCCTGCGGCTCTCCAATGCCGAGGCCAAGGCGCTGGATTCGATGGGGCACCGCTGGTGGCGCCTCGCCACCAAGGACGAAGCCAATGCACGGCGCTTGCTGTACCGGCTCGGGCCCGAGAGCTATCAAGACCGCGTATTGCTTGGCTGGGCACGCGCCGCCGCTGACGTGCATTCGCCGCGCTGGCGCGCGCTCGCCGAGCTGCCGCAGCGCTGGACCGCGCCGAAATTTCCGCTGAAGGCAGCCGATTTCATCGCTCGCGGTCTCGCCGAAGGACCTGCGCTCGGCCATGTGTTGGCGCTCGCCGAAGACGCTTGGCTCGCGGCGGATTTCCCGCTGGAAGAAGCCGCGCTCGCCGCGCTTGCCGATCAAGCCGTGGCCCGCATCAGAGGCGGCCAGAAAGATTGACCATCGTCTCAGGCTTCGCCGATATCTCGCTTCTGCAGCTTCTGCTGATCGCAGCGATGGCGTTGTTTGCATCGATCATCGGCGGTCTCGCCGGCTACGGCACCGGGGCCCTGATGCCCCTGGTGCTGGTGCCGCTGGTCGGGGCCGAGCCCGTCGTGCCGATCATCGCGATCTCCGCGATGCTGACCAACGCGAGCCGCGCGCTTGCCTATGTCCGCCATGCCGACCGCCGCCGCGTGCTGATCGTGCTGGCCTGCGCCGCGCTGACCACCGCCCTCGGCGCCTATGGCTACACCCGCCTCACCAATGCCGGCGCCGCGCTCGTGATCGGCACCATGCTGATCCTGAGCGTGCCGCTGCGCCGCATGCTCCGCCGCCGCGATGTCAGGATCGGCGATGCGGGCCTTGCCGCCGGCTCGGTCGGCTACGGCGTCCTGGTGGGCGGCACATCGGGCTCCGGTGTGATCCTGCTCTCGCTGCTGATGGCCTCAGGGCTCGAAGGCGCCGCCGTGATTGCGACCGACGCGATGATCTCGCTCGGTACCGGCCTGATCAAGATCTCGGTGTTCGGCCTCGCCGGCGCCGTCACCGCGCAGGTGCTCGCCTTGGCGCTGCTGATCGGCGGCATGGCCGTGCCCGGCGCGTTCCTGGCCAGGGCTTTCGTCGAACGGATGCCGGTGCAGATTCACACGGCGATCCTCGATGCCGCCGTGATCACCGGCGGGCTGGTGATGATCGCGGCGGCGGCGCGGCAGCTGATGGCCTAGACGACGCCGGCTGAAATGGCGTTCTTGGCGTCTTGGGAGCATCTGACGTCGCGATAATCTCGGCTGCGTCGCGTCAGGCGAACTTCGCGCGCATAACCGCTATTTGACAGCTCTACGCTGTGTTGCCGCTGCTACAGCGGCAATGCACGATCACCTCTATAACTCGGCTCAAAGCGAACGGCCGGTCATCGGCGGTTTGACGAGTGCTCACGCGGCAAGGCGCCGCCTTGTCACGCGCACAGCGTTCGAGGGAAGTCATGAAATCCATCGTCTCCGGTACTCTCCTGGTCTCGGCTCTCTGTCTCTCCCACGCCGCCTCCGCGGCCGATCTCGGCAGGGCTTACACCAAGGCGCCGCCCGTGCCGGTGGCATTCAGCTGGACCGGCTTTTATGCCGGCGTGCATGGCGGTTATGGCTGGAGCGATCCGACCGCGACCTTCGATCCGGGCGCGCTCGCAACCGGGACGGTCCCCGGCTATGTCGTCACGGGTGGCACCGGGCCGTTCACCCTGGATGTGAGCCCCAAGGGCGGGTTTGGCGGCGGCCAGATCGGCTATAACTGGCAGTCCGGCACGTTTGTGTATGGCCTGGAAGCGGATGTCAGCGGCGCAGCCATCAAGGAGACGGCGAGCCGCCCCTTCAGCGTCACCGGCACGATCGGTGGCGACAATGGCGCGTTCACCGGCGTGTTCAACCTCAAGCAGGAGATCGACGTCTTCGGCACGGTCCGCGGACGTATCGGCTACGCGGCGAACAATCTCTTGATCTACGGCACCGGCGGCTTCGCCTGGGGCCACGTCAAGAACAGCATCTCCACTTCCGACCTCGCCACGCCGAACATCGCCAATTTCAACGGCTTCTTCCCGGCCCTGACGCGCAGCGCGTCATCGTCCGACGTCCAGGTCGGCTTCTCCGTTGGCGGCGGCTTTGAATGGGCCTTCGACCCGCGCTGGACCTTCAAGGCCGAGTACATCTACATCAATCTCGGCAAGTCGAACGGCAATGCTCTTGCCTTCCCCGGCGCGTCCTTCACGGACACCGAGGTTCAGCTTCATACAGCCAAGGGCGGCATCAACTATCGGTTCTGATCCGACCGACATCAGCTCGCAGGATGGGTCGAGCCCTTGCGAAACCCATTGTCCTTGACAGCGCATGCAGCAGCCCGTCAGGGCGCGCGACCATCAAGTCTCGTTATCGCCCCGCGCTGCACGAGCTGACTGAAATACTCGACCTCCCGAGCGTACGCGTGGTTATCGTACTGGTCGGCTCGCTGCGGATCCCAATAATAGGTACTTGACTGAAAGCCATCAAAACCCAAAGCAAGCAGCTCCGCATTTGGGTAAAGATGGCGTGCGAGCGACAGGGCCTTCAGACCCGTCGTTGGTTGTACGACTTTGCCGTCTTTGCCAATCATGATCCCCGCGCGTTCAAACTCCATCGCGCGCACCAGATCGATCATCAATGACTGGCTGAAGTACTGCACGGGACACGAAACGACCGCTTCCAGTGCACGAGCATGGATTTCAGGACACGCCTCCTCCGGAAGAAGATCGAGATGCCACCTCGTGAGGTATTCCAGCTCGAAGCCTTCGTACGCCGTCGGCATCCTCGTCCATGACATGGGATCTGGAAAGGCGAACCACAGACACTGGCCGGCTCGCCGTTCGTCGTCCCCTGCGGCAATCCTGGTCCAACTATTGACCATGTGAATATCGAGTCGCGAGCCGACCGATTCCTCATAACCACTGGTTCGGAACTCGTTGATACGAACGACTCGATCGCACCTGTCAATCAATGGCCCAAGCTTCATCTTGAGCGGACCACCGCTATTTCCGACAATTGCGATCCTCATGGTACTCCCTCGAAGGCGTCTTATGAAGCTCCCAAAGCAGGTCGCGCTATCCCTTCCAGGAGCGTAACCCGTCACCATATGGGCTGGAAGTCTTCACTTTGAGGAAACGCGATGAAAGCACCCGCAAATCTCGCCGAGAAGCTCGCAACGTTTACCGATCGCTTCTCCCCGCGCACGGTGGCGACCTATAACGACAACGACATCATGGTGGCCAAGCTTGAGGGGCCGTTTCATTGGCACAAGCACGAGGACACGGACGACTTCTTTCTCGTGCTCAGCGGGACGCTCGACATCGAGCTGCGGGACCGCACGGTCACCCTCAACCCCGGCGAGGTTTTTGTCGTGCCGAAGGGCGTTGAGCACCGGCCGGTCGCACGTGGGGAAGTGCACATCCTCTTGATCGAACCGACGGGGACACCGAATTCGGGAGACAAAGCTACGGCGGCGCCTCGTATCCTCGTCTGATCGACCCGCGCCCGCCATCGGTGCCGCGGTGAGGCCGTCGACGCACAGCGTCCTCGCCGTCGAGCCGTTGGCGGCGCGCCGGCTCCGAGCTCGGCTCTCACGAGAACACAGAAGGACCTACTCTTCGTCATCATCCTCGTCTTCTTCGTCCTCGTCGTCTTCTTCCACCTGCACGAGCACCGCGAGCGGCAGCGTCTCGCGGAACAGGTCGCCTTCCATGCCCATCCACAGGCACAGCGCCTCGTTCTCCTTCACCTCCGCGACGGTCAGCGGCTGACCGCCGGATTTCAGCATCACGACATCGCCGGCCTTCAGATCCATGGATTGTCCTTTCGGGTTGATCGACGGGGCCGACGCTAACAGGCCGTCATGACAGGCCGATCACGCCGGCTGCCGGTGCCGGAAGGTGTCTCCGCGGTACGGCTCAGCTGCGCTCGCTCGTGACCGGCTGGTTCGGCAGGCACTGGTTGCTGAAATAGCCGATGGCATCGCGCGCGAGCGGAACATGGCAGAAGAAGCCGGTGGGGCGGTATCGCACCCTGATGCGATCCAGCTGCGCCATGGTCAGCGTCATGAACGCGTCCAGCCTGCGGGCCTGAAGCTGCAGCCTGTGCTCATTGCTGTCGCGTGGTTTGTCGAGCTTGCCATCGTTCGGCACGTCGTTGCCGGAGGCCGGAGCTTGCAACGCATTCGGTCCGCCGCGGAGCACCTCGAAGCAATGGTGCATCACCAGGACGTGGTGCTTGGCGCTCCACCAGTTGATGGTCACGACCTTCTGCAACGCATCGATCTCGCCGTCCGCCCGCCTGGCACAGAGGTTGACGTAGGATTTGAGCCCATTGGCCGTCGGGTCGTTGCACAATTCGTCGCTGGGGCGTCCCGGATCGGCGCCATTGAAGATCGCACCCTTGAACTGCGGAAGGTTGGCGTCGGAATCGCAATCGAAATTGTACTTGGTGAGCAGCGTTGCCGTCAGGGGATCCTGGTCGAGCGTGTGCTCTGCGGCCGGGTCGCGCCCGAGGTCGCTGGGCCAGTCGATGTAGATCTCCGCCTTGCGCGCAAAGATGGCGCCGTTCCGCCGCAGCGACGTGCGCGCCTTCCAATAGTCCGAGAACGAGCCGAATGTCTTGGAGTCCACCGGAATGAAAGCAGGGCTTGCCTGCGCCTTCAGCGAGCCGAACTGCTCGCGCAGCATGGTCTCCTGCTGGATCTGCACGTCGGCGAAGGCGTCCGAGATCTCGAGGAAGGTGTCGGTCGCCTTCTGCATGTCCGCCTTGGCCTGCTCGCCGACCTTCTGTTCATAGGAATTCAGGTACTGGAAATATCCGCCCAGGAAGCCGGTCAGCAGGGTCACGGCCGTCAGTCCCTTGGTGACCGAGAGGCGGCTGTCCCAGGATTGAATTCTTTGCCAGATGCCCGCCGCCTTCGCCGGGGATCGCGTGCGCGCTGCCTGCTTCGGAAGGTCCTGCTCCATTGTCGCCTCCAACTCACCACGCCCCATGGCACGAGGCTACCGCAATCCCGGATTGCGGCTTGTGAAGCATTTCACTTCAAGTAAGGCAGGCGGGCTGCCGGATATCGGGCGGCGGCAGCTCCTCGATCGAACGGGGAGGGGGTCTGGACCACCTCCCACGCGATGCGAACGTCGCCTTGAATTCGCGGTCGGCATCGCCTAGTTTTTCGGCGTGCCGCACGGTGTCCGCCACCATCTTCGTCAACTCGCCAGAACGGCCATGTTCGTGGCGATATCCGCGTTTGTGCTTCAGGCGGCCCTGATCTCGGTCTCGCAGGCGCAGGCGGCTGTTGGCGCCATTCCGATGCCGTCCGTCACGCTCAGCGGTTCCCTGCATTTCCACGATCAATTGGCCGGCCACGTGCATTCCCACGCCGGCGACGACGCGGAAGGCCACGTCCATGACGGGCCGGATCACGATGAGGACGGCGCTCCCGGCGTGGCCTGGGACATGTTTGGCACCTCGATCGCCTCAACGCAGGTCGTTCACCTGCTCAGCGTCTTCGAAGTGCTCGGCACCATGGACCTGCCGCTCGCGCGGGCCATTGTCGGGGTGCGCCCCGAGGGACTCGTCCGGCCACCAAGTACCTTCAGCATCGCGTAGTCCCGGCGGCGCTTCGGCCGCCGCCTTTTCGCATGTCTGAAGGATCTTTCGATGTTGATGAATCAGCGCTGCCCGAAAGGGCGGCTCGCAGCTCTCGGGCTGGCCGGCGGTGTCTGGTTGGTGAGCCTGGTCTTTGGCTTGTCGGGCGCCTTTGGCCATGAAGGGCACGATCACGGCGACGCTGAAAAGACGGCGGTCGTGTCCTCAGCCTATCCGAGGATTGCCGCGCGCTCCGCGCTCTACGAAGTCGTCGGCATCCTGAAAGACGGCAGGCTGTCCGTCTTCATCGATGATGCCGCGACGAACGAGCCGGTCTCGGACGTCGCCTTGCAGGTCACGATCGGCGATTCTGCCCCGATCGAGGCATCGAGCCAGGAGGACGGCGTCTACACCGCCCCGATTCCGAACGGCACGCCGTCTGGATCGGTCGAGGTGATCTTCTCGATCAACGCTAGCAGGGGAAATGATCTGCTGGTCGACTCGTTCACACCGCGTGCAGAGGCCCGGCCCGCAGAGCAGAAGCACGAGCCCGGCTGGCTTCTCTCGACCCGAACCGCCATCGCCGCGTCCGTGCTCGCCGCTCTGGGCATCGGCGGTCTCTTCGCCTATTGGAAGCGGCGTGGCCGCTTCATGGCGGCCGCGGTGTTGGCGGGGGCTTTCGTCATTCTCGCCTCCGTCATGTTCGGCGAGGGCCGGACCAGTGCAACGCAACCAAATCCGCCTGATGTTCCCGCGCTGAGCGATGCCCCGCGCCGTCTGCAAGACGGCACCGTCTTCGCGGCCAAGCCGACGCAGCGTCTGCTCGAGGTACGAACCGCTGCAGCCGAGCCGCAGACGATTCATCCCGCCGTCACCCTGATCGGCCGTGTCATGGCCGACCCCAACCGCAGCAGCATCGTACAGAGCATCTACGGCGGCCGCGTGGTTCCCGGCGATGACGGCATCCCCCGCATCGGGCAATCCGTCCGCAAGGGCGATCTGCTCATCCGGATCGAGCCGCATCTGCCAATCGCCGACCGCACGACGATCCTCGAGAAGGTCGGCGAGATCGAACAGCTGATAGCGATCACGGACAACAAGCTGCGGCGTCTCCGGCCGCTGGCCGAACGCGGCGCGGTGCCGCAAGGGCAGGTCAACGACCTCGAAAGCGAATTGGAGGGTCTGCGGGCGCGCCGCGAGACCGTTCGCAATTCCCGCACCGGCTTCGAGGAGCTGCGGGCATCGACCGATGGCATCATCACCGCAGCCAAGGTCGCGCCGGGCCAGGTCATACAGCCCCAAGACGTCCTGTTTCAGATCGCGGACCCAAGCAGTCTTTGGGTCGAGGCGCTCGCCTATGACGAAATCGGCTTGAAGCAGCCTGAAGCCGCAACGGCAATGGCTCCGAACGGGCAGCAGATTGCGCTGAGCTTCGTCGGGACGAGCCGGGCGCTGCGCCAGCATGCGTCCGTGGTTCAGTTCGCCATTCCGGAGCCACCAGCAGGTCTCAACATCGGTCAGCCGTTGAATGTGATGGTCCAGACCGGAGCGCCGGTGTCGGGCCTGGTCGTGCCGCGCAATGCCGTCGTTCGAAGCGGCAACGGTGAGAATATCGTTTGGCTGCACACAGAGCCCGAGCGCTTCGAGCCGAGGCCGGTTCGCGTGGCGCCGGTAGACGCAGCCCGCGTGATCGTGGCCGCCGGTATCAACGAAGGCGAACATGTCGTCGTTCGCGGCACCGACCTCATCAACCAGATCCGGTAGCCGGCCATGTTCAAGCTCATCGTCCAGACAAGCTTGAGCAATCGCCTGTTCGTGCTGGCGGTCGCCGCCGTCCTGGTCGGCTACGGCCTGTTCGTCCTGCCGAGCGTTTCGGTCGACGTCCTGCCTGACATCAACCGCCCGACCGTCAACATCCTGACCGAGGCAGAGGGACTGGCGCCCCAGGAGGTCGAACAGCTGGTGACGTTCCCGATCGAGACGTCGATGAACGGCATGCCCGGCGTCATTCGCGTGCGCTCGGTCTCGGGCGTTGGTCTGTCGGTCGTCTATGTCGAGTTCGACTGGGGCGTCGACGTTTACCGCGCCCGGCAATTCGTCTCCGAGCGGCTGGCGCTGATCCGCGAGCAATTGCCGTCCGCGGTCAATCCCCAGATGGGCCCGGTGACCTCGATCATGGGCGAGATCATGCTGATCGCGCTGACGAGCGATGGCACGGCTTCACCCATGGAGGTGCGCGAGATCGCCGACTTCGTCGTCCGGCCGCAAGTCCTCGCGATTCCCGGCGTCGCCCAGGTGATACCCATCGGCGGCGAGGTCCGCCAATATCGCGTGACGCCGAACGTCGCCACCATGCAGGCACTCGGCGTCACCCACGATCAGATCGAGCGGGCGGTCGCAAGGTTCGGCACCAACAGCGGCGGCGGCTTCGTCGACCAGCATGGCCGCGAATATCTGATCCGCAATGTCGGTCTCACCAGGCGTATCGAGGACCTCCGCAACACCGTCGTCGTCAACCGCGGAGAGCAGCCGATCCTGCTGAAGCAGGTTGCCTCGGTGGATTTTGCCGCGCGGACCAAGCGCGGTGACGCAGGATATAACGGCAAGCCCGCCGTCATCGTCAGCGTCATGAAGCAGCCGGCTGCGGATACTGTAGCACTGACGCGCAATGTTGAATCAACGATGCGGGAGCTGCAACGCACTATGCGCGGGGGCATCAGCGTCACCAACGTGCAGTTCCGGCAGGCCACCTTCATCGAGACCTCGATCGGCAATGTCGAGCGCGTCCTGATCGAGGCCGCGATCGTCGTCGCAATAGTCCTGTTCGTCTTCCTGATGAACGCTCGCGCCGCGTTCGTCTCGCTGACGGCCATTCCAATATCGATCCTGGTGACGGTCCTGGTGTTTCGCGCCTTCGGCCTCACGATCAACACCATGACGCTGGGCGGCCTCGCCATCGCGATCGGCGAGCTGGTCGACGATGCCGTCGTGGACGTCGAAAACATCCTGCGGCGCCTGCGGGAGAACGCTGCGTCGAGCACCCCGCGCCCTGTCCTCGACGTGATCTCCGGCGCGAGCCAGGAGGTTCGTTCCAGCATCGTCTATGCAACGATGATCATCGTCCTCGTCTTCGTGCCGCTGTTCGCCCTTCCGGGAATCGAAGGGCGGCTGTTCACGCCGCTTGGCGTGGCCTATGTGGTCTCGATTCTCGCTTCGCTGCTGACCTCGATCACCGTGACGCCGGTGCTGTCCTATTATCTGCTTTCGGGACGAGCTCATTCAGGTGACCGCGAGAGCTTTGTCGTCACGAAGCTGAAGCAGGCCAATCGGCGGGTGCTCGGCTGGGCCTTCGAGCGGCAGGGCTTGGTGCTGGTCTTCGTCGCCGCTGCGGTCGCGGTGGCAGGCTATGCCGCGAGCCAGATGCCCCGCAGCTTTCTTCCTCCTTTCAACGAGGGGACGCTGGTCCTGTCGCTGCAGTACAATCCAGGCATTTCGCTCGCGGAATCCAACCGTCTTGGCCTATTGGCGGAGCAGTTGCTCGCAAAGGTGCCCGAGGTGAAATCGGTTGGACGCCGCACCGGTCGCGCCGAGCTGGATGAACACGCCGAAGGCGTGCACTACAGCGAGATCGATGTCGATCTCACACCGTCCAAGCGCCAGAAGGCGGACATCTATGCGAGCATCCGGGAAGCCCTGTCCGCGCTGCCGGCGTCGGTGGCCATCGGACAGCCGATCAGCCACCGCCTCGATCATCTCCAGTCCGGTATTCGTGCCCAGATCGTGCTCAAGATCTTCGGCCAGGACATCGAGATGTTGCGGCGGCTGTCCGAAACGGTGCGCCAGCGTCTATCGACGATCCCGGGTCTGGTCGATCTCCAGGTCGAGAAGCAGGTGCTGATTCCGCAAGTGCGGGTTCAAATCGACCATGCCCGCGCCGCGCTTCACGGCCTGACGCCGGCTGCGGTCACCCAGGCACTCGACGCGCTGTCCAATGGCCGGAAGGTCTCCCAGATCGTCGACGGCAATCGCCGTTTCGACGTCGTGATGCGCCTGTCGGAGCAAGACCGTTCGACGACGGGACTGCACAATTTGCTCATCCCGACCGGCTCGGAGTTCGTCCCGCTGAGCGCTTTAGCCGACATCGTCGAGACAGACGGGCCGAACCAGATTCAGCGGGAGGGAACCCAGCGCAGGATCGTCGTGTACGGCAACGGGGACGGACGCCGCGACATCGCCGATATCGCGGCCGACATTCAGAGGTCGGTTCGCGAGCTCGATTTCCCGCAAGGCTACACGACCAGCCTCGAAGGCGCGTTCCAGGCCCAGCAGGAGGCGACCTGGCGCATCGGCATTCTGTCGCTGGCCTCGATGGCGATGATCTTCGTCGTCCTCTACAGCCGCTACCGGTCGATCGCACTGGCGCTGATCATCATGGGAGGTATTCCGCTCGCCCTGATCGGCAGCGTCGCCGCGCTGAAGATCTCCGGGCAGCCCTTGTCGGTGGCATCGATGATCGGCTTCATCACGCTGGCCGGCATCTCGGCGCGCAACGGGATCTTGAAGATCTCGCACTACATCAATCTCGCCATCCACGAAGGCGAGCGTTTCGGGGCCGGGCTGGTCATTCGAGGCAGCATGGAGCGCCTCAGTCCGGTGCTGATGACGGCGCTTTGCGCAGGACTAGCGCTCACGCCGCTCTTGATCGGCGCGGACGAGCCGGGCCGGGAAATCCTGCACCCGGTGGCCGTGACGATCTTCGGCGGCCTGCTCAGCGCCACGGTCCTCGACACAATCGTGACCCCGATTCTGTTTCTGATGTTCGGCAAGCAGCCGCTGCAGCGGCTGGTGGCCGGGCACGCCGCAACGTTCACCCCCGCGGAAGCCTATTGATGCGCGGACAACCACCGAGGAGCCTGCAATGAGAACCTATATGGGCCTTGCCATGATGGCTGTGATGATCGCGACGCTGGATGTTGCCGCGGCACAGACCAAGGGCAGCAACGGCGGTCCCGTCGTCAAATCGCAAGGGCATCCGATCGAATTCGTCAGCAAAGGGACGGACATCATCTTTTACGTTGGCGACGACGATGGATCGCCGCTGTCGACCAAGGATATGCGCGGACGCGCGACGATTCAGGATGGCGGCAAGACGGTCACCGTTCCGCTCGCGCCGGCCAATCCCAACATGATGACGGGAAAGCTGCAGGCCGAGCTGTCGCCGAAGGCGATCGTGGTGTTCTCCGGCAGCTTGCACGGTCATTCGCTGACGGCGAGATACGCTGCGCAATGATTGACGAAGCGCCGCCCCTCGGCAGGTTTGTACATCGGCGATTTCGCTGCGACAAACGCTGATGATAAATAGTGGATCAATCAATACAATCTGAGCATCAATCAGGATGTCACGAGCACGTAAAATAGGCCCTCAGAAAATGTCGCAACGGAGGATCGACAATGGGCAATGCTACTCTTTTATCGAAGATTCGATTTGGCGCGGCTGGCATCATGCTTCTTGCCGCGACCTCGATGGCATACGCGGCCTGGCCGGAAAGGAATATCACCTTTATCGTTCCATTCCCGGCGGGAGGCTCGTCCGACATGGTCGCGCGCGCAATCGGACAGAAGGTCTCCGATACGCTTGGGCAGCCGGTGGTCGTCGAAAACCGCTCCGGCGCAACGGGCGCGCTTGGAGCAACAGCGGTGGCCCGGGCGGCAGCGGATGGATACACCATTCTCGTCGGCTCGATCGGTGTCTATGCGACAAATCCATTTCTTCAGCCCAATCTGAAGTATGATCCCCTGAAGGACTTCGACCTTTTGACGGTCGCTGTGCGCGCACCGAACGTCCTGGTCGCCAACTTGAACTTTCCGGCAAACACGGTCGCCGAATTGGTGGACCAGCTGAAGAAGGCCCCCGGCAAGATCACTTTTGCAAGCTCGGGTGCGGGTTCGTCCGATCATCTCACGGCGGCGCTGTTCTGGCAGCGCACTGGGACGACCGGTCTCCACGTGCCGTATCGCGGCGGGGCGCCTGCCGTGAGTGATCTCCTCGCGGGGCATGTCAACGTATCGTTTCAAAACATCAACGCCGTGATCGGGCAAATTCAATCCAAGCAGCTCAAGGTCCTCGCCATCACCGGCGATGCCAGATCTCCTCTTTTGCCCGAAGTGCCCACCTTGAAGGAACTTGGTATTGAAGGTGTCGACGTCTTTTCGTGGCAGGCGGCGGCTGCTCCGAAGGGGCTTCCTGCCGACGTGAAAGCAAAATTGCATGGCGAGATCGTCGCGGCGCTGAAGGCACCGGACGTACGCAAACGAATGGAGGATATCGGCCTCGAAATCGTGGCCAACACCCCGGAGCAATTCCAGGAGTTTCTGGTCTCTGAGTTGGCCCGCTGGAAGCGGGTTATCGAGGCCGGCAATATCACCGTGGAATAGGTTGCCTTGGGCGTGCTCGAGCCTCTCGCGGGAGGGACAAGAGCATGATCCGGAAAAGTGCGTAGCGGTTTTCCGAAAAGATCATGCTCAAACAATAAGCTAGAGCGCGATGACGATTCATCCTCATCGCATCGCGCTCTAGGGTCGATGGCAACCCTCGCGACGATGCCACAATACCCCTGTTTTGCCCGACGGGTCAGAAATTTTTCGTAAAATCCGTAAGTCCTGATTTTACAGCAGCGCGCTACTGTGCATGGGGTTGTTTTTCGAGTCTTGTTTTGACCGGCTGATTACGGCCGGTCCGGCAGCAGTTCGCCGAGCGAGCGGATGATGCGGTCGGGCCTGACCGTCGAGCCCTCGGGCAGGCCCTCGCCATGCACGTCCATCCAGATCGCATAGATGCCGAGGCGCTGCGGCGTCACCACTTCCCATTCCAGATTGTCGCCGATCATCCAGGTGTCCTCAGCGGTGACGCCGAGCGCCTGCATCGCGTGCAGATAGGCGCGCTCCTCGGGCTTGCCGAAGCCGTGCTCGCCCTCGATCTGGATGTGGTCGAAGCGGTGCGCCAGCTCGAAGCGTTCGATCTTGGCGCGCTGCATGTTGGCGGCGCCGTTGGTGACCAGCGCGAGCTTGATGCCGAGCGCCTTGAACTGGTCGATTGCTTCATGCGCACCGGGAAAGACGAACATCTCCTCCTCGCGATAGGCGGTGAAGCGGTCGGCGAGGCGAATGGCGAGGTCGTCGGGCAGGGCGCGGTGGCCGGCGGCAGCCAGCGCGGCGAAGCCGCCCTTCACCGTCAGGTGCCGCGCCTCGGCGAGCTTCATCCGCCACGCGGCTTCCGCACTGGCCCAGAAGTTTCGCGCGAAGGCCAGCACCGCGGTGGCGACCATCGGCGGCGGCAGCGGGGCGAGCTCCTCGGCGAATTCGGCCGTGATCGTGTTCCAGGCGATCTCGGGCCGGCCATAGGCCGACAGGATGGTGTCGTCCATGTCGATCAGCATGGCGCGGGGCAGCGGCGGCAGCACGGCTTTCATGGCCACTTCACCTCCGGCGGCAGCGACGACAGGATGGAGTCCACGTTGCCGCCGGTCTTCAGTCCGAAGATGGTGCCGCGGTCGTAGAGCAGGTTGAACTCGACGTAGCGGCCGCGGCGGATCAATTGCTCCTCGCGGTCCGCAGCCGTCCAGGTGCTCGCGAAGTTGCGCCGCACGATCTCGGGATAGATCTTCAGGAAGGCGCGGCCCACGTCCTGGGTGAAGGCGAGGTCGGCGTCCCAGTCGCCGCTGTCGTGCCAGTCGTAGAAGATGCCGCCGATGCCGCGCGCCTCTTTCCGGTGCGGCAGGTAGAAATACTCGTCGCACCATTTCTTGTACTTGTCGTAGTCGGCAACACCGCTCGGCTGCACGCAGGCCTGTTTCATCGCGGCATGGAAGGCGATGCTGTCGGGATCGTCCTGCGTCCGCCTTCGCTCCAGCACCGGCGTCAGGTCGGCGCCGCCGCCGAACCAGGCCTTTGTGGTGACGACGAAGCGCGTGTTCATGTGCACGGCAGGGACATTCGGATTGCGCATGTGCGCGATCAGCGAGATGCCGGAGGCCCAGAATTTTGGATCCTCCGCCGCGCCGGGGATCTGGGCGCGGAATTCGGGTGCGAACTCGCCGTGCACCGTCGAGCAGTGCACGCCGACCTTCTCGAACAGCCGGCCATGCATCATCGACATCACGCCGCCGCCGCCGGCCGCGCCGGAATGGTCGGTGCGCTGCCAAAGCGTGCGCTTGAAGCGGCCGACCTCGCCCGGATAGAGGCTTTGCGGCGCGTCATCCTCCAGCCGCTCGAAGCTTGCACAGATGTCGTCGCGCAAGCGCTCGAACCAGGCGCGGGCGCGGGCCTTGCGGGCTTCGATCGTCGTCACGTCCATCTGCATTCGCGGGTCGCGTCCTATCTGATGCCGAGCGATTTGTGGGTCTGCACGCTGAGCCGCCATTGCGGATGGTGCAGGCAATAATCGATCGCGCGCGCGGTGTTCTCGATGACCTCAGGCCCGTCCATCGGTTGCAGCGAGAAGCGCTCGAAGGCGAGATCCTCAAATGCTGCGGGCATCGCCAAGGCCTGGGGATAGACCAGCTTCAGCTCGTGGCCCTGGCGCAGGACCAGCTCGCTGCCGCCCTTGGGGCTGACGCAGATCCAGTCGAGCCCATCAGGAGCTGCGATCGTGCCGTTGGTCTCGACGCCGATCTCGAAGCCTCTTTCGTGCAGCGCCTCGATCAGCGCGGCGTCGACCTGGAGCAGCGGCTCCCCGCCGGTCAGCACCACATAGCGGTTGGCGGCCGCCGCCGTCCATTGCGCGGCGATGGTATCGGCGAGTTCCGCAGCCGAGCCATAGCGCCCGCCGAGCGTGCCGTCGGTGCCGACGAAATCCGTGTCGCAGAACTTGCAGGTCGCATCCGCGCGGTCAGCCTCCCGCCCGCTCCAGAGGTTGCAGCCGGCAAAGCGGCAGAACACCGACGCGCGCCCGGCATGGGCGCCTTCGCCTTGCAGGGTCAGGAAGATCTCCTTGACCGCGTAACTCAAGCCTCTCTCCTCAATCTGTCAAACCTTGCGGGTTCCGGATCTGCCGCAGCGCCTCGCCGGCGGCCATGGCTACGCTCATGGCCACATTGAGCGACCGCAGCCCCGCCTTGATCGGGATCACCAGACGCGCATCGGCCGCCTCGACCACCGCATCGGTGACGCCGGCGCTCTCGCGCCCGAATAGCAGGATGTCCGAGCTCTGGTAATGAAAATCGAGGTAGTCGGTGGCGGCCTTGGTGGTGAACAGCAGCAGCCGGTGGCCCTGGCTTGCACGCCAGTCCTCGAATGTCGCCCAGGAGACGTGGCGGGCCAGCCTGACATGGTCGAGGTAGTCCATTCCCGCCCGGCGGAACAGGCGGTCCGAGATGGGGAAGCCCGCCGGTTCGATGATATGGGCATCGAGCCCCAGGCAGGCGCAGAGGCGAAGAATCGTGCCGGTGTTCTGGGGGATGTCGGGCTGGAAAAGTGCGATCTGCATGGGCGGCGGCAAGTTGGCTTGCGGGCGCAAAATGTCTCAATAAAACATCGCCCGCCCGGGAATTCGTGCATTGCACGCTCTCACGCCGTTAGCGGGCTTGCGCTCGCCCGGCAAGGGTGCCAATAGAACGATTCTGGACTGCTGTTTCACCCGTTTAGAGGTGAACAAGCCAAGTTCTGCCGCCGCGGGGGGCCGCGGGTGCCGGCAGCCTTTCCGGGGACCTCTTGGGCGCCCCTCGGAGCGGTTCCACCGGTAGCGCAAGAAGAAAGGGTTGGAATCGTGACGACAGCGTCTTCGGCGGACCATCCGACACGCCGTGATTTCTTATTCGTTGCAACAGGGGCATTTGCAGCAGTAGGGGGCGCGGCTGCGCTCTGGCCCTTCATCTCCCAAATGAATCCGGATGCCTCGACCATCGCCGCCGGTGCGCCGATCGAGGTCGATCTCAGCCCGATCGCGGAAGGCCAGGACATCAAGGTGTTCTGGCGCGGCAAGCCGATCTACATCAGCCACCGCACCAAGAAGCAGATCGACGAGGCGCGCGCCGTCAACGTGGCGAGCCTGCCGGATCCGCAGACCGACGAGGCCCGGGTCAAGTCGGGCCACGAGCAGTGGCTGGTCGTGATCGGCATCTGCACCCATCTCGGCTGTATCCCGATCGCTCATGAAGGCAGCTACGACGGCTTCTTCTGCCCCTGCCATGGTTCGGTCTACGATACGTCCGGCCGCATCCGCCAGGGCCCAGCGCCCACGAACCTGGCCGTGCCGCCGTACCAGTTCGTTTCCGACACCAAAATCCAGATCGGCTGAGCTTCGGACTCAAGTCCGAAGCTTCGCGCCGTCTCGTCGTACTATTTCCTCAGGATCGCATCATGAGCGGACCATCCGACTACCAGCCGAGCAATCCGGCCCTGCAATGGATCGAGCGGCGCCTGCCGATTTTTGGTCTCATCCACTCCTCCTTCGTCGCCTATCCCACCCCGCGCAACCTGAACTATTGGTGGACCTTCGGCGCCATTCTTTCCTTCATGCTCGGAATGCAGATCCTGACCGGCGTGATCCTGGCGATGCATTACACGCCGAACGCCGATCTCGCCTTCAAGTCGGTCGAGCTGATCGTCCGTGACGTGAACTACGGCTGGCTGCTGCGCAACATGCACGCGGTCGGCGCCTCGATGTTCTTCGTCGCCGTCTACGTCCACATGTTCCGCGGCCTGTACTACGGGTCGTACAAGGAGCCACGCGAGGTGCTGTGGATCCTCGGCGTCATCATCTACCTCCTGATGATGGCGACCGGCTTCATGGGCTACGTGCTGCCCTGGGGCCAGATGAGCTTCTGGGGCGCCACCGTCATCACCAATTTGTTCTCGGCCGTTCCCTATGTCGGAGAGAGCATCGTGACGCTGCTCTGGGGCGGCTATGCAGTCGGCAACCCGACGCTGAACCGCTTCTTCTCGCTGCACTATCTCTTGCCATTCGTGATCGCAGGCGTCGTCGTGCTCCACGTCTGGGCGCTGCACGTCGCTGGCCAGAACAACCCTGATGGCGTCGAGCCGAAGACGGAAAAGGACACGGTGCCGTTCACGCCGCATGCGACCATCAAGGACATGTTCGGCGTCGCCTGCTTCCTGCTGCTGTACGCTTGGTTCATCTTCTACATGCCGAACTATCTCGGCGACGCCGACAACTACATTCCCGCGAACCCGGGCGTGACGCCGCCGCACATCGTGCCGGAATGGTATTACCTGCCGTTCTACGCGATCCTGCGCTCGATTCCCGACAAGCTCGCGGGCGTCATCGCGATGTTCGGGGCGATCATCATCCTGTGCTTCCTGCCCTGGCTCGACACCGCCAAGACCAAGTCCTCGAAGTACCGTCCGCTCGCCAAGCAGTTCTTCTGGATCTTCGTCGCGGTCTGCATCCTGCTCGGCTATCTCGGCGCACAGCCGCCGGAAGGCATCTACGTCATCGCCGGCCGCATCCTGACGTTTTGCTACTTCGCCTACTTCCTGATCGTGCTGCCGCTGCTCGCGCGCATCGAGAAGCCGCGGCCGGTGCCGAACTCGATCTCGGATGCCGTGCTGGCCAAGACCGGCAGCCGGTCGACGCCGATGGTCTCGACCGCGATCGTGCTGGCGCTCGCCGGCTCGCTGTTCGCGGGCTCGATCGACAGCGCGAAAGCAGCCGAAGGCAGCGATAGGCCGCCAGGCAACACATGGTCGTTCTCGGGCCCTTTCGGTAAGTTCGATCGCGGCGCGCTGCAGCGCGGCCTCAAGGTCTACAAGGAGGTCTGCGCCAGTTGCCACGGCCTGTCCTTCGTCGCCTTTCGTAACCTCGCCGAGCCCGGCGGGCCCGGCTATTCGGTGGCGCAAGCCGCGGCGTTTGCATCCGAGTACAAGGTCAAGGACGGCCCGAACGATGCGGGGGACATGTTCGAGCGCCCGGGCCGGCCGGCGGACTATTTCCCCTCGCCGTTCGCGAACGAGCAGGCCGCGCGTGCCGCGAACGGCGGTGCGGCGCCGCCGGACCTGTCCCTGATCACCAAGGCGCGCTCCTATAAGCGCGGCTTCCCCTGGTTCATCTTCGACGTCTTCACCCAGTACCAGGAGCAGGGGCCTGACTACGTCGCCGCATTGCTCCAGGGCTATGAGGACAAGGTGCCGGAGGGCGTTACCCTCCCGGAGGGCTCGTACTACAACAGGTACTTCCCGGGCCACGCCATCAAGATGCCGAAGCCGATCAGCGACGGCCAGGTGACCTATGACGACGGCTCGCCGACTACGGTCGCGCAGTACGCCAAGGACGTCACCACCTTCCTGATGTGGACCGCCGAGCCGCACATGGAAGCGCGCAAGCGCCTCGGCTTCCAGGTCTTCGTGTTCCTGATCGTCTTCGCGGGCCTGATGTACTTCACCAAGAAGAAGGTCTGGGCCGCCTCGCACTGAGCGGCGAAGGACGTGAAATGCAAAAGCCCCCGTACGGGGCTTTTTTGTTGGTCCCGTGTCGCGGACGCGCGAAGCGCGAGCCGGGACACAGGATGCGTGGGGCTGGGCCCCGGATCAGCAATGCATCACGCCGCACTGGACGATGCTGCGCATCGCCAGGGGCGCGCTGTATTGCATCCGGGGCACGAGAGTGTGTTGCTCGGCACGATTGCCTATCGCCCTCCCACCCGCCAAAATGCCGCCAACCGATCCCCCAGAAACTCACCGGAGGACACCATGGGAACCAGCATCACCTTCAAGCGCCCGGACGGTAAGGACGCCTCGGGCTATCTTGCCAATGCCGGGCGCGGCAATGCGCCGGGCGTCGTCGTGATCCAGGAATGGTGGGGCCTGTCCGATCAGATCAAGGGCCTGTGCGACCGCTTCGCGCTGGCCGGCTTCGACGCGCTGGCGCCCGATCTCTACAAGGGCAAGGTGGTGCCGTATCACGACACGGACAGCGCCAACAAGGAGATGAACTCGCTCGACTTCATGGACGCCACCACGCAGACCGTGCGCGGCGCCGCGCAATATCTGTCGCGCAACGGCGCCAAGGTCGGGCTGACCGGCTTCTGCCTCGGCGGCGCTGTGACCATCATCGGCGCGACCAAGATCCCGGAGCTTGCGGCCGGCGTCGTGTTCTACGGCATTCCGCCCGAGCAGGCGGCCAAGCCCGCAGACGTCAAGATCCCGCTCCAGGCCCATTTCGCCAACAAGGACGATTGGTGCACGCCGGAGCTGGTCAACGGCTTCGAGAAGGCCATGAAGGCCGCCGGCAAGTCGCTGGAACTGTTCCGCTATGACGCCGAGCACGCCTTCGTCAACGAGCAGCGCCAGGCCGTGCACGACCGCGAAGCCGCCGAGCTCGCCTGGGGCCGAGCGACGGAGTTTTTCAGGAAGCATCTGGGGTAGGGGCGTGAAGGACAAATCCGAGGCCGATGCGCAGTCGAAGCGTGAGGCCTTCAAGGTCCCGGAGGACCATCGCGCTGCCGTTCTTGAGGGGCTCCGCGAGGCCGATCGAGCCGAGTACGCGACCGATGCAGACATGGCCGCGCTTTGGAAGCGGTGCGGCCTCTAGTCCGTAGCCCGGATGGAGCGAAGCGGAATCCGGGGACTTTCCGATTGTGGACGAACCCCGGATTGCGCTGCGCTCCATCCGGGCTACCGCCTTGCCGCACCCTTGACGCCGCCCCCGTGCCATGGTGAGTATCCGCCCATGAGCACCGCCGTCCGCCCAGCCCGTCGTTGGTGGCGCACCTCCTAAAGAGGTGGCCGGTGCGATTTCTTTTCTCAAAATCGTCTGAGGTCGCCACGCAGCGCGGCGGCCTGATCGTTTGTCCTGTGTGGCGTTCCCTCGACAAGTTTCGTAAGAGGACGACATGAACAGGACAGTCTTTGCCCTCCCGGTCAAAAGCGCCTATTCGACCCGCGCGGGTCTTGCGATCACGCGCGTGGCCGAGCAGTTCACCGGCGGCGCCAACCGGCTCGACGACCTGATTAACCTGCTCGACCGCCGCCGCGGCGTGGTGCTGTCCTCGGGCACGACCGTGCCCGGCCGCTACGAGAGCTTCGATCTCAGCTTCTCCGACCCGCCGCTCAAGCTCGAGACAGTTGGCGTCAATTTCAAGCTGGAAGCGCTGAACGCGCGCGGAGAGGTGCTGATCGCCTTCCTCGGCGATGTCCTGCGCGAACCCTGTGTCGTCATCTCCGAGAGAACGGCGAGCCGCCTTGCCGGCCACATCATCCGCGGCGATGCCCCGGTCGAGGAGGACCAGCGCACGCGGCGTGCCAGCGTGATGTCGCTGGTGCGCGATCTCGTCGCCGCCTTCTCCGCCAGTGATGACGGCCTGCTCGGCCTGTTCGGCGCCTTTGCCTACGACCTAGTCTTCCAGATCGAGGACCTCGTGCAGAAGCGCCCGCGCGAGGCCGACCAGCGAGACATCGTGCTCTACGTGCCCGATCGTCTGCTTGCTTATGATCGTGCCACCGGCCGCGGCGTGGTGCTCTCTTACGATTTCGCCTGGAAAGGCAAGTCGACCGAAGGCCTGCCGCGCGAGACCGCCGACAGCCCCTATCTGAAGACGCCGCGCCAGGGCTTTGCCGATCACGCGCCTGGTGAATATCAGGCCACGGTCGAGACCGCGCGCGCCGCCTTCGCGCGGGGCGATCTGTTCGAGGCCGTGCCGGGCCAGCTGTTCGCCGAGCCCTGCGACCGCTCGCCGGCCGAAGTGTTCCAGCGCCTCTGCGTCATCAACCCGTCGCCCTATGGTGCGCTGATGAATCTCGGCGAGGGCGAGTTTCTCGTCTCGGCTTCGCCCGAAATGTTCGTGCGCTCGGACGGCCGCCGCGTCGAGACCTGCCCGATCTCGGGCACGATCGCGCGCGGCCTTGATGCGATCGGCGATGCCGAGCAGATCCGCCAGCTCCTGAACTCGGAGAAGGACGAGTTCGAGCTCAACATGTGCACTGACGTCGACCGCAACGACAAGGCGCGCGTCTGCGTGCCCGGCACCATCAAGGTCCTGGCGCGCCGCCAGATCGAGACTTACTCAAAGCTGTTCCACACCGTTGACCACGTCGAGGGCATGTTGCGCCCCGGCTTCGATGCGCTCGATGCCTTCCTCACCCACGCCTGGGCCGTCACCGTCACCGGTGCGCCGAAGCTCTGGGCCATGCAGTTCGTCGAGGATCACGAGCGCTCGCCGCGGCGCTGGTATGCCGGCGCGATCGGCGCGGTGAATTTCGACGGCAGCATTAACACCGGCCTCACCATCCGCACCATCCGCATGAAGGATGGCCTCGCCGAAGTGCGCGTCGGCGCCACCTGCCTGTTCGATTCAGACCCCGCCGCAGAAGACCGCGAGTGCCAGGTCAAGGCGGCCGCGCTGTTCCAGGCGCTGCGCGGCGACCCTCCGAAGCCGCTGTCGACGTTCGCGCCCGATGCCACCGGTTCGGGCAAGCAGGTGCTGCTGATCGACCATGACGACAGCTTCGTGCACATGCTCGCCGATTATTTCCGCCAGGTCGGCGCCAGCGTCACCGTGGTCCGCTATGTGCATGCGCTCGACATGCTCAAGCAGAAGAGGTGGGACTTGCTGGTGCTGTCGCCCGGCCCCGGGCGCCCTGAGGATTTCGGGATCAAGACGACGATCGATGCGGCGCTGGAGAAGAAGCTGCCGGTGTTCGGCGTCTGCCTCGGCGTGCAGGCGATCGGCGAATATTTCGGCGGCGAGCTCGGCCAGCTCACCCATCCCGCCCACGGCCGGCCCTCGCGGGTGCAGGTGCGCGGCGGACGGCTGATGCGCAATTTGCCGAACGAGATCGTCATCGGCCGCTATCACTCGCTCTATGTCGAGCGCGACAGTATGCCGGGGGTGTTGTCCGTCACCGCCAGCACCGAGGACGGCGTCGCCATGGCGCTGGAGCACAAGACCCTGCCGATCGCCGGCGTGCAATTCCACCCGGAATCGCTGATGTCGCTCGGCGGCGAGGTGGGGCTACGAATTGTCGAAAACGCGTTCCGGCTGGATGCGCCGGTCAATTGAGAGGCACGAATGACTTTTGACCACGACATCAAGGCGAGCGTCCGCACCATCCCGGATTATCCCAAGCCCGGGATCATGTTCCGCGACATCACCACCTTGCTCGCGGATGCGCGCGCGTTCCGCCGAGCCGTGGACGAGCTCGTCAATCCCTGGGCCGGCAACAAGATCGACAAGGTCGCCGGCATGGAGGCGCGCGGCTTCATCATCGGCGGCGCGGTGGCGCATCAGCTCTCGGCGGGCTTCGTGCCGATCCGCAAGAAGGGCAAGCTGCCGCATACCACGGTGCGCATCGCCTATTCGCTCGAATACGGCATCGACGAGATGGAGATGCATGTCGACGCGGTCGCACCCGGCGAGCGCGTGATCCTGGTCGACGACCTCATCGCCACCGGCGGCACCGCGGAAGGCGCGGTCAAGCTGCTGCGTCAGATCGGCGCCAACGTGGTTGCCGCCTGCTTCATCGTCGACCTGCCCGAGCTCGGCGGCGCCGCCAAGCTGCGCGCCATGGACGTGCCCGTGCGCACGCTGATGTCGTTCGAGGGGCATTGAGCTTCGTCGTTCGTCCTTCGCGGGGACGACGGTCAAGCGCTCTGCAGCATCACGCCGATATCGAAAATCGCGGAACATCGTGTAATGCCGTCGGCTCCGCTGATGGAGTTCGGTTGCGGTGAGATTTCGTCATGGAAGATCATCCTCTCCTGACCGCGCTGGCAAACTGGCCAGGACGTGTTTCGACACAGCTCGCCTTTGAGGCGCGCGGCTTTGAGTTGCACAGGGCATGGCAGAATCGCATGATTGAGTTCTGCGGCGAGAACCAGGCGGACTTGCTCAATCGATACTGGGATGAGGTCGCGTTGGAGACAATGCGATGCGCGGGAAAGGTCCTTTCCGAGACGCGGTATTTTGGCATCGAACCACAATACCGTTCTGCATTTTTGGACGAGCTCTTTGCGGTCAGGAATTTTGTCGAACCTCCATTTCAAGCTCCTCCCCTCGTCAGAGGCTTGTATGAGCATTTGAAGAAAACCTGGTTTGACAGGGAGTTTGCGAACAGCGAATTGGCCTTCATCAGGATGCAGAAGAGGCGGGAGGGCGAGCGTCTGGGAATCCAGACGACCGGTTGGACAGGAAAGAAACGAGACGTCCTTCCTTTCATCGATGAGTTCAGCTCGGCGCTCGCGTTCAAGCGCCATCGCAATCGCTGGCATAAGAATCTGGACTGCGGTCTCGTCTTCGAGGTCAGCACCGATCTCGGCGGGAGCCCTTATTGTACCCAGATGCCCTTGATGTTTCGGATCTCTCACGCCGATGATCCCGCATTCGTATTTGAGTTGGGAGGGAATAAGCCCTTCAATCAGCTTGTCGACGGGAGTCGATTATATGGCGGAGGAGGGGATGCCAGCGAGTTTGTGCTCGGAATTCGGGCCAACATTGAGCTGTTTGATGTAATCGCCGTGTCCTTGGAATCTTCTCAGTAAGCTTAGGATCTGAAGTCGTCCTGCCTTCTTGGGTCTCGGCGTTCGCCGGAAGGACGGTCAAGACCGCTGCAATATCAAGCTGAGCTCGAGCTCCCGGAAAGCAATGTAATTGCGCCGCGTCCACTGGTGCAGCTCGGTCGAAGAGTCCTTCTCCTGGCGCAGATAGCCGGTGAAGGAGAAATTCAGCCGGTCGATATAGGTCTTGAGGAAACCGGGCAGCGCGGGAAGGCGGAACAGCCGGCCGCCTCCCATTGCCGGCGGCAGCTCGCCGCGGACGACATATTCGTTGTCCACCGTGACCAGGTTCATCCGCGGGATCCGCCCACGCAGCATCTCGTGGGCGCGGGCCGAGACGCGGTCGGTGTCGGCGACGAACAGGATCATCGGCGCAACGTGGCGCCGCGCCGCCTCCTTCAGCAGGCCGATCTCGTCGGTCATCTTGAAGAACTCGTCGAAGGCGTGGAAGCCGAGGTCGATCACCTTGGCAAGTCCGTCATCGACGATGACGCGGTCCATCAGCTGCATCTTGCCGAAGGTATCGATCACGTCGGCGGTCTCGGTCACCTTCGGCAGGTAATCGAGCAGCGACGGCTCTTTCAGGTTGACGTCGAAGGCTGCGACGCTGCCGTTCTTGAGCAGCAGGAATTCTGTGAGCAGCCGCGCCAGCAAGGTCTTGCCGACCTGCGGGCGAGGCGAGCATATGATGTAGACGGGCGTTGCGGGCATCGACAGCTATTATCTGGGCCAACTCACCGCCCAATCCAGCCGTATCAACCCGGCTTGCGCAACTATTTTTCGCTGTTGCGGGTGGCGGATTTCGAGCCGACGATGTCAGTCAGGCGGATGCGGTCGTATTCGCTCCAGACATTGGCCAACCAGTGCCGGACATAACCGCGCAGCACGAAGGAATAGTTCGCGGCCTCGTCGCTGATGCCCTTATTGGCCACGAATTTCAGGAACGGGACCGAGGAGACCTCGACCTGCTCATAGGCCATCTCGTTGAGCTTGGGGATGGTGAGCTCGGTCGCGTCCTTGATGCGGTGGAAGTAGGAATTATAGGTCGCCTGGTCCCACTGGAAGAACTGGGTGTCGTTGATGAAGTTCTTCACCAGGAAATATTTCGCGCCCCCCATGAAGCCTGCGGTCTCCGCGATCTCCTCCAGCGATGCGATCGAGGGTCCGAGGATGTGGAACACGGCGAAGGTGATCTGGCCGGCCTTGGCGGCGTCGAGGAAGCCGATGTCGCGCAGCGAGGCCAGCGCTGGCGAAAGCAGGCCGGCGCGGACGTCGATCACGGTGACCGAAGGGCTGACAGCGTTGAGCGTGTCGAAGATCTTCATCTGATCGGCCGTCGTCGTCATGTCGACGATCTCGGTGATATCGGGGTGGAAGCGTTTCAGGGTTCCGCGCGGCGACTCCGTATCGAACGCCCGCGTCGGCACGTTGTTGGCCGAGAAATAATCGAGCAGGGTGCGCGATACCGTGGTCTTGCCGACCCCGCCCTTGTCCGCGCCCACCACAACCACTGCCGGCTTTGCCATTGCTGTCCCCTAACGCGCGCCCCCGATCGCGAGGTCGCAATCGGCCGGGCCCCAAATCGATGTCCCGAGTCTGCTGTTGGGCGCGAACATGGCAGAAACAAGGGAGAATTCAATTCCTCGCGCTCCAGTTACGGCAATTCCCGAGGTTTTTCCCGATTGCGGGGAAACCCGGCGCATGAAGCGGCAAATCATGCCGTCAGTGACGGCCCCACGGTCCCATCGGATTGGCTGCCGGGGCTCCTGAGGGACTGGGCGCGGGAACGGGCGGCGGGCTCGCGGGACCGGCCGCATCGCTCCACGGCCCCTGCGAGAGCGGCGGCGGCCCGTCCTGCGCGCCGGCTTGTTCGGTCTCGAGTTGTTCCGTCTCTTCGGCGGGGTCCGGCAGCGGTCCCGGATCACGCCCGCCCGCGAACTTGACCAGCGCGTCGACCCGGGACTGCACGGAAGGATGGGTCGCGAACAGGTCGGCAAAGCCCTCGCGCGGATTGTCGACGCAGAGCTCCATCACCGCCGAGGTGGCGCCCGGCAGCTCGCCGCGGCCCTCGATCTTGCGCAGCGCCGAGATCATGGCGTCGGGGTCTTTCGTCAGCTCGACCGAGCCGGCGTCGGCGAGATATTCGCGCGACCGCGACAGTGCGAGCTTCACCACCTGCGACAGCAGCCAGGCCAGCACGATCAGGACGATGGCGATGATGATGACGATGATCGCGCCGCCGCCGGAGCTCTTGCTGTCGCTCGACGACGAGGACGACCGCGACGACGAGGAGGAGCCCGAGGACGAGGAGCCGCCGGAGCTCCAGTTCAGATTCGTGAACAGGCGGAAGAACAATTCGCCGAAGAAGCCGACCACGCCGGCGATGATGACGGCGACCACCATGAGCTGCACATCGCCGTTCTTGATGTGGGTCAGCTCGTGGCCGAGCACCGCCTCGATCTCCTTGTCGTTGAGCGCATCGAGGAGACCCGTGGTGACCGTGATGGAATATTGCCGCGGATTGAGACCGGTCGCGAAGGCGTTCAGCGCCGGGCTCTCCATGATCTTCAGCTTCGGCATGGTGAGGCCGCGCGAGATGCAGAGGTTCTCGAGCAGATTGTAGAGCCGCGGCTGTTCCTGCCGGGTGACGCTGTGGCCGCCGGTCACGGCATCGATCATCGACTGGTGAAAGAAATAGGCGATCACGATCCAGACCGCCGCCACGACCGTTGCAATGGGCGCGGCCTTGAGCAGGTCCGAGAAGGCGTGTCTCAGATAGTACGCGGCGGTCTCACTGTCGTCGATGAACACTTCGGCCACCAGCGCGCCGGCATAGACCAGCACATAGACCAGCGCGAACAAGCCGGCGAGCAGCAGCATCGAACGCAGCTTGTTCGAGGCGATGTGCGTGTAGAGACCATACGCGGCCATGACGCGATGCCCTGCCGGCCTATCGGCTCAAATCAGAACTTCACCTGCGGCACGGTCTCGACCTCGGTGCGGCTGGCGCCGAGATCGAAGAAGTCCTTCTTGGTGAAGCCGAACATGCCCGCGAACAAGGCGGCGGGCAGCTGCTGGATGCCGGTATTGTATTCCTGCACCGCGTTGTTGAAGAAGCGGCGGCTCGCCGCGATCTTGTTTTCGAGGTCGGAGAGCTCGGACGCGAGCTGCTGGAAATTGGCGTTGGCCTTGAGGTCGGGATAGGCCTCCGACAGCGCGATCAGCCGGCCGAGCGCGCCGGAGAGCTGGTTCTCGGCCGCGGACACCTGCGCCGGACCCTGTGCCGACATCGCCGAATTGCGCGCCTTGATGACGTCGTCGAGCGTGCCGCGCTCGTGCGAGGCGTAGCCCTTCACCGTCTCGACCAGGTTCGGGATCAGGTCGTGACGCTGCTTGAGCTGCACGTCGATGTCGGCAAAGGCCTGGCCGACACGCTGGCTCAGCGCCACCAGGCGGTTGTAGGCGCTGAAAGCGATCAGCGCGAGGACGACGATGACGCCGAGAACGATCCAGCCGGTCGACATGGAGAACTCCTGAAGAGGGAAGATGGCGGGCGCTAGGGTAGACGAAATTGATGCAGGATGAGAGCCCGGCGCGGAGGGAGGTAAGACTTGGTCGAATCAGGAACCGTCCGAGTTCAAGGCAGGCACGGCCAGCGAAATTAACTTTCGGACATGACGGCATCGCCCCAGCGCCAGCGCCGGGCCTCGGCATAGGCCGCCTTGTCCCGCCGCGGGACTTTTGCCGGCGCAACCCCAGCCTCCGTGCAAAGCTTGGCCGCGATCTCGGCCTTGCCGATCTCCGGCGGTGCCAGCACGCGCGCGGCGCGGCTCGCGGGCGAGGTGCGGGTCAGGGCGACGTAGATGAAGCGCTCGTCCTCGAACGGGACCTCGGCGCCCTTGATCTGCCGGTGCGCCTGCGACCGGGGCAGGCGCTGACTGAAATGGCACCAGTCGGGCGCGATGAGCGGGCACGGCCTTTCGTGCGGGCAGGGCGCGGTGACGAAAGCGCCAGCTGCGGTCAGCTGCTGCCGCACGGCGAGGATGCGGGCATAGCCGGCGGGCGTGCCGGGCTCGATCACCACCAGCGCATGGCGCGCCCTGGCCCACATCGCCTCGGTCAGCTTGCGCTGATCGGCCTCGCTGAGCTCGCCGATGATGTAGCTGGCGATGACGAGATCGGCCTGTGAGACCTCAGTGAGGTTGCCGCCGGCATCGCCGGGCAGATAACGGCACTCCGCCAATCGCGAGCTGCCGTGTGCCAGTTCGAGCGCGAGCCGGCTCAGCGTGGCGTTGGCATCGAGCAGGGTAAAATCCTGTAGCGACGGAAAGGCTTCCGCGGCGGCCCAGCTGGCGGTGCCCGGACCGGCGCCGACGTCGAGCAATGTTTCGGGGGCGAGATCAGGCGCGATCTCGGTGAGCGCATTGAGGCTCGCCGCCACCGCCGCGTAGGTCGCAGGCATGCGCGCCAGCGCATAAGCGAGCGCATCTGCGTCCGACTTGATCGTGCCGGAGGTGCCGCCGGCGCGATACGTAGTCGAGATCTTCTGCGAGCGCCGGGCCGCGTCGCTGCGAGAGAAGCCCTGCAGCTTGCCGTCGAGGGCGGCTTTCAGTTCGGCGGGAAGGGTGGGGGAGATCATCATCCGCAGTCATGCCCCGCGAAGGCGGGGCATCCAGTACTCCGAGACAGTGCCGTTAACCGAGAAGCCGCGGCGTACTATCAGTCCGCACCAGTGCGCAATTTGCGCACAAGGCGGATGATGACGCAATGGGTGTGGCGCGATCGAGCTATCACGCCACGTTCTGGTCGAGAATGTCCACGGCCTCGGCGAGGCTCACCGACACCAGCTGCGACACGCCGCGCTCGGCCATGGTGACGCCGAACAGGCGGTTCATCCGCGCCATCGTGATCGGGTTGTGCGTGATGATGATGAAGCGCGTGTCGGTCGAGCCGGTCATCTCGTGCAGGAGGTTGCAGTACCGTTCGACGTTGTGGTCGTCGAGCGGCGCGTCGACTTCGTCCAGCACGCAGATCGGCGAGGGGTTGGTCAAGAACACCGCGAAGATCAGCGCCATCGCGGTCAGCGCCTGCTCGCCGCCCGAGAGCAGCGACAGCGTCTGCGGCTTCTTGCCCGGCGGCTTGGCGATGATTTCGAGGCCGGCTTCCAAGGGGTCGTCGCTCTCGATCAGGTGCAGCGCGGCTTCGCCGCCGCCGAACAGCTCGACGAACAGGCGCTTGAAGTGGTCGTTGACGACGTCGAACGAGGTCAGGAGCCGCTCGCGCGCTTCCTTGTTGAGGCTCTGGATGCCCTGGCGCAGCCGCTTGATGGCCTCGACCAGGTCGTCGCGCTCGGTGACAAGGCCGGTGTGCTGGGTCTCGACCTCCCGCAGCTCTTCCTCGGCGCGCAGATTGACGGCGCCGAGGCGCTCGCGGTCGCGGCGCATCTTCTCGAGGTCCTCCTCGATCTCGTGCAGCGGCGGCAGTTCGGCGCCGGGCTCGAGCTCGGCAAGGCCGGCGACGGCCTGCGGCTCGACCTCGAGCATGTCGCGGATCTCGCGCTCGATGTCCTCGAGCCGGCGGCGGGCGCCTTCCATGCGCTCCTCGGCGCGGGCGGTGGCCTCGCGGGCGCTGGAGAGCGCCTCGAGCGTCAGCTTGGCGACGCGGTCGGTCTCGGCCATTGCGGTTTCCGCGGTGGCAAGTGCGTCGGCGGCCATGCGGCGGTCGTTCTCGGCGTATTCGATCTCGGTGATCAGCGCGCTGCGCTTCTCGGCGAACACGGCCGGGGCGTTTTCGAGCTCGCTGCGCTCGATCGTGAGCTCGGCGATACGGGCCTGGATGGTGTCGATGTGGGAGGTCGCGCTCTCCTTGCGGTTCTGCCACTCGGTGCGCTCGGCGAGGATCGCCTGCACGCGGCGGTCAGCGAGCTCGGCCTCACGTGCCAGCGCCTGCGCCTCGGCGCGGACCTGGGCGGCCATGCGGCGGCGGCCTTCGATATCGCTGCGGACGGCGCCGAGCTGGGTCTCGGTGTCCTCGCTCGACGGCAGCTCGCCGATGCCGGCCTGGGCGTATTCGTAAGCGGCCTCGGCTTCGGCGCGGTCGGCGGCAAGCCGGCTGTGCGCTTCCGACAGCGTCGCCTTGCGCGCGGCATGGCGGCTGATCTCGCGCTCGGCATTGGCGTGGCGCTCGCGCGCGACGTTCAGCTCGCGCTGGGCGGCACGCCAGGCTTCGCGGCTGGCGCCTTCGGTGCTGGCCGCCATCTGCAGCTCGGACTCGGCGTTCTCCAGCGCCTGACGCTTGATCTGCGCGTCGATGCGGGCCTGCTCCAGCTCGTTCTCGATGTCGACGAGGCGGGCACGTTCGGCGAGGCGCCGGGCGGCGCCAGTCGGGGCATGTGCTGCGGCGACAAAACCGTCCCAGCGCCAGACGTCGCCCTCAGGCGAGACCAGCCGCTGGCCGGTCTTGAGCTGCGACACCAGCTCGGCGCCGCGCTCGCGCGGGACGACACCGATCTGCGCGAGGCGACGCGCCAGCTCGGCCGGCGCCTGCACATGGTTGGAGAGCGGAACGGCGCCTTCGGGCAGCTCCGGATCTCCCTCAGTGTATCCGACATTGGTCCAACGCATCGGCGCGGACGGATCGATCGGCGCATCGAGATCGTCGCCGAGTGCCGCGCCGATCGCCTTTTCAAAGCCCTTGTCGACGGTGATGCCGTCGATGATCGGCGGCCACAGATTCTTGGTCTCGCCGTTGACGATCTTGGAGATCGTGCGCGCCTCGGTCTCGAGCCGCTGCACGCGCTTGTCGGCCTCGACCAGCGGCGAGCGCGAGGATTCCAGCGTCTGGCGTGCCGCGACATGCGCCGCTTCGCTGGCCTGCGCCGCAGCTTCGGAGGCGGCCAGCGTCCCTTCCGCCGTCTCGACCAGCGCGGTCAGCTCGTCGAGATCGCCGAAGCCGCCGGTTGCCTCGGTGAGCTTCTGCTCTTCCGCGGCGACGCTCGCGATCTCCTGATCGAGCCGGGCGAGCTTGTCGCGATGGGTGCGGACGTTGGCTTCGAGCTGGTTGCGCTTGGCGGTGAGGTCGGCGAGTGCGGTGGTGAGCTCGGCGAAGCGCTGCTCGGTTTCGGTCAGCACCGCCTCGGCCTCGGCGACGCGCTCGTCGACGCCGGAGCGCTTCTCGACGCGCGACTTGATCTCTTCCTTCAGCTCGGCGTCTTCGGCGTCGAGCCGTTGCAGCGCGACGTCGGCATCCATGGTCTGCTGCTGAGCACGGGAAATGTCGCCCTCGAACTGGGCAAGGCGGCGCTCGAGCTCGGTGACGCGCTCCTTGGCGCGCTCTTCCTCACGGTCGAGCTGCTCGCGGGCATTGGTCAGGCGCTGCAGGCCGGCCGCGGCGCGCGCTTCGGCATCGCGCAGCGCCGGCATCTCGGCGGCGCGGATCGCCTGGATGCGGGCGGCTTCGGCCTGGTGCTGGGTGCGCTCGGCCATCTCGCGCACGGCGAGATCGTGGGTCTGGCCGGATTCGTTGACGTCGGCATGGGCACCGACCCAGCGCAGGTGGAACAGCGTGGCTTCGGCCTTGCGGACCTTGGCGGCGACCTCGCGATAGCGCACGGCCTGGCGAGCCTGCTTCTTCAAGCCTTCCATCTGGCCGGAGAGCTGGCCGATCACATCCTCGACGCGGGTGAGGTTGGTTTCGGCCGCCTTCAGCCGCAGCTCGGCCTCGTGACGGCGGGCATGCAGGCCGGCAACGCCCGCGGCATCTTCCAGCACCCGGCGGCGCTGCTCGGGCTTGGCCTGGATGATCTCGCCGATCTTGCCCTGGTGAACGAGGGCGGGCGAGCGTGCGCCGGTGGCGGCGTCCGCGAACAGGATCTGCACGTCGCGGGCGCGCACGTCGCGGCCGTTGATGCGGTAGACCGAGCCCGCCTCGCGCTCGATGCGGCGGGAGATTTCGAGGATCTGGCTGTCGTTCATCGCCGCCGGCGCGGTGCGATCGGCATTGTCGATCGTCATCGTCACTTCGGCGTGGTTGCGCGCGGGACGGTTGCCGGAGCCGGCGAAGATCACCGCGTCCATGTCGGCGGCGCGCAGCGACTTGTAGGAGGTCTCGCCCATCGCCCAGCGCAGCGCCTCGACGAGATTGGACTTGCCGCAGCCGTTGGGGCCGACCACGCCGGTCAGGCCGGGCTCGATGACGAAGTCCGTTGGCTCAACGAAGGACTTGAAGCCGTGAAGGCGCAGGCGGGTGATTTTCATAAGCACGCATCTCTGTTGGCAGGCGCGAATCCCCCTGCCGGGACAATACCATGGAAGGCAATGTCGCTGTCTGGGTGAGTCGCGCGAGGCGCCTCATGCGGCTGGACAATGGCCGCGGTGCGCCGCGAGGGCAACCGGCGAAAGCCGCTTTTCCCAAGGGATTTATGCCGGGAAAGATACGGCTTTCGAGATGCGAATCAGGATCTTGACGAGCGAATCAGCTCTTCAGCAGCGGGTTGATCTTCTTGGCGAACTCCTCGAACGAGGTGTCGCCCTTGATCTTCTCGCCGTTGATGAAGAAGGTCGGCGTCGAATCCACCTTGAGCACGTCGCTGGCATATTTCTGGTCGGCGGCAATCTTGTCGAGCAGCGCCTGGTCCTTCAGGCAGGCCTCGACCTGCGCTTGCGTGAGGCCGGCCTGCTTGCCGATCCGCGTCAGGGTCTCGGTGGTGTTCTTCATCACCCAGTCATTCTGCTGGCGGAACAGCATGTCGGTGACCGCGAAGTATTTCGGCGCATCGTCCTTGGCGATGCAGCGCGACAGCATCGAGCCGGCGGCGGCTTTGATGTCGAGCGGGAACTCGCGGAAGATGTAACGCACCTTGCCGGTGTCGATGTATTCCGTCTTGATCTTCGGGAACACCTGCTCGTTGAAGGCGGCGCAGTGCGGGCACGTCATCGAGGCGTATTCGGTGATGGTGACGGCGGCATCCTTCGGGCCGAGCGCCATGTCGGGCAGAGACACCGGCTTGGCCACGTCGGCGGCCGACTGAGCCACCGCTTCCGTGATGAACCGCAGCGGCGAGAGCCCGGCGAACGCGGCAAGCCCGGTCAGCGACAGCATCGTGGTGAAGGCGCGGCGGGTGATGATCAAGGTCGGCTCCCGGGATTGGCAAGGTTCGCCCAAAGGACGGGTCAAGGTTTCCTGCTCGGACGGCCTGTCGCTAGCTTGAAACGTCGTTTGAGGCAATGGCGGGCGCTACGGACAGGTCCAGTTTGGCCGCGGAATGAGGCTCAATTTCGCTTGATGGCGGCCCCGAGGCGCGCCAGCGCGGTCTTCAGTTCTTCATCTTCGATCTCGGTCAGGTTCTCCGCCACCTTGGCGACGGCCTTGGGGTCGGGTGGGCCGGGCCGCTTCCGGGCCCGCGGCCGCGACAGGGGCGCCTGGCGGAAGGCCAGCTTGCCGACCGCGCTCCAGCCGAAGAAGCGGTTGACCCGCTCCAGGATCACGTCGGCCGAATGCTGGATCTCCAGCGCCATCGGCCCCTCGACCCGTAGCACCAGGGTTGCCGGCTCCTGCGGCTGACCCTCGACCGGCCGCGGCCATTGCATCTTGAGCGGCTCGGCATGGGCCGCGATCTCCGGCCCCGCGATCTGTGCCCACCGCGTCACCAGCTCGCGCGCCGCAAAGCCCTGCTTGGCATAGGCCTCGGCAAAGACGTCGTCGAGCAGGATCCCGAGCGGTTTGGCGCTGACGGGGCCGGGCTTGAAGATGGGGCCGGATTTGGACATGGGGCCTTATAGCACTTCGGACGTCGGGCCACAGACCCCGATGCCCGTTATGGCCGGGCTTGTCCCGCCTGCGCGGCCGAAGCCGCTTCGGCGAGGCGGAGGCCCGGCCATCCACGTTCTTCCTGCGAAGAAAGACGTGGATGCTCGCGACGAGCGCGGGCATGACGTGGAGGGGCCATTGCATTACCGCTACAGTGAGGAATGAGCCCCAGATCCGCACGCAAGCCGAAGCCGGAACCTTCTCAGCCGGAGACCTCATCGCGCCCGCTCGCGCTCCTGCAATGGTACGACCGCCATCGCCGCCGGCTGCCCTGGCGCGCCGCGCCGGGCGAGGCGTCCGATCCCTATCGCGTATGGCTCTCCGAGATCATGCTCCAGCAGACCACCGTGAAGGCGGTCGGCCCGTACTTCGAAAAATTCGTCGCGCGTTGGCCCGACGTCACAGCGCTCGGCCAGGCTTCGCAGGACGACGTGCTGCGGATGTGGGCCGGGCTCGGCTATTACTCGCGCGCACGCAACCTCCATGCCTGCGCGGTCGCGGTGACGCGCGAGCATGGCGGTGTGTTTCCGGATACCGAGGAGGGATTGCGCGCACTGCCGGGGATCGGGCCCTACACGGCGGCGGCGATTGCGGCGATCGCGTTCGACCGCCGCACCATGCCGATCGACGGCAATATCGAGCGCGTGGTGTCGCGGCTGTTCGCGGTCGAGGAGGAGCTGCCGCAAGCCAAGCCGCTCATCCAGCAACTGGCCGCGACGCTGCTGGCGGAGTCTCGCGCCGGCGACAGCGCGCAGGCGCTGATGGATCTCGGCGCCTCGATCTGCACGCCGAAGAAGCCGGCCTGCTCGCTGTGTCCGTTCACAGAGGACTGCACGGCACGCGCGCAGGGCACCCAGGAGACGTTCCCGCGCAAGGTACCGAAGAAGAGCGGGACGCTCAGGCGCGGCGCCGCCTTCGTGGTCACGCGCGGCGACGAGCTGCTCGTCCGCTCGCGGCCCGAAAAGGGGTTGCTCGGCGGCATGACGGAGGTGCCGTGCTCGGACTGGCTCGCCGGCCAGGACGATGCAACGGCGAAGCAGCAGGCGCCGCAGCTGAAGGGGCTGTCGCGCTGGCAGCGCAAGGTGGGCGTCGTCACCCACGTCTTTACGCATTTTCCGCTCGAGCTGGTGGTCTACACCGCGAAGGTGGAAGCCCGCACCCGCGCCCCTGAGGGCATGCGCTGGGTGCCGATCGCAACCCTGGCCGGCGAAGCGCTGCCGAATGTCATGCGCAAGGTCATCGCGCATGGATTGGGTTTCTAGAGCATGATCCTGCTGACAGCAGGCTGTCAGCAGTCTTGCGCTAACAGCGGGGCAAAGGAGATCTCGCATGGTCAAGACCGCGCTCGATAACTTCCCAAGGCCCCCATGCGCCGAGCTGCTCGGCTGGCGCCTGCTCGATGCCCGCCCGGAGGAGGGCTGGATCAAGCTTGGCTTCGACGGCAAGCCGGAGTTCTGCAACCCCGCGGGCTTCATCCAGGGCGGCATGCTCTCGGCTATGCTCGACGACACCATGGGTCCGGCGGTGCTGGTGATGAGCGAGGGCCGGCTCTACACCACCACGATCAGCATGACCGTGAATTTTTTGGCACCCGCAAAGCCCGGTCCGATCACCGGCGAAGCCAGGGTCACGCAGCTCGGCAAGACCATCGCCTTCGTCGAAGCCAAGCTGATGGCAGAGGACGGCACCGTGCTGGCGACGGCAAGCGCCAGCGAGCGATTGTTGGAGGCGGCGAGGGTGGTGAAGTGAGGCGGGCACCGCGCTCTCGCTCCCTCTCCCCGTTCTTACGGGGAGAGGTGAAGCGAAGCGCGAGTCGCGAGATAATTGACCAGACCCTCACGCCCCAGCGCGCGCGTCCTTGCTTACGATCGGCGGCTTCGCATTCAGCGCCTCGACCTGAAATCCCGCAACGCGCTTGTAGTTGGCGGCGATGTCTTCCAGCTCCTGCTGCGATAGGACATCGGTGACGACCTTGTACCCGTCTGGCGCGCGCTCCTCGACCAGCTGCATCACCTGCTCGGGACCATTCTTGCGGTTGAGCAGGACGAGGTCCGTGGTCGCGGGTCGCCGCTCGGCTTCATAGGCGAGCAGTGCCGCCTGCGTCGGACCGTGCGCCAGGATCTCGCGGGTGATGACGCGCGAGTCGAGGATCGCCTGCGAGGCGCCGTTCGAGCCGATCGGGTACATCGGATGCGCGGCATCGCCCATCAGCGTGACGCGGCCGAAGGTCCATTGCGACACCGGATCGCGGTCGACCAGCGGATATTCGTAGGCGTGCGGGCAGTTCCTGATCAGGGCGGGCACGTCGAGCCAGTCGAACGTCCAGCTTTCGAACCAGGGCAGGAATTCTTCCAGCCGCGCGGTGCGGTTATAGTCCTCGCGCCGCCACTGATAGGTCGGAGGCATGTGGCGCTCGGCGACCCAGTTGATCTGGTGGTTGCCGTTGGCGTCCGCTTCTTTCGAGATCGGATAGCAGACGAATTTCAGGATCTCGTGGCCGGCCATGATCATGCTGCGGCCGGTGAGGAAGGCTTTGGCCGGCGTGACGCCGCGCCAGAGGATGCGGCCGTTCCAGATCGGCGGGCCTTCGTTCGGATAGAGCTTTTCGCGCGCGGCGGAATGGATGCCGTCGGCGGCGATCAGGATCGCGCCCTCGTAAGTGCCGGCGGCCTTGCCGGTCGCCCTGTCGACGAAGTCGGCGCGCACGCCGCCCGCCGTCTCGGTCCAGCCGGTCAGATGGTGGCTGGTGAGGATGTTTTCGCGGCCGAGCCGCTCGAGCGCGGTGTCGAGCAGGATCTGCTGCAGCGTGCCGCGATGGATCGAGAATTGCGGCCATTTGTAGCCGGCCTCCAGGCCGCGCGGCTCGCTCCAGATCGGCTTGCCGTGCTTGGAGAAATAGGCGAGCTCGCGCGTCCGCACGCCGCTGGCGTCCAGCTTGTCCAGCAGGCCGAGCTCGATCAGCTCGCGCACCGCATGCGGCAGCACGTTGATGCCGACCCCGAGCGGCTTCAGTTTCGCGACGCTCTCGAACACTTTCACGGGAACGCCGATTTGATGCAGGCTGAGCGCAAGCGTGAGCCCGCCGATGCCGCCACCGGCGATGAGTACCGTCATGAGAAAACCCCTCCGATGGAGGCGTCTTGGCACAGCCGGGCGGCCGTGGGCAACTGCGAACAGGCCGCCTATGGACGGCGCGGCGGAGGACCGTTAACCTCCGGTTTTCCCCATGAGGTCCGACATGCTCAAGCTCTACTACGCCACCGGCACCTGCGCGCTTGCCACCTACATCACCCTGGAAGAGGCCGGCGCCGACTACACGGCTGAGCGGCTGAGCTTCAAGGACAACCAGCAGAACAGCCCGGACTATCTCGCCATCAACCCAAAGGGCCGGGTGCCGGCGCTGGTCACCGACCGCGGCGTCCTGACCGAGACGCCGGCGATGCTGGCCTATCTCGCGCAGACCTTCCCCAAGGCGAAGCTCGCGCCGCTCGACGATCCCTTCGACTTTGCCCAGGTGCAGTCGTTCAACTCCTATCTCTGCTCGACCGTGCACATCAACCACGCCCACAAGATGCGCGGCGCGCGCTGGGCGACGGAGGAGAGCTCGTTCGCCGACATGAAGGCGATGGTGCCGAAGACCATGGGCGCCTGCTTCAAGCTGATCGAGCAGAAGATGTTCAAGGGACCGTGGGTGATGGGCGATCAGTACACGATCTGCGATCCCTATCTCCATACGCTTTCGACCTGGCTCGAAGGCGACAGCGTCGACATCAATGCGACGCCGAAGATCGCCGATCACTTCAAGCGCATGTCCGATCGCCCCGCGGTGAGCAAGGTAATGGCGGCGCAGAAGGCGTAGGAGCGCAGCTGTTGTGGGGTGGGTTAGCGCAGCGTAACCCACCTCTTCTGTCGCTGCGGAAACCAAAGTGGTGGGTTACGCCTTCGGCTAACCCACCCTACGAGAGCTTGCTACGGGAGTTTCCGCCTGGCTTGCTCCAGCTCCCGCCCTGTCTCCAGCATCAGCCGCCGCAGCCAGATCGAGCCGGGGTCCATCTGCGCGCGTGTCGGATGGAACATGAACTGCTCGTCCATCCCGGGATCGAACGGCGGCGTCACCGTGACGAGGCCGAGTTGCTTCGACAGCGCGGCGATCAGCCGGCGCGGCACGAAGGCGACGAGATCGGTTCTTGCTGCGACGTGCAAGGCTTCGAGATAGCCCGGCACGACTAGCGAGATATGTCGCTCGATGCCTTTGGCTCGCAGCCAGGTGTCGATGAGATCCTGCGGGTGGCCGCGGATGATCACGCCGACATGGCGGGCGGCCAGGAACGCCTCGCGCCGCTTCAGCTTCGCTCCGACGGGATGGCCGCGCCGCACCGCCAGCGCGTCGCTGTCGGTGTAGAGCAGCTGGCGATGAAAGCCCTTGAAGGCATTGCCGATCGAGATCACGAGGTCGATGGTGCGGGCGAACTCGGCGTGGAAGATCGCAGGTCCCCGCCACGGCACCACGTCGATGCGGACGTTGGGGGCAAGGCGCGTCACTTTCGCCATCAAGGGCGGCATCAACAGCTCGACCGCGAGATCAGGCATCATCAGGCGGAACTGCCGCTCGCTGCGCGCGGCATCGAAGTCATCGGGCACGAACAGCCCGCGGACCTGGTCGAGCGCCTGCGCCAGCGGCGCACGCAGGGCCAGCGCCCGCGGCGTCAGCTCCATCCGTACGCCCGTGCGCACCAGCAGCGGGTCACCGAAGATGTCGCGCAGGCGCTGCAATGCGTGGCTCGTGGCCGGCTGTGACAGGCCAATCCTCAGGGCCGCGCGGCTGACATTGGTTTCGCGGAGCAATGCGTCGAGCGCGGTCAATAGGTTGAGGTCGAGCGTTTTCAAATTCATGAGGTGAATAGATATCATATTTCCTATCGATTTGAAGAATGACGTTGGCCCGGCGATGATTTCCGCGTTGTCACCACGAGGAGATGCCGCCATGAACGCGAGCGCCAACAAGAAACTGCTGCAGGATATCTTTGCCGCGGCCGCCAATCCCGATCCCGCCGCGCGCGACCGCGCCCTGTTCAGCGCAAGTCTCGCCGACGACGCCAAATGGGTCGTCACCGGGCAATATACCTGGTCGCGCACCTTTGCCGGCAAGGAGGCGATCCTCAAGGATCTGCACGGTTATGTCCGCACGCGGTTGCGCGACCGCACGCGTACCGTCGCCCATCGCTTCATCGCCGATGGCGACATCGTGGTGGTCGAAGCCAAGGGCGATAACGTCACGCCCGAGGGCGCGCGTTACGACAACGATTATTGCCTCGTGTTTCGCCTGGAGGACGGCAGGATCAAGGAGATTCGCGAGTACTGCGACTCCATGCTGACCGAGAAGGCGCTCGGCCCGTTTCCGCAAGCCCCCGCGAGGGCCGCGGGCTAACGGCTTGGACGAGGTCGCGTCCACCGGCCGCTCCTGTTCGTCACGGCCCGCGATGTTTGTGCGGGCCTGCCGGGCGCTGCTGGAACTCATGCAGGCCCGGCGCGAGCGGTCTCGGGTCCGCTGCCAGCTCGCGGCCATGACCGAACGCGAGCTTCAGGATTTCGGGATGTCCCGGAGCGAGATCGAGCACGAGCTCAGAAAGCCGGTTCGGCGGAAATGAACGGAGTGGACCCCCGATGTCTCGCCTCTCGCCGTGCCAAGGCCGGCGGAACTATTGCGTGCCGCCGGCGTTCCCTCGGTTGCCGGGCGCGCCGCGCCCGCGGCAACCTGCGTTCTCGGGAATTTCATGCTGGCTGGGGCTTCGGACGTTTCAACGCAGGGAGGCCGCAGCTTCTCCGGACTGCGCGAACGACTAAGAGACGCAACGTCGGCCGCGCACCGCGACCTCGACGCGCAGCTATCGGCGTTCGATCTGACCGAGCTCTCCGGCTATCGGCGCTTTCTGCAAGCCAGCGCCGGCGCCTTGCTGCCGCTCGAGACGGCACTCGTCGAGGCCAACGTCAGCAGGGCTTTCCCGGACTGGCCGGAGCGGTCGCGAAGCGTGGCAATCCTGGCTGATCTCGAGCGCCTCGGCAGCGCGGTGCCGAGGCTGGTGTCGGTACCCCCACTGACGCGCAGCGGCGTGCTGGGCACGATGTATGTGCTCGAAGGCTCCCGTCTCGGGGCAAAATTCCTGCTGAAGATGGTCGCGGATTCCGCCAATCCGCGCATCCGCGAAGCTGTCGCCTATCTCAGTCACGGCACCGGCAGGCGGTTTTGGCAAAGTTTCCTGGCGAAGCTTGCAATCGACGAGCGTTGGGATGAAGACGAGGCGATCGCGGCGGCCCACATCGCCTTCGCCGCATTCGAGCAGGCGGCGGACCGGTCATGAACCAGGCCGTCAATCTCACCAATTGCGATCGCGAGCCGATCCACATTCCTGGCAGCGTGCAGCCGTTTGGCTTCCTGCTGGCCGTGCTCTCGGATTTCACGATCTGCATGGCGTCGGACAACGTCGAGAGCTTCCTTGGAACGGATGTTGCCGACCTGCTGCAGCGGCCGCTGTCGGGCGTGATCTCCGGGGCGGCGGTTGAAACGATCCGCAGCCGGGTCGATCATCTCGGCGGTCCGGATGCGACCGAACGCCTGTTCGGCGTCGAGCTGCAGCCCGGCAAGCCACTCTTCGATCTTTCGATTCATCTCTCCGGCGTCTATCTGATCATCGAGGCGGAGCCGAGCGTCGACGAGCCCGGCGTCAATTCCGGCGAGCTTGTGCGCTTGATGCTCGAACGGATCCGCAAGACGCGCGGAATGGCCGATCTGGCGCGCGAGGCGGCGCGTCAGCTCAAGGTGCTGACCGGCTTCGACCGCGTCATGGTCTATCAGTTTCACCCGGACGGGTCCGGCGAGGTGATCGCCGAGACGGCGGAGGCCGGGCTCGAATCCTTTTTCGGCCTGCGTTACCCTGCATCCGACATCCCAAGGCAAGCGCGCGCGCTCTATCAGCGCAACTGGCTGCGCATCATCGCCGACGTCGACGCGCGGCCTGCCGCGCTGATGTCCACGGCCACGCACAATGCGGGACTGCTCGACCTGTCGATGAGCGTGCTGCGCTCGGTGTCGCCGATCCACATCGAGTATCTGCGTAACATGGGCGTTGCCGCCTCCATGTCGGTGTCGATCCTGCGTGACGGCAAGCTGTGGGGCCTGTTTGCTTGCCACCATTATTCGCCGCGTTACATTTCGTTCGACAAACGCACGGCCTCCGAGCTGTTCGGTCAGATGTTCTCGTGGATCGTGGAAGGCCGCGAGCGCGAGGGTGACGTCGCCTATGAGGCCCGCGCGCATCAGGTCCAGGAGCGATTGATCGAGATCGCGGCCTCGCACGACCACAGCCGGCGGGCGATCGTCGATTTCCTGGGCGACTACCGCAAGATGATCGAGTGCGACGGCGTCGCAGTCTGGTCCGATAACACCATCGCGCTCGAGGGCGAGACCCCGACCGAAGACGAGGTGAAGGATCTCGTCGCCTTCATCAACCGGACTTCGCCGGGCCGGATCTTCGCCAGCGCCGAGATCGCCCAGGTCTACGCCGCCGGCCAGGCCTTCCGTGACCGCGCGGCGGGCTTTCTCGCCATCCCGATCTCGCGGACCCCGCGCGATTGCCTGATCTTCTTCCGCCGCGAAGTCACGCGATCGGTGAAATGGGCCGCCGATCCCAACAAGGTCCACGACGAAGGGCCGCACGGGCCGCGTCTCACCCCGCGCAAGAGCTTCGAGCTATGGCAGGAAACGGTGGCGGGGCAGTCGAAGCCGTGGTCGGCGGCCGATATCCGCATCGCCGAGAGCCTGCGCGTCACGCTGCTGGAGGTGATCCTGCAACTGTCCGACCTCGCCGCGCGCGAGCGCCGCGGGGCACAGGAGCGGCAGGAACTGATGATCGCCGAGCTCAATCATCGCGTCCGCAACATCCTGAGCCTCGTGCGCGCCCTGGTGGCGCAGAGCAAGGAGACTGCGACCGGCATCGAGGAGTTCGCCAGCGTGCTCGGCGGCCGCATCCAGGCCCTCGCGCGCGCCCACGACCAGATCACGAACCTGAACTGGGCACCCGTCGCGCTCCGCACCCTGGTCGAGTCCGAGGCCGGCGCCTATCTCGGTGCGCGCGCAGACCGGGTGAAGATGGGCGGTCCGGACGTCGCGCTCGATCCAAAGGCGTTCGCGACGCTGGCGCTCGTCGTTCATGAGATGATGACCAATTCCGCCAAGTACGGCGCGCTTGCCGATTCCACCGGCAGTGTCGAGGTGGTCTGGCGCCTCGACCCGTCTTCCAGCCTCGTCATCGAGTGGAAGGAGAGCGGCGGTCCGCCCGTGCAGCCGCCGGCGCGGCGCGGCTTCGGCACCACCATCATCGAGCGGTCGGTGCCGTTCGATCTCAAGGGCGATGCCGAGATCCGTTTCGACCTCCTGGGCGTCCAGGCGAAGTTCGTCATTCCGCCCAACTTCGTCCAGCTCGTCCCATCCATCGCGGGAGCCGCCATGCGTATCGAGGAGCAGCAATCTGCCCGTCCACGGATTTCCGACACGGCCCTGATCGTGGAGGACAACCTGATCATCGCGATGGCCGCGGAGGTCATCCTGCTCGACCTCGGCGCCCGCCACGTCGACACCGCCGCAACCGTCGACCAGGCACTGCGCTCGATCGAGCGTTCGCGGCCGAGCTTTGCCCTGCTCGATCTCAATCTCGGCAGCGAGAGCAGCATCAAGGTGGCGCAGAAGCTGAAGGAGATCGGGGTGCCCTTCATCTTCGCGACCGGCTATGGCGAGCGCGCGCCGATCCCCGAGCAATTGGCCTCCGCGCCGGTGGTCCAGAAGCCCTACACGCTGGAAGTGGTCGAAAATGCACTCGGCAAGTTGCAGCAGGCCGGCGCCCAATAGGCATCCCCTGACGAACAGCATGCATCGGCGTGCATGGCACAGCGGATTCGCATGCGGCTTTGCATAGCTGCCGCCAAAATCGGCAGATTTGGTGCGGGTCGAGATCGGGCGCGCGAGGAATTTGAAGGTTCAATTAAGAAGTGTCCCCCATTGTGTCGCGGTGCAGCGTAGGCCGCCAGGGTGCGGCGTGCGGCTGTCGGAGTGGCCGTGACGATCGCCGGAGTCGTTCGGCCCCTCGAATTCACATGCATCTGGGTGGACAGTGGGAATGCCGAAATTTCGTTTGCGGATCAGGGGACGCCTGTACGCAGGCTTCATGGCCCTGGTGGCGGTGGGTGTCGTGATGGCGGTGGTTGCCGTCTGGAATTTGCGGGACGTGCAGGATCAGGTCGCAAGACAATCCGCCCTCTCGGACAGCACGGCGCGGGTGCTGGAAATATCGGCCCATCTGCAGGCGATTCAGCGGGCCAATTTGCGCTACGTCTACGACGGCAGCGAGTCCGCAATGAAGGAAGCGCAAGAGCGCGAGACCGCGGCGAGCGAGCTGCTCCGGATCGGCGCTCTGGGGGCGCTCTCCGAGGAGCGGCGCGCTCTCTACAACGGCCTGATCGACGAGATCGCGAAAATGCGACGCCTGCGTGACAATCTCGGCGACGCCGTCAACGAGACGAGAACGGGCAAGGCGACGCTGCTGCCGAGTGGCGAGGACCTGGCCACCAAGACGAACAAGCTCGTCGACGTGGCGCGCGCCGCCGTCGATGAAGATACCGCCTCCCTCGTCGCCGATCTCGAATCCCGAATCCTGCTCGTGAGGATCGTAAACTGGCGTTTTCTGGCCCTTCGCGATGCGCAGGGCCCTGCGACCTTCAGGGCGAGCATCGACAGGGCATTACAACGGCTCGGGGCACTCGAAAAGAGCCCGCAGGCGGCGGCGTTGCGCGCCACGCTGGCGCCGGTGAAGACCTCGCTTGAAACCTACAAGACGGCGTTCGAGACGACCTCCGCAGCGATGCTTAAAGCGGACGAGATCTACCACAAGAGCCTCGCGCCCCTCATCGTCGACAGCATCGGCAAGCTCAAGGTGGCGGAAACGACGCTGAAGGAGGACTACCAGGCATCGCGCACCACCGCCGAGGCCGTGATCGCGGGAACGACGACCGTGCAGGAGATCGCCGGCGGCCTCGCCATCCTGTTCGGAGGCATCGTCGCCTTCCTCATCGCCCGCAGCATCGTCGGTCCGCTGACCTCGATGACGCAGGCGATGGGGCGGCTTGCCGGCGGCAATCTCGAGGTCGAGATTCCCGGCCGCGGCAGGGCCGACGAGATCGGCGACATGGCCAAGGCGATCCAGGTCTTCAAGGACAACATGATCGAGACCGAGAGCATGCGCGCCGAGCAGGCCGAACTCGAGGCGCGGCAGGCCGAGAACCGCAGGAAAGACATGGCCAGGCTCGCCGATCAGTTCGAGCAGGCCGTCGGCGAGATCGTCAACACGGTGTCGTCGGCATCGGGCGAGCTCGAAGCCTCCGCCGGCACGTTGACCACGACTGCCGCGCGCGCCCAGGACCTCTCGACAGAGGTCGCTAGCGCTTCGCAGGAGGCCTCGGCCAATGTGCAGGCGGTCGCCTCTGCGACCGAGGAGCTCTCCTCCTCGGTCTCCGAGATCGCCCGTCAGGTGCAGGAATCCGCCCGCATCGCCACCGAGGCTGTCGGTCAGGCGAGCCGGACCAACGAGCGCGTCGGTGCGCTCTCCAAGGCCGCCGCGCGGATCGGTGACGTGGTCGAGCTGATCAGCACCATTGCCGGCCAGACCAACCTCTTGGCGCTGAACGCCACGATCGAGGCGGCGCGTGCGGGCGAAGCCGGCCGCGGCTTTGCCGTGGTCGCTACCGAGGTCAAGGCGCTCGCCGAGCAGACGGCAAGGGCCACCGGCGAGATCGCCCAGCAGGTCTCCGGCATCCAGGCCGCGACCGAGGAGTCGGTCGGTTCGATCCGGGAGATCAGCGGCACCATCGAGCGGCTGTCGGAGATCGCCTCAACGGTCGCCGCGGCCGTGGAGCAGCAGGGCGCGGCGACGCAGGAGATCTCCCGCAACGTGCAGCAGGCGGCCCAGGGCACGCAGCTCGTCTCGTCCAACATCGGCGACGTGCAGCGCGGCGCCTCCGAGACCGGCTCGGCGTCCTCGCAGGTGTTGTCGGCGGCGCGCTCGCTCTCGGCCGACAGCAACCGGTTGAAACAGGAGGTCGCCAAGTTCCTGAGCTCGGTCCACGCCGCCTAAAGCATGATCCGGAAAAGTGTGCAGCGCTTTTCCGAAGAGATCATGCTTGAACAACAACCTAAAGCGCGATGACGCTTCATCCTGATCGCATCGCGCTTTAAAGTCTCAATCGAGGCCACGCGCATGCGCGTGGCCTCGAATAGCGGTGCGGCGCGATCAAGCCACCTTGGTCGTCATGTGCTTGAACATGTTGGCTCGCGCTTCGTCGTCCATCTCGGCCTTGAAGGTGAACTTGTCCTTCAGGGCGATGGCGCGCGCCGCCGCCGGGCGCGCCGAGATCTCGTCGACCAGCCGCTTCACATTCGGGTATCGCGCAAAGGCGTCGTCGCCGAGCTTGAACGGCACCATCCGCGCCCAGCCCCACAGCGCCATGTCGACGATCGAATAGCTGTCGCCGACCATGTAGCGGCGGTCCTTTAGGTGAGCGTCGAGGATCTTGTAGTGGCGGTCGGTCTCGTACTGATAGCGGTTATGGGCGTAGTCGTGGTTCTGGTCCTTCGGCGCGAAATGCTTGAAGTGCACGGCCTGACCGGAAAAGGGCCCGACGCCGCTCGCGACGAACATCAGCCAGGACAAGAGCCCGGCGCGGTTGGAGGGGAGGAATTTGCCGGTCTTCTCGGCGAGATAGAGCAGGATGGCGTTCGAATCGAACACGATGGTGCCGCCATCGTCGATCGCCGGCACCTTGCCGTTCGGATTGATCTTGAGGAATTCCGGCGTGAACTGCTCGCCCTTGCGGGTGTCGATCTTCACCGGCTCGAACGGCAGGCCGGATTCTTCGAGATAGAGCGCGACCTTGGTCGGGTTCGGTGATCCATTGAAATAGAACTTGAGCATCAAGCATCTCCCCGGTGTGTATTGCCGCGCGGACGCGGCGTCGTTGGGCGAGCCTGTCTTGCCTGAACCTCGCTCGAGAGAGCAACCGGCGAGTTTGCCGGGCGGTGTCTGCGCGCTACGCAGATCAGGCGGCGTAACAGAGGCCGATTGCCGCCGCGACGACCATGGCCGCGCCCACGGCCTCCAGCCGCAGGCCGAGCCGCGCTGCGAGATGCATGTCGGAGGCCCGCGCCGCGCGCTCTGACCCGCGCGCATAGCCGTGAACGATAACGTCGTGGTTGAAAGTATCGTGCGCCTCGTTGCTGCTGGCGAGCCCGACGCAGATCACGAGAACGCCGAACAGCGCCAGGCCGAAAAACCCGAGCAGCGCGATCAGGAACATCGGAAACATCCCGATCAGGAAGATCGGCAGCAGCGGCACCAGCAGCAATGTCTCGGACTGTCGTCGCATGGGAGCCCAACCGGTCGGGAGGGGGCTAATGGAGCGAATCTAGTCCTGGCTGCCGCCTCATTCAAGACGCCATAGGGTGGGCAAAGCGAAGCGTGCCCACCAAATCTGCATGTCCGGGAGAGATGGTGGGCACGGCGCGAGAGTTTGCCCACCCTACGAACGCGGAGGAAGCTACTCCGCCGCCATGCCGGCGCGGATCTCGGCGCGCAGCTCGTCGATCAGCTTGAGGCCCTTCTTGGTCTCGACGTGCCAGAAGGTCCAGCCGTTGCAGGCCTGCGCGCCTTGCGCCACCGCGCCGATGCGGTGGATCGAGCCGACCTTGTCGCCGAGCATGATGGCGCCGTCGGCGCGCACCAACGCGCCGAGCTTCTTCTTGGCGTCGAACAGCTTGGTGCCGGGCATGATCATGCCGCGCTCGATCAGCTCGGAGAACGCAACGCGCGGCGCCTCGCGCGCGGTCATGAACGGGGCAAGGCTCTCTTCCGGCAACGGCTCGACCCTGGCGATGCGCGCTTCGGCCGCCTTGGCGTAGGTCTTGTCGCGCTCGAAGCCGACATAGGAGCGGCCGAGGCGTTTGGCGACCGCGCCGGTGGTGCCGGTGCCGTTGAAGGGGTCGATGACGAGATCGCCGGGCTTGGACGACGACAGCAGCACGCGCGCAAGCAGGCCTTCCGGCTTCTGCGTCGGATGCACTTTCTTGCCGTCGGCGCCCTTGAGGCGCTCCTCGCCGGTACAGAGCGGGATCAGCCAGTCGGACCGCGCCTGCACGTCCTCGTTGGCGGCCTTCAGCGCCTCGTAGTTGAACGTGTAGCCCTTGGCTTTCTCGTCACGCGCGGCCCAGATCATGGTTTCGTGCGCGTTGGTGAAGCGGCGGCCGCGGAAATTCGGCATCGGATTGGTCTTGCGCCAGACGATGTCGTTCAGCAGCCAGAAGCCGAGATCCTGCATGATGGCGCCGACGCGGAAGATGTTGTGATAGGAGCCGATCACCCAGATCGTTGCCGACGGCTTCATGGCGCGGCGTGCGGCGAGCAGCCAGGCGCGGGTGAAATCGTCGTAGGCGGCAAACGAGTCGAACTTGTCCCAGTCGTCGTTGACGGCATCGACATGGGATTCGTCGGGACGCTTGAGGTCGCCCTTGAGCTGCAGATTGTAGGGCGGATCGGCGAACACCAGGTCGACGCTGCCGGCCTGCAGCTTCGACATCTCGGCGACGCAATCGCCGACGATGATGCGATGCGAAGGGGACTCAAAATTTGTGCGGGGCGCCCTTGCAGACGCCCCGCGACGCGACTCTACCATGACTCAAGAACTCTGACTCAGGCGACGCTGTCGGCGACGCGGGACCAAACAACCGACTGACCGTTACATTGAAGGGGCAAAGTAAAAATCGACTTAATCCGCCGCTTTCGTGAGCAGTCCTCGCATCGTCGTTCGTGCATGAGTTGTCGTGCGCATTCCCCTTGTTTTGCAGTGTATTTCGCACTTGCGCGGCTCGCTGGATCGATCGTGGCGGGAAAAAGGCCGTAAATTTCTCTCGGAAAAAACTGCTCGGCCCTCGGAAAAATTTGCTGGCATCGACAGGCTGTCGCACTAGGCAATTTTTGCCGGCCACGATATTGATAAAGGCAACGGAAATTTTACGTATGTGGCGCGTTGAGCTTTCGCGTTTCTGTGCGCCGTCGAAACTTGAATCAGGGACCCCAAGGGAAAGGCCGCCATGCGCTACGATGACTTCCGCCGCAGCGACGACATCGAGGATCGTCGCGACGAAGGTGGTGGCTTTGGCGGCGGCGGAGGCGGCGGGTTCGGCCTGCCGATGGGCGGCGGCGGGCTCGGCATCGGCACCATCATCATTCTCGGCCTGGTCGGCTACGCCTTCGGCATCGATCCCCGCATCCTGATCGGCGGCGCCGAGATCCTCTCCGGCGGCGGCCATGCGCCGACCTACCAGACCGATCGTCAGGCCTCCTCGGGCAAGCGCGGCGCGCCGACCGACGAGATGGGCAGCATGATCTCCGGCATCCTCGGCGAGCTCGACGACCGCTGGAGCGAGATCTTCCAGGCCAACGGCCAGTCGTACACCGGTCCGAAGATCGTGCTGTTCCGCAACGCCACCAATGGCGGTCGCTGCGGCATGGCGCAATCGGCCATGGGGCCGTTCTATTGTCCGCCCGACCGGACCATCTTCCTCGACACCGCCTTCTTCCGCGAGGTCGAGACCCGCTTCCGCGGCTGCTCCGGCAAGTCGGCGTGCAATTTCACCACCGCCTACATCATCGCGCACGAGGTCGGCCATCACATCCAGAATCTGCTCGGCATCATTCCGCGCGTGACGCGGCTGCAACAGCAGGTCGGTTCGAAGGCCGAGGCCAATGCGCTCCAGGTCAAGGTCGAGCTGCAGGCCGACTGTCTGTCCGGCGTCTGGGTCAACCGCGAGGCGAAGAAGCGTCCGAACTTCCTCGAGCCCGGCGACATCGAGGCAGCGCTGACCACGGCGAGCGCGATCGGCGACGACACGCTGCAGCGCCAGGCCACCGGCCGCGTCGTGCCCGACTCCTTCACCCACGGCTCGGCGGCGCAACGCAAGCAATGGTTCATGATCGGGTACCAGCAGGGCACGGTCCAGGCCTGCAACACGTTCGGTGCAGGGGCGTTGTAAGGAAGGCTCGTGCCCCCGACGCAGCGCAGCGCTCCTTCAGCGGTGCGCTGCAGAGCCGGGGCCTATATTGCCGGTTGCCCAAGCCTCTGAAGTGGGTCCCGGCTCTGCGGCGCGGCGCTGATGCGCCGCACCTTGTCCGGGACACGAAAGACGCAACATGGCCTCCATCGACGAATCCAAACAATTCATCCCGCTCAACATTGCGGTGCTCACGGTGTCCGACACGCGCGCGCTTGCGGACGACAAGTCCGGCCAGACCCTCGCCGATCGTCTCACCGCTGCGGGCCATCATCTCGCCGCGCGCGAGATCGTCACCGATGATGTCGAGGCGATCCGCGCCGTGATCCGCCGCTGGATCGCAGATCCCGGCGTCGACGTCGTCATCACCACCGGCGGCACCGGCTTCACCGGACGCGACGTCACGCCGGAGGCGATCGAGCCGCTGTTCGAGAAGCGCATGGACGGCTTCTCGATCGCATTCCACATGCTGAGCCACGCCAAGATCGGGGCGTCGACGATCCAGAGCCGCGCCACCGCCGGCGTGGCGGGCGCGACCTACATCTTCTGCCTGCCGGGCTCGCCCGGCGCCTGCCGCGACGGCTGGGACGGCATCCTGGCGGCCCAGCTCGACTACCGCACGCGCCCCTGCAATTTCGTCGAGATCATGCCGCGGCTGGACGAGCATCTGCGCCGGCCGAAAGCGCAAGGCGCGACGGTGTGATGCGCGTTGTTGCGGATGATGTCAGCTGATCGATGCACGGACTTCATCCTTCTCCCCTTGCGGGAGAAGGTGGCGCGATGTCCAGACCGGATAGATGGGTAACACAGTAGACCGGATGGATGGGTAACAGTTCTCTATCGGCTGGGAGGATCAGCCGATGCCTTGGCGAGAGAGCTGTGCGATGGACCAGCGGATTAGCTTCA
>NZ_JADYVO010000024.1:0-86977 GCF_020193825.1 Bradyrhizobium sp. NBAIM18
CTCCCGCACCGCCGACCCCACCACCGCCGCCGAAGCCGGCCGACAGCGCGGCTGCGGCTCCTGCGCCTCCGGCCCCTGCGGCTCCAGTCGCGGCACCGGCGCCGGCGCCTGCTCCCACCCCGAGGCCGCAGATCGAGGCCGCCCTGCCCCCGCCGCCACCGCCGGTGAAGCCGGTTGATCCCGTTCCGGCGCCGAGCACGGACGGTGGGCCGAGCGCTGCCGCCCTGGCTGACGATCCCACGATCAAGAGCCTGACCGCCAAGATTGCCGCCAACCCTGACGACGTGAACGCGCTGTACCGCCGCGGCCAGGTTTATGCCAGCAAGGGCGCCTACAGCCTCGCCATCAAGGATTTCGACGACACCCTCCGGATCAATTCGAAGGACGTCGAGGCCCTCAACAACCGCTGCTGGACCCGCACCGTGGTCGGCGACCTCCAGGCCGCGCTGAAGGATTGCAACGAGGCGCTGCGGCTGCGGCCGAACTTCGTCGATGCACTGGACAGCCGCGGGCTCGTCAATCTCAAGTCGGGCGCGGTGAAGAATGCGATCGCCGATTTCGACGCGGCCCTGAAGATCAACCCGCGCCTGACGTCCTCGCTCTACGGACGCGGCCTTGCCAAGCAACGCAACGGCTCGGCCCAGGAGGGGGCGCTGGACATCGCCAATGCCAAGGCGATGGATCCGAACATCGTTCAGGAATTCGCAAGCTACGGAGTGCGCTAGTATTTTTTTGAGTCGGGCCCCCGTCCAAGGCTCGAACCTTGAACAGCCCTGGGAAGACCAATGGGCGGATGCCGCAACAGGCTTTTTCGGGGGCGTGTTGCTTGAATTTTGAGAGCACGTGAGCTGGCTGCGCAGGAGGGACTGGGAATGAGATCGGCTGCAAATTGGCTTACCGCGATTCTGTCCATCGTCACGGTCGGCGCCGCGCTGTCGCTGCCGACCTCGGCTGCATATGCGGGCGATGACGGCAACAGCAAGAATGTCACCGAGGACGAGATCGTCCGCGCGCTGGCGCCGGCGCCGAAGAAGCCCTTGACGCGCGGCCTCTCGATCGGTCCGCAGACCGCCCCTGCACCGAGCGCGACCGACTCCAAGCTGATCCAGTCGGTGCGCGGCCGCTCGACGCGTTCGCTGTCGTCGACCGAGCGCGAGGAAATCGCCTTGGCCGCCAAGGACAAGCCGAACATCGATCTCGAGATTACGTTCGACTACAACTCCGCCAATATCAGCGCCAAGTCGCTGCCCTCGGTGCAGGCGCTGGGCCGCGCCTTGACCAGCCCGGACCTGAAGGGCTCGACCTTCGTGGTCGCCGGTCATACCGACGCCGCCGGCGGCGAGGCCTACAACCAGGACCTCTCGGAGCGTCGCGCCGATTCGATCAAGCGCTACCTGGTCGAGAAGTACAGCATCTCCGCGACCGATCTCGTCACCGTCGGCTACGGCAAGAGCAAGCTCAAGGACCCGAACCAGCCGCTGGCGGAGGCCAACCGGCGCGTGCAGGTCGTCAACATGGAAAACAAGACCACCGCATCGAAGTGAGCACGACGAATCCATTGCCAGTGACAAGTCGTGATGTCGTGTAAGGTCTCGTTTCCAAAGCGCGTCCCGCAGCCTTGCGGGACGCCGCTTCATGTCAGAAAAGCGCTCCGTTTGGGCCGCGCGCGGATGGCCGTGAGCCAGGTCAGGATGATCCGGCGATGAATTTGACTGAATATCTCAAGCCGGCCGGAACCGTGCTGTTCGTCGCCGCGCTCGGCATCGGCTATTATCTGTTCGAGCATCGCAAGCGTCCCGAGCCGAAGGAGACGCAAAGCGAGGCGCTCGTCATCGTGACGAAGTCGACCAATGCCTGCTTCTCCGATCTGGTGCGGGTGACCGGCTTCTTCGTGCCGCGCCGCGAGGCGGTGGTCGTTGCCGATCAGGAAGGATCCAGGGTCACCGACCTCCTGGTCACCGAGGGCACAATCGTCGCCGACAACCAGGAGCTGGCGCGCCTGACCGCGCCGCCGCAGATTCCGGGCCAGCCGCAGCGGCCCGGCCCGCAGGGCCCGATCTCGCTGAAAGCCCCCGCGCCGGGCCTTGTCACCGAAGTCCGCACCATCGTCGGCGCGCCGGCCTCGCCGCAGGCCGGTCCGATGTTCCGCATTGCCGTCAACAACGAGATCGAGCTCGACGCCCAGGTCCCGGCGGTGCACATGTCCAAGCTCACCTCCGGCGCCACCGTGCGGATCAGCCGCGACGATGCGCCCGACCTGATCGGGCGGGTCCGGCTGGTTGCACCCGAGATCGACCGCGCCACGCAACTCGGGCGGGTCCGCATCAGCGTCGCCAACAACCCCTCGCTCAAGGTCGGCGTGTTCGCTCGCGCCTCGATCGACGCCAAGCGAAGCTGCGGCGTCTCGATCCCGAAGACCGCGATCGATCACCTCACGGTGCAGGTCGTCAAGGGCAATGTCGTCGAGACACGCAAGGTGCGGGTCGGATTGTCGTCCGACAGCGCGACGGAAATCCTGGAAGGGCTGCAGGTCGGCGAAATCGTCGTGGCCGACGCCGGCTCTTCGCTCCATGACGGCGACCAGATCAAGACCATGTTCGCCGATGAACTCGATCGCACGCGGGTACGCTGATGGCTCTCAATATCTCGGCATGGTCGATCCGCAATCCGCTCCCGTCGGTCGTCTTCTCGATCATCCTGCTGGTCCTCGGCTGGGTGTCCTTCACCAAGCTCGCGATCACACGGCTGCCCTCGGCCGACATCCCCGTGATCTCGGTGGCGGTATCGCAGTTCGGCGCAGCGCCGGCCGAGCTCGAATCTCAGGTCACCAAGACGGTTGAAGACGCGGTCTCCGGCGTCGAGGGCGTCAGACACATCACATCGTCGATCACCGACGGCCTGTCGGTCACCACGATCCAGTTCGCGCTCGAGACCAACACGGACCGTGCGCTCAACGACGTCAAGGACGCGGTGACGCGCGTGCGCTCCAACCTGCCGCAGAACGTCACCGAGCCGCTGATCCAGCGCGTCGACGTCATCGGCCTGCCGATCGTGACCTATGCCGCGATCTCGCCCGGCAAGACGCCGGAGCAGCTCTCCTATTTCGTCGACGACGTGGTCAAGCGCGCGCTGCAAGGCGTGCGCGGCGTCGCCCAGGTCGAGCGCATCGGCGGCGTCGAGCGCGAGATCCTGGTCTCGCTGGATCCCGATCGCCTGCAGGCGATGGGCCTGACCGCGGTCAATGTCAGCCAGAGCCTGCGCGGCACCAATGTCGACGTCGCCGGCGGCCGCGCCGAGATCGGCAAGAACGACCAGGCGATCCGCACGCTCGCCGGCGCCAAGACGCTTGGCGATCTCGCCGGCACCATGATCCCGCTGTTCGGCGGCGGCGAGGTCCGGCTCGACGATCTCGGTACCGTCACCGACACCATCGCCGACCGCCGCACCTTCGCCCGCTTCAACGGCGAGCCGGTGGTCGCGCTCGGCATCAAACGCTCCAAGGGCGCCAGCGACGTGAAGGTGGCCGAGGCCGTGCAGAAGCGCATTGATGCGCTGAAAGCGGCCTATCCCGACGTCGACCTGAAGGTGATCGACACCTCGGTCGAATACACCAACGGCAATTACCACGCGGCGATCTCGACCCTGTTCGAAGGCGCGATCCTCGCCGTGATCATCGTGCTCTTGTTCCTGCGCGACCTGCGCGCCACCATCATCGCCGCGATCTCGCTGCCGCTGTCGATCTTCCCGGCATTCTGGGCGATGGACCTGCTCGGCTTCTCGCTGAACCTCGTCAGCTTCCTCGCCATCACGCTCTCGACCGGCATTCTTGTCGACGATGCCATCGTCGAGATCGAGAACATCGTCCGGCACATGAACATGGGCAAGTCGCCCTACCGGGCCGCGCTCGAGGCCGCCGACGAGATCGGCCTCGCCGTCATCGCGATCTCGCTGACCATCATCGCCATCTTCGCGCCTGCGAGCTTCATGTCGGGCATTGCCGGACAGTTCTTCAAGCAGTTCGGCATCACCGTCTCGGTGCAGGTGTTCTTCTCGCTGCTCGCCGCGCGCTTCGTCACGCCGGTGCTGGCCGCCTATTTCCTCAAGCACAGCACGCACGAGGAGCCACCGCCCGGTCCCATCCTGCGCTCCTATCATCGCATCGTTGCCTGGTCGGTGAAGCACTACTTCATCACGGTGCTGATAGGGCTCGGCGTCTTCGCCGCCTCGATCTGGAGCATCACGCTGCTACCGCAGGGCTTCCTGCCGGCCCAGGACAGCGCGCGATCGCTGCTTGCGCTCGAGCTGCCGCCGGGCACCCAGCTCGCCTACACCGAGAAGGTCACCGAGGACATCGTCGCGCGCCTGCGCAAGCGGCCCGAGGTCAAGAGCATCTTCGTCGATGGCGGCCGCGTCCCGCCGGGCACCCAGGAGGTGCGCCGCGCCGCCCTGATCATCAATTACACGCCCAAGGACAGCCGCGACATCACCCAGCGCGAGCTCGAATTCTCGATCAGCCAGGAGCTGGAGAACGTTCCCGATATCCGCTTCTGGTTCCTGGACGAGAACGGCCTGCGCGCGATCTCGCTGGTGGTGACCGGCGTCGATCCCAACATCGTCAACAACGTCGCGAGCGAGCTTGCGACGCAGATGAAGCGCATTCCGACCATCGCCAACGTCATCTCCGAAACTTCGCTGGAGCGCCCCGAACTGCGCATCGAGCCGCGCGCCGATCTCGCCGCGCGGCTCGGCGTCTCCACCGAAAGCCTGTCGCAGACCATCCGTGTCGCCACCATCGGCGACGTCGGACCGGCACTCGCCAAGTTCGACGTGGGCGACCGCCTGGTGCCGATCCGCGTGCAGCTCGAGGACGCCGCCCGCGGCGATCTGAAGACGCTGGAGCAGCTCCGCGTGCCGCTCGGCGAGCGCGGCGAGAAGGGCGGCGTGCCGCTTTCGGTCATCGCCGACGTCAAGCTCGACCAGGGTCCGACCAGCATCGGCCGCTACGATCGCGAACGGCAGGCGACCGTTGCCGCCGACCTCGTCGGCTCCGCCGCGCTCGGCGATGCCACCAGGAAGATCTACGACCTGCCGGTCATGAAGACCCTGCCGAAGGGCGTGAAGGTCTCGCCCTCGGGCGATGCCGAAAGCCTGAACGAATTGTCCGAGGGGTTCGCGACCGCCATCACGGCGGGGCTGATGATGGTCTATGCGGTGCTGGTGCTGCTGTTCGGCACCTTCCTGCAGCCGATCACCATCCTGTTCTCGCTGCCGCTCTCGATCGGCGGCGCCATCGCGGCCCTGCTCGTCACCGGCAAGCAGCTCACCACGCCAGTGTGGATCGGCATCCTGATGCTGATGGGCATCGTCACCAAGAACGCGATCATGCTGGTGGAATTCGCCATCGAGTCTATCAAGGCCGGCACGCCGCGCGAGGAGGCCATGATCGACGCCGGCATGAAGCGCGCCCGTCCGATCGTGATGACCACGATCGCGATGGCCGCGGGCATGATGCCGAGCGCCCTGGCCGTCGGCGCCGGCGGCGAATTCCGCTCGCCGATGGCGCTCGCGGTGATCGGCGGCCTGATCTTCTCGACCCTGCTGTCGCTGGTGTTCGTGCCCGCGATGTTCATGGTGATGGACGATTTCGGCGCCCTGATCTGGCGGTTCGCCAAGCGGCTGATCGTACACAGCGAGGATGCGGAGACGGACCATCATGGGGCTGCGCCGGCGGAAGCCAGGCCGGCGGTGACGAGCGTCGCACGGCCCGCGGCGGAGTAGGGTCAAGCGGCTCGCCGGGCGCGCACTGGCAAAAGGCGCGTGCAGACGCTATGTTGTCCTTATGACGTTTACGCGCATAACGATCGACCCCGCAGTCTGCACCGGCAAGCCCTGTATTCGCGGGCTGCGTTTCCCGGTTGCGCGGCTGCTCGGCCTGTTGGCCGCCGGCGAGACACGCGAAACTGTTTTGAACGATTACCCGTATCTCGAACGTGAAGATATTGATGAAGCGCTGCGATACGCGGCCTTCCTTGCCGAGGATGAGGCTGTCGAGCTGCATCCGACAGTCCCGGCGAAGTGAAATTCATCATCGACATGCCTCTCTCGCCGGTGCTGTCGCATTGGCTGACCGAAGTGGGGCATGACGCCGTTCACGCTTCCTCGATAGGTCTTTTTGCTGCCAGCGATGTTGAAATCATCGATTGCGCTCGCCAGGAGGGACGCACGGTCGTGACGGCAGACCTCGACTATCCTCGCCTCATTGCGACTGCAGGCAGCGACAGCCCAAGCCTCATTCTTTTCCGAGGCGGCGACTGGACCGAGGCGGGTGTCCGAACCAGGCTCGCGGAGGTTCTGTCTGCCCTGACCGAGGACGAGATTCGGGGCAGCATCATTACCATCGACCGCGATCGTGTCCGCCGACGTCGGCTTCCGATAGGTTGACCCTACTCGTTCCGCGCGATCGCGGTCAGCTTGGTCATGTTCCGCAGCAGGATCCGGCCGCGCTGGAGATCGAGGATCGCTTCCTTGCGCCAGGCCTGGAGCTGGCGGTTGACGCTTTCGCGGGCGGCGCCGACGAAGACGCCGAGCTGCTCCTGCGAGATGTGGACCTCGGAACCGAAATCGGCGGCGAGCGCGCAGAGCCGCCGCGCCAACCGCACCGGCAGCGGCTGCAGCATGGATTCTTCCATGCGCTCGCTCTGCCAGCGGATGCGCTGGCACAGCAGCGCGATGATCTTGATCGCGACCTTGGGCTCGCGCTCGAGGAAGCCGAGGAAGTCTTCGCGCCGCAGTACGAACAATTCGCTGGCCTCGCCCGCGGTCGCGTCCGCCGTCCGGTTCTGGCCGTCCAGCACCGCGACCTCGCCGAACAGGTCGCCCGGCCCCATGAAGTTCAGCGTCAGCCGGCTGCCGTCGGCGGCGCCGGTCTCGATGCGGACCTGGCCGCGGCGCACGCCGAACAGCGCATTGCCGGGATCGCCCTTCTGGAACAGCACCTCGCCGCTGGCCAAATGCTGAGTGTGGCAGAGATTGGACAGCCGCTGGAGCTCGTCTGCGCCGAGATCGGCGAACATCGGGTTCATCTTCAGGATGACCGCAAATTCGGCCTGCTTGCTCATGTCAATGTCCTCGTGAACGTCCTGGTCATCGTCTCTCGGCAAATCGTCTTGGCAAATCGCTTGAAACCATCAACTTCAGGATCGCGTAAAACCGCGCTGAAGAAGTGTGTCATAAGTCACATAACTTTGCAGCACCCCCTGACTATTTTTACGCGCTTGGAGCCGCTTCCCGTCCGGGGATAAACTCCGGGCGCAAAGGACGGGTGATCGGCCGGGTTCGGCGCGGATTGTCCGTCGCTGGAAAGTCGACATGAGAGCATTGAAATTCGTCGGCGGGGCTTTGGCCGCCGTCATCGTCGTGATAGCACTTCTGCTCGTGGTCGGGATCCCCTCGGGCTTTCTGACCTCGACGATCGCCTCGCGCCTCGAGAGTGCGACCGGCTATCGGCTGTCGATCGACGGCACCACCAAGATCAGCCTGTGGCCGACGCTGAACGTCACGCTGAACGACCTCACGCTTGCCGACCCCAAGGACCGCAGCGGCATCACGCGCCTGACGATCGACCGTGTGCAGGCCGACATGTCGCTCGCCAGCGTGTGGTCGGGCACGCCCGAGATCAGCGAGCTCGTCGTCACCCATCCCGTGCTCTACCAGCCGCTGCTGCGCGAGCGCCTGCCGAATGCAGCCGCCCCTTCGAAGCCGCTCGCGCTCGACACCAAAGGCGCCACCATCGACCGCATCAAGATCACCGACGGCGAGGTGGCATTCTCGCGCCTGCGCGACCGTGTCGAGGGCCGCATCAGCGCCATCAACGCCGACGCGACCCTGGACCGCGGCCGCAAGGTCAATATCACCGGCACCGCGCGCGTCGGCGATCACCCGACCAAGTTCGACATCAAGGCGGCCTCGCCGGCCGAACGACCGGCGTTTCAGGTGGATTTCGCCGTCGACATGCCCAGCGTGCTGAAATCCCAGCTCACCGGCCAGGCCGAGATGCGGCTGAGCGGCAATGTCGTGATGATCAACGGCGTGAACGGCAGGCTCGGCGACGGCGCCTTCAACGGCTGGGCTTCCGTCGACATCGCGAGCAAGCCGCTGGTCAAGGTCGATCTCGACTTCCAGCGGCTCGCCATGCCGCTGGCGAAATCGCCGGAAAGCGTGTCCGGGCAGCCCTGGAGCAACGTGCCGATCGACGTGGCCGGGCTCAATTACGTCGATGCGCAGGTGCGGATCTCCGCCAATGAGGCCGTGATCGGCGATGCGCGAATTGCGCCGCTGGCGCTCGACGCCAAGCTCGCCGGCGGCGTGCTGAAGGCCGGCACGGCCAATCTCGGCGCCTATGGCGGCCAGGTCTCGGGCGAGGTGATCCTGGACGCGACCACCGGCGCGCCGAGCTTTGCGATGCATTCCGACCTCGTCGGCGTGCGCGCGCTGCCGCTGCTCCAGAGCCTTGCGGAGTTCGATCGCATCGACGGCAAGCTGCAGGCAAAGCTCGCCCTGCGCAGCGCCGGCAACAGCCAGCGTGCGCTGATGGCGAACATGCAGGGCACGGCCTTCGTCAATTTCCAGGACGGCGCGATCCGCGGCATCAATGTCGCGCAGATGATCCGCTCGCTGACGACGAGCACGCTCTCCGGCTGGCAAGGAAGCCAGAACGGAAACCAGGACCCGAGCCAGGAGCAGAGCACGGATCTGTCGCAGCTCTCGGCGTCCTTCCGCATCGACAAGGGCCAGGCCGTGACGACCGATCTCAACCTGATCGGGCCGCTGGTGCGCGTCACCGGCGCCGGCACCATCGCGCTCGACACCAAGATGATGGGCTTTCGCGTCGAGCCCAAGCTCGTGATGACGACCGAAGGCCAGGGCCGCACCTCCGAGCCGGTCGGCTTCGGCATTCCCGTGATGATCCAGGGCTCCTGGTCGCAGCCGCGGATCTATCCCGACATGGCCGGCATGCTGGACAATCCCGACGCCGCCTATGCCAAGCTGCGCGAGATGGGCAAGGGCCTGTTCGGCCCCGAGGGCGCCGGACTCGGCAACATCCTCGGCAGCCTCGGTCTTGGCGGCACCGCCCTGCCGGGCGGCAATGCAACCGGCAATGCCAATCCGCAAGGCCAGCAACCGGGGCAGAACAATCTGCTCGGGGGCCCGCTCGGGGAAGCGATCGGCAATCTGATCCAGCAGGGTCTCTCCAGCGGCGCGGGGAGCGGCACTGGCACCGGTACCGGCCGCAGCCGCAGCCTGCCGGCAACGCCCTCCACGCCGGCGCCGCAGGCCTCGCCTGCGGCCCCCGCCCTGGAGGACCCGCCGGCCGCGCAGCAGGACAGTCAGCCAATGAACGACGTGCTGCGGCAGCTCTTCAACCGCTAAGCTCCCTCCTTCGAACAGATCGGGCTGCGACCATCGCCGCCCGTCCACCTGCCCAGGAGGCCACAGGGGGTAACCACACCGGCCGGTCCCCGGCCGCGCGACGGCCCTTCGGTCCAAATTGTGCTAAAACGGCTTGGAAGGGCCTGTACGGCCCATAGCGCGCAGCGTCAGTGGCGGCGCGAGAGGATCGGGATGGCAGGAGCGAACGACAAGACACGATCTCTGCGCGAGGGCCTGTTCGCCAAATACGTCGTCTCCCTCGTCGGCCTCGTCGTGTTCGTCCTTGCCGTCAACGGGGCGATGGAGACCTGGATCTCCTACCGCGCGACACGGACACAGCTGACCGACGGCCTGGAGGACAAGGCGCAGGCGGCCGCCCGGCGCATCGAGCAGGCGATTTCCGAGCTCGACCGCCAGATCAGCTGGGTGACGCGCGCGAGCCAGGACACGCTGGAGAAGCGCCGCGCCGACTATGCGTCGCTGCTGCATCAGGTTTCCGTCGTCAACCAGCTGTTCCAGCTCAACGGCGACGGCCGCGAGGTGCTGCGCGTCTCCAGGCAATCGACCACGACCGGCGGCAATGCCGACCTCTCCCGCGACGTGCGCTTCACCGACGCCGTCGCCCGCGGCGTCACCTACGCGCCGGCCTGGTTCGCCGACCGGACGCCGTTGATGTCGATCTCGGTGGCGCATTCCGGCTTCAATGCCGGCGTCACCGTGGCCGAGATCGACCTCGGTTTCCTCTCCGACTTCCTGTCCGACGCGCAAGTCGGCAAGGCCGCCTTCGCCTATGTCGTCGATCCGCGCGGCCGGGTGCTGGCGACGTCATCGAAAGGGCCCGAGATCGGCAAGGACCTCTCCAAACTGCCGCAGGTGGCGGCCGCGATCGCGCCCGGCCACGAAGCCGAGACGTCGGGCACCGACTTCAACGGCCATGCGGTGATGAGCGCCGCGAGCATCGTGCCGAAGCTCGGCTGGAGCGTGCTGTTCGAGCAACCGACCACGCAGGCCCTGATGCCGATCCGCGACCAGCTGGTGCGCATCGCGCTTCTGATCGGCATGGGCCTGATGGTCGCGATCCTCGCCGGCACGCTGCTCGCCCGCCGCATGATCATCCCGATCACGGCGCTGCGCGACGGTGCGCATAAGCTCGGCGAAGGCGATTTCAGCCACCGCATCGACGTGCACACCTCCGACGAGCTGGAAGACCTCGCCGGGCAGTTCAACCGCATGGCCGACCAGATCCAGGAGACCTATTCGAACCTGGAGAGCAAGGTCGAGGAGCGCACCCGCGATCTCGCGCAGTCGATCCACGAGCTCAAGGTGCTGGAGGAGGTCGGCCGCGCGGTGGCCTCCTCGCTCGATCTCAACGCGGTGCTTGCAACCATCGCCGCCCGCGCCATCGAGATCACCCGTGCCGACGCGGTGCTGATCTACGGCTTCGACGCCGAAGCGCGCCGCTTCAACCTGGTCGAGGCCAACGGCATCGACAAATCCGCCGAGGGCGCGCATGTCACCATCGCGCAAGGCGGCAACATCCTGAGCGATGCCGCCGACAGCGGCGCGCCGATCGCGCTGGCCGAGCTTGGCGATGCCGCCGAGCAGCCGCTGCGCGAGGCCGCGCTCGCGGCCGGCTTCAACTCGGTGCTGGTGGTGCCGCTGATCGACCAGCAGGGCACGCTCGGCTCGCTCGTGGTGCTGCGCCGCGCCACCGGGGCGTTCGCACCCAGCATCATCGGCCTGATGCGCACCTTCGCCAACCAGGCCGTGCTGGCAATGCGCAATGCGCAGCTGTTTACCGAGGTCGACCACAAGAGCCACGCGCTGGAGGCGGCGAACACGACCGTGCGCGCGCAAGCCGACAAGCTCCGCGAGCAGACCGAGCAGCTCAAGGACTGGAACAAGTCGCTGGAGGAGCGCGTCAGGACCCAGCTCGGCGAGATCGAGCGCATCCGCAAGCTCGAGCGTTTCCTGGCGCCGCAGGTGGCGCAGCTGATCGCCTCCTCCGACAGCCCCGAGGGGTTGCTCACCAGCCAACGCCGCGAGGTCACGGTGGTGTTCTGCGACCTGCGCGGCTTCACCGCGTTCACGGAAGCGACCGAGCCGGAAGAGGCGATGAACGTGCTGCGCGAATATCACGCCGCGCTTGGCCAGCTGATCTTCAAGTACGAGGGCACGCTCGACAAATATGCCGGCGACGGCGTGATGATCCTGTTCAACGCCCCGATCCAGTTCGAGGACCACACCAAGCGCGCGGTGAAGATGGCAGTGGAGATGCGCGACACGATCGGCCCCCTGACCGAGCGCTGGCGCAACCGCGGTCATAGTCTCGGCTTCGGCATCGGCGTCGCGCTCGGCTATGCCACGCTCGGCCAGGTCGGCTTCGAGCAGCGGCTGGAATATGCCGCGATCGGCAGCGTCACCAACCTCGCCTCCCGCCTCTGCAGCGAAGCCAAGCCCAACCAGATCGTGGTCAGCCGCCGCGTCTACGGCATGGTCGAGCCTTTCGTCGAAGCCCGCGCCCTCGACGATCTCCAGCTCAAGGGCTTCAATCACCCCGTGCTGGCGATGGAGATCCTGAGCTGGCGCGAGGAGGTGGAGAACGTGGTGGATGCGGCGGCGGTGCGGCGAAGGGGGTAGCCGCAAACAAAACTGCGAAAACAACCCCATGCACAGTAGGCAGGGGCTTTGGGATCAATGACTTACGGCAGGCCTCGGCCGCGTGCCGCGCAATTTGACACGTCGGGCAAAACACCGACAGATTGGCAGCATCCCAGCCCCCTCTCACGAACCACATCCCTCCTCCCCGCGACCAACCCTCGCCTCAACGGCGAGGCTGATTTCGTGGGAGACACCCCGTGACGCTTGCCCTGCCTTCGCGTGCCTATGATTTGCAGATGCTGGACCGGCCCGCGGATCGCGCGCGTGATCAGGGCTGGGTGTTTGGGCTGCCGCCGGGCATTGCATCCGAGCAATGGCCGCTCGATCCCGTCACCGGCTATCCCTTGATGCACGGCTTCACGCTAAAGCTGCCGGAGGATTACCGGGTGCATGGCGCGGACATCGTCGCGTTGTCGTTCTTCGCCACGGCGCCCGATCACAATGACGGCGGCGCGCCCGACGATCCCGAGATTCGCGAGGCGGTGCTGGCGCGGCCGTCGCATCCGCGGCTGTCGCGCATGACCGACATTCTCGACTACGCCTATGCCGCGCTGCTCTTGACGAAGGCCGAATATGACGGCGCGTTCGCCGCGCCGCCGGCGCCGCTTGCGCTGGCAACGGTGGAGCGGCCGCGCTGGCTCGATGTCGGCGGTGCCAGCGCCTTCTTCGAGGCCGCACCTAGCTACGCCAAGAAGATGTTTGCAGCCCCGCCGCGTGCCGATCTCAGCGAGACGCGCGCGGTCGCGCTGTCGCCGCGCGCTGATGATCCCAACGCCGGCAAGGACCCGCAGGATGAGCACGTGCGCGAAAATCCGCCGACCGGCTATCAGCCATATTACTACTATGTCGGCGGCAAGCCGGGCCGCGACAATTTCCGCCTGCACGACTGGGCCAAGGATCGCGCCCACAACCACCTCGGCGGCACCATGCGGCCCTGCCAGGCCGTGCCGGAGATGAGCCCGTTCTATATCGAGTTCGAGGAATATTTCGGCGGCTACAATTTCGGCGGCGGCAACGCGCAGCTCGACTTCAAGGACATGAAGTTCGACTGGGCGTGCGGGTGATCATGGAAGCCGCGCAAGGATCCGGACTTTGCGATGATGCGAGCGTTCACGGAGCCATGCCGAGGAACGGATTGACGATGGTGAGCCCGCCGATGCTGCGGCCGCGCTGAAGGTCCCAGAATCACCGCTGTCAAAGAACGCGATCACCGCTCGTTCGCCTCGTCCCGATCGAATTTGTAGCCGGCGGGCAAGGCCGCCCAATTGCGCGCCTCCATGTTCTCGATCGCACGCCGACGCTGCTCCGCCTTGGTCTCGATTTCGATCGCGCCTTTGCGAGTGGCCACGATATCGATTTCGTCGCCCTCCTTGAGGCCGAGTTCATCAACTAGCGCTTTGGGCAGGCGCACTGCGAGGCTGTTGCCCCATTTGGAAACCAGCACCAGCACCCTCCGTGATGTGCATCCCTATCTGCATATCATAGGGAGATATGATGGCATTCCAAGCTGGCGTCCCCTCACGCCCCTCGCTTTGGCCCGATCGCCTCGAATCCGGCCTTTTGCTCGTCGCTGAGATCGGCCTGGAAATCGTCGAGCGCGTCGGCGATGGCGCCGAGGGCTTGCAGCATGGTCTGCAGCCGCGTCTTCACGGCGGCGAGGCGGGCCTGCGGGGTTGCGGCCGGCTCGGTCGGGCAGGCGCTGAGCGTCTGCATGGTGCGGAGCGTGGTGTCCTGCAGCACCTCGAAGCGGGCGCGGGCGACCTCGTCGAGTTGGAGCGTGGTGGCGATGTCGGCGGCGGGCCATTGCTGCTGGAGCAGCTGCTCGTATTGGCGCTGGGCGTTCTCGTCGGAAACAGGATCGTAGTCCGCCTGGCAGGCCTTGGCCGCCTGCGCGTCCTTGGAAGCGTTCTTATCAGCGTTCTTGCTCGCGTTCTTGATATCGTTCTTGTCAGCGTTTTTGGACTGGTAGGACGCCAGCGCGGCGCGACGCTCATTGGCTAAGGCGTTGAGCCGGGCTTTCTGGTCGTCATTGAGCAGGCCGACGAATTTCGACAACGGCGCTTCCATGGTGTCGATGGCCTTGATCATGGCCTCGACACGCTCGCGCATCAGGCCGAGGCGCTCCGCCGCATTCCCTGGGGTTTGCGCCGGGCAGGCGGTGCGGATGGTGTCGCGCGCGGCATTCCAGGCGGATGAGAGCTCGTCGAGCGCGGTGCGCTGAGCTTCGTTCGGCTGCACGGCGCTCGCGATGCGCTCGACCGGCAGGCCGCCGGTGTCGCTGGCCTCGCACAGCGTCTCCGCGGTCGGGACCTTTCGCGCGCGACGGCCTTGCGGCACGGTGTAGGCGGCAAGCTCGGTGGCGGCATAGGGCGTGAACAGCGCGGCATAGATATCGCCGTAGCCGTAGAGCGAGAGACTGGTGGTGTCGCCGAAGATGATCGCATTGGTGAGATCGTCATGCGCGAACGGCCAGAACACCGGGCCGACCCAGCCATAGCTGCCATCGGGATGGCGCCACCAGCCCTGCGGGCGGCGGCCGCCTTGCCAGCCCGCCAGCGCAGCCTGCGCCGTGAGGGCCGCACGCATCACGTAAGGGTTCGACAGCTGGCTGCGGTCGGCCCCGCGCGGGTCCTGCGACCTCAGCGCCGCGGAGCGGTAGCGGCCGCCGCGCACCGCCATGCGGGAGTGGCGCAGGCGCGACAGGCCGATCACGTGGCCGACGGCGAAGCGCGCAACCCCGACCGGACCGCCGCGCAAGCCGAACTGCGCCTCGGCTCTGTCAGGCAGCAGCACTGCTGCAACCACCAGGATCGCGGCAGCCAGCGCCAATCCGATGCGTCCCGGCATGATCGTTGACCTGACGACCAATTTGGCCAGGTCTTGTTTGGCCACGACTTGTACGGCCACGTCTTGGCCCTCCCACCCGCGCCAAGTGCGCAATGCGTCGCATCACGAAGACGCGCGAGGGAACCGAATGTTCCAGAGAGACACAGGACAATGCGTCGCAACGCGCCGGCCGTGCCGTGTCACTCCGCCTTTTGCGGCATCACGAAGGTCTGGCCGGGATAGATCAGGTTGGGGTTTTGGATCTTGTCGCGGTTGGCGTTGAAGATCACGGCGTAGCGGGAACCGTCGCCGTAAGCGAGCCGGCTGAGCGCCCACAGGCTGTCGCCGCGGGCGATGATCCGGCTGCCGCCGGCCTCGGCCGGCGCGGCGGTGAGCGCCTCTGCCGGCGAGGCCGATGCGACCGCGGTGGCCGCCGGCGCATGCGCGAAGGCCTTGGGCTTCGGCGCGCCGATCAATTTTGACCGGGCCGCTTGCTTCTCAGGCACCGACGCCAGCCGCGGCGAGGCCGACGGCAGCGCGGCGACGACATCCGATTTGTCGTCGGGCTTCTCGGCCGGCTTGGCCTCCTGCTTCGCAACCGGCGGCGTGCGCGCGGGCGGCGGCGCCGCCGCGGCGATGGTGACCGGCATGGTCCGGCCGGATTCGGTGACCGTGCCGTCCGGCGCCTTGGCGCGGAGCGTCAGGTCATACGAGCCGGCCGGCAGAGGCGGCGGGGTCATCACGAATTGGCCCGAGGCGTCCGCGACCACGCTGTCGAGCGGCTTGCCATCGCGCAGCAGCTCGACCCTCGCACCCGGGCTGGCGCGGCCGGCAATCACCGCCGCCTCGCCGTGCTCGTCGACGCGGGCGACATCGAAACGGGGGCCGGCATCTGCAGCCGGCGCCGGCGGCTTGACCAGCACGAGGTCACCGAGCGCGGCCACCTGCTTCTGGGTCTCGGCCAGCGCGCCCGCCTTCGGCTCGGCGGCCGCCGCAGGCGGCGCGCTGCCGGCAAGCTTCGGCTGTTCCGGCTTCAGCTCTGGCTTGGACTCAGGCTCAAGCTTGGACGTGTCCGGCTTGGACTCGAGCTTGGGCTCGACTTTGGCTTCAAGCTTGGGCTCGACCTTGGCTTCGGTCTTGGGCTCGACCTTGGGCTCGACCTTGGCCTCCGGCTTGGCGGCGACGGTGACTTTCGTCCCGTCAGGCAGCAGGCGGCGCAGCTCGGTCGGGCCGATCACCAGCGCGGTGCCGACCAGCGCGAGCAGACAGAAGGCAATGAAGGCCTTGGAGGCGGTGATCATTTGAAAAGGACCTTGGGTGGCAAATCAGCCGAGGCCGGCAAGGTGCGCCGATTTGGCTGCCGCAGCAAGACTGTCGATAGGATTATGCTTCCGTCCAGGCGCGCGGGATGAACCGGCGCGACCACGCGGGTGTCCAAGTATCAAGGCCGCCTGGCGGCATTCTTCAAGGGAATTCCTCCCGTGACCGTATTCTCCCGTGCCGCGGGATCCCTAGCGGTTGCTCTGACGCTGGCCGCTGCACCCGCTTTGGCCGCCTCCGGCCCGCCGCCCGGCTTCACGCTTTCCGACGATGCCGATCTCGCCTTCACCTCGCCCGACGGCGCCACCAGGCTCGAGCAGTATATGAAGGAGGGCGAGGATTTCGACATCAAGTGGCAGGTCTGGGCGCGACGCGGCGGGGAGATGCGCGAGCTGAAGCCCGAGCAGGGTTATCCGGCCGGCTTCCGTTTCACGGCCGACTCGCGATGGCTGGTGCGGATCCAGAAGACGGGCTCGGGCGAGCAGGACCTCTTTCTCTATCATTTCGAGAACGGCGGCTTCGTCAACGCGACCAAGACGTCGCTCGGCGATCTGGCCTGGGCCTACTTCCGCAGCCGGCCCGACACTAAGAGCATGAAGCTCGACTATCACATCACGGCGAATCTGGTGAAGGGCACCGAAGATGCGTATCGCTGGCTCGGCGTAAGCTGGCCCAACAACCGCTATCTCCTGATCTCGCTGTCGGGCGAGATGGACAAGCCTCCGAAGAACGGCGCGGCGAAGAGCCTTGCGAATTGGAAATGCCGCTATGACCTCGCGACCGGCAAGTTCGATGTGCCGAAGATGTTCGCCAAGGGCAACGCGGCAGCCTTGAGGTGGGAAATCAGGCGGTGAGGTCCTGCGGTCTCGCCGCGGTCTCCTGTACGATGGAACCAACCCTCTGATTCCATTCCGATTCATATTTTCCTAACCGTCAATGGTAACTGGGTCTTGTCGGTTTTGCTGCATCTTGCATCCCACGGGAGGGCTGGATGGGCGCATCGATCCGATGGACCGCGCGAACGCGCGCGTTGCTCCGCCGTTGGCGCGGAGCGCCGCTGACGTGGCTGATCGCCGGCGGCTTCGTGCTGATGCTTGCGACCGCCATCGGCACCGCGCTCACGGTCGACCGTTTCCGGCAGAATGCCATCGAGAGCGGTCGCGACAGCCTTGAAAACGCCGTCCGCATGCTCGCCCGGCATTTCGACCGCCAGTTCGAGGACTTTGCGGTGCTGCAGAAGAGCATCATCGCCGAGCTCGAGAGCCACGGCATCCAGTCCGCCGAAATCTTCCGCAGCGAGATGGGCACGCTCGCCGTGCATGAGGTGCTGCGCGCGAAAGCCAGCGGCTGGTCCGACGTCGCCGGCGCCAATGTGTTCGATTCCAGGGGCGTGCTGATCAACTCGTCGCGGCAATGGCCGGTCGCCGATATCTCGATCGCCGATCGCGGCTATTTCAACCGTCTCAAGGACGATCCGGCCGCACAGGAGGAGGTGGAGGTCGTGCCCGGCCGGTTCGGCAACGGACCGGCGATCGTGTTCGCGCGGCGCATCTCCGGCCCGCACGGCGAATTCCTCGGGCTGGTCTCGCGCGCGATCACGCCCGAGCAGCTCGAATCCTTCTTCGCCTCGACCGGGCTCGGCGAGGATTCCTCGATCGCGATGCACCACCAGAACGGCCAGCTGCTCGCCCGCATTCCACACGTCGAAGCGATAATCGGGCAGAACTTCCGCACCGGCACGCCGGAGCAAATGGCGGTGTTCGAGCGCACCTTCGTCACCACCCAGCTCGCAAGCCCGATCGACGGCAAGGACCGCATCGTCGCCTCGCGCCTGCTCACCGGCGAGCCGCTGGTCGTGGTCGCGACCAAGTCGCTCGATGCGACGCTGGCGACCTGGCGCACACAGACGAAATTCTTCGTCACCATTGCCGCGCTGTCGATCGGCCTGTTGGTGCTCACGCTGTTTCTGATCTTCCGCCAGGTGACGCACCGGCTGTCGCTCGAGAAGCAGCGGCTCGACACCGCGATGAACACGATGACGCAGGGCTTGTTGATGTTCGATCAGGACGAGCGGCTGATCGTCTGCAACCGCCGCTACATCGAGATGTACGGGCTCTCGGCCGCCGTGGTGAAGCCCGGTGTCCACTTCCGCGACGTGATCCGGCACCGCCGGGACTCCGGCTCGTTCGAGGGCGACGTCGAGGCCTATTGCGACGACATCCTGAGCAATGTCGGCCGCACCAAGAGCGCGATCGTCGAAACCGCCGACGGCCGGCTGATCGAGATCAAGAACCAGCCGGCCGCTGCCGGCGGCTGGCTCGCCACCCATGACGACGTCACCGAGCGCATCCGCGCCGACGAGCGCATCGCCCATCTGGCGCATTACGATGCCCTCACCGATCTGCCCAACCGCGTGCTGCTGCGCGGACATCTGGAACGCCGCGTCGCCGAGCTCGCCCAGGGCAAGCCATTCGCGATCCTCTATATCGACGTCGACGAGTTCAAGGGCGTCAACGATTCGCTTGGACACGAGGTCGGCGACGAACTGCTGCGCCAGGTGGCGAACCGCCTGCGCGCCTGCGTCAGCGGCAACGACATGGTCGCGCGGCTGGGCGGCGACGAATTCGCCATCGTGAAGGCCGGCACCTCCGATCCGGCCGAGCTGACGGCACTGGCGGAAACCATCCTCAAGGCGTTGCGCGCGCCGGTGGATTGCAGGGGGCACGAGGTTCCGACCGATGCCAGCATCGGCATCGCCGTCGCGCCCGATCACGGCGACAATCTCGACGATCTGCTCAAGCGCGCCGATCTGGCGATGTATGCGGCGAAGTCGGAAGGCCGCCGCACCTTCCGCCTGTTCGTGGCCGAATACGACGCCAAGGCGCGGCAGCGCCGCCAGCTCGAGCTCGATCTGCGCCAGGCGCTCGCACGCGGCGAGTTCGAGGTGCACTACCAGCCGCTGGTCGACCTCACCGCCAATGTCGTCACCGGCTGCGAGGCCTTGCTGCGCTGGCGCCATCCCGAGCGCGGCATGGTTTCGCCGGCGGAGTTCATCCCGGTCGCCGAGGACATCGGCCTGATCGGCGAGATCGGCGAATGGGTGCTGAAGCAGGCCTGCCTCGAGGCCGCCTCGTGGCCCGGACGGATTCACATCGCGGTCAACGTGTCGCCGGTCCAGTTCCGCTCGCGCACGCTGGCGCTCAAGATCGCCGCCGCCCTCGCGGAGTCCGGGCTCGCGCCGGGCCGGCTCGAGCTCGAGATCACCGAGACGGTGCTGATCCGCGACGACGAGGAGGCGCTGGCGATCCTGCAGCAGCTGCGCGAGCTTGGCGTGCGCATCGCGCTCGACGATTTCGGCACCGGCTATTCCTCGCTCAGCTATCTGCACCGCTTCCCGTTCGACAAGATCAAGATCGACCGCAGCTTCATCAGCGACATCGGTCAGTCCGAGGATTCCTCGCCGATCGTGCAGGCCGTGGTGCACATGGCCGCAGCACGCCACATGGCGACCACCGCTGAAGGCGTCGAGACCGAAGCGCAAGCCGAGGTGCTGCGCCAGCTCGGATGCAGCCAGATGCAGGGCTGGCTGTTCAGCCCGGCGGTACCGGCGGCGAAGCTGAAGCAGCTGCTGGCGGCGCAGGCGGTCGCGGCCTAGCCGGCGACGCCACGTCTGGCCCGGATGTCCGCTTTCGAGGAAAGCGGCGCCGCTGAGTGTTTGGTTCGAGGTCGTGCGGCGATTTGACAATCAGCGACCGACAGCTATCAATTCATTGAATTCTGCGCACCTGGCTCGTCGAAAGGGTGAGCCGCCGATCCGCCTCATTTTCGAGACGCGGGCGAGAAACGCTCCAAATGCCGATGGTTTGCCTTCATTGGCCGCCGCAACGAAGAGTCGCATCGAGTCCCAATCCAAGCGCAAACCACAGGCATTTTGGAGCCGCTCAGCGCAATTTGAACCAGGGATTTCTGCATGCCGAATGATGAGTCGAGGACGGGGACGGAGCGTCTGAGACACTGGCTTGAAAGCGTTGGTCTCAGCCAATACACGGACCTCTTCGTCCGCCATCGCATCGATCTCGACATCCTGCCCCACCTGACCGAGTCGGATCTGGCACAGATTGGACTGCCGCTCGGAGACCGCAAGCGGCTTCAGCGTGCAACGGCGTCCCTTTCCGGAGTGGCCGCGCCAGCCGCGGGCCACACATTGCCCGCTACGGCAATCGTTGCGGAACGTCGCCAGCTCACCACGATGTTCTGCGACATGGTCGATTCCACCTCGCTCTCCGCACAGTTCGATCCCGAGGACGTGCGTGACATGATCGCGAGCTTTCGCGAAACCTGCGTGGGTGTGGTCAAACACTATGAAGGATTTGCCGCCCGCTTCGTCGGCGACGGCATCCTGGTCTATTTCGGCTACCCGAAAGCGCATGAGGACGATGCCGAGCGAGCGGTGCGGGCTGGTCTCGAGATCGTGCGGACATTGTCGACCGCGCCTGCGATCGAGCCGCTGGGTGCACTCAGCCATGCGCCCGCCGTCCGGATCGGCATCGCGACGGGACTGGTGGTCGTGGGCGACTTGGTCGGCCGGGGGACCGAGGAGCGCGATTCCGCGGTCGGCGAGACCGTCAATCTGGCGGCGCGATTGCAGGGCCTGGCGCCGCCGAACGGGGTGGTCATCTCGTCGTCGACGCAGTCGCTGTTGAAGGGAAAGTTCGACTATCGCAATCTCGGGGTCCATGCACTCAAGGGCATAGCCGGGAGAACACAGGCGTGGCATGTGGTTCGGCCATCGCGCGTGGAGACCCGCTTTGCCGCAGCCATCGGCTCCCGGCTGACGCCACTCGTCAATCGCGACGACGAGATCACGGTTCTGCTCGGCCGCTGGGAGCAGGCCAAGGCGGGCGACGGCCAGGTCGTGGTGCTGTTCGGGGAGCCGGGCATTGGCAAGTCGCGCATCGTCCAGGAAATCTTCGTGCGGATTGCGGGCGATCGGCACGGGCATGTCTCGTTCCAGTGTTCGCCCTACTACAGCTCGACGGCGTTCCATCCCTTCATCGAGCAGCTCAAATTTGCCCTGGGCCTCGACCGCGACGATGCCTCGGCCTCGTCTCTGTCGAGTCTCGAGCGGACTGTTGCGGCCGCGCATGGCGACATCGAGCAGGTGATGCCGCTCTTTGCGGCTCTGCTGTCGATCCCGACCGGAGGTCGCTATCCTCCGCTCGATCTGTCGCCGCAGCAGCAAAAGGACGCCATCGTCTCCGCCCTCATCAATCATCTCCTGGGCCTCGCGCACGATCAGCCGCTGGTGATCGCCTTCGAGGACGCCCATTGGATCGATCCGACATCCCGGGAGGTCATCGATCTGCTGGTGGAGCGGGTCCAGTACACGCCCATTCTCGCCGTCATCACCTGCCGTTCCGAATTCAAGCCGAGCTGGAGCGCTCACTCTCACATCACGACGCTGATGCTGAACAGGCTGAGCCGGCAGCAGCGGACGACCTTGGTCGAGCGGGTTGCCGGCAGCCGCAAAATGCCGAAGGAAGTCGTCGAGGACATCATCGTCAAGACCGACGGGGTGCCGCTGTTCGTCGAGGAGCTGACCAAAGCCGTTCTCGAAAGCGACCTTCTGACCGAGGAACGCGGAAACTATGTGCTCTCCGGTTCGTGGCGACCGCTGGCAATCCCGGCGACGCTGATGGATTCGCTGATGGCGCGTCTGGATCGGCTGGGCCCGTTCAAGAGGGTCGCACAGATCGGAGCCACCATCGGCCGGCAGTTCTCCTACGAGATGCTGAACGCTGTCGCCTCCGTACCAGCCGACCAGATCGAGTCGGCGCTCGATCGCCTGGAGGAGGCAGGGCTGATCGTCCGGCTGGGCCATCCGCCGGATGCGCTCTACTCGTTCAAGCACGTGATGATCCAGGATGCGGCGCATGCGAGCCTGTTGCGCAGCGAGAGGAGACGGCTCCACGCGCGGATCGCGTCGGTGCTGGCTCAGAACTATCCGGAAAAGACCGAGCGCGAGCCGGAGCTTCTCGCCTATCATCTGACCGAATCCGATCAAAGCCAGCCGGCTGCAGCTTCCTGGATCAAGGCCGGCAGGCACGCCGCAAGGTTGGGAGCCTATTTGGAAGCGATCGGCCATCTACGCCGTGGCCTAGCGGTCGTCCTCGGCAGTCCCGAGATGCCCGACCGCGATGAAATGGAGCTGGAGCTTCGCATTGCGCTGGGTAACGCGCTGATCGCTGCCAAAGGTTACGGCACACAGGAGGTGGAAGACAATTTTGCCCGAGGCCTCGAGCTCGGACGGCAGCTCGATGATGAAGACAAGGTGCTAGCGGCGATAAGAGGGCTTTGGATGCACCACTTCATTCGGGCTGACCTGACCAAGGCGCACGGTCTGAGTGCCGCACTCCTGAAATTCGCCAAACGGGAACGTCCGAGCGAGTTGCTGTCGAAGCAGACCCTGTACCTCGTGGAGGCCCGCAGGTCGATCGCGGCGACCATGCTTTACCGCGGGCGGTTTCTGGCGGCGCAACATCATCTTCGTCGCTCCATCCTACTCGATGATCCGGCTCTGCATCGCGATTCGGCGGAAAGGCTCCTCAATCCAGGCGTCATGTCGATGTCGTACCTCGGATACCTGCTATGGTTCCTGGGCCAGCCCGACACCGCGCGGCAGCACAGCGAGCAGGCGATTTCCGATGCCGAGCAAATGCGCCATCCTTTTACGCTGGCGTTCGCGCAAGTGTTTGGCGCATACCTTTGTCAGCATCTGCGCGACGTCACGGGCACCAGAGATTATGCCAGCCGCGCGATGACCATTTCATCGCAACACGGCTTTCTGCATTGGAAGCAACAGGCCACCATTCTGCATGGATGGGCGCTGACTGAGCTCGGGGACATGGATGCAGGTCTGAGCGAAATGCGCACGGGCGTCGAGGGTTATGAGGCGCAGAATTCCTGGCTCGCCAGTTGCTGGTTCAGATGCCTCCTCGCGCAAGGCTATGCGAGGGCCGGTCTGTCGGAAGCGGCCTTGCGCGCGCTCGATGGTGCCTTGACGGTCGCGAAGAGGACGGGCGATCACTTCTATCTGGCGGAGATCTACCGCCTGCAAGGGGAGTTCATCCGGGCCCATGCCGGACCAGCGGCCGACTCCGAGGAATTGTTCGTGCAGTCGCTGGAAGTCGCGCGCGGACAGAATGCCCGCTCGTGGGAGCTGCGGACAGCCGTCAGCCTGGCCCGCCTCTGGCGAGATTCCGACAAGCTTGAGCAGGCGGTGGACCTGCTTGTGCCTGTTGTCGGCAGGCTCCGTGAAGGGCTCGTCACGCCGGACGTGAAAGAAGCCATCGCGCTAGCAAACGAGCTCGATATGCTGTCATCCAGAGAACGTCCATGGATCGCGCGAATCTAGGACGAGACGCCGAAGCCTGCCAATCGCCGGCGTCCACTTCGCTCGAAATGCTCTAGCACGCCGCCATCATTCACGCCCCCGCCGTGACCGTCCAGAACGCGCGCCATCTGCGGCGGCCGAGCGCAGCCAGCCGCCTCCAGGACAGGCGGGACAGGCCGGCCACCAGCGAGGCACGGGCGAGAAGGAGGTGGGAGACGATGTCAATCACGGCCGTTCTCGCCTCTCGTCCGCAGCGTGCGGCTGGACCCCGATCGCGCTAGTGCGCCTCGCGCGAGGATGTGCGCGACCCTCATGGCCGCGCCTCCAGGATCATGTTGAAGGGCGACGCGGCGGCCTTGCCGATCTTGGAGAAGCCGCCCTGTCGCAACACCTGCGCGATACGCTTTTCGCCGGCCTGCGCCCCTAGTCCCAGACCGACGTCCTGGCTCAACGACGTCGGAAGGCAGATGTGGGTTGAGCCGGCGTAATAGACCCGCCCGACCGGATTGAGATTGTCAGCCAGGCTGTCCCCCGCCGCCGGTTCGACCAGCATCAACGTGCCGTCGTCCTTCATCGTTGAACGAATGTGACGGGCCGCGCCGACGGGATCGCCCATATCGTGCAGCGCATCGAACATCGTCACGAGATCGAAGCCAGATCCGGCGAAATCCTGCGCCTTGGCGACCTCGAATCGAAGATTGCGCACGCCGGCGATCTCGGCGCGTGCGCAATCGATCGAGGCCTCGTCGTAGTCGATGCCGGTGAAATCCGAGTTCGGGAATGCTTCGGCCATGAGCCTTGTCGAATAGCCGTGGCCACAGCCGACGTCCGCGACCTTGGCGCCCCGCTCCAGCTTCTCGACGACGCCGCCCAGCGCAGGCAGCCATTCGGCGATCAGATGCGCGCGATAGCCGGGCCGGAAGAAGCGGTCGACGCCGCAGGACATGCAATTGCAGTGATCACTCCAGCGCAGGCCCTTGCCGGTCTTGAACGCTTCGGCCAATCGCGGCTCGTCGTGATAGACCGCCGGCAGCAGGCTGAAGCCGCCAACCATCGCGACCGGACTGTTTTCATCCGCGAATACGGCCCTCTGCTCCGGTGTCATGCAGAACGTATCGTTCGTCGCGTCGTAGCTCACGAAGCTGGAGGCTGCCTGTGCGGACAGCCATTCACGAACGTAGCGTTCGTGAGTCCCGGTTCGGTCGGCTAGTTGGGCCGACGTCATCGGGCTTTCGGCCAGCGCGCGGAATAGTCCCAGTCGATCGCCGAGGATAACGAGCGCCGCATTCGAGGCGGCGCCGAGTTCGTTGACGACGATTCCAAGCAGCTGCTCGAGCTTTCTCTCATCCAGGTTCATGTCTCGCTCCTCAGGGCGCGGAGATGCGCCGTTGAGGTGCGACATACGGTGTCTGGACTCGCGGATGGAGAGGCAGAATAGTCAGTTTCGAGCCAATCGAGCCAGAGGCTGCAGAATGTCACGTGGACGTGTACGCGTGAGTATTCCCGTGTTCGCCGAATGCGATCCGTCGATCATTTACGGCGTATTCGACACATTGTGGGGCGCAGGACGCATATGGGACGGCGTCAAAGGCGGCACGCCGGACGGCTTGTTCGAGCCGCGGCTGGTCGGCGCCGAGCCCGGCCAGATCGCGCTGGTCACCGGCGTCAGCATCATGCCGCAGGACGTCGCCGATCACGTCGCATCGACCGATATCGTGTTCGTGCCGAACGTAATCGTCACTGCAAAGACCGGCACCGCCGGACTTGATCGCCGGCTCATCGCCTGGATCAGGAAGATGCACGAGGCAGGCGCGCAGATGTACGGGTCCTGCGGCGGATCGCTCGTGCTCGCCGAAGCCGGTTTGCTCAACGGCTGCGAGGCGACCACACACTGGGTTTACGAGCCGGTGTTTCGGAAGCATTTTCCGGAGGTCAAGCTCCGCATGGACCGCGTCCTGGTGCAGAACGGCCCCGGACACAATCTGGTCTGCGGAGGCGGCGCATCGTCCTGGCAGGATCTCGCGCTGCTGATCGTCGCGAAATACGGCGGCACGGAAGAGGCGATCCGTATCTCGAAGCTGTTTCTCTACCAGTGGCATCGCGAAGGACAATTGCCGTTCGCCTCGATGGTGCAGAACGTGGATCACGGCGACGGCGTGATCACGCGATGCCAGGATTACATCGCGCAGAATTACCAGCGCCAGGATCTCATTGCGGCGCTGGTGCATCACTCCGGATTGCCGAAGCGCTCATTCGATCGCCGCTTCCGCGCAGCGACCGGCTATTCGCCGCTCGCTTATGTGCAGACGCTGCGCATCGAGGAAGCCAAGCAACTGCTCGAGACGACGGAAACGGGTATCGAGGACATCTGCCGCGAGGTCGGCTACGAGGACGTGGCGTCCTTTCGTCGCTTGTTTCGAAAGCAGGCCGGCGTGTCACCGAAGGATTACCGGCGCAAGTTTCAGCTTCCCGACTACGTGACGGGATCGCGGCCCCCGACCTCCGACAAGCCGATGAGACCGCGGCGGGCTGCCGGGGGATAGCGGCTGCTCCGCCCGCCCGTCTTCTCGCTGCCTTCTGGTTGGAAAATAGGATCAAACCCCGCAGCTTGCGGTTGTCGCCTCGCTGAGACGGCCGGGAACTCCGGCCGACCGGCCCTGGTCAACATTGCATCACGCGCACCGCAGGCGGCTTTTCGCCGGCGCTGTGGCGCGCGCGTGCGTGAAACGAGCGAGGTGATATGGCGATCCCGGCGTTCAGAACGATCCCTCTCGTTGCGGTTGCGGCCCTGATCGGGCTCGCCGCGGAGGCCCGCGACGACGGGCGCTACGCGAACTCCCCGCTCAAGGGCTGGTTCGAGAGCCTGCAAAGCAAGGGCAGCGGCCCCTGTTGTGCCGACGCCGACGGCACGGCGCTCGACGACGTCGACTGGGAGACGCGGGATGGACATTACCGGGTGCGGCTCCTCGGCAACTGGATCGAGGTGCCCGACGACACCGTCATCACCGAGCCCAACCGCGCCGGGGGCACCATGGTCTGGCCCTATTACGTCAATGGCCGTCCCATGATCCGCTGCTTCATGCCGGGCAGCATGACCTGAACCCGGACGAATTCGGCAACGGTTGGCACTATCACATTTGCCGTCTGGCGGCCTGCACTTCGACGAATTCGGAGTCGGGGTGGCTGACAATGGTGGCGACCCAGATGCCGCTGATGATCAGCGACCATGCGGTGTTCCAACAGATCCAAAACACGAGCCAGCCTCCCTTTTCCCTCTCTCACGCCCCGAGCTAACGGCAGAGCGATGCCGCCGTTCCCGGCGCGGGGCCTGCCGCGAGGGCGGCGGCAAGGTACTATTTTGGTTTGGTCGGCGGCGCCGCCCGATCGGTTTGGCGGGTGTGGCGCTTTGCCACGACATCCGCATCGCGCTCGCCCTCGTGCGGGCGCGGCGGAAGTTTGGGCTGGCCGGCTTGACCGCCATGCTTGCCGCCCATGTCGGGCTTGCCTTCGAGATCGTTTGCGCGGGACATGTCGGTTCAATGCGTTCGCAGCGCATTGGTTCGCGACAGCATCGGCCGTTTTCGCCCTGTGAACGGCCTCATAGAACCGCCGCTCTTTGCAGTGCAGGATCGCTGACGCGGCCCTTGGCCTCGCGGCTTGCACCGATGGATTGGCCTGATGCGAAAACGACTCATCCTCTGGACCCTCATGACCTCCGCCCTGGTCGCGATCACCGTGTGGACCATGCTCGGGCCGCCGGACCAGCCGTCCGGATTGCATCTGCCCTCCCGAACCGTGGCAGTGCGCTGACCCGGCATCCCGCGACCGATGCGATTTCGGCATCGATCGATCCCCATTGGATTTTGGTGCGGCGTCGCTCCGCCCGCTATGCTCGCGGCAAAAACGATAATGCCGCGAGCCGGCTTTCAGGAGGAGCCCATGTCGAGACCGATGTCGAGACCGATCCGACGCATCGCATCGCGCGCGCCACGCGCTGCGATCGCCGCCGCCCTGTTCGCTTCGCTTACCCTCATTTCTGGAGTCCGTGCCGGTATGGCCGAAACCTTCGCCTATGTCGGCAATGCCGACAGCAACGACATCAGCGTGTTCAAGATGAGCGAGAGCGGCGAGATGACGCTCGTGCAGACGGCCGCCTTCAAGGGCGTCGAAAAGCCGGGCTCCTCGACACCGCTCGCGATCACGCCCGACCACCGTACGCTGATTGCCGGAATCCGCTCGCAGCCCACTCTCGCGGTGAGCTTTGCGATCGATCCCAGGACGGGCGAGCTCAGCCATCTCGGCAACGGACCGCTCGCGGACAGCATGGCCCATATCGCCATCGACCGCAGCGGCAAGTACCTGTTCAGCGCCTCCTATGGCGGCAACAAGGTCGCGCTGAATCCGCTGCTTGGCAACGGGGTTGCCGGCGAGCCCAAGCAGGTGATCCCGACCGGGCTGAACGCCCACGCGTTCCTGCCCTCGCCCGACAACCGCTTCGCATTCGCGACCAATCTCGGCTCCGATCAGGTGCTGGCCTTCGCATTCGATGCCACGACCGGCACGCTGACGCCGAACGACCCGCCGGGGCACAAGGTGCCGGAGAAATCGGGGCCGCGGCACTTCGTGTTTCATCCCGGCGGCAAGTTCGTCTATCTCCTCCACGAGCTGAACGGCGATGTCGCGGCCTTCACTTATGAAGCCAGGAGCGGCGCGTGGGACGAGATCCAGCGCACCACAGCGCTGCCGGAAGGGTTTTCGGGAAAACCTTGGGCGGCCGACATCCACATCACGCCGGACGGCCGCTTCCTCTACGCTTCCGAGCGCACCACCAGCACGCTCACCGCCTACAGGGTCGATGGCTCGAGCGGCAAGCTGACCACGATCGGCAGCGTGCCGACCGAGAAGCAACCGCGCGGCTTTCAGGTCGATCCCAGCGGCCGCTATCTCGCCGCGGTCGGCGAGCTCTCCGACAGCATGACGGTTCATGCCATCGACCAGGGCAGCGGCGCGCTGACCAAGCTGAAATCCTACCCCACCGGCAGGAAGCCGAACTGGGTCGAGTTCCTGAAACTGCCGTGAGGAGCCATCGCCGACCTACGTAAACATCCGTAATTTCGCGAGACCCGGCTTGGCGTCATATCTCGGTCATGGACCGGCAGATTGTCTTCAAATGCCCCCAGACGGGCCTGAACGTGCAGCATCGGCTTACCGACGAGCCGAGCGATCGCACGCACGTGTCGGTGTCGTGTCCGGCCTGCACGCGGCTGCATCTGATCGAGCGGGCCAGCGGCAAGCCGGTGGGTGAGCGGCGCCGCTGACGCCCGCCGCGCGCGACTCGAGCTCTTCGGAGCGAACCTGTTCTCCAATCCCGCGACTCATCAAAGACTTGCTTGTCAAAGACTTGCTTGTCAAAGACTTGCTTGCCGCGACTGCCGGCGGCGGCACGGCGTTCTGTTTCGGGACGACCCGGCCGTAGTGCGGGCGGCGGCCATCTGCTATCGATTGGAGGCATAGCCCAAGTGGAATTTACCCGATTGGAATTTCCGATGCGTCATTTGCCCCGCGCCGTTGTTCGAAACCTGTGCCCCGCAGCCGTCGCCGGCCTGCTCGTCCTCAGCCCCCATCCAGCCGGTGCCGCCGATGACGACGCGCCGAAGGGGCCGGCGGTCACGGTGCTGAAGGTCGCGAAATCCTGCTTCTCCGACGTCGTCGAAGCCACCGGCACGATCATCGCGCGTGAGGAAACCTCGGTGCGGCCCGAGCGGCCCGGCCTGAAGGTCACGGACGTGCTGGCGGAAGCCGGCGACACCACCACCGCCGGCCAGGTGCTGGCCCGGCTGGCGCTGCCCGAAGGCGGCACGCTTCAGGTCACCGCGCCCGTGGCGGGGGTGATCGCGACCTCGACCGCGCAGATCGGCAACTTCGCCTCGGCCAAGGGCGAGGCGCTGTTCACGATCGTGGCGCGCAGCGAGTACGACCTCGTCGGCCTCGTGGCCACCACCGATGTGCGCAAGCTCGCGGTCAATCAGCAGGCCACCGTGCGGATCCCAGGTGGCGGCGACATCAGCGGCAAGGTGCGCCGCATCGGACCGACCGTCGAGCCGAACATCCAGCAGGGCATGGTCTATATCGGCATCTCCTCGCAGAAGCGGCTGCTGCTGAATGGGAGCGGGCGCGCGCTGATCAAGACCGGGCAGAGCTGCAACGTGGCGGTGCCGCTGACCGCCGTGCAATATTCGTCCGCCGGCACCGTGGTGCAGGTGATCCGCCGCAACCGCGTCGAGACCAAGCGTGTCGAGGTCGGCTTGATGTCCGGCGGCAATATCGAGGTCCGCGACGGCCTCAGCGAGGGCGACGTCGTCGTCGCCCGCGCCGGTGCCTTGCTGCGCGAAGGCGATCCGGTGCGTCCCGTGATGGCGAGCGCGGAAGCGGCGAAGTAACAGCCACGATCGTCATTGCGAGGAGCTCTTGCGACGAAGCAATCCAGAGTCTTTCCGCGGAAAGATTCTGGATTGCTTCGCTGCGCTCGCAATGACGATGCAGGTACAGTGCGTCCAAAAAACTGGGCCCCGGCTCAGCGCCGCATCATTGCATGATGCGCCGCGTCCGGGGCACGAGACGTCGCAAGACCTAGGAAGAACTAACCGCCGGCTTCGCCGAAACGGACGTCTTCGAGCAGCGACGACGATACGGTCGGGACCTGGTCGCCTTCGCTGGCGCGGGAGATGGCGAGGCGGGTCTTGTTGAAGACGCTCTCGGCGCTGCCGGGCTTGCTGAGGTTGTTGAGGAACTCGCTGACCAGCACGCTGTGCTCGCCCTTGCCGTCGTCGACGACCTTGCCGGGCGAGGCGGAGGTGAGGATGAGCGCATTGTCGGACGCGCTGATCGGCGCGAGACCGTGGCTGTAGGAGCGGAAGCGGCGCTCGTAGGGATTGCGGCGGGAGGCGTCGACCACGACGAGCTTCGCCTTGGCGCCCTGTTCCTTCATCATCTCGAGCACGCCCTCGATCGACACGCCTTGGCGGCGGACATCCTTTTCCTTCCAGATCACGGCATCGACCGGCAGCATGTAGCTCTCGCGGCCGGCCTGCACGCCGTAGCCGCCGAAGAACAGCATGACGACGCTGTCGCGGGTGATCCGCGACTTCAGGCGGCTCACGGCGCGGACCATGTCGTCGCGGGTCGCATCTTCCACCATGTCGACGTCGAAGCCGTTCTTGCGCAGGGACGAGGACAGCGCTCGGGCGTCGTTGATCGACTGCGTCAGCGGCGCGCTGGCGTCGGGGTAATGTCCATTGCCGATGACGAGCGCCAGGCGCGAGCTCTGGCCGATCGAACCGGTGATCTGATCGGTCGAGACCGCCTTGGCGGCATCGATCGCACGCATGTTGAGAGCAGCATGGGCGCCGATCACCAGCGACACCGTGCCGATGAGGGCCGCGGCGAGGGCGATCGTACGTCTGGAAAGGTCGAGCTGCTTTAGATTCATCTCGCTTCGTTTCCTGTGCCAAAGACCTACCAAGCGCGCGCACACTGTTTGAGTAGCGCGATAGCGTCTTTAGGTTTGAGGGATTGGCCGGGGATGTGACCCCGAATTGCGCGCAATTTGCGGCGCCGCACCAAACAAACCCTTAACCGGATATAGGCCCTGGGGCAATAGATTGCTCAAAATTTGAACTAAGTGACTGAATATACTTGATAATTCTCCGATCCAAATTGCCGCATTTACGGCTTCCCCGTAGCCTTCCGGAGAGCGATCATGCAGCCTTCGTGCCGGCTTTTCCGTGACGTCCATCACATTTGTTTTTCCCGCGAATCCGGGTAGCCTTTTCAACGACTTGAAGGGGTGGCGCGCAGATACCAGCGTGCCTGATGTCCCCGAGCAAGGCCCCGCGACCAGGTATTTCATGAGCTTTCATTATTTTGCCGGCGCCGCCTGCCGGGCGCTGACGGCGCGGAAGGACGGCCCCTCGCTTTACGACGTCTGCGATCCCGTATTGTCTGATACGGCCAGCGGCGATCCGCATCTGGCCAAGTTCTACAAGACCGCGCTCGGCAATCCCGCGCTGCGGATCCTGCTCCGCCGCGCCGGCCTGCCAGAGCTGCGCGACGAGGGGACGCTGACGCGGCTGCGCGCGGCCCTCGCCCAGGCCCGCGACGAGGCCGAGCCCGACTGGGCGGCGGTCGGACAACCGATCGCCGATCTCGTCGACAGCATCGCGCTCGACCACCCCAAGCCGCCGCCGGTGCCGTTCACCGCCGCCATGCCCCAGAGCGCGCAGATCGACGGCGTGATCCGCGATTGCGCGCAGCATCTGCTCGGCTCGTACCGCCGCAACGGCTTCCTGCCGACCTACGCCGCCTTCAACCTGATCGGCGATCCTGATGTCCGCGGCCGCGAGCTGATCATGGCGCTCACGGGCCTCAACGCGCGCGGCTACAAGAATTCCTCGCTGCTGTTCAACCTCGCCCGCGTTTTCATCGCGCGCTCGCCCGCGCGCGCCGTGGTCAATCCGCCCTGGAAAGGCATTGCCGAGCCGATGTGGGAGCCGGTGCAGATCCGCCACCGCTCGGCCTATTACGACGCGTTCTTCATCGAGGCCCTGCTCAGCTTCGTCGAGACCGGGCTCGCCTCGCCGGCCGACAAGATCGCGGCGGAGCGCGCGATCGCCGACATGGTCGATTTCTGCGTCAACATCAGTCGCGAGGAGGTCGAGGGCATCGACGGCGCGCGCTTCAACGTCGTCACCGCACTGGCGCCGGCGCCGCATCCGCGCTTCTCCCGTTACTTCGCGCAGATCAAGCAGGACCTCGGCTTCGGCATCTACGTGCCGGATTGCGACACCACGGCCTGCTCGATCTCCGCGGCGACGCAGGCCGGCTGTACCGACGCCATCATCGACCAGCCGCTCCTGGACTTCTATGCGAGCTATCAGGTGCGCGCCGGCGTCAACGAACCGCGCGTGACCGTGCCGCTCAACGACAATATCGACTATGAGGGCGGGGTTGCGACCTGGATCGACAATCTTGAGGGCGAGCGCCCTTACGGCAACGATCTCGATCCGACGCTCAATCTCGACATTCTCGAAGTCAGCTTCCGCAACCTCGTGCGCTGGAAAGTGCTGGAGACGCCGTCGCGGCTTGCAACATTGCACCGGATCATCGGCTTTCAGAAGCGGCTGGCCGCCAGCGGCGCCTTCGCCAATCCGCGCTCGCACATCTATTATCTGCCGGAGCTCTACAGCGCCTATTTCGGCCGCTGCTATGCCGCCTTCCTGGCGCTGCCGCTGGCGGCGCAGGCCGCGATTGATCCCGCCGGCGATTTCGATTTCATCCGCCACCGCGTGCTGTCCTACGTCAAGGGCGAGCTGATGGCGGCCGAGATGAACGTGTTCGACGCCGCGCTGGCGCTGATCGCGCTCGGCCATCTCGGCGCCGACCCGCGCGCCTTCACACCGGCGCTGAACGTGATCGTCGCCGGGCTCGGTGAAGGCGGCCGCCGCGGCCCGTTCCGCGCCTATGAATGGAACAAGATGAAGACGCCGACGCGGATCCTGGTCGGTGGCCCGGAGGTGACCTCGGCGTTCGTGCTGATGGGGCTGGCGGTGGCGAAGCGGGCGATGGCGCGAGGGTGAGGGGTCTCGTAGGGTGGATTAGCGAAGCGTAATCCACCATCTGACCTCCGCGGATACGAACAGTGGTGGGTTACGCCTTCGGCTAACCCACCCTACGAGACCGTCGCAAAATGACAGGAAGTTGAAAGCCTATCTGTTCGGCATGCGCTGGCCGCGCGGCCAAAAGCCGACCACAATTGCGCCGTCTATCGAGATTTTCATCACAACTGGACGGGCATGTTGCGAAAGGTCCTGATTGCGCTGTCTTTGTTCGCCATCCCTTCGCTGGCGGATGCCGCCGAGATCACCGGCACGGCAAAGGTCCGCGCTGGCGATGCGGTGGTGATCGGCACCACGCGGATCCGGCTCGGCGGCATTGACGCGCCTGCAATCGACCAGCTCTGCCTCAACACCAAGTCCGAGCGCTGGACTTGCGGCGTCGCGGCCCGCGATGAGCTCGCCAGATACGCCGAGGGCAAGACTTGGGTCTGCCGCCCGAGATCGGTCGACCGGCGCGGCCGCACCGTGGCGCGCTGCGAGGTCGGCGGCGAGGACATCCAGAAATGGCTGGTGCGCAACGGCTGGGCGCTGGCCTACGCCCACATGTCCCGCGACTATGAAGCCGATGAAAAGGCCGCGCGGGAGGCCAAGGCAGGGATGTGGCAGGGCGCCTTCATCGCGCCGTGGGACTGGCGCGTCCGCAACAAGAAGACCGCGATCCTCGGCGCGACCAAGCCGCCTGACGGCGCGCACGCGGTGCTGCTCGCTTCGGCCTCGGGGCCGGTCGCGCCGTCGCCGGACTGCACCATCAAGGGCAACGTCAACAGCTCCGGGGAGTGCATCTTCCACCAGCCGACCAGCCGCTGGTACACGCAGATCAGGATGAAGATCAGCAAGGGCACCCGCTGGTTCTGCTCGGTCGAGGAGGCCGAAGCGGCCGGTTGCCGGGAGACGAAGCGATAACCCAGCCCTGCATTTTGCGCGCTTTTCTCGGGACGCGCCGGCACGTAAAAGCATGATTCAGCGACCCACCATCCTGTTCTCAGGCAATAAGGACCGACAGCAATGACCGTTCGCGCGGGCCGGGAGTTTCTGGCCATCCCCGGGCCCACCACGATGCCCGACGAGGTGCTGCGGGCGATGCACCGTCCGGCGATCGACATCTACTCCCAGGAGATGCTGGATCTCACCGAGAGCCTGCTCAGCGACATCTCCAAGCTGTTCGCGACCAAGGGCAAGTCCTACATCTACATCGCCAACGGTCACGGCGCCTGGGAAGCGGCGCTGAGCAACGTTCTGTCGCGCGGCGACAAGGTGCTGGTGCTGGAGAGCGGTCGGTTCGCGATCGGCTGGGGCAACGCGGCGGCGCTGATGGGCGCCGAGGTCGAGGTGCTCAAGGGCGATTGGCGCCGCGCGGTGCGGCCGCACGAGGTCGAGGAACGCCTGCGCCGCGACAAGGAGCACAGCATCAAGGCCGTCGTCGTGGTCCAGGTCGACACGGCCTCCGGCGTGCAGAACGACATCGAGGCGATCGGCAAGGCGATCAAGGCCAGCGGCCATCCCGCGCTCTACATGGTCGATACCGTCGCCTCGCTCGGCTGCATGCCGTTCGAGATGGACAAATGGGGCATCGACGTTGCGATGTCCGGCTCGCAGAAGGGCCTGATGACGCCGCCCGGCCTCGGCTTCGTCGCCGCCAATGCGCGCGCGCTCGAGGTGCACAAGAAGGCCAACATGTCGACGCCCTATTGGAGCTGGAGCGAGCGCGAGGGCACCGAGAATTATCGCAAATATGCCGGCACCGCGCCGGTGCATCTGCTGTTCGCGTTGCGCAAGGCGATCGACATGCTGCACGAGGAAGGCCTGGAGAACGCCTTCCGCCGCCACAGCCTGCTCGGCGAAGCCGCCCGCCGCGCGGTCTCGGTCTGGTCGGAAGGCCAGGTGCTCGGCTTCAACGTGGCCGAAGCCAGCGAGCGCTCCAACACCGTGACCACGGTGACGATGAGCAACGGCCACGATCCGGCGGTGCTGCAACGCTATTGCAAGGACAAGTGCGGCGTCGTGCTCGGCACCGGCATCGGCGATCTCTCCGGCCAAGCCTTCCGCATCGCCCATATGGGCCATGTCAATGCGCCGATGCTGCTCGGCACGCTCGGGGTGATTGAGGTCGGGCTGAACGCGCTGAAGATCCCGCACGGCAAGGGCGGGCTGGAGGCGGCGGTCGCGTATCTGGGCGAAGAGGTGGCGGTGTAAGTCACGCGCGCGCCTCTTCCTTCTCGCCTTGTGGGAGAAGGTGGCATAGGCGGCCTTCGGGCCGCCGTTCTTAAGAGAAACGCCGAAGCGAAGCTTCGGCTATGGCGCCGGATGAGGGGTTGTCTCCGCGATTTCTAACTGCCAAACGGTTTCGCGGAGAGATACCCCTCACCCGTCTCGCCGCTGCGGCGAGCCACCCTCTCCCACAAGGGGAGGGGGGAAGATCAGCGCTCGAGGCGATATGCCTCCACCTGCGCCTTCAGCTCATTCAGCGACGCGAGCGGCGCTTTCGGGTCGACGCGGTGCTCCCCGCTTGCCAGCCACTTCAGCACCATCGCGTCCACGACCGGCGAGTGGTGGATGACGTCGCTGTAATTGTTAAGATCGTGCGTGACCGCCGCGACCGCGCGGAAATCGTGCAGCCGGACGTTGGGCATTTGCGTCAGACGCCGCGCAATGTGCGCCGTGAGTGCGGTGACGATCTTCAATGTCTCCGGCGAGGCATCGCGCATCGCGACGAATTGCAGGATCGAATAGGGCGGGAAGTAGATGTCGAAGGTCACGTCAGGGTGGCGCGCGATCAGGCCGACGGCGTCCTGCTCGAAATGCCGGACCATGGCTTCGTAGCTGTAGCCTTCGCCGAGGAAGCGACGGCGCACGGGATCAGTGATGTAGGTGAAGGCGGCGAGCGTCTTTCTGGTGTTGTAGTCTCGCGCAACATCGAAATCCCGCGGCAGGGCGTAGATGTCGTCGATGTCTGACAACGCAAACTTGACCGGCAGATAAGGCGACGCCCGGGTCAGCAGCTCCCGCAGCAGCGGGACGGACCGCACCAGCGCGAACACCGATTCCTTCGCCATCGCCGCGCTGAACAGATAGGACGCGATGCCTTTCGTCGTCCGGCGGTAGAGATCGACGGACAAATAAGGATCGGCCTCGATGTCGGCGGCATCGATGTAGATGAAATCGTCCATTTCCCAGATCACGCGTCTTGCGCCGCGGTCGATCGCCTGCTCCAGCACGAAAGCCTGCTGGCGCGAATTGGAGCCGGTCATGGCCAGCTTGAGCGAGCGGACCCCGAGCATGCGATCGATGTCGCTCTGGCGGAAATGGATTGCGAGTGAGGTGCCCATGAAGGCGGTGTCGAACGGCTGGCTGCGGATCAGCCCGGCATTCTGCACGCGCGTGTCCTCCGAGTAGAAGGCCGGGACCAGGCGCGAGGGGCGGAACAGCTGCAGGGGATCGACGATGAAGGTGAGCGCCGCGGCGCCAAGCACGCAGGCCGCGCTCGCCAGCAGAAGACGCCTGAGATGGGTGAACGCGCTCTGCATCAGAATCGGAAATAGATGAATTCGCTGTGGCTCTGGATGCCCAGGAAGCCGAAGGCGAGCAGCAGCGAGGCCGCATAGAGCACCAACGGCCGCGTGCGCCCTGCCCGCAAGGCCTCGCCGACCTCGCGGTTGCCGTGGTCGTATTCCATCAGCGCTTGTGTGTTCGGCGCCAGCCACACCAGCGCCGCATAGATCGCGACTTGCACCAGGGCCGCGATCTCCTCGCGGCCGAGCACGAGGTTCGAAGGGGCAGCCATGGCGTGGAGCACCCGCAATGCCCAGGCGACGCTCTCGGCACGGAAGAACACCCAGGCGATGACGACGGCGAGGAAGGTCAGCACAGCGCCAAGCAGGCGGCCGGGACGCGCCAGCAGCGGCGGAACGTTCGGCACCAGCGCGTTGAACGCGTGATTGACGCAAAGATACGCGCCATGCAGCGCGCCCCAAATGACAAAAGTCCAGGCCGCGCCGTGCCAGAGCCCGCCGAGCAGCATCGTGATCAGCAGATTGACGTAACGGAGCACGCGGCCGCGGCGGTTGCCGCCGAGCGGGATGTAGAGATAGTCGCGCAGGAATTGCGACAGCGTCATGTGCCAGCGCCGCCAGAACTCGACGATGCTGGTGGCCTTGTAGGGCGAATTGAAATTGACGGGCAGGAAGATGCCGAACATCAGCGAGATGCCGATCGCCATGTCGGAATAGCCGGAGAAGTCGAAATAGAGCTGGAAGGTGTAGGCGAGCGCGCCAAGCCAGGCCTGGTCGAAGCTCGGCGAGCGCGCCTCGAAAGCGAGCGCGACCAGCGGCTGGATGCCGTCGGCAAGGCAGGTCTTCTTGAACAGGCCGATCGCGAAGATGATGACACCGCACAACATGAGATGCCCGTCCGGGCGCTTGGTCTCCTCGTGCTCGAATTGCGGGATCATGTCCTTGTGATGGAGGATTGGCCCCGCGATCAAATGCGGGAAGTAGGTCACGAACAGCGCGTAATGCGGCAGCGCGTAGGCCGCGACCTGGCCGCGATAAGCGTCGACCAGGAACGCGATCTGGGTGAAGGTGTAGAAGGAGATGCCGACCGGCAGCAGGATGTGGAGCGCGACATGCGTGCCGAGCAGCGCGTTGACGTTCTCGGCGACGAAGCCGGCATATTTGAAGATGCCGAGCATGAGGAGATCGCCGACGAGGCCGAGCGCGAGTGCGGCCTTTCGTTGCGGGTGCGTGAGCTCCGCCACGATGAGAAGATGGCCGACACCGTAGTTGAAGGCGATCGAGAGCAGCAGCAGAGCGACGAAATGCCAGCTGCCGATTGCGTAGAAGGTGATCGAAGCCAGCGCCAGCCAGACCACCGGAGCCAGATTGCTGCGCCGGCCAAGCCGGAAATAGCCGGCGAGCACGACCGGCAGGAACAGCAGGATGAAGGGATAGGAATTGAACAGCATCGGGCTGGACCGGCGGCGGGATATTGTCCCTCAAAGCACACAAGGAGCCGATCAACAACCCGGCAGCATAGGCGGTCGTGCTGGCAATCCGCGGAATCGGAACGATATAAGGTGGGACACGGCGAGCCGCTTTTTCTTCTCCCTCCCCCCGTTCTTACGGGGAGAGGGTCGGGGTGAGTGGCTCTCTCCACAGATGAGACCATAGCAAGACCTGTACCCCCTCACCCGGAATTTGCTGTCGCAAATTCCGACCTCTCCCCGCAGGCGGGGAGAGGTGAAGGAGGCCGCGACACGTATTTGAACGAGGACCGAGTGACAAAAGCCAAGACGCCTTCGAAGCCCCCCGTCGCCCCGCGCCGGCTGCATTCCTTCACGCGGCACGGCATCACCGTGACTGACGATTATGCCTGGCTGAAGGACGCGAACTGGCAGGAGGTGCTGCGCGATCCCGCCGTGCTCGATCCTGACATCCGCAAATATCTCGACGAGGAGAACGCCTACACCGAGAGCCTGCTCGGCCACACCTCGGGCCTGCAGAAGACGCTGGTGCGCGAGATGCGCGGGCGGATCAAGGAGGACGATTCCAGCGTCCCGTCACCGGATGGGCCGTTCGCCTATTTCCGCAGGTTTCGCGAGGGCGGGCAGCACGAGCTGTTCGGCCGCATGCCGCGCGACGGCGGCGACGGCCAGATCGTGCTCGATGGCGACGCGCTCGCCAAGGACCACAAATACTTCAAGTTCGGCGGCAGCCGGCACTCGTACGATCACAAGCTGCAGGCCTGGAGCGCGGACACCAAGGGCTCCGAATATTTTTCGATCCGCGTGCGCGACTGGGCGACGGGCAAGGATCTCGACGATCTCGTCGAGGAGACCGACGGCGGCGTGGTCTGGGCCGCGGACTGCAGGAGCTTCTTCTATGTGAAGCTCGACGACAATCACCGCCCCATGCAGGTGTGGCGGCACAAGCTCGGCACCAAGCAGGCCGACGACACGCTGGTCTATGAGGAGCAGGATGCCGGCTGGTTCACCCACCTGCATGAGAGCACCAGCGGCCGCTTCTGCGTCATCGCCGGCGGCGATCACGAGACTAGCGAGCAGCGGCTGATCGATCTCGCCAATCCCGAGGCGCCGCCGCGCCTCGTCGCTACGCGCGAGGAGGGTGTGCAATATTCGCTCGCCGATCGCGGCGACGAACTTTTCATCCTCACCAATGCCGACGACGCCATCGACTTCAAGATCGTCACCGCGCCGCTTAGCCAGCCCGAGCGCAAGAACTGGCGCGATCTAATTCCGTATCGGCCCGGCATCTACATCATCGACCTCGATCTCTATGCCGGCCATTTGGTGCGGCTGGAGCGCGCCAATGCGCTGCCCTCGGTCGTGATCCGCGACCTCGCTAGCGGGGAGGAGCATGCCATCGCCTTCGACGAGGCCGCCTATTCGCTCGATACGATGGGATCCTACGAGTTCGAGACGACGACACTGCGCTTTTCCTATTCGTCGATGACGACGCCGTCGGAAGTCTATGATTACGACATGGTCAAGCGCACGCGCGTCTTGCGCAAGCGGCAGGAGATTCCGTCCGGTCACGACCCGGCCGACTACGTCACGACGCGCATCATGGCGAAATCGCATGACGGCGCCGAGGTGCCGGTCTCGATCCTCTATCGCCGCGGGTTGAAGCTCGACGGCGCAGCGCCGCTGTTGCTCTACGGCTACGGCTCCTACGGCATGGCCATGCCGGCCTCGTTCAGCGCCAACCGCCTGTCGCTGGTCGACCGCGGCTTCGTCTATGCCATCGCCCATATCCGCGGCGGCGCCGACAAGGGCTGGGGCTGGTATCTCGACGGCAAGCGCGAGAAGAAGACGAATTCGTTCGACGATTTCGCGGCCAGCGCCCGGGCACTAATCGACGCGAAATACACCAGCGCCAAGCGCATCATCGGCCATGGCGGCTCGGCCGGCGGCATGCTGATGGGCGCGGTCGCCAACCGCGCCGGCGAATTGTTCGCCGGCATCGTCGCCGAGGTGCCGTTCGTCGACGTGCTCAACACCATGCTCGACGACACGCTGCCGCTGACGCCGCCGGAATGGCCGGAATGGGGCAACCCGATCGAGAGCGAGAAGGATTTCCGCACCATCCTGTCGTACTCGCCTTACGACAACGTCGCGGCAAAGGACTATCCGGCGATCCTGGCGATGGGCGGGCTTACTGATCCCCGGGTCACTTACTGGGAGCCCGCCAAATGGATCGCGCGCCTGCGCGCCACCATGCGTGGGGGCGGCCCGGTCCTGCTCCGCACCAACATGGGCGCCGGCCACGGCGGCGCCTCGGGCCGCTTCGACCGGCTCGACGAAGTTGCGATCGTGTATGCGTTCGCGCTGTGGGCGGCGGGGATGGCGGAGGCCGGAGTGTAGCACAGCCAGACCTGGAGCAACATCATCCGGTGTCGTCCCCGCGAAGGCGGGGACCCATACCGCGTGATGTATCGGTGAGACGCAGGTGATAGTATCGGCGGAGACTTCTTAACTCCAAGTCTTCGCCAAACGTCTCCCTGTGGTTATGGATCCCGGATCAGCGCTCCGCTTCGTTTCACTTGTCCGGGATGACATCGAGTATGAGGCGCGAGATACCTCACGCCACGCCGTGTGCCTCGGCGCGGAGCGCATAGCCCGAATGGCTGCGAGCCATGTACAAGCGGTGGTTCTTGGGGCCGCCGCTTACCTCCCGTTCCTCTGCCGCCATTCCGCAAAATCGGTCAGCGTTTGCGGGTCCGTCGCCGGATAGAGACCGAAGATGCCACGGCCCTTGCCGACTTCCTCGGTGACGAAATCTTCGAACGCGGTCATCTCGAAGGTTTCGTTGGCGATCTCATCTGCCAAATGCGCGGGGATCACGATGACGCCGTCGGCATCGCCGAGGATGACGTCGCCGGGAAACACCGGCGCATCGCCGCAGCCGATGGGCACGTTGATCTCGATCGCCTGATGCAGCGTCAGATTGGTCGGCGCCGAGGGACGATGGTGGAAGGCGGGAAAGCCGAGCCTGGCGATCTCGGCGGAGTCGCGAAAGCCGCCGTCGGTGACGACGCCGGCGACGCCGCGCTTCATCAGCCGCGTCACCAGGATCGCGCCGGCCGAAGCCGCGCGCGCATCCTTGCGGCTGTCCATCACCAGCACGGCGCCCGGCGGGCAATCCTCGACCGCCTTGCGCTGCGGATGGGAGCGGTCCCTGAACACGTCGATAGTGTTGAGGTCCTCGCGCGCCGGCATGTAGCGCAGCGTGAAGGCCTCGCCGACCATGGCCGGCTGATCCGGGCTCAAGGGACGGACATCCTGGATCATCTGGATGCGCAGACCGCGCTTGAACAGCGCGGTGGCGACGGTGGCGGTGGAGACGGATTTGAGTTTTGTGCGGGTGGCTTCGGTGAGTTTGGTCATGTCATGCTCTCTCTCGTTCGTCATTCCGGGGCGCGCCACTTGGCGCGAGCCCGGAATCCATACTCCCTATCGTGGTTATGGATTCTCAGGTGCGCAATTGCGCACCATAGCCCATCGCTTCGCGATGTCCCGGAATGACAGGTGCTAGTAGATCGACGGCTCGCCGATCGGCGCGCCGAAATCTGTCTCGAGGAAGTCGAAGTCGCAGCCGTCATTGGCCTGCTTGATGTGCTTGGTGAACATCCAGCCATAGCCGCGCTCGAAGCGGCGCGCGGGTTGCTTCCAGGCAGCGCGGCGTTTTGCGAGCTCGGTTTCGCCGACATCGAGATTGATGGTGCGCGCAGCGACATCGAGCGTGATGCGGTCGCCGTTCTGCACCAGCGCCAGCGGGCCGCCGATATAGGATTCCGGCGAGACGTGCAGGATGCAGGCGCCGTAGCTGGTGCCGCTCATGCGCGCATCGGAGATGCGCACCATGTCGCGCACGCCCTGCTTCACGAGCTTGGTCGGGATCGGCAGCATGCCCCATTCCGGCATGCCCGGCCCGCCCTGCGGCCCCGCATTGCGCAGGATGAGGATGTGATCCTCCGTGACGTCGAGATCGGGATCGTCGACCGCCTTCTTCATCGAGGGATAGTCGTCGAACACCAGCGCGGGGCCGGTATGCTTGAGAAAGCGCGGCGCGCAGGCGGAGGGTTTTATGACGCAGCCGTCGGGCGCGAGATTGCCCTTGAGCACGGCGAGCGCGCCCTCCTTGTAGATGGGATTGTCGATGCCGCGGATCACGTCGGCATTGTAGACCTCGGCCCCCTCGATGTTCTCAGCCACCGTCTTGCCTGTGACCGTGACGCAATCGAGATGCAGATGCGGCTTGATCTGGCTCATCAGCGCCGGCAGGCCGCCGGCGTAGAAGAAGTCCTCCATCAGGTACGCATCGCCGCTCGGGCGGACGTTGGCGATGACGGGCACCTTGCGGCTGGCCGTCTCGAAATCGTCGAGTCCGATATCCTGGCCGGCGCGGCGGGCCTGCGCGATCAGATGGATGATGGCGTTGGTGGAGCAGCCCATCGCCATCGCGACCGCAATCGCATTCTCGAACGCTTTGCGGGTCTGGATCACCTTGGGCGTCAGATCCTCCCACACCATCTCGACGATGCGGCGGCCGCATTCGCTGGCCATGCGGATATGATTGGCGTCCGCGGCGGGGATCGAGGAAGCGCCCGGCAGCGTCATGCCGATCGCTTCCGCAATGGCGGTCATGGTCGAGGCGGTGCCCATGGTCATGCAGGTGCCGTAGCTGCGGGCGATGCCGGCCTCGATGTCGAGCCAGTCCTTGTCGGAGATCTTTCCGGCGCGGCGCTCGTCCCAATATTTCCAGCCGTCGGAGCCGGAACCCAGCGTCTTGCCCTTCCAATTGCCGCGCAGCATCGGGCCTGCCGGCAGATAGATCGCCGGAATGTTCATCGAGGTTGCTCCCAGGAGCAGCGCCGGCGTGGTCTTGTCGCAGCCGCCCATCAGCACCACGCCGTCGACGGGATGGCTGCGGAGCAGCTCCTCGGCGTCCATCGCCAGCAGGTTGCGGTAGAGCATGGTGGTGGGCTTGAGCAGCGATTCCGACAGCGACAGCGCCGGCAGCTCCAGCGGCAGGCCCCCCGCCATCAGGATGCCGCGCTTGACGTCCTCGACGCGCGACTTGAAGTGCATGTGACAGGGCTGCGCGTCCGACCAGGTGTTGAGGATCGCAATGATCGGGCGGTCCTTCCACTCCTCCGGCGCGTAACCCATCTGCATGGCGCGGGAGCGATGGCCGAACGAGCGCAGATCGTCGGGCGCGAACCAGCGCGCGCTGCGGAGCTGGTCGGGCGTCTTCTTCCTGTTGGTCATCTCTTTCCTTGTCCGTCCGGAGGATTCCCTGCTCTTCTCACAGGCCATCCATCCCGGGCAAGGCGCTGGGCGGGCGGGAGGCGGGCCTCTGCTATGCACTCAGGCGTGCATAGCGGCAGTGCAGCGCAACACAGCGGCAGCTCCGGCCGAAGTGCTTGCCGGCAGACAAGAATCCGCGCAACAATTTCGAGTTGATTGGCTTGATTTGCGGTTGGTGGGACTAACCCCGCCGACTCCGGAGGATTTCAGACGTGGCCAACATCCTGATCGTGGATGACGATCCGGCCGTCCAGTTCACCATCCGGCTGCTGGTGGAACGGGCGGGTCATCACGTGACGGTCGCCGGGGATGGCCGCAAGGGGCTGGCGCTGTTCGAGGCCAGCGGGTTCGACCTGCTGTTTCTCGACATCTTCATGCCCGGTATGGACGGACTGGAGACGATGCGTCACATTCGGATGCTGGCCCCGGCCGTTCCGATCGTCGTCATCTCCGGCCGTTCGATCACGCCGGATGCCCATGCGGAGCCGGACTTCCTGAAGATGGCGACCAAGCTCGGCGCCGTGGCCAGCCTGCAAAAGCCGTTCCGGCCCGATGCACTGCTTGCCGTGGTCGCAGATTGCCTGAAGGCCGACGCGCCAGAGGGGTCCGATGTCCGCTCCGGCCGCCGATGACAAGAACGCCTCTGCTGCAAGCAAGAAATGGCGCAGCGATGCGGCAGGTCCGGCGAAATTCCCCATGCGAGCAGCAACGACGCTGGCCACGCGGCTGGCCATCGCAATGATCCTGCTGGTTGCGGTCACCGTGGCCGCGGTCGGATGGCTGGGCTATCGCAACACCACACAGGCCGTCATTCCACGGGTGCTGGAGCGGGTCGAAGCCCAATCGCGCCTGCTCGCAACCAATCTAGAATCCTACGTTGCCGGCGTGCGCGGCGATCTGGTCGGCTATCGCGCCGCAGCGGCAATCAACGGCCTGATCCGCGCTCATGGCGGCGGCGGGATCGATCCTGTGGACGGCGTCTCGGAGCAGACCTGGCGCGAGCGTATCGCGGCCCGGCTTGCGGCCGAGATCGACGCCAAACCCATCTACGGGCAGTTCAGGATCATTGGCGTCGAGAACGACCAGCGCGAACTGGTCCACGTCGATCGTTCGGGTCCCAACGGAGCAGCCCGGATCGCTCCGGACAGCGAACTGGAGCGCAAGAGTGGCCGCGCCTACTTCCAGGAAACCATACGGCTCGGGCCCGGCGAGATCTATGTGTCTCCCATCGAGCTCGCGACCCGTCAGGGGGGAACGACGGCGCCTCACGCGCCGACTTTGCGCGTGGCGATGCCGCTGTTCACGGCCGACGACAAGCCGTTCGGCATCATCGTGGCCAATATCGACATGCGCCCGGCACTCGAGCGGGTCCGCGCGACGACAACCTCGGGCGGAGAGATCTACGTCGTGAATGCGCGCGGCGACTATCTCGTCCATCCCGACCGGACGCGGGAGTTCGGGTCATCGCGGGGCCATCCGACCGATTGGCGCAACGACCTTCCGTTCTTGTCAGAACTGGCCGGCACGTCGGACGTGGCCACGCGGGTCACAACCGACGAGGCGGGCCGGACGAGCGGCGCGGCATTCGTGCCGTTATCGCTTGCGGGCAAGGAATGGGTCGCCATCGTCGCGACTGTTCCCCCGTCCGTGTTCGGCCGCGTGCCGGCCGCCATTCAAAAAACGTCCCTGCTCGTCGGCTTGCTGGCTGTTCTCGCCGCGGCTGCGCTCGCGGTGCTGCTGGCGCGTTCGTTGACCCGCCCGATCGGGCGTCTGACGGAGGCGGTGCAGGCCATCGGCAGCGGGCGTCCCGCGGAGATCCCCGTCGATGCTAGCGGCGAGACCGGCGTGCTGGCCCGGGCCTTTGCGCGAATGGTGGAGGAGATGCGCGCGAAAACGGCCGCGCTCGAACGCGAGATCGAGGAACATCGCCGCACCGAGGCCGCGCGAAGCCACCACGCGGCGCGCGAGAACCTGTTCAGCGCCGCGGTGGAATCGTCCGACGATGCCATCGTCATGCAGACGCTCGATGCCATCATCACCGGCTGGAATCCGGCCGCCGAACGCCTTTACGGCTATACGGCGGAGGAAGCGATCGGCAAGCCCACCTCGATCATTGTCCCGATCGACCGCCGCGAGCAGGGCAAGGACTATCTGCGGCGGATCGCGCGAGGCGAGCCGATTGAACGCTTCGAGACCGTCCGCCTGCGCAAGGACGGCACGCCGGTCGAGATTTCGCTCGGCCTGTCGCCGATCAAGGGACCGTCGGGCGAGATCATCGGCGCGTCCGGAAGCGCGCGCAGCCTGACCGAGGCGCGGCGTGCGGAGCGGGCGCTGCAGCACCAGCTCGAGGAGCGGCGGCAGATCTTCGAGACGTCGCAGGACCTGATCATGATCATGGACGCGCGGGGCCATGTCGCGCAGATCAGCCCGAGCAGCGAGACCATTCTCGGCTATCGGCCGAACGAGATGATCGGCCGCAGCGGCGCCGACTTCATTCATCCCGATCATCTGGATCAGTCCCGTGCCGAGATGCGGGCGATGCGCCGCGGCGAGCGCGTCAAGCTGGCCGACACCCGCTGCTTCCACAAGAACGGGCACGAGGTCTGGCTGTCCTGGCTCGGCAGCTGGTCCGAGCCTGCCAAGCGCTTCTTCTTCGTCGGGCGCGACATGACGGAAGCGCGGCTCGCGCAGGAATCGCTGCGCGAGAGCGAGCGGCTCGCCCGCAACATCGTCGAGACCTCGCTCGACGCCTTCGTCCAGACCGACGAGACCGGAAGCATCCTGAACTGGAATTCGCAGGCCGAGCAGCTGTTCGGCTGGCGCCGCGACGAGGTGCTCGGCAAGAGCACGATCGACCTCATCGTCGCCGAGAGCGAGCGCGAGAGGGTCCGAGCCGGCCTGAAACGCTTCCTCGAAGACGAGGGTGGCCGGACGCTGAACCGCCGCCGCGAGCTGATGTGCCGCCGCCGCGACGGCAAGGAATTCAAGGCCGAGTTGAGCGTCACCGCGCTGAAGCGGCGCGAGGGCCTGCTGTTCAACGTCTTCTACCGCGACCTCACCGACAAGATCGCCGCCGAGGAGCGCATCCGTCATGCCGAGAAGATGGAGGCCGTCGGCCAGCTGACCGGCGGCGTGGCGCATGACTTCAACAACATTCTCACCGTCATCACCGGGACCATCGAGATTCTCGCGGAGGCGGTCGCCAAGGAGCCGCAGCTCGCGGCAATCACCAAGATGATCGACGAGGCCGCCGCGCGCGGCGCCGACCTGACCCAGCACCTGCTCGCCTTCGCACGCAAGCAGCCGCTCCAGCCGCGCGAGATCGACATCAACTCGCTGATCGTCGACACCGCGAAATTGTTGCGTCCGACGCTCGGCGAGCAGATCCAGATCGAATCGGTGTTCGAGGACGAGAATTGCGTCGCCATCGTCGATCCCAACCAGCTCACCACCGCGATCCTCAACCTCGCGCTCAATGCGCGCGACGCCATGCCCGGCGGCGGCAAGCTGATCGTGGAGACCGGCGCCGCCTATCTCGACGAGGTCTATGCCAGCGCCAGCGACGTGCCGCCGGGGCACTACGTGCTGATCGCCGTGAGCGACACCGGCACCGGAATCCCTGCGCACATGCTGCCCCGGGTGTTCGATCCCTTCTTCACCTCGAAGGGACCCGGCAAGGGCACCGGACTCGGGCTTTCGATGGTCTACGGCTTCATCAAGCAGTCCGCAGGTCACATCAAGATCTACAGCGAGGAGGGGCACGGCACCACGATCAAGATGTATCTGCCGCCCGGCAAGACGCCGACGGCGGTCGGCGAGGGCGTGACGCCGGCGACGATCGAGGGCGGACACGAGACGATCCTGGTGGTCGAGGACGACCGGCTGGTGCGCGACTACGTCCTGGCGCAGCTGCATTCGCTGGGTTACGTCACGTTGCAGGCCGCGAACGCCGCGGAGGCGCTCGCGATCGTCGCGGCCGGCAAGCCGTTCGACCTTCTGTTCACCGACGTCATCATGCCCGGCAAGATGAACGGACGGCAGCTCGCGGACGAACTGATGAAGACGCGCCTGGATCTCAAGGTGGTCTACACGTCAGGCTATACCGAGAACGCGATCATCCATCACGGTCGGCTGGATTCCGGCGTGGTGTTGCTGGCCAAGCCCTATCGCAAATCGGATCTGGCGCGGATCATCCGCAAGGCGTTGAGCGGGTGAAGGCCCGTAGCCCGGATGGAGCGCAGCGCAATCCGGGAACAATCGTGCGGCGCGCGAAATCCCGGATTACGCTTGCGCTCCATCCGGGCTACGAAACCGTCGGTGAGGAGAGATGGACCCGGCTCAGCAACGCATCATTGCATGATGCGCTGCTGAGCCGTGGCACGAGACCATGTTACGACGCGCGCTGGGCTGCGGTCATCACGATGCGGATCAGGTCGGCGGCATTGCGCGCGCCGAGCTTCTTCATGATGTTGGCACGGTGGTCCTCGATGGTGCGCGGACTGATGCCGAGCGTGCGGCCAGCCTCCTTGTTGGAGGCGCCGGAGGCGAACTGCTCCAACACCTCGCGCTCCCTGCGCGTCAGCGGCTCGCGGCCGGGGAAATGCAACGAGCCGAATTTCGGCGACGCGTTCTCCGCCTGCCTGCGTGCATAGGCACCGATCGCCTCGTCGAGACGGCCGACGATCTCGCTGCCGCGGAACGGCTTCTCGATGAAGTCGAGCGCGCCGCTCTTGATTGCGCCCACCGCCATCGCGATATCGCCCTGCCCGGAGATCATGAAGATCGGAGCCGGATAGTCCTCGCCGTGCAGCTCCTTCAGGATGTCGAGACCCGACTTCCCGGGAATATTCACGTCGAGCAGGATTGCAGCCGGCGTGCGGTTTCGCGCCACGGAAAGCAGCGCTGCACCGTCCGCAAAACAGATCACCTCATAGCCCGCCGCCTTCAACACCATCGACAAGGTGTCGCGAACGGCAGGGTCGTCATCGACCACGAAGATTTCACCGCGAGAGCTTTGTTCGGCCATGTGCCACATCCGGTTGGCATGAAGGACTCGCGTCCGCGCCAATCGTTATGGCGCTCGGCGCGGATTCGGCCCACCCGTATTTGTACGGGACATGGACTTAACGCACAAGTAGCGGCATGGCGCCTATTTGCGGTGGACGGAGAATATCCATGCTAAATTTAGCCGACACGCCGCTTCCCGTCGCAACGTCCGAAGTCGAGAGCCGTGAACTGATTGCGGCGGACCTTCGTTTGCTGATCGCACAGATCGAGACCAGCATGCGCCGGATCGCCGCAGCCATGGATCAAGAACACGGCAGCGATCCGGAAGGTTCCGCAGATATCGTCTTGCTCGACGACGTCACGCCCCGCTACGCCAGCGCAAGCGCGGCCCTCAATGCCTGCCGGGCGGGCCTCAGCCACGCCCTGCAATGTCTGTCGGAATCCGGCAACGCAGCGGGCGGCCGCATCTGACCGCATGGCGGCTCCGCAAGCTCAAGCGCGGTGCCGTTCCACGATCGCGTCGGTGGCGACACCACCCCAGGTGTGAATCGCCGGCAGGCCCATCGCGGTCTTGCCGAGGTTGGCGAGGCTGATGCGCAGCGCCGCGAGATCCAGCGGCTTCGGCAGGCTCTGGAGCTCGATCCCGACGGAACGGGCGAAGCTGCGGGCGGCACTGCGGCGCTTGCCGTCCATGCCGCTGATGACGATCACGGAGCCTGCAAACTTCGCGCTCGCCATCTCGCGCAGCACGTCGACGCCGTCGCCATCCTCCAGCACGAGATCCAGCGTCACGCAGTCGAAGCGCGCGGCGCGCAGCTTCTCGATCGCGTCCGCCACCGATGGCGCCACAGTGACCTCGTGGCCCGCCTGCTTGGCCGCGACCGTGATCAGGCGGCGCTGCGTGGCGTCGTCATCGACCACCAGGAGCTGAAGTGCACGCCGCTCGGAGCCGTCGGGCAGGTTTGACGAGATCGGGGAAAGAGAACTTCTGGGCATTACCGGATCCTGAGATTGAGAGCGTCAATGGATACACGGCTCGCGCTTAAGCCGCGTAAAGCTGCCGCGGGCAATTGACTCGGAAACGTTCAGCAAATGTGAAGCAAAGTGCCGGAAAGCGCAGCGGCGGCGGCGGCGAGATCAGGCCGCGGCGTCGTGGCCGCCGGCCGCACCGCGCTTCTTCCGGTTCTTGCCGCGCAGGAACTGGATGTCCATTTCGGCGCCGTTGACACGGACCAGCTCGCAGCGACGATAGGCAAGACCCGTGGACGACAGCAGCAGGAAGAACTCCTTCAGGTTCAAGCCCTGGATCGAGCCTTCCACCGTGAGAACCGCGTCGGTGTCGGAGATCGCGTTGAGCTTGCAGTCGCGCCGCCAGGTGCCGTCGATGGCCATGATGCAGACATCATAGCCGCGGCTGAAGGTCACACGCTCCGCGCCCTTGCCATCCTCGGCCATGATTATCGTCCCGCCGCCACCACCGCCATGCGCGGCGCCGCACCGGCGAGAACCGGCTTGGCCGCTGCCGCGCGCGGATCGTTCGGCTTGTAGAGGCCGCGCCGCTCCGGAATCGGCCGGAACGTGTCGGTCAGTCCAACCACGGTCTCGGCGGCGCCGAGCACCAGGAAGCCGTCGGGCTCGATCTGGCGCGCCAGGCGGTTGAAGATGTTGATCTTGGTGTCCTGATCGAAATAGATCAGCACGTTGCGGCAGAAGATGACGTCGAAGGTGCCGAGCTGGGGGAAATCGTGCAGCAGGTTGAGCTGGCGGTGCTGGATCATCGCCCGCAATTCGGGATTGATCTGCCAGGTCTCGCCGGTCTGCCTGAAATATTTCACCAGCATCTGGATCGGCAGGCCGCGCTGCACCTCGAACTGGCTGTAGACGCCGGCCTTGGCCTTCTCCAGCACCTCTTGCGACAGGTCGGTCGCGATGATCTCGACGCGCCAGCCGGTGAGGGCCGCGCCCATCTCCTTCAGGCACATCGCCAGCGAATAGGGCTCCTGCCCGGTCGAGCCGGCGGCACACCAGATGCGCACGCTGCGCTTGGCCGCACGCGCCTTGATGATCTCCGGCATGATGTGGTCGCGGAAATGATCGAACGGGACCTTGTCGCGGAAGAAGAAGGTCTCGTTGGTGGTCATGGCCTCGACCACGTCGGTGATCAGCTGGCGCGAACCGCCTTGCAGCTTCTGCACGAGCTCGGCGATGCCGGACAGCCCCGCCTTGCGGGCGAGCGGCAGCAGGCGGCTTTCAATCAGATATTGCTTGTCTGCGGACAGGTCGAGACCGGAATTATCCTTCAGGAACTTACGCAGATACTCATACTCGGTCGGGGTCACGGATGGCCTCTCGAATCTGTACTGGAAAACTCCGGCCCAAATACTTTAGGCCGGACATACTCAGACCATGGCTTGTCCGACCGGGATCAAACCAACTTCAGCGAACTTGTCGGCGATGATGTCTTTGTCGAAGGGCTTCATGATGTACTCGTTGGCGCCGCCGCTGAGCGCCTGAGCGATATGAGCCACGTTGTTCTCAGTGGTGCAGAACACCACCTTCGGCTGGTCGCCGCCGGGCAAGCGGCGCATGTGACCCATGAACTCGAAGCCGTCCATGACCGGCATGTTCCAGTCGAGCAGCACCGCATCGGGCAGCTGCCGCTGGCAGATCTCGAGCGCCTTCGAGCCGTCCTCGGCCTCGGTGACCTCGAACTCCAGACCTTCCAGAATCCGGCGCGCGATCTTGCGCACCACGCTGGAATCATCGACCACCAAACACGTCTTCATTTCGGTTCTCCGGCTTCGATGTTTCGTTGGCTCAGGCGGCCATTTGCGTCTTGGTTTCGAGCTCGAGGACGCGGTCGACGTCGAGGACGACCATGAGCTGGCCGTCGAGGCGGTGGACGCCACCGGCGAGCTTGGCCATGCGCGGGTCGAGGTTGACGGGGTTTTCTTCCTTGCCGTCCTCGGGCAGGCGCAGCACCTCGCCGATCTGGTCGATCAGGAGGCCATAGGATTCGCCGCGCAGGTCGACGCCGACCGCCATCGCGGTCTTGCCGTCCTCGTCCTTGGGCAGGCCGAGGCGCGAGCGCATGTCGACCACGGTGACGATGCGGCCGCGCAGGTTCAGCACGCCCGCGATCTCGCGCGAGGCCAGCGGCACGCGGGTGACGCGCTCGGGCATGAACACGTCCTGGACGCGGGAGATCGGCAGGCCGAACAGCTGGCCGCCGATCATCGCGGTGACGTACTCGACCATGGCGCCTTCAGCGGACTGGGTCTTCTTGCTCATTTCAGTGTCTCCTGGTCCATGCCGCTCAAGGTTTAAGCCGCGGCCGCCCGGCTCAGCTCGGAGGCGCCGGCGGCGCCCGCGGTCTGCTCCTTCAGCGCCGCGATCAGGCCGGGACGGTCGAACTTGGCGACGTAATCGTGGAAGCCGGCCTGACGGCCGCGCTCGATCGCCGCCGGCGACACCAGCGCCGAGAGGCCGATGATCGGCGTCGCGGCGAGGTTGTTGTCCGAGCGGACGACTTCCGCGAACTCGAACCCGTTCATGTCGGGCATCTCGATGTCGGTCAGGATCACGTCGAAGCTTTGGGCGCGCAGTGCCGCCAAGCCTTCCTGCGCGGTCGGCGCGGTGCGGACGCGGTAGCCGGCGGCCTTCAGCACCGGCGCCAGCATGTTGCGGAAGAAGGCCGAGTCGTCGACCAGCAGCACCGACTGCGAATGCAGCGACGGCTTCATCTCCTTGCGGGTGAACCAGTCGGCGAACGCCATCGGCAGGAAGTGGCCGACGTCGATCACCTCGGTGGCCTGGCCCTTGATCACGGCCGAGCCGAGAATGCCGGAGGAGGCGCCGCCGACCTCGATGTTGAGCCGTTCCTCAACGATGTCGATGATCTCGTCGACGACGAGGCCCATGGAGCGGCCGTCGTCGGCGAACACCAGGATCGGCTGGGCGCCCTGGGAAGCAATGGTGACGCCTTCCATGGCCACCAGCGGCATCAGCTGCTCGCGGTACTGCACCATGTAGCGGCCGTTCGAGAACTCGATCTTGTCGGCGGGCAGCTCTTCCAGGCGCGTGACGAGGCCGAGCGGAACCGCCTTGGGCTGCGACGAGCCGGCGCGGAACACCAGCAGCGAGGTGGTCTGCTCGCCACTTCCGATGTGATGGCCGGCGGCTTCGTCGCCCATGCCATGGGCCGAGGAGCCGGCGGCGCCGAGCGCTTTGGCGATGCCGTTGGGATCGATGATCATGATGACCGCGCCATCGCCCAGAATGGTGTTGCCGGAGAACATGTCGATGTGACGCAGTTTTGTCGACATCGGCTTGACCACGATTTCTTCGGTGTGGAACACGCCATCGACGACGATGCCGAACGTCTGGCTGCCGACTTGCGTCACCACGATGAAGCCGTTCTCGGGATCGGAGGCCGCGCCGTCGTCGATCTTCAGGAGCTTCTTCAGATGGATCAGCGGCAGCAGCTTGTTGCGCAACCTGAGCACCGCGGTGTCCTTGATGCGCTCGATGCGGTGCTCGGAGTTGGCGCGGGCGCGGACCAATTCCACCACCGAGAGCTGCGGGATCGCAAAGCGGTCGCCGGCGGCTTCGACGATCAGCGCCGAGACGATGGCGAGCGTCAGCGGGATCTTGATGGTGACGGAGCTTCCTTCGCCGGCCACGCTCTTGATGTCGATGGTGCCGCCGATCTGGTCGATATTGGTGCGGACCACGTCCATGCCGACGCCGCGGCCCGAGACCGAGGTGATGGCGGCGGCAGTGGAGAAGCCCGGCGCGAAGATGAACTTGTGGATCTGGGCTTCGCTCATCTTCTCGAGCTCGGCCTCGGTGACGAGACCGGACGAGAGCGCCTTGGCCTTGATCTTCTCGGTGTTGAGGCCGCGGCCGTTGTCGGCGATGCAGATGATGATGTGGCCGCCCTCGTGATAGGCGGACAGGCGAATGGTGCCCTGCTCGCCCTTGCCGCTGGCGAGGCGCTCGGCGGGGGTCTCCAGGCCGTGATCGGCGGAGTTGCGCACCATGTGGGTGAGCGGGTCCTTGATCAGATCGAGCACCTGGCGGTCGAGCTCGGTGTCGGCGCCGTGCATCTCGAGCTCGATCTGCTTGCCGAGTTCGGATGAGAGATCGCGGACAATGCGGGGCAGCTTCTGCCAGGCATTGCCGATCGGCTGCATGCGCGTCTTCATGACGCCTTCCTGCAGCTCGGCGGTGACGTTGGAGAGGCGCTGCAGCGGCACCTTGAACTCGGTGTCCTCGTTGCGGCGGGAGATCTCCAAGAGCTGGTTGCGGGTCAGGACCAGCTCGGAGACCATGGTCATCAGGTGCTCCAGCGTATCCACGTTGACGCGGATCGACTGGTTGGCGATGCGGTCGCCCTCGCCCGCCATCTCGTCGGCCATCGACTTCTTCGGCGCGGCCTTCTCCTTGGCGGGCTTTGCGGCTTCCTTCGCCACGGGCGCTTCAGCAGCTGGCGCGGGCTCGGCCTTTGCCTCAGCCTGAGCAACGGGCACCGGCGCTTCGATCGCGGTCTCGCGGAAGGCGCGCTCGAGCTCGTCGAGCGAAACCTCGCCCGGACGCAGCGGACGCTCCAGGGTCTGATCGACCAGCGTGCCCATGGTCATCTCCTTGGCGGGGGCGGCTGCCGGGGCTTCCGGCACCAGCGGCGGCGCATCGGCAACGGGAGGAGCAGTGCCGGCAGTCGGCATCGGCTGCGCCGAGCCGGACATCGCCGCCATGCCCTGCTCGACCATCGCTTCCAACTTGTCGATGAGATCGCGGTCGTTCCCCTCGGGCTCGGCCTCGGTCGCCTCCAGGCCAGCCAAAATCTCCTTGATGCGGTCGATCGAGGACAGGATCACCGTCACCGCCTCGGCAGTCACAGGCATGCCGTCGCGGAATTTGCCCATCAGGGTCTCGCCGGCATGGGCCAGCGCTTCCAGCCGCGGCAGGCCGAGGAAGCCGCAGGTGCCCTTGATGGTGTGGACCAGGCGGAAGATGTTATCCAGGATCTTGGCGTTGTTCGGCTCCTGCTCGAACTTCACCAGCTGATTGTCCACGGTGTCCAGGCTCTCGCTGGTCTCCGTCAGAAACTCCCGCAACAGATCATCCATGAGCTACGCCTTACTGACCCGGGCCGCAAACGCGACGTCCGAGCCACCCTTGGCACGGACGGACGCCCTATTTTGGATCGTTAGACATCCCCTTTCACAGTCCCGTTAATTTCATCCTCCGTGCTACTACGGATTTTGAAGAGAAGTTTGCGGTTCTGCCGCGTGTTGCAGCGCTTTTCGGCAAAACCATCCCCGCGCCGCAACGGCGGGAGCCGCGCGGTGAACGAGCCACTAATCGCGCGACGCGGCGTGCGAGAAAGTCCTACTCGTGAAGAACGATAGAGGCGGTCGAGGCAAGCCGGCCGCGCCCTCGTCGCGCGAGTGCTTGGGCGTTGCCGGATCTAGGCGGTCCACGCTCGAGGTAAACGAAGCGTTACCCCGCGGGGAAAGCGGCTCGTGTCGCGCTAACCGAGCTGCACGGCCGTGGCAATGTCGGAGCGGGGGCGAGGCTCTGCCAGGCAATCGTTGATGGCGGCGAGCAGCGCGTGCGGCGTGAACGGCTTGCGCAGACAGCGCGCGGCGCCGAGCTCCAGCGCCATCCGCAGGAAGTCCGGCGCGGGCGAGTCCAAATTCGCGAAGGCGTAGCCGGACATCGCGATCAGCGGAATGACCGGAGCCCGCTCGTGGAAAATCCGGATCGATTCGAACCCGCGCATGTGCGGCATGAAGATGTCGATGATCATCAGATCTAGGGCGCGCAGTCCGGCTTCACCACCCTCGGCGATCGTCACCCGAAAATTGTTGCGCTGGAGGTAAACCTCGATGGCCATGCACACCATCGGGGCATCGTCGACGACGAGAATATGGCGCAGATCGTCTCGCCCCAATTGGGCTTCCCGTTTCGGCGATTCGACGATTGAACCGTGCGGCACGCCTTTTCTCCTTTGCTACGATGAGAGATGAACGTCGTTTGCGGAAGCGGACGAGGCGACGCGAGCCGGCCCGATGGCCAGCGCGGATGCAATGCCTTCCAGCTCCTGAGGCCCTTGCCGCTTATTCCCGCGTGCGTGTTGCAGGGCGGCCGCCTTGTCAGCGAATCAGTGTGCGCCTCTTAATTCCGCCGCAAATGAAACAGGCTGTCTGCCCTCTAACGGGTATATGGACGATGCCACAACCTTTAGATTAGTATTTGCGCGCCGTGCAACTGAGTGACGAAGGCCGCCGCGCCCGGCGTCCATCGAACCCGCCGGATTAACCTGCATGACCGTGAGCGGCCGCCCGCCCAACCAGCTGCTGCAACGGCTCGATGCCGCGGATTTCGATCTGCTGCGTCCGCACCTCGCGACGGTTGAAATGGTCAGCAAATCTGTCATGGGCGAGATCGGCACTGCACCGAGACATGTCTACCTCCCGCATGGTGGATGCGTTTCGATCAGGGTGAGCCGTCCGAAGGACAGACGATCGGACTTGCGATGCTGGGCCGCGATAGCGTCGTGGGGGCCGGTGCGGCCCTTGCCGACGGCATCTCGCCGATGGACGCGGTTGTGCTGTTCCCAGGAGCTGCTTCCGTGATCGAATTCGGGGTTTTCCGCGCGGTCGCGACCGCAAGCGCACGCCTTCGCAAGCTGATGGTCCGCCACGAGCAGGTCATGCTCGCGCATGTGCAGCAATCGCTGCTCTGCAATACGCTGCATCCGGTCGAGGCGCGGCTCGCGCGTTGGCTGCTCCGCGCCCACGACCTGTCCGACGGCCAAATCCTGCCGCTGACCCAGGAGGCGCTGGCGCAGATGATCGGCGTCCGCCGCAACGCGATCTCGCTGGTCGCGCATGCGCTGCAGCGCGCCGGCATCATTCGCTACAGCCGCGGCCAGATCGAGATCATCGATCCCAAGGACGTCCTGCGGCTGCTATTCGGCGGTGAAGGCCCATCACCTGCGCCTGATGGGAGTCGTGGCGTGACGGGAGCACGATGCGATCTCTGTGTTCCGACCTGCACGCAGCGTCGATGCATCGCCAGGGCCGGACAACTTGTCTCAATTGCCAATGTATCCCGCCGCGAGGATGATGGAACTTACCCGCGCACCGCGTGAGTGCAGACGTGAGATTCCCAGGTGCAAGGGTACGGAGGAGGCAGCTTTGGAAAGCATGGCGCGTCCGTCCAACGGTTTCCTGTCCGCACTGTCGGCAGACGATTATGAGTTGATCCGCCCGCACCTGCGAACTGTGGATCTGCCCCACGGGGCGGTGCTGGTCGAGACCGGCGAGACGCTCATGCGCGCCTATTTTCCTCACCGCGGCGTCATCTCGCTGGTGGTTGAACTGGCCAAAGGCGAGCATGTGCAAGTCGCCATGATCGGCCGTGGCAGCCTGCTCGGAACGCTCGCCATCGAGGGTGATGCGTGTGCGTTGAACACCGCCATCGTGCTGGTTCCCGGCGCCGCCTCGGTGGTGGATCTGGATCGCCTGCGCATGGCTGCCGATCAGAGCAGCGCCCTGCGCACGCAGCTTGCGCGTCACGGGCTGGCGGTCTACGCCCAGGTGCAGCAAACCGCGGGCTGCAACGCCGCCCATCCGGTGGAGTCGCGGCTGTCGCGCTGCCTGCTGCACACTCATGACATGTCGGGCGAGTCGCGTCTGCTGCTGACTCAGGAGACCATGGCTCAGATGATCGGGGCCCGCCGCAACAGCGTGTCGCTGGTCGCCAACTCCCTGCAGCAGGCCAATTTCATCCACTACAGCCGCGGACACATCCAGATCACCAACCTGGACGGGCTGCGCCAGACGGCGTGCGAATGCTACGCCGCCGTGAAGGCCCAGTACGACCGGCTGCTCGGCCCGCCCTGAACGCCGCGGTCGCTTGGTAAACCGCGGGCTAATGCCGGCCTGCAAACACCAGCCATCCTGCTACCAGAACTGAAATTCGAAGGCCGTACACACGCGACATGCCTCGCGCGGCGGCGTGCCGCGCGACACGAACCGGATCAGGGCAGGCAAGACATGTTTGACGTCACCGTCGGGCTTGCGAACGCGATCGATGCCGAACCCGCGCGCGAGCCGCGCGCGTACGAAGCGCTGGTGCGCGAGATCGGCGAGGACGGCGCCGGTGAAGTGCGCGACGTGTTCTGGAGCGAGACCTGCGCGCGCCTGCAATCGTTCCGAACGCTCTCGCCTGCGCAGCACCACGCCAGGATCGCGCGCGAAGCACATTCGTTGAAGAGCGCGGCCGGAACGTTCGGCTATCTCAGGCTGGCAGCGCTGGCGCTCCGGCTGGAGAAAACCGCGGAAAGCCTCGGCGAGACCGAATTCCGCGCGCTCCTGGACCAGATGGATGCGGCCTACGCCGCCGCGCATGCGCAGGAGCCGCAAGGCTAGCTCGCGTGGGATGCGCGCTCGTCGCGCTGCTTCGCGTGAAAACGCTCCGGACTACTCGCGCGTGCATTCCCGCCGTACTTCTACGGTTTGCGATTTTCACAGATGGCTAATCATAGCTGGCGATAGTCCCGGAAAACCAGGAGGGTTTTCCATGTTCACCTACGAGACCGCAGACCAGAAGGAGGTTCGTCGCTTCCGGATCGCACAGTTCAACGGCCGGATGGCGACGGTGAAGGCCGGCGAGTCGACCGTGACCGGTTTCGTGCGCTCGGTGCTGGAGCAGGAATCGAGCATGCCCCCCCGCTGGACCATCACGATCATTCCGAGCGCGCCGAAGGAAGAGATCAAGCCGCTGCGTCCCGCCTCGCGCGCACGTCCGTTCGCCGAAGACTATTTCTGAGCGCCACGGATCTCCAAATTTTCGAGATAGGAGTCGGGTCTCGCCCGACGGCGGGCGACGGGCCCGGCCTCAGTCGATCGAATGCAGCAGCGCCGCACGGACGAGGTCCGCGGTGTTGCGCGCACCGAGCTTGCGCATCGCCTCGGCGCGATGGCTCTCGAAAGTGCGCGGACTGATCTGCATGCGAAGCGCACCCTGCTTGTTCGAGTAGCCTTCGCTGATCAGCCTCAGCACCTCGCGCTCGCGCCTGGTCAGCCGCTTCTGGCCCGACGGGCCGATCAGATCGGCGCTCGGCAGCCGCTGCACGCGGGCGGCCTTCGATTCTGCCTCTTCGGACGGGCTCGGCAAGCCGCCCTTGGAGCCGCCCTTGGGCGGGCCGGCGAGCTGCTTGACCAGGCCGCAAACGCGCTCGGTCTGGGCCAGCGCGTTCTCCACCACCCGCTGCAAATAGGCGCGATCGCCGGTCGCGGGGACGAGCTGATCGCTGTGGTGCTTGATCTCGCCCATATAGAGCAGCAGCGCGGTCAGGGGGCCATTGAGCTCGCGGGCGATGGCAGCCGCCATTTCGTCGGCCGCATTGGCACGCAAGGCGCTCAGGCGGGCGAAATCGGGCTCTTCAGCTGAAGCAGCGCTGCTCTCGTGCCATGCCGACGGCCGCGAATCGGTGGCCGTATCATTCTGTGACCCCATGTCACTCGTTTAGCGGAACCGGGGCGGGTCTGTGATTAACTTTTTGCTCCGTATGACTACGGTGATTTAGACGGTTTTACGCTGAAATGGCGACTTCGGCACAATTTGTGCTTGCGCGGCGCCGCACGCGACCATGCAGCGGTTGAGTTTTCTGCCGAAATCGTGGGGTGAGAACGGGAAAAGCGCCTCGGCGAACGCTTTGCTCCGACATCCACCCCCCGGATTTTACGGATTAATTAACGGCGACTTGCTTCTCTAGGGAGGTTGAGAGCGCGCAAATGCCTCCACGCATTGGGCCCGCAAGCCCGCGGGCCACGCTGCGAAAGATTGCGTGCCATGGACGAGATCGACCGGCTATCGGAATTTCTGCAGAGGCTGACGCCGCTGTCGCGCAGCTGTCTGCTCAGCGAGCTCGAACGGCTCGAGCTGTGCGGCATCGACATGCCGGGTTCGGCCGACATCCAGGCCCGCTTGCGCGCCGAATTCCGCAAGGACGGATCGACCCAGGCGCGCGCGACCAGCCCGTCGCGCTATTTCTTCGCGCCGCTCGAGCTGCTGCTGATCGACGGCGCGCCCGAGCATGCCAACATGGGGCGGATCTCGCGCAATACCCTCACCCCGATCTGGGAATGGATCTGCCGCGACCTTCTGCCCACCATGGCGCGCGACTACATCAAGGCGATCGGCGACCAGGTCGCGGCCAACAACCCGAAGGAAGTCCAGAAGATCGCCTCGACCTTCCAGACCAAGGTCGTCAAGGTCCTCGAGAGCACCCTCGCCTCGCCCGAGAGCGCCGAAGCTGCGCGGGCCAAGCTTGCGCAATACACGGCCTCGCGCACCGCCTTCGACGACGTCTTGAAGATGCTGCAGGTGTTGCGTTGCGGTGATGCGCTGCCGAAGTTCAACGAGAAGCTGCCCGAGAGGATCGCGAAGCTCGACGACAGCCAGGTCGCCCAGATCACTCTACAGCTCGACGCCTTCAAGAAGGCGCATCCCCAGGCGCTTCCCTTCGCGCTGGCGCTGGTGGCGCGCTGCCTGAGGACGTCCTGGCAATTGGTGCGGCTTGCCACCAAGCCCGCGGCGAGCAAGGCCGCCGCGGACGTTGCCGCCACGCCCTATGCCTGCGTCGTTCACATGGTGCTCGACCGGCTCGACGACAAGCGTCTCGCGCTTCGTGTCGCGCTTCGCAACAATCGGGTGCTGATCGCCCGCGACCTGCTCGCGGACATCTACGATACCGAATACGCGCTCAAGGTCCGCATCGACGGCATCGAGCAGTGCGAATGGGGCGTCCGCCTCCAGCAATTGATGGATGCAATCGCGGCGCTGGTAACGGCGGAGGTCAGCCGCTTTCCCGACAATGTCGGCCACATTCTCGGCTCGCGGCGGCTGCGCAGCCACGATACGCTCGGCGGCAAGCTGTCCTATCTGGCCTGGAAGGGACGAGACGCGATGCAGGACGGCGCGGCGGCGTTCCGCAAATTGATCGGGCAAACCTAAAGCGTTTGAGCATGATCTTTCCGGAAAACCGCTGCACACTTTTCCGGATCATGCTCTAGACCCGGTTCGGCCGCGAAAAACCGTGTGCCGCGCGGCTAGCGCGGCAGGCACAGGAAGCGATCCATGAATCGCCCTGACAGCACGAACCTGAACCACCAATACATCATTCGCCGCATCGACATAGCTGTAATCCTCGACAGCCCTCCACCGGCTCGGGGGACCTTTAGCGCGAGCGCGGCAACGCGCGTGTGATGTGCTTCACATTCTCGGCCGCCGGCGCGGACCCGTTGTCGCATGACCGTCACGAGCGAAAGGCGGCGGTGCGCGCATCGCGGGAAGACGCAAGCGTGAAAGTCGGCGCCGATTCACCTTGCGCCGGCTTCATCGCCGCCTCGAAGCAACCCGCGCGAGTGCATCGTTCGATGCCGCCGACCGGCAAGTCGCGCCGGTTTGCGTGCGGAGACATTTCACCTGCAACAACCGGCGCTGCGCGTGTGGTGCTGGGGTATGCGAATTCATTTCGAAGATTCTGTCGACAAATTAGCTCGAATTGCAGGGCTTAACGTTACTCAGATAATTCAAGAACGATGTGAAGCTCTCCTTATTTGAACCCACGCTCCGCGTTTAAGAAACCGTCACGGAACGGGAGTGGTGTACGATGAACGATGGGATGATTGAACTCGTCGGACGAAGGCCTGTGACCTTCGGACGGCGAAAGGTGACGCCGCGCGCCTGCGTGGCCGACAGCAAGCGTCACTTGCGCGCGTTCCTCAGCGAGATCCTCGAGGATCTCGGCTTCGTCACCTGCGAATGCGCCAGCGCCGAGGAGCTGAAGACGGTGCTCGCCACCGAATTACCCGACCTGATCCTGCTCGGCATCGCCGCCGACGGCATCGAGCCGGGACGATTCCTCGAAATCCTGGTGCGTGAGGCATTTGCCGGCAAGGTTCTCGCCGTCGGCGCCCGCGATTCGATCATCGTCAAAGCCGTGCGGCAGGTCGGCGACGAATATGGCCTTGCCATGCTGCCGCCGCTGACCACGCCCTTTGCCGCGGAGACGCTACGCGAGCGCGTTGCGATGCTGCTGCCGGAGGAGCCGGCGCCGAGCCCGGCCGTGCATGTCGGCGAGGCCTTGCATGCCGGCTGGCTCGAGCTCTGGTACCAGCCCAAGATCGACGCGCGCACGCTGGTCCGCAACGGCGCCGAGGCCTTGGTGCGGATGCGGCATCCGACCTGGGGCGTGGTGCCGCCGGCCTATTTCATCCCGGAGCCGCACGATCCGCATTTCCGCGAGCTGTCGGAGTTCGTGATCGATCGCGCCGTGCAGGACTGGCACTATCTGCTCGAGCAGCAAAGTCCGGTCGACCTGTCGATCAATCTTCCCGCCGCCTATCTCAGGGAGCCGCAGGCGGTGCGCGATCTCTGCCGCCGCGTGCCGACGCATCCGGCCTTCGGCGGGCTGACGGTCGAGATCGACAGCGAGGAGGCGATCCGCGAGCTCGATCTGCTGGCCGAGGTCGCGCGCGAGGTCGGCCTGCACAATATCGGCCTGTCGATCGACAATCTCGGCGCCAACTGGCCTCAGCTGATGGAGCTGGACAAGATTCCCTTCGTCAAGCTGAAGGCCGACCGGCAATTCGTCACCGGCAGCGGCGGCGATCGGCTGAAGCGCACGGTGTGCCGTCACATCGTCGAGCTGGCGCAGACCTTCGGCGCGGGCGCGGTGGCGCAAGGGGTCGAGAGCCGCGCCGACCTCATCGCGGCGAGCGAGATCGGCTTCGACGTCGTGCAGGGCTTTCTGTTCGGCAAGCCGATGCCGCTGAAGAAGTTCGCGAAGGCCGCGCTGACGCGAACGGTGATGGGGCAGCAGTGAGGCCTAGCGGCAGACCCAGACGCCGTTGACCAGCACGCGGACGCAGGCTGGCGCCACGACGGCGGCTCCTGCGGCTGCTGCACCGACGGCCGCGCCACCGACCACGGCACGACGCGTCGTTCGACGTGCGACGCCCGCAACGCTCGCCGGGGTCGCCGGCCGGCCGACGCGGGCTTCCGCGCTCTGGATCGAGAGTGAAAGACCGTCCTGTGCCGACCACTGCACCGAGCCCAAGGCTGCGCAGACAACAACGGCGCCGGCTAACCACAATTTCGTTCGCTGTCGCATCACGTCCTCCCTCGCTTGTCATGCATTAAAGGCAGGCACCGCGCCGGGACAGGCATTGATCTAGATCAAGGTTTGGCGTCGCCGCCTCACGCAAACCGCCGCGCGAAGAAGACGCAGGCGACCACGACTGCCGTCGCGGCGATCATGCTGCCTGCGACCGGCTCGCCGAGCAGAAGGCCGGCGAGCGCCAGGCCAAAGAACGGCTGCAGCTGCTGGAGCTGGCCGACGCGGGCAATGCCGCCGATGGCGAGCCCGCGGTACCAGAAGATGAAGCCGACGAACATGCTGAAGACGGAGACATAGGCGAGCCCGATCCAGGCGGGCACACCGATGCCGCTCCAGGCCGGCGGCCAAGTCAGCACGGCGAGCACCAGCATCAAGGGCAGCGCGAGCAGCAACGCCCAGGAGATCACCTGCCAGCCGCCGAGGCGGCGCGACAGCGCGGCGCCCTCGGCATAGCCGAGGCCGCACAGCACGATCGCGGCGACCATCAGGAGATCGCCTTCGAGCGAGGCCGAGCCGTCACCGGAGAGCGCGAAGCCGGCCACCGTGGCGCTGCCGAGACCCGCGAACAGCCAGAACAGCGGCCGCGGCCGCTCGCCGCCGCGCAGCACGCCGAAGATCGCGGTCGACAGCGGCAGCAGGCCGATGAAGACGATGGACCGCGCGGACGTGATGTGCTGGAGCGCGAGCGCCGTCAGCAGGGGAAAGCCGACCACGACGCCGATGGCGACAATGGTGAGCGAGGCGAGATCACGGCGCTGCGGCCGCGCCTGCCGGAGCAGGCCGAGCACCACAGCCCCGATCAGCGCCGCGATGACCGCGCGCGCCGACGTCAGGAACAGCGCCGAGAAACCGCCGACCGCCACCCGCGTCGCCGGCAGCGAGCCGCTGAAGATGATGACGCCGAGAAGCCCGTTGCCCCAGCCGCTGGCCGAAGAGTGCATGTTGGTCTCGCTTGGGTAGGGGCGGCTGGCCCGGTGCCGTGGCGGTTGAACGTGTCGCGTGATGGCATGGAACAACAAAAGTTCGAAAACAACCCCATGCACAGTAGACGGGGGTTGCAAGATCAATGGGTTAGGTGGGAAGGGGGATTGGGTTTGGGTCGGGTGGGATTTTAGGGGCCGAAAAGTCGGGGGATCGTGGTTTGTCGCAGCTGTTCGGCGCAACGGTGCGAGCCGACGAGATTGGCTGCGCGCGGTGTCGCCCATTCCGAATGACGTCTCCTGTCATTTGCTTCGTCGGGCAAAACAGGAGCATAGTGGCATCCTCGCAAGAGGTCGGACAGGCAGGGCTTTGGCCCGGGTCTCGTCAAGGCGTTAGCCGCCGGACGGTGCGCGTTTTATGCACTGTCACCGCAACATCCAGCATCCGCTCAGGCGAATTGAGAATAGCGCGAAAGCTGAAAGAAGGATTCTGCCTGGTAGGACGGATCGGTGGCAAGGCGAGCAAGCCTTTGCCCGATGGCGGGCGCGAACTTCGCGCCATGGCCTGAGCACGCGGAGCAGACGATCAGGCGGGACTCCGGCCAGCGATCGATGATGAATTCCTCGCCCGCGTCTAGCCGGCGGTCGGCGGGCGCGGTGTTGGTGTAGAGGCAGACGTCGCGATCGATGATGGGCCCGGCCGCACCCGGGACGAGGGCGGCCAACGCGTCGCCGATCGGGCGGAGTTCGGCATCGCTGGCCTGCGGGCCCCAGTCGTCGGGGCCGACCACGGGCCCGTGGTTGTGAGGCGCAGCTTTGACGCCGCGCTGTTCGAAGTCCGGAAAGCCGTAGACGGTGTCATCAGGACCTCGGTCGAGAATGAAGATCGGGAAACGACCGAGCGCCACGCTGTCGGGGCTGGCAGGCGCGAACCAGCCGACCGCCTGTCGGGTCACGTTCAGCAGCGCGGCGAGTTGCGGGAGTGCGCGACCGAGCCATGGGCCAAGCGCCAGAATAGCGCGCTCGGCGAAGAACTCTTCGGTCGCCGTGCGGATCGACACGCCGTCCTGGCGCGGCGAAAAGCTCGCGCGTTCCGGGATCACGCGGTCGCGAGCGCGTGCGCGCATCAGTGTCATGACGACCTCGGTGCGCAGGATCGCGCCACCGTCCTGCACGACGACGTCCCAGTCGCCGGGCAGGCTAAAGGCTGGAAATTCCTTGTTCGCTTGAGCCGCGGTCAACATCGGATCCGCCCGCCCTTTCGCGATCGCGGCCGCGCGCGAGGACGCCACCATGGCGGAGCCGGGGCGGCCGGCCTCCAGAACAGGGGTTTCCGTCAGAACCGTTTGACCGCTTTCGGTCTGCAGCCGGATCCAGCCGGCATGAGCCTCGTCGCTCAAGCTGGTGTAGTTGGGGTTTTCGAAATTGAAGCGACGGAAAATGCGACATGACCCATGTGACGAGCCTCGATCCGAACCTGCTGCGACAGGGTCGAAGCCGAGCGCATCGACGCCGGCATCCAGCAATGCGCTTAGCGCTGCTCCGCCCATGAGCCCCAGACCCAACACGGCGACTTCGCATTTTCGCATGAAGACCTCGCGAGCGATGCTACGACGCGGCGATCATCCTGGTGATGTCGCGGGTTTGCAAGGTCTACGGGGGGGATTACGGACGGCACCGACAACGCCGTAAGCTTAGAATACTCGCTCCGCGAGCTTCCGGCCATCGACTGGCCAAGGCGTGCCACGATATACATTGCCAGCGGTGTCGGTACAAATGGGCGTTAGATGTACCTTCTTCACCCGCATTTCGAGTAAAGCGTTGCCAATGGCAGCATGACTCACCATCAGGAAAGCCGTCTCTCCATCACAAAGCGTCGCTGGGAGTGTCGTGTTCGGCGTCCCAGGAAACTCGTCCGCGGCTAAGGAAAGGCGATCACCTTTTGGCAGCTCGAAGGCAATTGTTTTGATCGCTACTGGACGCTGACCTGCACCTAACGCGTCCAATCGTTGATAAGCGATATCGATGTACTCTTGTACAACATCGCAGCCGTATGCATTTCGACCATTCTTGACCGCAGCTACAGCTGTTGATCCGACTCCCAAGTAGGGATCGAGAACCGAGTCGCCCTTATCTGTCAGCCCGAGTACCAGCCGCTCAACCAAGCCGACCGGGAACTGGCATGGATGCTCGGTCTTCTCGACATGGTTAGATTTCACATTCGGAATATCCCACACATCGCTGGGATTCTTGCCAAGGGGATTACTCGAAACCTTGCCCTTATTCGGCCCCTTAAAATGCTTCTTCAGTGGGTACTTGGACGGAACTCGAATGGGATCAAGGTTGAATGTGTAGTCGTCTGATTTGGTGAACCACAAAATGGTTTCGTGGCGCCCAGAAAGTCGCTTCTGACAATGTAACCCGTGACCGAATGTCCAAACAATTCTGTTTCTGAGTTTCAGGCCATGATCTTTGAACTTAGGATAGAGAAGGATATCGAGAGGAAAGACCTCGCCATCCTCAATACCATTTCCGACTTGCCAGCAGATCGACCCACGCGGATGGAGCAGGCGAACTGCCTCCGCGATAGTCGCCGCCTGTTGCTCGATGTAGAGCTCATTTGTCGTCCGCTTCTCATACGCCTTACCGATGTTGTACGGCGGTGACGTGATGATCAGGTGCATGCTCTCGTTTGGAAGCTTACGCATAAACGTAAGATTGTCTGCACACTCGACAGCTATCTCGGGACTGCCCCTAGGGCGGAGCGGAATGACGTTTGTTGCTCGTGCGGCATTTGAACTTTGCACGGTCTAAGCCCCCCATTAGGAGCCGAATCGGCCCCATCGTAACTTCCCTGCTTAGCCCACCTCGTAGTGGGGCTCTACTCGCTCAGACGAAGGTCAACAGTCATCTGGAAGACGGTCGCCATGCGGACGGCCACTCCCTCGGCTGTGCGCGCACGAATTTCGCCGCCTGAAGCAAACGTAAGCCACACTTACTCTACGGGGAATTTTTTGGAACCACAACTTATGGCGGAGAGGAGGGATTCGGACCCGATAGGCTAGCACCTATGCCGCATTTCGCGCGCGGTACTTCAAAGAAGTTTTGTAACATCAATAGGTTGCGTGGGAACCAAAACTTGAGCGGCCTTGTTTGACTCGGGTACCCCTAAAACCATCCCCTAATACAGCGGCTCCTCATACACCTTCTCCCCATCCAGCAGCAGCCGCTTGATCGCGGCGCGGCCGGAGGGCAGCACGGCGGCGACGATGCGCAGCTTCTGCTGGTTGCGGGCGTCCTCGAGCTTCTTGCCCTCGCCTTCGGGCACGAAATAGCTTTCGAGGCCATATTTGATCGGCAGGTTGTCGCAGAACCTTCGCCGGTCGTCGCCGCAGGACCCGCCGTAATTGCCGACGCGGCCGCGGATCAGCACTTCGGGCGCGGTGACCGTAACAGGCTCGGCATGCACCGAGACCGCCTGATAGACGCCGTCCGCCCTGGGCGCGAGCTTGACGAACACGGTTGGATGGCGCGCGTCGGCTACCTTGCCGGCGAGCGCGCCGGCCGGCACTTGCGAGATGTCGTAACGGAGCACGACATAATCGCCGCGCAGGAGATCGCGGGGATCGACCGGCTGCGTCTGCAGGGTGACCTCGACGCCGTTACGCAGGATCTGGATGCGGTCGGCGACCATCAGGACCAGCAGCGCGCACTGGATCAGGATGGCGACGCCGAACAGCATGGCTTTCGGGATGCGCCGCCAGAATGCGGCCAAGGATGCTACCACGGGTGCGATCATCCCGTTCATCGCGCGGCCCTCGGCAGCATGCGATTGAGCGCGGTGGCAAAGGCGACGGCCGCGACGCCCGCCACTGCCAAGAAGGCCGAGCGGCGCAGCAGCGATCCCTTCACCGCCCAGGTGATGCCGGCGATGACCCCGGCCATCCCGAGCCAGCCGGCGACGATGCGCGGGCGCACGTCATCGAGCATGCCGGAGACCACGAGACACAGCATGGCCGAGAGCAGCGCGGCATAGGCGAGCCAGGATTCGCCGGCCATGGAGGCCGGCCAGACCGGCGCCGCGAGCAGGACCAGGGCGATCGCAGCGGCTGCAAGCAGTTCTCCCGCGCGCCTGGTGATCGCAGCCGAGGCCAGCGCGAGGATCACGCCGGCATTTCCGCACGCGATGGCCCAAAGCGGCTGGCCCGCAATGGACCCTTCGCGAAAGCGGACGAGATCGTCGACCGTCGTCACCTCCAGGAACGCGGCGATGGCCAGTGAAAATGCGCCGTAAATCGACAGGACAGTGCCGAGCCGGAGCGCGCGCGGCGACGGCGCGGCTGCGATCGCGAGCCCGGCGCCGAACAGCAGGGCCGCACCGCTCGCGAGCACGAAGGACGGCTGCGTGCCCTCGAATTCGAAGCGGAGCGAGGTCGCGATCCACCACGGCAGCAGCGCCAGCGCGACGAGATGAGCCGCGACGCGCGAATTCCAGGCGAAGGCGAGTGCGGCGGCGATGAGCCAGACCGAGACGTACGGAAGATGCAGCACGTCGGACGCGTCGGTGATCCGCATGCAGGTCCAGATCGAGGCGGCGACGAGGCCGACCGCGAGCGCGCCGCGCGAGCCGGTCAGAAGCGCCGCGGCAAACGCGCCGATCGACCACAACAGCATGCCGCCGGCGAAGTCGTCGCCGAGGTGGTACATCTGACCGACCAGCGCGATGCCGGCGCCGAAGATGATGGCACTGACGCTGGCACAGAGATCGGCGAGAATTGTGCGCTCTCTCGCCGCGAACCAGGCGCCGAGACCGCCGGCGATCACCATGCCGGCCAGCAGGATCGCGAACCGCGCCAGGCGCGCGATCTCGGTCCAGTGCGCCGCGACGAAGGCGAGGAACGCGGCGGCAATCAGCAGGCCGCCGACGATGGCGACGACCACGGCGATGTTGATGCCGGCCGGAAGCGGCGGCAGCGCGCTGCGGATCGCGACGGCCGCCGCCGGCGCAATCACGCCGTCGGCCTCCCATCGCGCAAGATCGGCTTCGAGGCGCTGCCGGTAGGTTTTGTCGAACATCGTCCCTAAGATCACCTGGCGCCCGCCGGATGGCGGGACCTTGCTAGGTCGGATCGTACGGGCGATGGGTTCAAGCTCCTGCTCGCGGTGGGGCTTTCGCATATGGCTCTTGGCGCGAGCTGAGCGCGCGCCTCGTCCTTCGAGACGGCGCTTACGCGCCTCCTCAGGATGAGGCTCAGCGGCATCGGAGCCCGCTGAAACCAGTGCCACGCACGCGGTCCTCATCCTGAGGGCCCGCCAACGGCGGGCGTCTCGAAGGATGGCCACAAGCGATATCACTCTTATGTGCGGCCTATTGTGCCGGCAGAGGAATGCGCCGGAGGACGTCGTCATAGGGTGCGAGGTCGAGATAGGCCGTCACCTCCGCCGCCTTGCCGTCCTGCATGAGCAGGATCCACGCGTAAGAGTTCGCGTAGGGCTTGCCGTCGCGCGCCACGCCGCTGCCTTCCCAATGCGCGATGACGTGATCACCATCGGCGAAGATCCTCACGGCAGTCGGACGGACCGGTGTCGACAACCGGTTCGCGAACGGGCGGACCGCGCGATCAACGAACACATCGCGCCCTCTGAACTCGCCGGCGCTTGGACCGGATCCCCTGATGCGCCACACCACGTTGTCGTGCAGCAGGTCATTGAAGAAGGTGGTGCCTCCCGCCGCCCAGCGATCGAACGCATCGGTGACGATGCGCTTGTTGTCGTCCTGCACGGAATTGGCCTGTCCGCAGGGTGCGGCCGTCGTCAGGGTGGAAGCGGTGACGATGACCGCGTAGACGCACGACGCAAGCGCGCGATTGAGCATGGTTGCCATTGGTGTCTCCCTTTCTGGTGCAAGATGCCGTCTGCCCCGAAGTGATGCACGCAGGTCGGTCGCGTTGTTGCTAGACCTACCCGCGCCGCGCGACGCTGGCGCCGCCAAAGATGAGTTGCTCCACCATCGGGCGGCGCACGAAACGGCCTGGAAAAATGGGATCGGGCGCGGTCGCCTGGTCGAGGCGCGCCATCTGCTCGGGAGACAGCGAGATCCCGACCGCGCCGAAATTGTCTTCTGCCTGCTCCAGCGTGCGGGCCCCGATCACCGGCGCGGTGACCGCTGGCTTGGCCAGCGTCCATGCGATCGCCACCTGCGAGGACGTTGCGCCGAGCTCCCAGGCGATGGCTCGCACCGTCTCGGCCGCATCCAGCGACCGCTCGTTGAGAAGGCCTGATGACGCGATGATCGAGGCGCGTGTCGTGCCGACGGCGCGCTCCTGCGAATCCCTGAGATCGGCGCGGCTGTACTTGCCGGTGAGCACGCCGCCGCCGAGGGGCGACCAGGGCAGCACGCCGAGGCCAAGGCTCGCCGCGAGCGGAATGAGCTCATGTTCGACCGTGCGCTCCACCAGATTGTATTCGATCTGCAGCGCAACGAAGGGCGACCAGCCGCGCAGATCTGCGATCGTCTGCAGCTGCGCAATGCGCCAGGCCGGCGTGTTGCAGATGCCGACATACTGGACCTTGCCGCTGCGGACGAGATCGTCCAGGCCGCGCATCACCTCGTCGGGCTGCGTCGTCGCATCCCAGGCGTGCAGGTAGAGCAGGTCGATGCGATCGGTCTCGAGCTGCCGCAGGCTCTGCTCCACCGAACGAATCATATTGAGCCGGTGGTTGCCGCCGGAATTGGGATTGCCGGGATCGCGGGCCATGGTGAATTTGGTTGCGAGCACGACGCGATCGCGCTTGCCGCGGGCGAACTCGCCGACCAGGCGCTCGGACGCGCCATTGGTGTAGTTCACCGCCGTGTCGATGAAATTGCCGCCGCGGTCGACATAGAGATCGAAGATCCGCCGGGCCTCGCCGGGATCGGCGCCCCATCCCCACTCGGTCCCGAAGGTCATCGTGCCCAGGGCAAGGGGAGATACGCGCAGGCCGGAACGGCCAAGCAGGCGGTATTGATCGAGCGACGTCATCGGAGCCTCCTTCGTGTGGCTTCCGAGATAGTCCCCGGCGAGGGGTGGGAGAAGTTGGCCAATGATGACCGGGGTGGTAAGCATGGCTAACCAATGACCACGGACCTGAACCTCGTCGCCGTTTTCATCGCGGTCGCGGAAGCCAAGAGCTTCCGTGGCGCCGCCGAGCGGCTCGGGGTGACCCGATCCGCCGTGAGCCAGGCCATCAGGCGCATGGAAGACCAGCTGGGCGTGGCGCTCGTGCAGCGAACGACGCGCAGCGTCAGTCTCACCGAAGCCGGCCTGCGCTTGCACGCGCGCGTGGCACCGGCGCTCGCCGAAGTCGAGCAGGCGATCAACGGCGCCCGCGACCGTGACGCGCAGCCGACGGGGCAGCTGCGTCTCGCCGTCTCGTCGATCGCCGAGCGATTCATTCGCGGTCCATTGCTGGCCGAATTCGCGCAGGCCAATCCCGGCGTGCAGGTCGACGTCACCGTGACCGATGAGGAATTCGACATCGTGGCCGAGGGCTTTGATGCCGGCGTCCGGCTCGGCGAAGTGATCGAGCAGGACATGATCGCCGTGCCGGTTTCGGGCGACCAGCGCCAGCTGGTCGTGGCCGCTCCCGCCTATCTGGAGCGGTTCGGCGCGCCCTCGCACCCGCGCGAGCTGTCGCAGCATTGCTGCATCGGGTGGCGGCCGGCGCCGCACGTCGCGCCCTACCGCTGGGAATTTGCGGAAGGGGGCCGCGAGTTCGACGTCGCGGTGGAGCCGAGGATCACGACCAACGACATGTGGGTCATGGTGCGGACCGCCTGCGCGGGCGGCGGCCTGACCTTCGGCATGGAAGAGACGTTCAAGCCGTATATCGAGCGCGGAGAACTGGTGCCCCTGCTGGAGGAATACTGCCCGTTCTTCCCCGGCTTCTTCCTCTACTTTCCGGATCGGCGGAATCTTCCGCCGAAGCTGCGCGCGCTGGTCGATCACGTGCGTTATCGGGGAAGCGGAAAACGCTAAAGCGGAATGGCTTTAGATCGAATCGATTTGCTCTAGTTTGCCTTGATGCCGGCCTCGCTGATCAGCTTGCCCCATTTCGCGCTTTCGTCCTGAATGAAGCGGCCGAACTGCTCGGGCGAGGTCGGCGCAGGCTCCGCGCCGAGGGTGCGGATCTTCTCCGCCACGGCAGGGTCCTTCAGCGCCTTGGCGAAGGCCTCGTTCAGCCGGGCGATGACGTCCGCAGGCGTGCCGGCGGGAGCAACGAGCCCGAACCAGCCGACAGATTCGAAACCGGCAAGGCCGCTCTCGGCCAGCGTCGGCACGTCGGGCAGGGACGCAAGGCGGCGCGCCGAGGACACGCCGATCGCGTTGAGCTTACCGTCGAGGATCAATTGTCGCGATGCCGGAATATCCAGCACCGCGAACGGGACATGGCCTGCGAGAACATCGACCGCCGCCGGCGCCGTCCCGCGATACGGGACCAGTTCCATCGCGATCCCGCTTCTCTGCGTGAACAGCGCGGCAGTCAAATGCATCGCGGTCGAGTTGCCGCCATGCCCGATCGAGAGCCCACCCGGCTTCGCCTTGGCGAGCGCGATGGTCTCCGCAGGTGTGCGCGCCGGAATATTCGCGGACGCGACCAGCACAAAGGGAATTTCCGCGAGCAAGGTGATGGGCGCGAGATCCTTCAGCGCGAACGGCATCGCGGCATTGAGGTGCGGATTCACCGTGAGCGCACCTGCCGGCGCCACCCCCAGCGTGTAGCCGTCGGGTTTTGCCTGTGCGACCGCGGCCATGCCGATGTTGCCGCCGGCGCCGGCGCGGTTCTCGATCACCAGGCTCTGCTTGAGCTCGGCGGTGACCAGCGGCTCGAGCGCGCGGATGACCGTGTCGGCGCTGCCGCCGGGCGGGAAGGTCACGATGATCTTGATCAATTGCTCGGGATAGGCGGCTCGGGCCGCCGCCACCGGCAACAGTGCGAAAGCGGCGGCCGTCAGCGCGGCCAGGATGCGGCGTCTTGCAACGTGAAACACGGTCTCCTCCATGTATTCTGTTTTTGAAACTCGGCTTGGCGAGCTACGTCGCCAGGCCGTCCGCTCGATGTCGTCCTACGCCGCAGCGCCAGTGATACGGGCCAGCAGGCCCTGCGCGTTCTCCGGCGCCGACTGCCCGCGCCAGGCGATGTGCTGGTCGGGCCGCGCCAGCACGAGCTTCTCGGCATAGGCGCCGTTCGCCTCCTCCGGCGCGACGTCGACCAGCGCGAGCGGCACGCCGCGCGCCTTTGCGGCGTCCTGCAGCCGCGTCACATCGATTGCCGGATCGAACCGCAGCAATGTGTAGCCGGGGCCGAAGGCGTCGTAGAGCGAGCGTCCGTCGCGCAAGAACAAATGCGGCGCGCGGGCGCCCGGCACGGTGGATGGCGTGAAGCTGCCCATCGCGTAAGGCGGCGGCGTCTCGCCGTCATAGGCGATGATCGGCGAGGCGTCGTAATAGTAGCCGAAGTTGAGGCCGGCGCAGCAATATTGCTGCACGTTGAGATCGTAGGCCGCTTTCGCCAGCGCCGCGCGCGCCGCCTGGCCGCGCGGCGTGTCATCCTCGATCTCGGCGGACACGCCGCCGCGCTGCGCCATCATCTTCATCGCATGGTCCATCGCAAAGCGCGACACCTGCTCGGTGATGGGCTGGCGCTCCGCCTCATAGGCATCGAGGATCGCAGCCGGCGCCCAGCCGTTCAGATGCGCCGCCAATTGCCAGCAGAGGTCGACGGCATCCGCGATGCCCGCGTTCATGCCGTAGCCGGCATAGGGCATCCACAGATGCGCGGCGTCGCCGCAGATGAAGACCCTGCGGTCGCGGAAGCGGTCGGCCACCAGGCGCCGTCCGACCCAATCCTCCTTGCTGAGCACGCGGTATTCGAAGCGCTCGTCGACGCCGAGAATGGCACGGATGGCCCAGTCGCGATCGACCGAGTCGAACTCGGGCTCGTCCGGCTTCAGATGATTGTGGATCAGCCAGCGGTCGTGACCGTCAATGGCAACAACGGTGCCGGAGCGGCGCGGATTGAGCGAGAGCACCATCCAGGCCGGCTTGTGCGCCCCCATCAGCTCTTTCAGCTGCGGCGCTTCGATGAAGGTCGACTGCACGCGCTGGATCACCGGCGTGCCGGACAGGCTGGCACCGATTGCTTTTCTGACGAGGGATCGGCTGCCGTCGCAGCCGATCACGAAGCTGGCTTCGATGCGGAGCGAATGTCCGCTGTCGAGATCGCGCGCCAGCGCGACGACATGGTCGTCGTGCTGCTCGATGTCGGTGATTTCCGTGCGCGCCAGGATCTTGATGCGTGATTGCGCAGCGGCATGGCTGAACAGGATCGGCTCGAGATAGACCTGGTTGATCCGGTGCGGCGGCTCGGGCGTCGGCCACCAGGTGTCGGGGCCACCGGTCGCGCTATAGCGGCGCGCACGGGAGGGAATGTCGATGCGGCAAAGCTCGATCCCGGTCGCCGTGGTCCGATAGGAGCAATCGTTGGGAAAGTCCGCAGGGAGCCCCGCATCGCGCAAGCGGCCGGCGACGCCGAGCCGTCGAAAAATCTCCATCGAGCGCGCCGACACGTGATTGCACTTGACGCTGGGCGGATCGCCGGCGTGGCGGATTTCCGCGACGACGACATCGATGCCGCGCGAAGCGATATCCATCGCCGCGGTCAATCCGACGGGCCCGGCCCCCACCACCAGCACTTGTGCTCTCATGCTCGCTCCAATCCTTGCCGCGGATTCTTTCCGTCCGCACAGCATGCATTTTATTGCAGGTCCGTTTATGCGATAAGTCGGAAAGAACTCATCAATTCATGAGCTTTCCAGATGAATGTCACATTGCGCCAGTTGCGGGTCTTTACCGGCGTGTATCGGACGCGCAGCATCACGCGGGCCGCCCGCGAGCTCGGCATCACGCAATCGGCGGCGAGCCTGTTGATCCAGCAGCTCGAGGCCCAGCTCGGCGTCAAGCTGTTCGACCGCTCCACGCGCTCGGTGCAGCCGACGCTGGCCGCCGACGAGGCGTTCGCCGCCGCCGAGCGCATGCTGAGCGATGCGCAAGGCCTGTCGCGCCGCATGCGTGATCTCGCGCAGGCCCGCGCCGGCCGGGTCGTGTTTCTCGCCTCGGCCGGCACGGCATCGGCGCTGCTGCCGCCGGTGCTGGCGAAATTCCGCACTGGCCATCCCGACATCGAGATCGACATGCGCGATGTCGCCGCCGACGATCTCGTGCCACGGCTGAGCACGACCGATGCCGAGTTCGCGATCGGCAGCGTCGAGGGCGAATTCGCGGACATGACGATCGAGACACTAACAAGCGGCCGCCTGAGCGCGATCGGCCGTCGCACCGCGGACTTCGCCGCGCGGCGTTCCCTGACCTGGGACGAGCTGGTGCAACTGCCGACCATCGCGATGCGCAGCGAGACACGCATCCGCATGCAGATCGATCAGGCCCTGAGCGCGCAGGGCAAGCGCCTCGATCCGACTTATGAAGTGACCCTGATCAACACCGCGCTCGCCATGACGGCGCAGGGCCTCGGCCTCGCCATCCTTCCCGCGACGATGCTGCCGCCCGACCAGTTCCCGACACTGATCGCAACACCGCTGGTGCGCCCCGCCCTCACCCGGCCCGTGTCGCTGCTGCAGTGCCAGGGCCGGACGTTGTCGCCCGCGGCGCAGGCCTTCGTGGCGACGGCGCGGGCGGTGCTGGCGGGCCGAACGCACCGGCATCAGGCTGATTTTGCGGAGCTATTTGAGAGGGGGGGGTCGCTGAGCTGGCGGAGAGGGAGGGATTCGAACCCCCGATAGGCTTGCACCTATGCCGCATTTCGAGTGCGGTGCATTCAACCACTCTGCCACCTCTCCTGAAGGCGCCATATTAGGAGCTGGGCCCCTGTGGTTGGGGGCGTTAATAGGCGAGGATGGCGGGCCAGACAAGGCGCGAAAGAGCAAAATCCGCTGCCTGATTCAGCCCTTGTCGTCCCGCCTGTCGTCCCCTTGGCCTTTCAAGCGATGAGGAACCGCCATGGAGCACCTGACTGTCACGGCCAATGGCGCCGATTTCCACCTGGTCCGCGCCGGACAGGGAAAACCGCTGCTTTTGCTGCATGGTTGGCCCGAATTCTGGCTCACCTGGGAGCCGGTGATATCGAGGCTTTCGGACCGCTTCACGCTGATCGCGCCCGATTTGCGCGGCTTCGGCGACAGCGACAAGCCGGATGGCCCTTACGGGCCGGACGGCCACGCCGCCGATATGCTAGCGCTGATGGACCGGCTCGGCATCGAGCGATTCGGCGTCGTCGGCCACGATGTCGGCGGCGCTGTCATGCAGCCGCTGGCCCGGCAGGCGCCCGAGCGGCTCGCGGGACTCTTCTTCTTCGATTTCGTCTATCCCGGGATCGGGCCGCGCATGGCCGCGCCCGATAGGCTCAACCACATCTGGTACCAGTCCTTTCACCAGATGGAGATGGCGCCACAGCTCATCGGTGCGAGCCGGGAGAGCTGCCGGCTCTACATCAGCCATTTCCTCAAAGGCTGGGCGCACCGGACAAATGCCTTCGACGACGTGCTGGACGCCTTCACGGACAATTTCCTGAAAGCCGGCAACCTCGCCGGCGGCTTTGCGCATTACCGCGCCTCGCATGCCGGGCGCGTGGCGATGATGAAGGGCGAAGCGCCGCCACTTCCGCCGATCGCGGTGCCGACCTGCGTGCGCTGGGCCGAGCACGATCCGCTGTTTCCCTTTGGCTGGACCGACCGGCTGTCCGAGACCTTCAGCGATCTCGACCTCGAGATGTTTCCCGGCGTCGGCCACTTCCCGCATCGGGAAAATCCGGATCGCGCGGCACGCGAGATCGCCGCGTTCTTTGCGCGCATCGGCTGGAGCTGAGGAGAAAAACGGGGTGGGACCGCCAGACGCGGTAAACACTGGCGGTCCCGTGCCGCTTATTGAAATACTGGCCGTGAAGGGCGGCTTCGCCGGCCGAGTGGAAGCGACGATTCGACCCTAGCGTGCGACGGGAGGTCCGCAACGCAATCCGGTCCTTAACCTAACCGGTCAAGGTTACTCCTTGTCCGCTTTACCTTTTTTCTTCCCGTTCTCCGTGGAATCCCGGTCCTTGCCGTTGCCTTCCTTGCGGCGATTGGTGAAGCGCGCATTGCCAAGTCCGGTGCCGATGGTGAGCACGCCCCAGCGGTCAACGTCCTGCATGAACGGTACTTCCGAGAGCCCCTGCACCACGCCGTCATTGTGCATCAGGATCGCGGTGTCGTGCTCGCCAATAGCGGGGATGCCCTCGATCAGGCTCGCCGGCAGGTTGAACTTGCTGCTCTCCCAATTGCCCGGCAGATTCTGCGCGCCCTTCTCGATCGAGCCGTCCGGGTTGATCACACCGGGACAGGCGATGCCGATGAACGGCGCGAGCTTGTAGCCTTCGTTCTCGGCTTCCGTGATCAGCCCTTTCAGCATCTTGGTCAGCCGCTTCACCGCGCCTTCGCGCGTCGGCTCGTCGTCGGCGTGACGCCACAGCTCCGCATGCACCACCTTGGCCTTGGACAGATCCTTGGCTTTCTTCCAGCCGGTTTCCACCACGCCGCAGCGGATGTTGGTGCCGCCGATGTCGACGGCGAGAATGCTGTCATGGGCCTCGAAGATCCAGGACGGCGCCAGGTGCAGCGCGCCGATCAGGCCGGCCTCGTCAGGATGATGGCGGATCGGCTGCAGGTCGATCTTGAAGCCCTCGGATTTCAGGATGATCTCGGCGCGCGCGATCACGAGCTCGCCGAGCCGGGAATCGCGAAAGCCGCCGCCGACGACGATGCGCTCGGTCTTGGCCCAGGCCTTGGTCTTGAGGAATCGGCGCGTGACATAAGCGAGCTCCTGGGAGAAATCCTCGATCGCGCTGTGCACCACGGCCGAGGCCTCGGTGTCGTCGCCGATCAGGATGGCGTCCAGCGTCTTCTTGTTGATCTCCTCGGTCGACACCTTGCCGAACGGGTCCTCTCCCGTCTTGCGCAGCGGCTTGCGCCAGCGCTCGAGCACCTCCCGGAACGCGCCCTTGCTGGCGCGGTCGCCGAGAAAGCCGTCCTCGTCCTTGATCTCGATGTTGAAGCTGTCGACATCGACCGACGGCAGCCGTTCGGCGCCATGCTGGGCGATGCCCGTTGTTTTGACCAGTTCGTCTGTTGCCATGAGAGCCCTTGCCCCGCTTGCTTGTTCCGGCCGGGACAACTGCGGGGGAACCCGTTTGTTGCAAAGCCCACCCGAGATTCGGCTGCGCGCTTTCAGCGCGGCCAAAGCCTTCAAATCCGGGCGGTTTTCGCCCAGTTTTCCTTGACTTGCGGCTGTTGGCCGCTATAAGTCCCACAGCCGGCGCGGGGCGTTTCTCGCGCCGCTTGTTTTTGCGTGGGTTTTCAACGGGATAAAACCCGCCCGCACAAAACGCAATACACCCATAGCGACTGACAAAAAGCCGACCCGGACGCTTCCCGTCCAGAGGCCGGGATTGAACACGGAGAAAGAACGATGTTCGCAGTCATCAAAACCGGCGGCAAGCAATACCGCGTCGTGCCGGATGATGTTCTCGAAGTAGGCAAGATCGAAGGCGAAGTCGGCTCGATCGTGCAGCTGAATGAAGTGCTCGTGGTCGGCGGCGACACGCCGGTGCTGGGCGTCCCGACGGTCGCAGGCGCGTCCGTCGCGGTCGAGGTGCTCGACCACAAGCGCGGACCCAAGGTCATCGCGTTCAAGAAGCGCCGCCGCAAGAACTCGCGCCGCAAGCGCGGCTATCGCGACGAGATCACCGTGCTGCGCATCAGCGAGATTCTGACGGACGGCGCCAAGCCCACCAAGGGCCCGCGTCCGAAGAAGGAAAAGGTGACGAAGGAGCCGGCAGCGGAAGCCGCCGAGTAACGCAAAACCGATCACGCCAATTCACGAATTGATGCGTGCGACGTTTTGAAATGATTCCGTCAAGGAATTGACCTAGAACTACGCAGGATTTCGGAGACGAGCCATGGCTCACAAAAAAGCAGGCGGTTCATCGCGCAACGGTCGCGATTCCAAGGGCAAGCGCCTCGGTATCAAGGCGTTCGGCGGCGAGATCGTCACGCCCGGCAACATCATTGCGCGTCAGCGCGGCACGACCTGGCACCCCGGCCTCAATGTCGGCATGGGTACGGACCACACTCTGTTCGCCAAGATCGAGGGCCGCGTTGCGTTCCAAGCCAAAGCCAACGGCCGCACCTTCGTATCGGTGCTCCCGCTTGCCGAGGCTGCTGAATAGACGGTGGACAAAAACGGAGTCCGCCGGTCCCGACTGAACCGGCGGAGTCCTAGAGATCGCAAGAGATCGAAGGCTCCAAGGGGAGGCGGGAAACCGGCCTCCCCTTTTCTTTGCTCACTTTGTTCTTTGCACTTTGACTTAGTGACTTTCACGGAGCCGGACATGTTGCAGGATTTCTCGAGCGTGACCTTGGCCGAGGCGAGACCCAGCGTCGTCGCCACCGAGCGGCTGACCTTGCGGCGGCCGACGCTGGCCGACGTCAGGACCATCGCCCGGCTCGCCAACGACCGCCGCGTCGCCGAGAACACGCGCCGCCTGCCGCATCCCTATTCGCAGGACGACGCCGCCGAATTCATCCGCGCCACCGCCGAGCTCGGAGCTGAGACCGTGTTCCTGATCGAGCACGACAGCGGGCCGGTCGGCATGGTCGGCATCGATTGCTCCAAGCCCGGCAATGCCGAGCTCGGCTACTGGCTCGGCGTCGAGCATTGGGGCCGGGGCTTTGCCACCGAGGCGGCGCGCGGCGCGATCGATTTCTTCTTCGAGGAGTTCGAGGACGAGCATCTCTACGCCGGCGCGCGCGTCACCAATCCGGCCTCGCGTAAGGTGCTGGAGAAGTGCGGCTTCCAGTGGAGCGGCGTGCAGCTGCACCGCTTCCTGGCGCTGGGCTCCTCGACGCCCGTCGACTGCTTCCGCCTCTCGCGCGGGGTGTGGGCCTCGTTGAAGAGCTGGAGCAGTGCAAGACGGGTGCGGTAGGGCATCGCTGCATTCACAACTGTCATCCCGGGGCGCGGCGAAGCCGCGAGCCCGGGATCCATAATCCCAGGCCGCAGTGTATGGCCAAGCTCCCACTCCGAGTCTTCGCAAAACGACTTCCTGTGGGTATGGGTCCCGGGCTCGCGCTACGCGCGCCCCGGGACGACGGCTACGCCGGCGGATTCACTTCGTCGCCGGGACGTCCGAGATCCCGCTCCCGCAGATAGATGTAGAACCCGGCGCCGATGATGATTGCGGCGCCGACGAGTGTTGCGATGGATGGGACATCGCCGAACACGACGAAGCCGAAGATCACCGCCCAGACGATCATCGAATATTGATAGGGCACGACGACGCTGGCCGGCGCCAGCTTGAGCGAACGGTTGACGCAGAACAGCGCAGTGACCGAAACGCATCCGGCGAGCGCGAAGATCACGAGGCTGCCGGGCGTCGGCGGCACCCAGTTGAACGCCGACAGCACCGCGCCCAGCGAAAACGTGCCGACGAATTGCGAGGACGCCATCACGATGTCGGGCGTCTTGCGCAGGCTGCGCGTGATCAGCATCAGGGTTGCAAAGGAGAGGCTGCCGCCGAGCGCGATCAACGCCGGCAGGCTGACGGTCTGCGCCGAGGGCCGCAGCGCGATCAAGACGCCGCAGAAGCCGATCAGGATCGCGGTCCAGCGCCGCCAGCCGACCTTCTCGCCCAGAAAGATCGCCGACATCGCGGTGACGAAGATCGGGCCGGCGAGGTAATAGGTGATGACGTCGGCGAGCGGCAGATAGACGGTTGCGAGAAAGAAGGCCGCGACTTCCAGCGTCGACAGCACGACGCGAACCAGCTGCAGCCTCGGCCGCTCCAGATGCAGAAACTGGTGACGCTGCTTCCAGATCAGCGGCGACAGCAGGAGTAGTGCCGCGCAGGCGCGCAGGAACAGCAGCTGCCCCACCGAATAGGTCCCGACCAGGAACTTGCCCATGGCATCGCCGAACGAGAACATGAAGATCGACAGCACCATGAGGCCGATGCCAGCGAGGCGCGCGGAGCGATCGTCATAGGCGGAGAGATTCTTGAACAGGGGCATGGGATCGGACTGCAAGGGGTCGTCATTGCGAGCGCAGCGAAGCAATCCAGAATCTTTCCGCGGCGGCCGTCTGGATTGCTTCGCTGCGCTCGCAATGACGGGGAGAGAGCATCAGGAATCGGCGAATAGAGTCGCTTGCGGTCGTTTTAATGACGTGAGCCGCCGGGACAAGCCCACAACGCCGAATTGAACGGATTGTCGCACTCTTCGCATCGCGGTAGCGATACAGGCCACATCGACGAGAGAGCCAAAAAAGAGCTAACCCATGACCGACTTCGATCCCACCCGGCATCGCATGATCCCGACGCAACGCTGGTTTGAGGATTTCGTCGTCGGCGAACGCTTCGTGCTGCCGAGCCGCACCCAGACCTCGGCAGTGTTCGCCGCATTCCAGACCGCGAGCGGCGACACCCATCCCGTGCATTACGACGTAGAATATTGCCGCGCCCGCGGCATGCCGCATCTGCTCGCCCACGGCTTCCAGACCTTGATCAACACCGCGCCCGGCGCCGGCCTGTTTCCTTTCATGGTCGAGGACTCCCTGGTCGGCTTCCTCGAGCAGTCGAGCCGGTTCCTCAAGCCGGTGTTCGCCGACGACACCATCTACCCGGCGCTCGAGGTCACGGAGCTCGTGCCGGGGCGCAGCACAGGCGTGGTGACGCTTCGCAGCACCGTGTTCAACCAGCGCAAGGAGCTGGTGCTGGAGGGCCTGCAGAAATTCCTGATCCGGCGCCGGCCGGCCGGTTAAGCAAGCGCCGCAATTCGCGGAATTTCGGCCGATTTGCGGACCAATCCGGGTTGCCGCAGGGGGCCGGCTGGCCTACCTATGACCCATGAAATTCCTCGACGAAGCAAAGGTCTATATCCGCTCCGGTGACGGCGGGAACGGCTGCGTGGCGTTCCGCCGCGAGAAGTTCATCGAGTTCGGCGGTCCCTCCGGCGGCAATGGCGGCCGCGGCGGCAATGTCATCATCGAGGTCGCCGACGGCCTCAACACGCTGATCGACTACCGCTACCAGCAGCACTTCAAGGCCCAGAAGGGCGAGAACGGTTCGGGCTCGGACCGCCACGGCGCCAATGGCAAGAACATCGTGCTGAAGGTGCCGGTCGGCACGCAGATCTTCGACGAGGATCGCGAGACCTTGATCCACGACTTCACCAAGGTCGGCGAAAAGTTCGTGCTAGCCGAAGGCGGCAATGGTGGCTTCGGCAATGCGCATTTCAAATCGTCGACCAACCGCGCCCCGCGCAACGCCAATCCCGGCCAGCCCGGAGAGGAGCGCTGGATCTGGCTGCGGCTGAAACTCATTGCCGACGCCGGCCTCGTCGGCATGCCCAACGCCGGCAAGTCGACCTTCCTCTCCAAGGTCAGCGCGGCGCGGCCGAAGATCGCCGACTATCCCTTCACCACGCTGCATCCGCAGCTCGGCGTCGTGAATGCCGACGGCCGCGAATTCGTGCTCGCCGACATTCCCGGCCTGATCGAGGGCGCGCATGAAGGCACCGGTCTCGGCGACCGCTTCCTCGGCCATGTCGAGCGCTGCCGCGTGCTCTTGCATCTGGTCGACGCCACCTGCGAGCACGCCGGCAAGGCCTACAAGACCGTGCGCAAGGAGCTCGACGCCTATGGCGGCCAGCTCACCGACAAGATCGAGATCGTCGCGCTGAACAAGATCGACGCGGTCGAGCCGGACGAGCTGAAGAAGCAGAAGGACCGTCTCAAGCGCGCCGCGAAGAAGACGCCGCTGCTGCTGTCGGGCGCCACCGGCCAGGGCGTCAAAGAGGCGTTGCGCGCGCTGGCCGATGTGATCGGCGAAAGCCCGGTCTCCGCCAAGGCCAAGAGCGCGGCCGAAGCGGAGCCGTGGTCGGCCTGATGGGTCGACGCTCTCTCGACACCTCTCCCCACGGGGAGAGGTTGTCATCGCGGCTCCGATAGCGCAGCATTAAAGAAACAGCAGGGGCAAGGGATGGCGCGCGCGAAGAACGTTCTCTGGATCATGTGCGACCAGCTTCGCTACGATTATCTCGGCTGCACCGGCCATCCCACGCTGAAGACGCCCAACATCGACGCCATGGCGAGGCGCGGCGTGCTGTTCACGAAGGCGTATGTGCAATCGCCGATCTGCGGCCCGTCGCGGATGTCGTTCTACACCGGGCGCTACATGCGCTCGCACGGCTCGCACTGGAACGGCTGGCCGCTGCGCGTCGGCGAGCCCACGCTCGGCGATCACCTCAACAAGATCGGCGTGCGCAACGTGCTGGTCGGCAAGACCCACATGGCGCCTGACATCGAAGGCATGAAGGCGCTCGGCATCCCGCCGGAATCGATGATCGGCGTGCATGTCGCCGAATGCGGCTTCGAGCCTTATGAGCGCGACGACGGCCTGCATCCGACCGGACGGCCGCGGCCGAAATACGACGAATATCTGCGAAAGCACGGTTTTGAAGCCACCAATCCCTGGGAGCACTGGGCCAATTCCGGCGCTGCTGACGACGGCTCGCTGCACAACGGCTGGCTGCTGGTGCACGCCGACAAGGCCGCGCGCGTGCCCGAAGAGCATTCCGAGACGCCCTACATGACGCGGCGCGCGATGGACTTCATCAGCGAGGCGGAAACGGACGGCCGCCCCTGGTGTTTGCATCTGTCCTACATCAAGCCGCACTGGCCCTACATCGCGCCGGAGCCCTATGCCAGCATGTATTCGACGGATGACATGATCCCGGTGATCCGCTCGGAGCGCGAGCGGCAGAATCCGCATCCGGTGTTCGGCGCCTACATGGACATGCGCTATTCCCGCAACATGGCGCGCGATGATGCACGCGAGAAGGTGATCCCGACTTATATGGGCCTGATCACCCAGATCGACGATCAGATGGGCGTGCTGATGAAGTTTTTAGGTGAGCGCGGCCTGCTGGACACCACCATGATCGTGTTCACCTCCGATCATGGCGACTATCTCGGCGATCATTGGATGGGCGAGAAGGACCTGTTCCACGAGCAATCGGCAAAGATCCCGCTGATCATCATCGATCCTTCGCGGGAAGCCGACGCCACGCGCGGCACACGCAGCGACGCGCTGGTCGAGGGAATCGATCTCGCGCCGACCTTCGTCGATTATTTCGGCGGCAAGGTGCCGGGCCACATTCTCGAAGGACGTTCGCTGCTGCCGCTGCTGCGCGGGCGCACGCCATCAGATTGGCGCAAGGTGGCGTTCTCCGAATACGACTATGCCATGCAGGACGTACGGCTGAAGCTGAACCAGCCGATCGAGCGCTGCCGCCTGTTCATGGTGTTCGACGGGCGCTGGAAATACATCCACGCCTCCGGCTTCCGCCCGATGCTGTACGACCTCGAAACCGATCCGGACGAATATCTGGATCGCGGCGACGATCCGGAATGCGCCGGCATCATCGCGCGGCTCCAGGCCGAGCTGTTCGACTGGGCGCTGCATCCGAACGATCATATCACCACACCACGCGAGAAGATCGCCGCCTATGCGGATAGTCAGCTCCAGGTGAAGGGTGGCATCCTGATCGGCATCTGGGACGAGAAAGAGCTCGCGGCGATCAAGGACGGCATCGCCCAGCGCGCGAAGATGTGAAGCAGCCTCTCCCCGCTTGCGGGGAGAGGCCGGAATTTGCGAGAGCAAATTCCGGATGAGGGGGACCCTCCGCGAGTTCAATTGCCAGCGCTTTCGCGGAGACAGCCCCTCACCCCAACCCTCTCCCCGTAAGAACGGGGAGAGGGAGAAGAGGCAGCCTTCAATTCGTGATCTTGTAGCCCGTCGCCTTCACGATCGGCTGCCACAGCGCGGTGTTCGCGGCGAGCTCCTTGGATAGCGCGTCCGCATTGCTGCCGATCGGAATCAGCCCGATCGCCGTCAACTTCTCCTTCACCTCCGGCTTGGCAAGCGCCGCGCTCGCCGCCGCCCCGAGCTTGCTCGCGAACTCCGGCGGGCTGCCGGCGGGAAGCCACATGCCGTACCAGGCGTCGGCAACGAGATCGATGCCGCTCTCCTTGAGCGTCGGAACGTCAGGTGCGAATGGCGAGCGCTCGGCACTCGAGACCGCTATGATCTTCACGCCCTTGGCGCGATGCTGCGGCAGCGCGTCCGCCAGTGTCGTGATCCCGAACGAGATATGGCCGCCGACGAGATCGTTAAGGATCGGCGCGCTGCCGCGATAGGGCACGCGGGTCAGGGGAATACCGAGATCCTTCTCGAGCTTGGAGCCGGTGAAATGCGGAATGGTGCCGTTGCTCGGCACTCCGAACGAGGTCTTGTCCGGATGCGATTTCAGCCACGCTACGAACGCTTTGAAATCGGCAGCATCGATGCCCGGGCCGATCACCAGCGCAAACTCGAAGCGCGCCAGCAGCGACACCGGCATGAAATCCTTGGCCGTGTCGAAGCTCGGCGTCGCCTCCACCATTGGCAGCAGATACATGGTCGGCCCTGTCGTCACCAGCACCATGCTGCCGTCGGGGCTCGCGCCTTTCACCGCCTTGATGCCGATCAGGCCGTCGCCGCCGGTGCGGTTCTCGACCACAACGGTCCGCTGCAGCAGCGGCGCCATCTCCTGCGCGATCAGCCGGCATAGCGTGTCGCCGCCGGCGCCGGCTGCGAACGGGAAGATGATTTTCGTCAGCCCCGCCTGCGCTTGCGCCCCACCCGCCTGCGTCAGCAGCGGCAGGCCGAGGCATCCGGCCATGAATTTGCGGCGATCCATTCGTTTCCTCTTTCGGCCCGTTTATCGTTGATCGCCATTAGAGCCAGACGGACGGCTGACACAAGGCCGACATGCGTCGTTTACCATCCCGGCTGCCTTGCGCCGGTCACCGTCCTGCTGCAAAAGCAGGGCTCATCGGCGCCGCCTGTCGCTCCGCCGTCATTCGCATCCAGCGCCAGCACACAAGAGACATGGCCAGCCCCGAACTCAGCCAATTCCGCCGCATCGTCGTCAAGGTCGGCTCAGCGCTGCTGGTGGATTCCGACAGGGGCGAGGTGCGTGCGTCCTGGCTGGCTGCACTGGCCGACGACATGGCCAAGCTGCACAAGGAAGGGCGCGACGTCCTCGTGGTGTCCTCCGGCTCGATCGCACTCGGCCGCAGCCGGCTGAAATTGCCGCGCGGCCCGCTGAAGCTGGAAGAGAGCCAGGCCGCGGCCGCCGTCGGTCAGATCGCGCTGGCGCGAATCTGGTCGGAGGTGCTTGGCGCCCACGGTATCGGCGCCGGCCAGATCCTCGTGACGCTGCAGGACACCGAGGAGCGCCGCCGCTATCTCAACGCGCGCTCCACCATCGGCAAGCTGCTGGAATGGCGCGCGATACCCGTGATCAACGAGAACGACACGGTGGCGACCACCGAGATCCGCTACGGCGACAACGATCGCCTCGCCGCGCGCGTCGCGACCATGGCGAGCGCCGACCTGCTGGTGCTGCTCTCAGATATCGACGGGCTCTACGATGCCCCGCCGAAGAACAATCCGAACGCAAAACTCATTCCCGTCGTCGACAGCATCTCCTCGGAGATCGAGGCCGTGGCCGGCGATGCCGAGTCCGAGCTGTCGCGTGGCGGCATGCGCACCAAGGTCGAGGCCGCCAAGATCGCGACGACCGGAGGCACGCATATGCTGATCGCCTCCGGCAAGATCGAGCATCCCTTGCAGGCGATCGCCGATGGCGGCCGCTGCACCTGGTTCCTGACGCCGGCCAATCCCATCACCTCGCGAAAGCGCTGGATCGCAGGCACGCTGGAGCCGAAGGGCACGCTGACCATTGACGCCGGCGCGGTGACCGCGCTACGGGCCGGGGCCAGCCTGCTGCCGGCCGGCGTGAACAAGGTCGAGGGCCAGTTCGCCCGCGGCGATGCCGTGATCGTGCGCGGCCCCGACGGCAGCGAGGTCGGCCGCGGCCTGATCGCCTATGACGCCGATGATGCCGAGCGGATCAAGGGCCGCTCCTCCCCAGATGTGATGACCATCCTCGGCATCAGCGGCCGCGCGGAGATGATCCACCGGGACGATCTGGTGGTGGGCGGGTAAGGGCCCCGCCCCGCCCGCCGCTGGGAG
>NZ_JADYVO010000025.1:0-79176 GCF_020193825.1 Bradyrhizobium sp. NBAIM18
TGGGCATCGATCCGATCGATCGGCGGCCCAGTTCGGGTGGCCACCCGGGCTGGGCCATTCCTCATGGAACATGGCCATCCTAACCCGGCGCGCTAATACAAGGGTGGGCAAAGCGAAGCGTGCCCACGTCTTCTTCCTTCGTCATCCGGAGAGATGGTGGGCACGGCGCTTTGCGCCTCTGCCCACCCTACCGCACCGTGCCTATTTCACCTCCGCCAGCGCGGCGAGGATCCTTGCCCAGGAGCGGATGCCCTTCTGGAAGCTCTGCAGGTCGTATTTCTCGTTCGGCGAGTGGATGTTGTCGTCGTCGAGGCCAAACCCCACCAGCAGCGAGTCGAGGCCGAGCGTGCGCTTGAAGTCGGCGACGATCGGGATCGAGGCGCCCGAGCCCATCAGCACGGTCTCCTTGCCCCATTCCTCCGCGAGCGCCTTGCTGGCGGCGGCGAGCGGCTTCATGGTCCAATCGAGCGCGACTGCGGGCGCGGCGGAATGGTCGCCGAACTCGACCTTGCAGTCGCCGGGAATGCGCGCCGTCACGTAATCACGGAAGGCCTTGCGGATCTTTTGCGGGTCCTGGCCCTGAACCAGGCGGAACGAGACCTTGGCCGAAGCATGCGAGGGGATCACGGTCTTGGAGCCCTCGCCGATATAGCCGCCCCAGATGCCGTTGACATCGCAGGTCGGGCGCGTCGAGGCCTGCTCGACCAGCAGCCTGCCCTTCTCGCCAGCCGGGAGCGACAGCCCGACCGGCTTGAGAAAGGTCTCGGGTGTGAAATCGAGCTTCTTCCACTGCTCCAGGATATCGGGCGGCGTGTCCTTCACGCCGTCATAGAAGCCGGGGATGGTGATGCGGTTGTCGTCGTCGAACAGGCTGCCCAGGATCTTCGTGAGCAGGCGGATCGGGTTCATCGCGGTGCCGCCGAACACGCCGGAATGCAGATCGCGATTGGCGGCGGTGATCTTGAGCTCTTCATAGAGCAGGCCGCGCAGCGAGGTCGTGATCGCCGGCGTGTTGCGGTCCCACATGCTGGTGTCGCACACCAGCACGTAATCGGCCTTGAACTCGTCCTTGTTGGCCTCGATGAAGGGCACGAAGTTCTTCGAGCCGACCTCCTCCTCGCCCTCGATCAGGAAGGTGACGTCGACCGGCAGCGAGCCCGTCACCTTCTTCCAGGCGCGGCAGGCCTCGACGAACGTCATCACCTGCCCTTTGTCGTCCTCGGAGCCGCGCGCGACGATGATCTTGCGGCCGTCGGCATGATCGGTGACGACGGGCTCGAACGGCGGACGGTGCCAGAGATCGAGCGGGTCGACCGGCTGCACATCGTAATGGCCGTAGAACAGCACGTGCGGCCGGCCGCCCGCGCCGGTCTTGCCGACGACGGCGGGATGACCCGCGGTCGGCCTCACCTCGGTGGCAACACCGAGGCTGGCGATGTCCCTGGCGAGATGCTCGGCGGCAGCCTTGCAATCATCGGCGAAGGCGGGATCGGCCGAGATCGACTTGATCCGCAGCAACGAGAACAGGCGCTCCAGGCTGTTATCGAAATCCTTGTCGATGTGGTCGAGCACGGATTGGAGCTGCGCGTTGGCCATGATTGCTATCCTGATTGTTGAGTCTCAAGAGGTCCGGGTTTTAGCGCCGGTGCGGCCTTAGGGCTAGCCGCAAGCGGCGGATGCCGGATGTGCCAGGCGAGGCACCCTGCGAGGATGGCGGTCGCAGCGAGGTTGTTGCCCCAAGCCTGGAAGGCGAGCGGAAACCACGGCAGCGACAACAGCATGAGGATGCCGGCCGCACTGAGGGCAAGCCAGGTTCCCAGGCGCACATGCGCTCGCTCGTCGAAGGCGGCCCGATGCATCAACACCGTCACCGGGAAGTACAGCCACATGAAATAGTATTGCCGGGCCAGAGGCGAGGCGACCGTCATGAGGCAGAACAAGATGCCGAGCTCCTCGGCATCCGAGTGCGCCGTCCGCCGCGCTTGCCGCGGCATGATCGCAACGAAGCCGAGCCCGAGCAGCGCCGACAGCGCGAGCACGATCCAGTTCGCCGTCCTGTAGTCGACTTCGATCAGATTCATGGTGCGCGGCGGCTTGCTGGGATCGTCCTGATTGTAGTTGATCGGCCGGACCAGCCGATGCGTGACGGCAATGAGGGACTGGTTGACCCACGACCAGTTCTGCTCGTCACGCTGGCCAAAGCCCTTTTCCGAGCTGGTCCCGACCATGCCCTGGTACCAGGTCGCCAGCTCGGCCGCGTTGCGCTCGAAGCCGCGAATCGGCGCCGGCACGACATAGAGAAGAATGCCGGTGAAAACGATCGCGCTGACCAGGGCCGCCCATTTGCGCCGCCAGGCCAGATAGGGCAGCACGGCGATCGGGAACACCTTGATGGCGGCGGCGAGCGCGAACATGAAGCCGGCCAGCCACGATCGCTGCTGCCGCAAGCTCCAGAAGCCGTAGAGCATCATCGCCAGAAGGAGGAGGTTCGGCTGGCCGAGGTCGAACATGTCGAACACGAAGGTCACGGTGGCGACGACCGGCAGCGCCTCGAGCCAACGACCCGGCGCGCGGTCCGAGCCGGTCATGACCTGGGAGAACGCCGCGGTGTACCACCACGCCACGGCGTTCAAGATCGACAGGACGACATAGAGCGGGATCTTGCCGAACCAGCTCGGGATCGCCAGCAGGATTGCCGGCAGCGGTGGATAGATGAAATCGAAATGCTCGACGGCCGTGGCAGGATACAGCGGCCCACCCTCCAGGACCTGCTGTCCGGCCCAGTACCAGAGCGAGTAGTCCTTGGTCTTGCCGCGGCCGAAAATCTCGGGGACGAGCACGTCGGCGATCAGGAGGACGCAGCAGAGCAGAAAAAGCAGATCCAGCGGCGCACCCAGCGACGGGCGTCTGGGTGCGTCAGGCTTGGCTAACGGGGCGGGCGGGGTCACGGTGTGGTCCTGTGCGGCGGCGAAACAGGACGTAACAGACCCGCAGAAGCTTGGAGAGTCCCCTCACCTGAATGTGTATCTCGTGAATGTGTATCTCGGCCCCTCCCATCAGGATCAGATCAGGGGAGAGGTCGATGGGCCTCGCGGACGAATTGCCCTCCCGTCGGGCGCTCTGCCTAACGCCGTAGCAATCCGCCGAGCGCGCCGCGGACCAACGTACGGCCGATCGAGCCGCCGAGCTGACCGCCGAGCGACTTGCCGATATTGGCGGCCATCCCGCCGATCACCTGGTTGGTGACCGATCGCGTCACGTCGCGGGCAATGACCTGGCCGGTCGACAGACGACCTCGCTTGACGTTGGTGCCGAAGATGGTGCCGACGATCGAGCCGATCTGGCCGAGAACGCCGCCGCCTGCGCCGGCTCCACCATCTTGTGGGTCGGCAGGCGCAGCCGTGCCGGCTACGCGCTTCTGCAGCATCTCATTGGCGGACTCACGATCCACCGCGGTATCGTATTTGCCCTTCACCGGGCTCCTGCTCATGATCGCCTTGCGCTCCTCGGGCGTGATCGGCCCGATCCGCGCCGTCGGCGGCCGGATCATCACCCGCTCCACCATCGAAGGCGTGCCGTTGCCCTCGAGGAAGGACACCAGCGCCTCGCCCTTGCCGAGCTCCGTGATCACCTTGGCGGTGTCGAGCTTCGGGTTGGGCCGGAAGGTCTGCGCCGCAGCGGCGACCGCCTTCTGGTCGCGCGGCGTGAAGGCGCGCAGCGCATGCTGCACGCGACCGCCCAATTGGGCCAACACCTTGTCCGGCACGTCGATCGGATTCTGGGTGACGAAATAGACGCCGACGCCCTTGGAACGGATCAGACGAACCACCTGCTCGATCTTGTCCATCAACGCCTTCGGCGCATCGTTGAACAGCAGATGCGCCTCGTCGAAAAAGAAAACCAGTTTTGGCTTCGGCAGGTCGCCGGCTTCCGGCAATTCCTCAAACAACTCCGACAGCAACCACAACAGAAAGGTAGCGTAGAGCCTGGGGCTCTCCATCAGCTTGTCGGCAACCAGGATGTTGACGATGCCGCGACCGTCGCTATCGGTCTTCATGAAATCCTTCAGCTCCAGTGCAGGCTCACCGAAGAATTTCGTTCCGCCCTGGTTTTCCAGCACCAGCAGCTGGCGTTGAATGGTTCCAACCGTCGCCTTGCTCACATTGCCGAAGCTCTGCGCGGCCTTCCGGATCTCGGCTAAAGGATCTTCCTCAGCATCCGGTCCCTTCTTGCCGCTGGCGGGCACGATCGCATCCAACAGCGATCGCAGATCCTTCATGTCCAACAATGGCAGGCCGTTCTCGTCCGCGACGCGGAATGCGACGTTGAGAACCCCTTCCTGCACCTCGTTCAGGTCGAGCATCCGCGCCAGCAATAGCGGCCCCATTTCGGTGACGGTGGCGCGGACCGGATGTCCCTGCTCGCCGAACACGTCCCAGAACACGGTCGAGAACTGGTCCGGCTGAAACTTGAGACCCATTTCGCCGGCGCGCTTGAGGATGAAGTCTTTGGCCTCGCCGACTTCCGAGATGCCGGAGAGGTCGCCCTTGATGTCGGCCGCGAAGACCGGAACACCGGCGCGCGCAAATCCTTCCGCCATCACTTGCAGCGACACGGTCTTGCCGGTTCCTGTTGCACCCGTGACGAGGCCGTGGCGATTGGCCAGCGCAAGCGTCAGCCAAGCCTGCTCGTCTCCCTTGCCGACGAAGATCTTGTCGTCGGTATCGCCGAGCTTGCTGTCCTGTGCGGTCATTATTCTCTCTGATCTTTCTGCCGAGTTTCGCGTCGCGAAACCCGAATGCACCAATTCCGTAGTTTAACGCATCTCGTGCGCCGATTAAATCGGTTCAGCGGCTCCTGCGCATGCGACATTGTCGGAAACAGACGGACAACATCGGCCGAAAGTCGGAATGGGGCGTTCGCATAGCGGCAATTTTTTGCCGATTCGTTCTAGGCTCTTGCACGGCGGCAACACTTTTCGCGCGTTCGCGACGGCGCCTGCGTTCATCGCTTGTATTTCACGTCACACCGGCTCAAGATCATTTTCGAAAGCAATATTCCGGCATGCAAACCGGCTGAGGGGCGGGGTCTTATGGACGAGCTGATCGGACGGCTGGCGACAAACGCCAGCATAGATGGTGCTGTCGCTGAAAAGACCGTCGGCATTATTTTTGGCCTTCCTTCGCAACGAGGGCCCTTCCGACAGTGTGCAGGCCCTGATCGACCAGATCCCCGGAGCGGAAGCTGCGATCGAAGCGTCCAGGAGCGGTGGCGGTCTGTCGCGGCTGATGGGCGGCGGCTTGATGGCCGTCGGCACCCGCCTGATGAGCCTGGGGCTCGGCATGTCCGAGATTCAAAACGTCGCCCGTGAACTTTTCCGCTACGGGCGAGACAAAATCGGAGCGGATCAGATGGGCAAGATCATCGCGGGGACGCCGGGCCTCAGCCAGTTCGCCTGAGCGACGCTTTTCATATCGAGCATCATGACATATCCGATTTCCGAGATTGAGGGCCTGCCGGCCTTTGCCGCCAACAAGTTGAAGGCGCAAGGAATCCGCACCACCGACGCGCTGCTCGAGGCGGCGTCCACCGTGAAGGGCCGCAAGGCGCTTTCGGCCAAGACCGGCATCAGCGAGCAGCAATTGCTGGAATGGGCCAACGTCTCCGACTACATGCGCATCCCCGGCATGGGCAGGGCCAAGGTCGGGCTCGTCCGCGCCGCCGGCGTCACGACGGTGCGGGAGCTCGCCTATCGAAATCCGGCAAGGTTGGCGCAGAGCATGCGCGAGGCCAACGAGAAGAAGAAGCTGGTCCGCGTCCTGCCTTCCGAGAAGTCGGTCGGCGACATCATCGCCAAGGCCAAGAAGCTGCCGCCGAAGATTACGTATTAGCGCTGCGGACCAAGCTGGAGAGGTTGGGGTACCACTGCTCCCAGATCGTCATTGCGAGCGCAGCGAAGCAATTCAGAATCTTGCCGCGGTGACAGTCTGGATTGCTTCGCTGCGCTCGCAATGACGGAGGGTGGGCAAGAACATCGCATCCTCTCGGCCGTCTGCACGCATCGGAATGGCCGCGAATGGCCCCAATCCCGTCTTGACTCCCCCTGCCCGACAGCGCAATGCCACGCGCATGAATGCCTCGCCCTCCCCTTCCGTCCCGCCGGCCGGCTCGGCCGGGATCGACGTGCTGCGGACGCTCGTGGGCCGGCGGCTTCCTGCGGTGATGGGCGTGCTCAACATCACCCCGGATTCCTTCTCCGACGGCGGCGAGTTCATCGCGCCGGCGCGCGCGCTGGAGCGGGCGCGGGCGATGGTCGCCGCCGGCGTCGACATCATCGATATCGGCGCCGAATCCACCCGGCCCTACAAGGGCGCCCGGTCGGTCACGGCGGCGGAAGAGCTCGCGCGGCTGAAGCCGGTGCTCTCGGACGTCGTGGCGCTCGGTGTGCCTGTCTCGATCGACAGCATGAAGGCGGAGGTGGTGGCCTTCGCGCTCGACCAGGGCGCGGCGATCGCCAACGACGTCTGGGGCCTGCAGCGCGACGCCGGCATGGCACCGCTGATCGCCGCCAGAGGCGTTCCGGTCATCGTCATGCACAACCGCGACAGCGTCGATCCTGCCATCGACATCGTCGCTGACATCAAGACATTCTTCCTGCGCTCGCTCGATATTGCCGCGAAGGCAGGTATCGCGCGCGAAAAAATCGTGCTCGATCCCGGGATCGGCTTCGGCAAGACCGCCGAGCAGAGCATGACCGCGCTGGCGCGCTTGCGCGAGCTCGACATGTTCGGCCTGCCGATCCTGGTCGGCGCCTCGCGCAAACGCTTCATCGCCTCTGTGTCGCCGTCGGAACCATCGGAGCGGCTCGCCGGCTCGATCGCCGCGCATCTGATCGCCGCGCAGCGCGGCGCCAAGATCATCCGGACCCATGACGTCGCCGAAACCCTGCAGGCCCTGCGGGTGGCGCATGCCATCGAGAGCAAGCCATGACCGACACGATCTTCGTCACCGGCCTGTCGATCCATGCCCGCCACGGCGTGATGGATCACGAAACCGAGGTCGGCCAGCGTTTCGTCATCGATCTCGAGCTCTATACCGACCTGTCCGAGCCTGCGCGCAGCGACCGGCTCGCGGACACGGTGTCCTACGCCGATGTCGTGGCGACGACGACGGCGGCGTTCAAGAACACCAATTACAAACTCCTGGAGCGCGCGGCCGGCGCGGTGGCCGATGCCATCCTGTCGCACTTTCCGCGCATCCGCGCCGTGAAGGTCACCGTGCACAAGCCGCACGCGCCGATCGCCGCGATCTTCGACGATGTCGGAATCGTGCTGACGCGCTCGCGGCATCCCTAGCATGGCGAGCGTGCTGATCGCACTTGGCGGCAATGTCGGCGATGTCCGCGCGACGTTCAAGAAGGCGATCGCTCATATCTGCGGCATGGCACAGGCGGCGCTGATCGCGCGCTCGTCCGACTATACGACCCCGCCCTGGGGCGACGAGGACCAGGATCCTTTCATCAATGCCTGCATCGAGATCGAGACCAGCCTCGATCCGCATGCGCTATTGTTCGTGCTGCAGAAAGTCGAGCAGAAATTCGGCCGCGCGCGAACCAAAGGGCGGCGCTGGGGCCCGCGCACGCTCGATCTCGACATGATCGCCTATGACGACGTCTCCTTGCAGAAGCCCGACCTGACGCTGCCGCATCCGCGCCTGTTCGAGCGCGCGTTCGTGCTGGTGCCGCTGGCCGAAATCGCACCCGACCGCGTGATCTCGGGCATTCGTGTGCGTGACGGGCTCGCCAGCGTCTCGGCGCAAGGCATTGAGCGGCTTCCGGATACCGGTTAACCAAAAACAACCGTTTGCAGGAACGGTCCGCCGTGGCAATTTCGCCTGCGAATAACAAGACGTTTCGGGAGCCCCGCGCCGCATGACCTCCGTGACTGACGACCTGCCGCTGGCGGCGGATTTTCCCAAAGCCACGCCTGAGGACTGGCGCAAGCTGGTCGACGGCGTGCTGAAGGGCGCGCCGTTCGAGAAGCTGGTCGGCAAGACCTATGACGGCATCAAGATCGAACCGCTCTATCCGCGCGCGAAGGGCGTTGCGCCGGTGATGGGCCGGCCGCCGGCTGCGCCGTGGCAGGTCGTGCAGCGGATCGACCATCCCGATGCGGCGCTCGCGAATGCGCAGGCGCTGCAGGATCTGGAGAACGGTGCGACCGGGCTTGCGCTGGTGTGCGCCGGCGCCAATGGCGCGCGCGGGTTCGGCCTGGAACCGTCGGCCGAGGCGGTGGCAAAGATCCTGAAAGACATTCACCTCGACGCCGGCATCGGCATCGAGCTCGAGATCGGACCGCAATCGCGGATGGCCGCGATCCATGTCGCGGAATATGTGAAGAGCAACGGCCTCGATCCCGCCGCCTGCAACATTCGCTTCGGGCTCGATCCGCTCGCGGCGGGCGCGGTGTGGGGCCACAGCCCCTATACTTGGGACGAAATTGCCCCCGCGATTACGGGCGCCATCAAGGGCCTCGCCGGGCTCGGCTTTAAGGGGCCGTTCGCCTCCGCCGACGGCCGCGTGGTCCATGATGCCGGCGGCTCGGAGGTGCAGGAGCTCGCTTTCGTGCTCGCCTGCGGTGTCGCTTACCTGCGCGCGATCGAAGGCGCGGGCATTCCGCTGGAAGCCGCACAGGGCATGGTCTATGCGCGGCTCGCCGCCGATGCCGACCAATTCCTCACCATGGCCAAGTTCCGCGCCCTGCGGCTGTTATGGGCGCGCATCGAGAGCGCTTGCGGGCTGACGCCGAAACCGCTGTTCATCGCGGCCGATACCGCCTGGCGCATGCTGACGCAACGCGATCCCTACGTGAACATGCTGCGCGCGACCATGGCGGCGTTCGCCGCGGGACTGGCCGGTGCCAACGCCATCACCGTGCTGCCGCATACGCTGGCGCTCGGCCTGCCTGATACGTTCGCGCGGCGCGTGGCACGTAACACGCAGCTTCTGCTGCTGGAAGAATGCAACCTCGCCAAGGTCAGCGATCCCGCGGCGGGGGCTGGCGGCATCGAGACGCTGACGGCGCAGCTGTGCGATGCCGCGTGGGCCCTGTTCCAGGAGAGCGAGAGCGCCGGTGGCGCGTTCGCGGCGCTTCAGCAGGGTGTGTTCCAAAGCAAGGTCGCGGCCACGCGCAAGGCGCGCGAGGCCAATATCGCGAAGCGCCGGGACATACTGACCGGCGCCAGCGAGTTTCCGAACCTGCACGAGAGCGAAGCCACTGTCCTGAAGGCAGCGCCGATCGCGCTTCCGCCCTACGGCGAACAGACCTACAAGTTCGAGGCGCTGCCTCCGATCCGTCTCGCGGAACCGTTCGAGGCGCTGCGCGACAAATCCGACGCGAGTTTGAAGGCGCGGGGCGCACGGCCAAAGCTGTTCCTGGCCAATCTCGGCACGCCCGCCGATTTCACCGCGCGCGCGACGTTCGCGAAGAGCTTCTTCGAGGCGGGCGGCATTGAGGCCACAGGCAGCGAGGGCTTTGCCGATCCGGCCAAGCTGGCCGCGGCCTTCAAGGCCTCCGGCGCCGAGCTGGCCTGTCTGTGTTCCAGCGACAAGGTCTATGCGGAACACGCCGAAGCCGCGGCAAAGGCCCTGCAATTGGCCGGCGGGCGACATATCTACCTGGCGGGCCGGCCGGCCGAGGCCGAGGCGGCGCTGCGAGCCGCCGGCGTCACGGGCTTTGTCTTCGCCGGAGGCGATGCGCTTGCGGCACTGCAGGACGCCTACCGACGGATGGAACAGCGATGACCGACACCAGCAAACCCGTTCTCACCGGCGGCTGCCAATGCGGCGCCGTGCGATTTGCAGTCATGACGGCGCCGACCAGGATTTCGATCTGCCACTGCCGGATGTGCCAGAAGGCGAGCGGCGCGCCGTTCGCCTCTTTGGCCGACATCAACAAGACCGATTTCGCCTGGACCAAGGGCACGCCGTCGTTCTTCCGCTCCTCCTCGATCGCCGATCGCGGCTATTGCGCCGCCTGCGGCACGCCGCTGAGCTTCGGCCGCATCGACGGCGACCGGATCGAGATCATGACCGGCACCTTCGATCGCCCCGACCGGGTGGTGCCGACGCGGCAGTTCGGCATCGAATCCCGCCTTGGCTGGGTCGTCGGCATCGCCAATTTGCCGAGCCAGACCACACAGCAGAATTACGGACCGGAGAAGATGGCGACCATCGTCAGCCATCAGCATCCGGATCATGATTGAGGCGGTCCATGTTTCAACTGCTCGGACAAACGTTGCTCGGTCTGGCAGAATGGAAAACTGAAAAGCTGCTCGCATGGCTGCTCTGGGACGGGACCGGCCGAGTGACTCAGAGCCGCCTGGACGATCCCGTTTACGAGAAGAATGTGCAAAAGCTGATCGAGCGCAATCGCAGGTTTGAGGATTCCAAGGAATGACCCGCATTCCCAATTTCGCCGAGGTCGCTTTCGAGCGTGCTGCAACTGCCACCCCTGCCGGCAGCGCCGAGCCGTGGCTGACGCCGGAGGGCATCCTGGTGAAGCCCGCTTATGGCGAGGCTGATCTTTCCGGGCTCGATTTCCTCGAGACCTATCCGGGCATCGCGCCGTACCTGCGCGGCCCCTACCCGACCATGTATGTCAACCAGCCCTGGACGGTCAGGCAATATGCCGGCTTCTCCACGGCGGAGGATTCCAACGCGTTCTATCGCCGCAATCTCGCGGCGGGGCAAAAGGGCCTCTCGGTCGCATTCGATCTTGCCACCCATCGCGGCTATGACTCGGATCATCCGCGCGTCGGCGGCGATGTCGGCATGGCCGGCGTTGCCATCGATTCCATCTACGACATGCGCACGCTGTTTGCAGGGATTCCGCTCGACCAGATGAGCGTGTCCATGACCATGAACGGCGCGGTGCTGCCGATCCTCGCGCTCTATGTCGCCGCCGCCGAGGAACAGGGCGTGCCGCCGGAGAAGCTGTCGGGCACCATTCAGAACGACATTCTGAAAGAGTTCATGGTGCGCAACACCTACATCTATCCGCCGGCGCCCTCGATGCGGATCATCTCGGACATCTTCGCCTACACCTCTCAAAAGATGCCGAAGTACAATTCGATCTCGATCTCCGGCTATCACATGCAGGAGGCCGGTGCGACGCAGGATCTCGAGCTCGCCTATACGCTGGCTGACGGCGTCGAATATTTGCGCGCCGGCCTTGCCGCAGGGCTCGACGTCGACCGCTTCGCGCCGCGGCTGTCGTTCTTTTGGGCGATCGGGATGAACTTCTTCATGGAGGTTGCCAAGCTGCGCGCGGCGCGCCTGCTTTGGGCGAAGCTGCTCAAGCCGTTCAATCCGAAAGACCCGCGCTCACTGTCGCTGCGCACGCACAGCCAGACCTCGGGCTGGTCGCTGACCGCGCAGGACGTCTTCAACAACGTGATGCGTACTACGGTGGAGGCGATGGCGGCCACCCAAGGCCACACCCAATCGCTGCACACCAACGCGCTCGACGAGGCGCTGGCACTGCCGACCGATTTCTCGGCGCGCATCGCCCGCAACACCCAGCTGTTCCTGCAGCAGGAGAGCGGCACCACCCGCATCATCGATCCCTGGGGCGGCTCGTATTATGTGGAGCGGCTCACGCGCGACCTCGCCGCCAAGGCCTGGGGCCACATCCAGGAGGTCGAGGAGCTCGGCGGCATGGCGAAGGCGATCGAAGCGGGCGTGCCGAAGCTGCGCATCGAGGAGGCCTCGGCCAAGACGCAGGCGCGGATCGACGCCGGCAAGCAGGCGGTGATCGGCGTCAACAAGTACAAGCCGACCGACGAGGACAAAATCGATATCCTGAAGGTCGACAATACCAATGTCCGCCGGCTTCAGATCGACAAGCTGACGCGGCTGAAGTCCGAGCGTAACCAGAAGGACGTCGACGCTGCGCTCGCCGCGATCACCCGTTCGGCGGGCGAAGGCAACGGCAATCTGCTGGCCCTCGCGATCGATGCGGCACGCGCCAAGGCGACCGTTGGCGAAATTTCTGACGCAATGGAGAAAGTGTTCGGCCGGCACCGCGCCGAGATCAAATCCATCACCGGCGTCTACAAGCGGGAGGCGTCCAGCATGGGCACCCAGGTCGAAAAGGTTCAGGCGCTGATCGACGCCTTCGAGGAGGCCGAGGGCCGCCGCCCGCGCATCCTGGTCGCCAAGATCGGCCAGGACGGCCATGACCGCGGCCAGAAGGTGATCGCGTCGGCGTTCGCCGATATCGGCTTCGACGTCGACATCGGGCCGCTGTTTGCCACCGCCGACGAAGCCGCGCGGCAAGCGGTCGAGAACGACGTGCACATCCTCGGCGTCTCCTCGCTGGCCGCCGCCCATCTGACCGCTGTGCCGGAGCTGAAAGCCGCGCTGAAGAAGCAGGGCCGCGACGACATCATGATCATCGTCGGCGGCGTGGTGCCGCCGCAGGATTACGAGGCGCTCTACGCCGCCGGCGCCGAGGCGATCTTCCCGCCCGGCACGGTGATCGCGGACGCCGCCGAGGAGCTGATCCGCAAGCTGAACGCCCGGCTGGGGCATAGCGAGGCGGCGGAGTAGATGATAGACTGGCCGTGTGACGGCCAGGTGTATCCATGACGCGTGACGAAATCGTCGCTGCGATACGCAAGAACGCGGATGCCATCAGAGGCAAGGGCGTAGCAAAGCTTGCCATCTTCGGCTCGCGAGCCGGCAACGATTATCGGCCTGATAGCGATATCGACGTGCTCGTCGAGATCGAGCCGGGCACCTCGTTTTCCCTGCTCAACTTGATCGATGTCGAGCACATCATCGAGGATGCGACTGGCTTGCAAGCACAGGCAACTGTTCGCCGCTCCATCTCTCCCCGCTTTGCGGAGCGGATCGCAGACGATATTGTCGAAATATTCTGACGCTCACGCAGGAGCACTAACCTTGAAGTTCATCGCCGGTTTGAGCGTCGCCCTGGCGCTGAGCGCAACATGTGCGTTTTCCGCCCACGCCGCCGATCCTAAACCCGATGCGATCGTCAAGACCAAAAGCATCGAAGCGCGCGTCTTCCTCGGCGACAGGATCAAGGCGGATGCGGCGCTGGCGGCGGACTGCCTCGCGGAGGGCAAGAAGTGGCTCGACAAGAATGCCGCGGAAGCCGCTGCCGCGCGCAAAGCGGACCCGCAGTTCTTCAAGGAGGGCGGCTGGGAGTTCGAGCGCAAATATGAAATCCGCTCCGTGGTTGCCGACCGCTATGTCAGCGTCCTGCGCAACGACTACATGAACACACGCGGCGCCCATCCTAATTCGGACGTGAACACGATCCTGTGGGACAAGGCCGCCAACAAGCGCATCTCGATCCGTCCATTCTTCACCGAGACCGCCGATGGCGGCCCCAGCATGAAGGCGATGGTGAAGGCCATCATCGCTTCGCTGACGGACGAGAAGAAGAAGCGCGGCGCCGGAGAGACCGCGACCGACGAGTGGTTCAAGTCCGTGGAGCCGCGCCTCCTCAAGATCGGCGCGGTGACGCTCGCGCCCTCCACCGAGGCCGGCAGGAGTTCCGGCCTCAACTTCCACTATCCGCCCTATGCCGTCGGCCCCTACGCTGAGGGCGAGTATGTCGCTTTCGTGCCGTGGGAGACGCTGAAGCCTTACCTCACATCGGAGGGCGCCCGCATCTTCGGCGGCGCGCGGCCCAAGGGCGACGCGGACGAGCCGTGAGCGGAGGCTAACGGGATCGCAAACGGGTCCGGGCCAATGTCCGCGCGAGGGAATCCGTCCAATCGGGAATCCAGGAGGCAAACAGCGCTTTCCAGCGCTCGGCGTCCGCAGGTTCAGTTTCGAGCGCAACCGACCATTCGATGAAGGTTCGGTTACCCTCGATGATCGGACGCAGATGCATGGTGCCTTTGTAGCGCGTCGGCGCCGGACTCGGGCCGCCGTCGTCTTGCGGATAGGGTATCGCTTCGAGACCAGCATAGGTCAGGCTGTGCTGCAGGTCCGAGTGATCGACCAGGCGCTGGCGGATCCAGTTTCCGAGATAGCAGAAGCGCCTGACGGCGCCGACTTCATCGCCGCGCCTGTTGTCTTCGATCTCGCTCCCGCTCACGCCGTTGATATAAGCGGGGTAGTTGTTGAAATCGCGGATCAGGGACCAGACGTCGTCGAGCGGGTGGTCCAGCACGGCGCTGTAATAGGCTTGGGTCATCGGTGGCTTGCCTTTGGTTTCGTTGCGCGCAGAGGTTGGCTAGGCGCGCGGACAAAACCCACCCGATTTCCGACCGCCCATTCGACGGGCCGTCTGCTTTCACACAACATGGCGATTCCAGTTGGTAGCGCTACCTTGCGGCGGCGACGTAAAGCCGACTAGAATGCCGGAGTTGACAAGAGCGCCCGACATCACGGGCGCCGCTGGGAGGCATTAAATGTCCAAGATTTCGCGCCGCAGCTTTGCGGCTTCCACCGCCGCTATCGCGGCCTCCGCCGCTTTCGGCTTCAAGCCCGCGCTTGCACAAGCCTATCCGGCGCGGCCCGTCACCGTGATCGTGCCCTGGGGCGCCGGCGGCGGCACCGATGCCACTGCGCGCATCGTCGCAGCGCTGCTGGAGAAGGACCTCGGCCAGCCCTTCAACGTGGTCAACCGCACCGGCGGCTCCGGCGTGGTCGGCCATAGCGCGATCGCGACCGCGCAGCCCGACGGCTACACCATCGGCATGCTGACCGTCGAAATCTCAATGATGCACTGGCAGGGTCTCACCGACCTGACGCCGAAGAGCTACACGCCGCTGGCGCTGATGAACGAGGATCCGCCCGGCATCCAGGTCTCCTCCTCCTCGCCCTACAAGACGGTCAAGGAGCTCGCCGACGCGATCAAGGCGGCGCCTCCGGGGAAGTTCAAGGCTTCCGGCACCGGCCAGGGCGGCATCTGGCATCTGGCGCTGGTCGGCTGGATGCAGGCGATGGGCCTGCCCGCCAACCAGGTCGCCTGGGTGCCGTCGAACGGCGCGGCACCCGCAATGCAGGATCTCGCGGCCGGCGGTGTCGATCTCACCACCTGCTCGGTGCCGGAAGCGCGCGCGATCATCGAGGCCGGCAAGGCCAGGAGCCTTGCCATCATGGCGCCCGCGCGCAACCCGGTGTTCAAGGACGTGCCGACGCTGAAGGAGGCCATGGGCATCGACTACGCAACCGGCGCCTGGCGCGGCATTGCCGGGCCAAAAAATTTGCCGCCGGAGATCGCAACCAAGCTCACGGCGGCGCTGAAGAAGGTCTACGACTCCGCCGAGTTCAAGGACTTCATGAGCAATCGCGGCTTCGGCACCGTGTGGGGCGATGCGGCCCATTTCGCGGGCTTCATGGACAAGGGCGACGCCCAGATGGGCGAGGCGATGAAGGCCGCGGGCCTGAGCAAGGCGTGATCCGCACCTGCGACGCCTTGATCGGGGTGCGAGGAACTCTCCGCGAGTCCACTCTCACCTCCCCCGCGGAGACTCCCCCTCACCCCAACCCTCTCCCCGCAAGCGGGGAGAGGGAGCGCACCTCCTGTAGGACTCTCCTATGCGTCTTCCCGACTCCGTCACGGGATCGTTTCTCGTCGCGCTCGGCGCGGCTGCCGCCTATGGCGGCTACATTCTGCCGCCGGTGCCGGGGCAGCCGGTCGGCCCCAATGTCTTTCCGCTGGTGATCGGCTGCGGCCTTGCACTGTGCGGGCTCGCGATCGTGTTCGGCATCGGACGCTCCTTCGAGGAGGAGGAAGAGCTGGTCCCGTTCGAGGACGGCCAGGCGGCTGCCCCGCCACCGCAGGGCAAGCTCTACGGCCTGCGCGCGCTGCTGCCGCCGGCGCTGCTGCTGTTCTACGTTGTTGCCGCCGACCGGCTCGGATTCATCATCACCGCGGCGATCATGGTCTACGTGACCTCGACCGCGCTCGGGGCGAAGTGGAAGCTGGCACTGCCGCTCGCGATGCTCTCGCCATTCGCCATTCATCTCATCTTCGGCAAGCTGCTGCGCGTGCCGCTACCGGTTGGCCTGCTGCCGACACCCTGGTGATCGATGTTGAAGACCCTGATTGATGCGTTCGCGCTGATCTCCACCTGGGAGGTCATCATCTCCATGTTCGCAGCCTCCGTGTATGGCCTGGTGATCGGCTCGCTGCCGGGCCTGTCGGCGACGATGGCGACCGCCCTGCTCGTCCCCGTCACCTTCTATCTGTCACCGATCGCGGCGATCGCGACCATCGTGGCGGCGTCCTCGATGGCGATCTTCTCCGGCGACATTCCCGGCGCGCTGCTGCGTATCCCGGGCACGCCCGCATCCGCGGCTTACGCGGATGAAGCCTACGCCATGACGCGCAAGGGCCAGGCCGAGCTCGCGCTGGGTGCCGGCGTCTGGTTCTCCGCGGTCGGCGGCATCGCCGGCGTGCTGTCGCTGATGATCCTGGCGCCGCCGCTGGCCGAGATCGCGCTGTCGTTCTCGACCTTCGAATATTTCTGGTTGGCGCTGCTCGGCCTGATGTGCGCCACCTTGGTGGCGCGTTCCTCGCCCGTCAAGGCGATCGCCGGCATGTTCATCGGCCTGCTCGTCGCCTGCATCGGCATCGAGAATCCCGGCGGCATCCCGCGCTTCACCTTCGGCCTGACCGATCTGTTCGGCGGCATCGAGCCGATCCCGGCCCTCGTCGGCGTGTTCGCGGTGGCGCAGGTGATGCGCGCGATGCTGACGCCCGAGCCGCCGCCGCTGCCGCGGCGCAAATTCGGAAGCATCATGGCCGGCCAGTGGAAGCTGACTAAGCTCTATCGCTGGCAGATGACGCGCGGGAACATCGTCGGCATCATCATCGGCGTGCTGCCCGGTGCCGGCGCCGACATGGCCGCCTGGGTCTCCTATGCGATGTCGAAGCGCTTCTCCAAGGAGCCGGAAAAGTTCGGCACCGGCCATGTCGAGGGCCTGGTCGAGGCCGGCGCCAGCAACAATGCCAGCATCGCCTCCGGCTGGGTGCCTTCGCTGCTGTTCGGCATCCCCGGCGACACCATCGCCGCGATCGCGATCGGCGTGCTCTACATGAAGGGCCTCAATCCCGGCCCGACGCTGTTCACCGAGAAGGCGTCGAGCATGTACGCGATCTACCTGATGTTCATCATCGCGAATATCCTGATGATCCCGCTCGGCATCGCGATGATCCGCGTCGCCACCTACATCCTGCTGGCACCGCGCTCGGCGATCATGCCGATCATCATGCTGTGCTGCGCGGTTGGCTCGTTCGCGATCGGCAACAACATGTTCGGCGTCGTAACAGTCGCCGCCTTCGGCGTGATCGGCTATGTCATGGAGACGAACGGCTATCCCGTCGCCGCCATGGTGCTCGGCATCGTCATGGGCACCATGGTGGAGCAGGCCTTCGTCACCTCGCTGATCAAGTCGGACGGCAGCATCTTGCCGTTCTTCGAGCGTCCGGTCGCGGCCATCCTCGCCGCGATGGCGATCGGCGCGCTGCTCTGGCCGGTCATGGTGTGGATCTGGCGCAAGGTGAAGCAGCCGCAAGCCTCGGCGGCAACAAGCCGGTGATATCGGGCGGGCGGGCCCTCGCCTGCCCCGCCGGGGCGTTGTAAAGCAGGGGCATGACTGAGAAGAAGGCCTCGCTCAACATCAAATCCCTCGCCAAGGAGCTCCGCGCCGGCAGCCGCGCTGCGCTCGCCCGCGCCATCACGCTAGTGGAGAGCCGCCGCGGCGACCATCAGGTGCTGGCGCGTGAGCTGGTGCAGATGCTGCTGCCCGACACCGGCAAGGCATATCGCGTCGGAATCACCGGCTCGCCCGGCGTCGGCAAATCCACCACGATCGATGCGTTGGGTACGTATCTCATCGAGCAGGGCCACAAGGTCGCGGTGCTCGCGGTCGATCCGTCCTCGGCGCGCAGCGGCGGCTCGATTCTCGGCGACAAGACCCGGATGGCGCGGCTGTCAGCCTCGAACGACGCCTTCATCCGACCCTCGCCGTCCTCGGGCACGCTTGGCGGCGTCGCGGCGAAGACGCGCGAAGCGATGTTGCTGTGCGAGGCCGCCGGCTTCGGCGTCGTGCTGGTGGAAACCGTCGGCATCGGCCAGTCGGAGACCGCCGTCTGCGACATGACCGACTTCTTCCTCGCCCTGATGCTGCCGGGCGGCGGCGACGAGCTGCAGGGCATCAAGAAGGGCCTGGTCGAGCTCGCCGACATGATCGCGATCAACAAGGCCGATGGCGACAATTTAAAGCGCGCCAAGATCACCGCGGCCGATTATCGCGGCGCGCTGCATATCTTGGCGCCGCGGTCCGAGCATTGGCATCCGCCGGTCGAGACCTATTCGGCGCTGACCGGCGATGGCATCGCAAAGATCTGGCAGAAGATCCTGGATCACCGTAAGGCGATGAACGCCTCCGGCGATTTCGCCGCGCGGCGGCGCGAGCAGCAGGTGAAGTGGATGTGGTCGATGCTGGAGCAGCGCATGCTGGCACGGCTGCGCAGCGAGGCGTCGGTGCGGACCAAGGTTCGCAAGATCGAGGCCGAGGTCGCCGATGGCCACCTCACCCCGGCGCTCGCCGCCGAGCGGATCCTGGAGTTGCTGCAATGAGCGACAAGCTCCGCCTTCTCCTCACCGGCTTCGGTCCGTTTCCCGGCGCGCCTTACAATCCGACCCAGCCGCTGGTGGCGCGGCTGGCGCAATTGCGCCGGCCCGCGCTCGACGATGTCGTGCTCTCGAGCCACATCTTCCCGGTCACCTATGCCGCGGTGGATCGGCAATTGCCCGACGTGCTCGCTGCGCAAAAGCCCGACGCGCTGCTGATGTTCGGCCTCGCCGCCCGCACGCCTTACCTGCGCATCGAGACGCGGGCGCGCAACGCCGTCACCATGCTCTGGCCCGATGCGGCCAACACCCGCTCGGCCAAGCGCGGTATCGCCGGCCATGCCGACGCGATGATGTTCGGCCCGCACACCGCAAGGCTGCTGCGCGCGGCGCGCCTCACCGGCATCGACGCGCGTCCCTCGCGCGACGCCGGCGCCTATCTCTGCAACTACTTAAGCTGGCGCGCGATCGAGCGCGTGAAGGCGGGCGGACCCAGGCTTGCGGCGTTCATCCACATTCCCCTGCTCGCGCGCAGCGGCGGCGTGCGCCGCAAGGGCGCAGCCCGCATCACGCTGGAGGAACTGGTGGATGCGGGGGAAGCGATGCTGATGGAGATGGTGCAGTTGGCGCGCAAGGCGCGGAACACGCCGGCCTCGTAGGGTGGTCAAAGCGAAGCGTGCCCACGTCTTCTGTTTCTGCCTCGGACAGGTGGTGGGCACGGCGCAAGCGCGCCTTTGCCCACCTACGCACCGTCTTTTGCGTAAACATTTAACCCTACCGCGAACAATCCTCACGGTCCTCGCCCTGCTGCGCTACGAAACCGCTGCGGACACCTCCCGCGTCCGCCGGAGGACGCGTCATGAACCTCAATCGCCGTCATCTCATCGGGGCTTCGACCGCGGGCATTGCCGGCGCGCTGGCCATGCCGGCCGATGCCGCGCGCGCCGCGCCGCTAACGTCGCTGCTCGGCCGCGATGTCACGCAATATGGTGTGCGGCCCGGCAGCAGCGAGGACCAGACCCGCGCGCTGCAGCGTGCCATCGACGAGGCCGCGCGGGCGCAATCGCCGCTCGCCTTGCCACCCGGCGTGTACCGGACCGGTCTGTTGCGGCTGCCGAACGGCGCGCAGCTGATCGGCGTGCGCGGCGCGACCAAGCTCGTCTTCACCGGCGGCGCCTCGGCGATCCAGAGCGACGGCTCCGATGCGATCGGCCTCACCGGCATCACCTTCGACGGCGGCGGCATCCCGCTGCCGACACGGCGCGGCCTGATCCACGCCCTCGGCGGGCGCGACGTGCGCATCAGCGAATGCGCCATCACGAGCTCGGGCGGCAGCGGCATCTGGCTCGAGCAGGTCGCGGGCGACATCTCCGGCAATATCTTCACCGACATCGCGGTGACAGCGGTCGTGTCGTTCGACGCCAGGGGCCTCAGCGTCTGCCGCAACACGATTCTCGGCACCAACGACAACGGGATCGAGATCCTGCGCACCGCGATCGGCGATGACGGCACGCTGGTCGCCGACAACCGCATCGAGAACATCAAGGCCGGCCCCGGCGGCTCGGGCCAGTTCGGCAATGCCATCAACGCCTTTCGCGCCGGCAACGTGATCGTGCGCGGCAACCGTATCAGGAATTGCGACTATTCGGCGGTGCGCGGCAACTCGGCTTCGAACATCCACATCAGCGGCAACAGCGTCAGCGACGTGCGCGAGGTCGCGCTCTATTCCGAGTTCGCATTCGAGGCCGCGGTGATCGCCAACAACATTGTGGACGGCGCGGCCGTCGGCGTCTCCGTCTGCAATTTCAACGAGGGCGGCCGCATCGCAGTGGTTCAGGGCAACATCATCCGCAACCTGATCCCGAAGCGGCCGATCGGGACCGCGCCCGACGACGATGCCGGCGTCGGCATCTACATCGAGGCGGATTCTTCGGTGACCGGCAACGTGATCGAGAACGCGCCGTCCTACGGCATCGTCGCCGGCTGGGGCAGATATCTGCGCGACGTCGCGATCACGGGCAACGTGATCCGCAAGGCGCTGGCCGGCGTCGGCGTCTCCGTTGTGCCGGGCGCCGGCACCGCGCTGGTCAACAACAACATGATCTCCGAGACGCCGCGCGGCGCCGTCGTCGGCCTCGATCACGCCCGCGCGGTGACGTCGGATCTGTCGGCCGACGGGGCACAGCGGTTCGCGCAGCTGGTGGTCGGCGGCAATGCAGTGCGGCGCTAGAACGCGTTCCGCAGCAGCGGGTACTTCGCTTCGAGGCCGTCGAGGCTGAAGGTGAATTCGACGACGCGCTCGGGGGCGGCGACGATTTCCTCGGCGGGCGGGGCGAACTGCGGCAGGAGCGTCGCCATCGCTGCAGGCGCGGCCTTCGGCGGCTTCGCGGCAGGCACGGGCGGCCTCACTTCCGGCGCGGCGAATGGCGCGGTGGCGGCCGGCTCCGCGAGCGGCGATCTCACGGCAGGCGCAGTGAACGGTGCCTTCGCAGCGGGTGCCCTCAGCGGCGGCATCTCGGCAGGCGCGGTGAACGACGGCCAAGCTACGGGCATAGCAAGCGGCGCGATCGGGGCTTCGGTGATCTCCGCGAGCACGTCGGGCTTCGGATCGAGCCTGACCGGCGTGGTGGTCTCGGGGACGATGTGAACGGCCTTGGGCTGCATCGTTTGCGCCTGCTGCTCGCGCGGCGCCATGCGAGGCATCGTCGCCGGCGACCAACCGAATGCCGGCGTCACGCTCGCAGCCGCCTCGGCGACATCCGCGCCGGTCGCAAGCGCGCGCCAGGTCTGGACGGCGCGCTTAGCTTCCTGGATGTTTTCGAGGAAGGCGATCTCGGAATGATAGCGGCGCCAGCGGCCGGTCTCGAACATCTCGGAGAGATGTTGCAGGCGCTGCTCGGCGAGAGCGCACCAGCGCGCTGCGATGTCGCGGCCGACGGCCACGGCATGAATTGACTCTTGGCGATGTGTCATGAACCAGCCCGTCAGGAGAAAACACGGACGCGGGGGACGCAACGCACACGAATCAATTTAGACGCGACATGAATATTTTGTGGAAAAGTTTTGACTTGTCCAGCAACGACGCGGCATTCGTCGTCAAACACCGTAGTCGTGCGGTGATTTTCTGTGTTTTCGAGTCAAGCTTCGCACAAGCATGACGGAGTTGCGGCAGGACGCGCTCGCGACGGCGACCGAGGCCACGGCGATCTTCAACTGCAAGCTGAACGGATGCGAAGCTTCGAAAGATCGGACGCCCAAAAGAAGAGACCCGTCCGGGGGGACAACCGGACGGGTCGAGCCATATGGGCGCTTGGGGTGGATGGGCGCTCGCGCCTGATATGACTGATGGGGAGGGATGACCGCTCCCACATCAGTTGGTCGGGGCAGCGGGCTGAACGTTCAATCCGGGGGTTCGCTTTTTTGACGCTGTCCCGTCGCGCAGCTTTGTCGCGGCCGCTATCGCGCCGCCGGCCTATCTGCCTGAGAAACCGCGGATTTATCCTCCGCGCTCGACAACGAAGGCTGCTCGATCGCGCGTATGCCCGGCTCGTCGCGACGCTTCGGAGCATCTTCACGTTTTGTTGTACCGGGGGCAGCAGCGACCGGCGTCGCACTGTCGGCAGGAACAGCCATGACGGCGGCAAACGCGTCGGCCTGGCCGTCACCGAAGAGGTCGTCACGCCCGGGAGAGCCGAGGTCGCGTGCGGTCTTGACCAGCGCCGTGCGCAGCGCTTCCGGCTTGAGTGCGTGGTTGCGCTCGAGCAGCAGCGCCGCGACGCCTGAGACATAGGCGGCCGAGAACGAGGTTCCCGACGTCACCTGGTATTTGCCGTCGGGTGCCGGCAGGAAGATGTCGACGCCGGGGGCCGCGACGGCGATGTAGTTGCCGCGGTTGGAGGCGGAGAACAGCCTGTCCTGCCGATCCGTCGCGCTGACCGCAATCACGTTGGGGTTGGCCGCCGGATAGAGCGGCGGCGATTTCGCCCCGGCATTGCCGGCGGCGGCGATCAGAATGAGACCACGCGCGGCCGTCGCCGCGATCGCGCGCTCGATCACCGCGTCCTTCGGACCGGCAAAGCTCATATTGACGATCTGCGCGCCGTGCTCGGCGGCGTAATTCAGGGAACGCAGGATGATGTAGGACGAGCTCTCGGCACCGCCATTGGCACCGCCGAAGGCACGGATGGCGATGATGCGGGCCTCGGGGGCGCTGCCCATCAGACGGGCATGGGCCGCGATCGCCCCGGCGATGCCGGTGCCATGGACGTGCGGCCCTTCGGCACTGCCGAGCGCGTCAAAATTGTCGGCGACGGAATTGGCGAGCTCGGGATGCCGGGCGTCGATGCCGGAATCGATCACGGCGACCGTGACGTTGGCCCCGTGCGCCAACGTGTGCGCCTGCGGCAGGCGCAGCTTTGCCAGCGCGTATTGCGCAGGATCGCCCTCGGTGGCGGCCGACGATTTCTGGTCCTGGAGCACGTAGCGGAAGTTCGGCTGCAGCGAGCGCACGCTGCCGTCGGCCGCGAATTCGCGCCGCACGGTCTCATAGGGCCGGCCGTCGGAGATGCGGAACAGGCCGAACGTGGCTCCGATCAGCGGGAAATTCTCGGAAGCGAGGCGGGTCAGGCCGTGGCGACGCGCCAGCTCGTCGGCCTCGGCCGTCGATAGCGCGCCGTCGATCTCGGCGACGAATTCGCCTGCGAAGCTGCGCGAGGTCAGCGCCACCGGCGTGTTGTTGCCGCGCCCTTTGCCGGCGCTCTTCTTGCCGGATTTTCCGGTGCCCTCGCCGCCCGCGTTCGGCTGCGCCAGACATTCGCCGTCGGCACTGCGATAGGCTGCGGTGCAGGCCGGATAAAGGTTCGGCGAGTAACGCGCATAGGGCAGCACCGGCGTCGTCGGCCGGATGCGCGACGTCGTGGTATGGGGAATGGTCGCCATCGTCCGCGGGCCGCGGCCAACGCTTACCGCGCGCGCAGCGATGTTCGGGCTGACCCGCGGGGTGATGTTTGGAGAGACGGTCGGCGTGCGCGAGGGAACGCTGATCGTCGGCGGGCGCATGATCGCCTGCGCCTGCGCAAGCTCCACGCCGAAACAGAAGGCGACCAGAAGCGCAACGCCGACGGATAAAGCGCGGGCCCCAGTGCGCACCCTGCTCTCGGATTTGCCCGTCATCGGCTCGGCGGCGCGCCTAGGGCGCCGCGACGGCGAGGTTGACGAACTTCTCGCGCTGCATCCTGCCGAGCAGCGAAGCGAGCTCGTCCTGGCTCATCGCCTTGTCGAACTGGAGGCGGAACATGCCGCCCTTGGCATCGCCGATGATCGAAGCCTGGTAGCTGTCGAGCAGCGCGGTGATGTCGGCGACGCGCGCCTCGGGGGTGAAGCGCACCAGCGCGCGCGCCGGCGCGGCGGCGCTACCAAGCTCGCGCGTGATCGGTGCGCTGGTCGAGAGCGAAGCGGTCTGGAAGGTCGCCGGCTGGTTCTTCATCAGCACGGCGCCGATGATGCCGGCCTGCAGCACGAGCGCGACGGCACCGAGGCTCGCCGACCACGCCAGCGTGCGCGGCGACAAGCTCGCGAAGAAGGTCGAGATACGTGCCGACAGCGGCAGCGAGCCGCTCGCCCTCGCCGGCTCGGCATCGATCGCGGCGAACAGCTTCTGCATCGCGCGCGCCGACGGAGCGCCCAGGCTCTCGTTCAGATGAATGGTTTCTTCGTACTCGCCGCGGATCGCCGCATATTGCTTCGCCAGGTCCGGATCGCGCGCCAGCGCTTCCTCGACACGGCGCGCATCGCGCGCGTTCAGCGTGCCGGCAGCGTGCCAGGGCAGCAGCAGTTCAATTTCACTGGGCTCTTGCTCCAGCATCTTCTTGCTCAAAGCCATCATGGCCAGCCTCGCTCGACGCCGGCTGCCTTCAGCAGTTCGGCCAGTTTCTTGCGCGCATAAAACAAGCGCGTCTTCACAGTGTTCTCCGGTATCCCGACGATTTCGGCCACCTCTTCCACGGACTTCTCGTGGTAGTAGACGAGATCGACGATTTCCCGATGATCCGGCGAGAGGCCCGTCAGACACTCCCGCAACGCCTCACTGGTGTCCTTCTTCTGCACCACCGTTTCCGGATCGTCGGACGTATCCTCGATCGCGTTGGCGGCGTCTTCGTCCAGCTCGAAATCCTTCCTGCGCCGGAGCGCAGACAGGGCCTTGAATCGGGTGATTGCCAGCAGCCAGGTGGAAACGGCAGATCGGCCCTCGAATTTGCCGGCTTGACGCCAGACGTCGAGAAACACCTCGCTGATGAGGTCTTCCGCCGCCTGCTCGTCCCGCACGAGCCTCAGCCCGAACCTGTAAACCCTGACATGGTGCCGCCCGTACAGCACCTGCATAGCGAGCCGGTCACCTTGAGCGATCCTGGCGATCAGGATCTCGTCTGAAGCCGCCTGTGTCGCGCTCAATGGCCGTCTCGCAAGGTTGGTCGGGTCGATGCGGTGGACGGTTCGATGTGGGGGGCAAAATTGTTCAACCTACCGCAGTCATACGGGGGCCTGTGTGAGCTACCCCACATACGGGCATTTTTCTTGTCCCACCCGTGGTGGTCAGCGTCGCTCATCCGAATCGGTACCATAATACTGCGATATTTCCTGCGGAATGCCTGCCCGGACATTGGCAGCCCGGCCTCATCCGGTTCCATAGCAGCCCCGCACCACCTTTGTCGCGCCAAGCCTTGCTTCGGCTCGACCGCAGCGCACACGATGCGTGATCATCGGTAAAATTCTCACGCTAGATGATCGCCTTGTTCCCTACTGCACGGCTCGGATTCGATTTCAAAGGATACCAAACCTAAAGGCTTGCCGCGTAGGTTTTTGCGCTGACATCCACCATTGGCGGGACCATGGGTACGGCCGCGACGTCCCTTCCGGAGAGGAATGCCGCAGAGGTCGCGGATCTCGTCCTCGCGCCCGAGACGACGGCGCCCGAGGTCAGGGCACGCCGCGTCTGGCAGCGCCGCCAGATGTATATCGGCCAGGTCGCGAGCTACTCGCTGGGCGGCGCGGTCCTGCTGCTCTACGCCTATGACGGCGCGGTCTCCATGGCCGTTCCGACGCTGTTCTGGCTCGGCGGCCTTCTGATCATCGGGACTTTCACGGTGCTGTCGGAGGCCGGTTTCGGCGACCGTTTCGACGATCATTACCTCACCGTCTATCAGATCTCGGCGCATATGGCGCTGCAACTGGTGTTCCTGCTCGCGGTGCCCACCATCGGAGTCGCGTTCCTTGCCGTATTGTTTCTGATCTTCGCGTTCGGCACGCTGCGGATGACGTCGAGCCAGGCCATGCTCACCTGGGGCCTCGCCACCTGCGGGCTCACCGTGGTTTTCCTGGGATCGAACCTGCCGATCGGACTGCCGGTCGCGACCCGGCTGCAGCGGACCGCCTCGATGCTCTGCTTCGTGCTGGTGATCGGGCAGTGCGCCTTCCTCGGCCTGTTCGGCGCCACGTTACGCAAGATCCTGTACAAGCGCAGCATCGAATTGAAGGCCGCCTATCGACGCATCGAGGAACTGGCTGAGCTCGACGAGCTCACCGGCTCCTACAACCGCCGCTGCATCATGCGGCTTCTCGACACCGAGATTGAAAAGTCGCGGCGGGCATCCACACCCTTCGCGATCGCGCTGATCGATCTCGACTGGTTCAAGCGCATCAACGACGCTTACGGCCATCCCATTGGCGATGAGGTGCTGCGCACCTTCGCGATCACCATTTTCGCCAACATCCGCCCGGCCGACAGTTTCGGCCGCTACGGCGGCGAGGAATTCCTGCTGCTGCTGCCGGATACGTCGGGTGACGTCGCGCTCCGCACGCTCGAGCGCCTGCGCGGCATCGTCGCCGATCTCGACTGGGGCGCGTTCTCCCCCAGCATGCGGGTGACCATTTCCGCGGGCGTCGTGACGCTGCGCGACGTCGATACTGCCGACACGTTTCTCGCGCGCGCCGACAGCGCGCTCTATTCCGCCAAGGCGCGAGGGCGCAACTGCATTGCAACGAGCTGACCGATCCATTTTCCTCCGGTGCGACGGAAGTCGCTGCCGGGCCGAACGCTCCAGGACAGAGCAATGAGATCCAATTCCGCAAGACCATCCGAAAGCCTGCTCGAGGAGTTGCAGGCTGCCCTCTCGCACGGCACCGTCGCGCGCCGGGTGGAGACGCTCCGCCGCGTCACCGATCTCTTCGTGGGCAACGCGGTCGACTATTCCGACGACCATATCCGCGTGTTCGACGACGTGTTCCAGTGCCTGATCGAGCAGATCGAGACGTCGGCCAAGGCGCTGCTCGCCGAGCGGCTCGCGCCGATCGCGGCTGCGCCGCCGCAGATCATCCGCACGCTCGCGCTCGACGAGGTGATCGAAGTCTCCGGCCCCGTGCTGTCGAAGTCGGAGCGGCTGGATGAGGCAACATTGGTCGAGATTGCGCGCACCAGGAGCCAGGCGCATCTCAAGGCGATCTCGCTGCGGCGGACGCTGTCGGAAGCGCTGACCGACGTGCTGGTGGCGCGGGGCAATGAGGACGTGGTGCAGTCGACGGCCGGCAATCCGGGCGCGCGGTTCTCGGAGGAGAGTCTCGCCGACCTCGTCGTCCGCGCCGAGCGCGACGAGGACCTCGCCGGCTGCATCGGCCTGCGGCCCGACCTGCCGCGCCATCACTATCTGAGGCTGGTCGCCAAGGCATCCTCGAGCGTGCGCAGGAAGCTCGCGGCTGCGCATCCCGAGCTCGCGGACGAGGTGTCGAGGGCCGTCGAGGAAGCGGCCCAACGGGTTCGCGCCGTCGCCAGGACGAAACAGACGGAGATGGCTCGCGCGCTGGTGAAGTCGCTGCACGAGGACGGCCGCCTCAACGAGCTCCAGGTCGCCACCTTCGCCGAGCAGGGCAAGTTCGACGAGACCAACGCGGCGCTGGCCGCACTCGCAGGGATCGCGGTCGAGATCGCCGAGACCATGATGATCGAGAGCCGCACCGAAGGCGTGATGATCCTCGCCAAGGCCGCGGGCATGCAATGGTCGAGCGTGCGCGCCATCATCGCCTTGCGCGAGAAGCTCTCCGGCGGGTCGCAGACCGACATGCTGAAGCTGCGCGACACCTATGAGGCGCTGCGCCAATCGACCGCGCAACAGGTGCTGCGCTTCCACCGCATGCAGTTGCACGCGACGCCGGCGGCATGAAGCCGGCGCGGCTAAAGCGCGATGAGATTTGGATGGATCGTCATCGCGCTTTAGGTTGTTGGTTGCGCATGATCTTTCCGGAAAACCGCTTCGCACTTTTCCGGATCATGCTTTAATACCGCAAGACCCTCGATCCGACCGCCGCGCCGATCGCCGTCACCAGCGCGGTCGCGAGCGTGTACCAGGTCGCGACGAACAGCGGGGAATCGTCGGTGCAGTGCGAGGCATAGAGGGTCGCCGCAAGTCCCGCCGACACCAGCCCTGCGAGCGCTCCGGCGAGCGCGGGACTAGACGGCGCGCCGTGGCGCAGGCCGAACAGCGCCCCCGCAAGCAGCGGCAGCGCCATTGCGGGAATCGCGACCATGCAGACCCTAGAGTTCTTACCCACCAGGCGCATCGTCATCGGCATCGCCGGCGCCATCATCGCCTCGCTGCCAATCGCCACGGCGAGCAGCCCGACGGGAAGCAGCAGCAGCCAGCCCCAGCCGCGCAGCAGGGCTTCGGGACGCGACAAATGAAGGCTGACGATGATGGCGGGGATTGCGAGCGACAACGTCACCGCGAACTTCATGTCGAAGAACGGGTTGCGCATGGCGCTCATGACGTCGGCGCGCACGCCGAAGAACGTCGCAAAGATCAGGATCGACAGCGGCGCAGCCACCAGCAGCGCCATGCTCAGCACCGCGCCGACGCGGGGCGCGCGGTGCAGATTGTCGGCGGCGAGCGAGCGAATGAGTTGATCGGTGTCCATGATCAATGGTCCCGCAATTTGGCGGTCAGCGCCGCAAGTCCGCGATGCAGCGCGACCCGGACCGCACCCTCGCTCATCGACAACCTTGCCGCCGTATCCTTGATCGAGGCGGCCTCGACCGCGATTGATTGCAGCACGTCGCGCTGACGCTGCGGCAGGGTTCCGAGCTGGGCGGCGACCTCGCCGGCCGAAGCGGTGTCCTGCGGCGCCTCGCCCGGCAGCGTCTCGGCGAAATCGTCGATGTTGACGAACACGCGCCTGCCGCGCCGCCGGAGCGCATCGATCAGCTTGTTGCGGCCGATCGCAAACAGCCAGGGCGCGAAGGGGGCTTCGCTGTCCCAGGTATGCCGCTTCAGATGTACCGCCAACAGAATCTCCTGCACGATATCCTCGGCTTGGTCGGGCGGCTGACCTGCCCGCGCCAAGCCACGCCTCGCGGCGGCCCGCAGCACCGGCGTGACTGCCTTCAACAGACGATGATACGCCGCATCATCGCCAGCCATGGCCGACCGCATCAGGCCGGTCCATTCGTCCTCACGTCCGCGCACCCGCGCCCCTCACCATGCAATTCGGCCGCTCTTTCAATTTGTTACGCGGGCGCCAAAATTATCACGAGTTCGTGATCAAGATCCGGGCCGCGCGACCGATGCGGCCGCAAACATCTGCGACGGCTCTTAACACCGATCGGTGCGTCCTGCATCGGGCGGGCGGCTGCGGGAGGGGGTCTGCCGCGTTTTTGCCCAGTGTAGCCCGAAGATTCCCATTTTCTGCCCCGCTGTCGTCACCCCCCGGGGTCTCTGTTCGCTGCCGGGACGGGCGGAATTGGGGAGATCGTCGACATGATGAAAACCAGCGCGCGCGCGGCCCTGATCGTTTTGGCCGGGCTTGTCTTGCTGTCCGGGGGCCTCGCACAGGCGGCGCCGAACTCGGCCGCAGGCAACAAATCGGAGAGCGCCGACAAAGGGGCCGATACGGCCAAGCACCGGCGCCAAGACTCGCGCCGCACCGACAGCAGGAAGACGGGGCAGAAATCCGAGGACAAGGCCGACAAGAAGGACACGGCCGCCAAGCCCGACGAGGCCAAGAACGACAAGACCGACAGTCAGGTCCCGGCCTCGAGCCAGCTGGCCCCGGAGGTCGCCAACGCCAATGCGCAGCTCGCCGCCGACACACCAACTGCCGCGGCAGCCTCCGCGATGACGAACCGCGCCAACGACAACGTCCAGGCAGCCGCCGATAATACCAGCGCCGAGAACCCTCAAAGCCAGGTCGTCGCGCCCGATCAACTCAACGACATCGATCGGGCCTTGCAGGAGACCCCGCCGCCGCAGAAGGCGGTGATCGCCGCAACCGAGGCGCAGCCGCGGCCGGCGCCGGTGATGGCCAGCAGCCAGCAGAGCTCGGCCTGGGACCAGAGCTCCCTGATCGGCAAGATCTTCATCGGCGTCGGCACATTGCTGACCCTGGCCTCCGCCGCGCGCATGTTCATGGCCTGATGGCCGGTTCCGCCGGGACGCGACCCCGCGCGCGTCCCGCGTCCGGCCCCCTTGAAGGCATCCGCGCCAGCGGGCACATTGCCCGCTCAATCGAAAGCGTGGGTGGAGCATGAGCACGTTCGAACACATCATCGTCGAGAGCGTCGGCGCGGTCGGCATCGTCAAGCTGAACCGGCCGAAGATGCTCAACGCGCTCTCGTTCGGCGTCTTCCGCGAGATCGCAGCTGCGGTCGACGATCTCGAGGCCGATGACGCCATCGGCTGCATCGTCGTGACCGGCAACGAGAAGGCCTTTGCCGCCGGCGCCGACATCAAGGAGATGCAGCCCAAGGGCTTCATCGACATGTTCTCCGAGGATTTCGCCGCGATCGGGGGCGACCGCATCGCGCGCTGTCGCAAGCCAACCATCGCCGCGGTCGCCGGCTACGCGCTCGGCGGCGGCTGCGAGCTCGCCATGATGTGCGATTTCATCATCGCCGCCGACACCGCGAAGTTCGGCCAGCCCGAGATCACGCTCGGCACCATTCCCGGCATCGGCGGCACCCAGCGGCTGACGCGCGCGATCGGCAAGTCCAAGGCCATGGACCTCTGCCTCACCGGCCGGATGATGGACGCCGCCGAAGCCGAGCGCTCCGGCCTGGTCAGCCGTATCGTACCCGCCGACAAGCTGATGGACGAGGTCATGGCGGCCGCCGAGAAGATGGCCGCGATGTCGCGCCCTGCGGCCGCGATGGCCAAGGAAGCGGTGAACCGCGCCTTCGAGACCACGCTCTCCGAAGGCATGAGCGTCGAACGCAACCTGTTCCATTCGACCTTCGCGCTCGAGGACCGCTCGGAGGGCATGGCGGCGTTCATCGAGAAGCGCAAGCCTGTGAACAAGAACCGGTAGCGCACGAGCCGGTCAGGCCAGTGTAAGGCTCTGGCGCTTTCCCGCAAACAGCCTGTGACGCGCCTGCAACAAGCACGGAATACATGGGAGTTTTGCCCGCGGCAGTTTGCCTGCGGGACCTCGGCTGGCTAAACAGTTAAGAGGCCATCGTCGGCGGGGGCGGACAGCCGGGGTTAAGCGAGATTACATGATTGGGCGTACCGCCAGAGCTGGTCGCGGGGTGACGCGACGTCGATCGAGCGCCGGTCATGCGCTTGCGACATGGACCACGCTGGCGCTCTCTTGTGCGCTCTCTTGCGCCCTTCCCTCCGCGGCATGGGCCGAAGCCCTGCCGGACGCATTGGCAAAAGCCTATCAGACCAATCCGCAGCTCAATGCCGAGCGTGCGCGCCAGCGCGCCACCGATGAGAACGTGCCGCAGGCGCTGGCCGGCTACCGGCCGCAGATCGTGGCGAGCCTCAGCGCCGGCCTGCAATCGGTGCGCAATCTGTTGCCGGACAACACCATCCAGACCGGCAATCTGAAGCCCTGGATCATCGGCGTCACCGTGACGCAGAGCCTGTTCAACGGCTTCCGCACCGCCAACGGCGTGCGGGCCGCCGAGCTCCAGGTGCAGTCGGGCCGCGAAGCGCTCCGCAACGTCGGCCAGGGCGTGCTGCTCGATGCGGTCACCGCCTACACCAATGTTCTCGCCAATCAGTCGCTGGTCGAGGCGCAGCGCTCCAACGTCGCCTTCCTGCGCGAGACGCTCTCCGTCACCCAGCGCAGGCTCAATGCCGGCGACGTCACGCCGACCGACACCGCGCAGGCCGAGGCCCGCCTCAATCGTGGCCTTGCCGACCTCAACGCGGCCGAGGTCGCGCTTGCGGTCAGCCAGGCCACCTATGCGCAGGTGATCGGCAATGCGCCCTCGCAGCTCAGGCCTGCCGAGGCCGTCGACCGCTATCTGCCGAAGAGCCGCGAGGATGCCATGACGATGGCGATCCGCCAGCATCCGGCGGTGATGGCCGCCAGCTTCGATGTCGATGTCGCCTCCACCAACGTCCGCATCGCCGAAGGCACGCTGCTGCCGAGCGCGACCATCCAGGGCAGCGCCAGCAAGAGCCGCAACAACGACCCGACCCTCGGTACCTTCGCCGAAGACCAGGCCTCGATCGTCGCCAATGTCACCGCGCCGATCTACGACGGCGGGCAGGCCGCGGCGCAGACTCGGCAGGCCAAGGAGATCACGGCGCAGAGCCGGCTCGTGCTCGACCAGGTGCGCAATCAAGCGCGTACGGCGGCGGTCAGCGCCTGGGTTGCCAACGAAGGCGCCAAGATCACGGTCTCGGCCTCGGAGTCCGAGGTGAAGGCGGCCACCGTCGCGCTGCAGGGCGTGCAGCGCGAGGCCGCCGGCGGCCAGCGCACGACGGTGGACGTTCTGAACTCGCAGGCCGACCTGATCCAGGCCAAAGCACGCCTGATCGGCGCGCAACGCGACCGCGTGATCGCCTCCTACACGCTGCTCAGCGCCATCGGCCATCTCGACGTCAAGACGCTGAACCTGAACACGCCGGATTATCTGCCCGAGGTGCACTACCACCAGGTCCGCGACGCCTGGCACGGCCTGCGCACGCCGTCGGGGCAGTAGCGTCAAATCTCTCTGGTGGATGCCGATGAAAAGCCGCCGCATCCATCTGATGGGAGCATCGGGCTGCGGCGTGACCACGATCGGTCGTACGCTCGCGGGGCAGCTTTTGCGCTGCCGCATCACGACAGCGACGACTATTTCTGGCTGCCCACGGTGCCGCCCTATCGGACAACCCGCCCGGCCGCCGACCGCCTGCGCCTGATGCACGAGATGTTCTTGCCGCGTCTCGACTGGGTGCTGAGCGGGTCCGTCACCGGCTGGGGCGAAGAGCTCGTTTCGTACTTCGACCTGGTCGTCTTCGTGAGCGTGCCGCGCGAGACCCGGATGATGCGACTGCGCGCCCGCGAGGCCGCCCATTTCGGCGCTGATGCCGTCGCGCCGGGCGGCTGGCGCCATGGCGAGACCGAAGACTTCGTCGAATGGGCCTCCCATTACGAAGCCGGCGATCGCGAAGGTCGCAGTCTCGTCAAGCACGAAGCCTGGCTCGCCGGCCTGCCCTGCCCGGTCGTGCGCGTGGACGGCTCACGTCCGCTTGCGGCCCTTGTCGAGCAGCTATGCAGCGAAGCGGAGCGGTTACCGGGTTGATGTGATATTCTCCTCCCACTCGCCGATAAAAAACAAACCGGGAGAGAAATCGTGCTCAGCCGACGCAGCGCCCTGCTTGCCTCCCTTGCGGCCGGAGTAGCCATGACCAGCAAAGCCCATGCCCGCGCGGCGCAGCCTGCGACGCCGATCAATTTCGATGTGCCGGCGCATGCCTGTGACTGCCACACCCACATTCACGGCGATGTCGAAAAATTTCCGTTCTTCACTGGCCGCGTCTATACGCCGGAGCCGGCTTCGCCGGAAGAAATGGCGGCGCTGCACAAGGCGCTGCATATCGAGCGTGTGGTGATCGTGACGCCGAGCGTCTACGGCACCGACAATTCCTCCACACTGTTCGGCATGAAGGCGCGCGGCGCAACCGCGCGCGGCGTCGCCGTGATCGACGACAAGACGCCGGAGAGCGCGCTCGATACGATGCACCAGGACGGCTTCCGCGGCATCCGCCTCAATCTGGCGACCGGCGGCGTCAACGACCCCAATGTCGGCCGGCCGCGCTTCACCGCCGCCGTCGAGCGCATGAAGGCGCGCGGCTGGCACGTGCAGCTCTACACCACGCTGGCCATGATCTCCGCGATCAAGGACCTCGTCGAGGCGGCGCCGGTGCCGGTCGTGTTCGACCATTTCGGTGGCCTCGAGGCTTCGCTCGGGCTGGAGCAGCCGGGCTTCTCCGACCTCGTCGCGCTGGTGAAGTCCGGCAAGGCCTATGTGAAGATCTCGGGCGCCTATCGCTCGTCGAAGCTGGCGCCCGACTATCAGGACATGGTGCCCTATGCCCGCGCGGTGATCGCGGCCAATGCGGACCGCATCGTCTGGGGCACCGACTGGCCGCATCCGGATTCGAGCCGCGTCGAGGGCCGCAAGCCCACCGACATCGCGCCGCTCTATCAGATCGACGACGGTCGCCTGCTCAACCAGCTTCCGGTGTGGGCGCCGGATGCCGAGGTGCGCAAGAAGATCCTGGTCGACAATCCGGCGCGGCTCTACGGGTTCTGACGGTCAGCGCGCGCGGCGGGAAAAGAAGGAGATCAGCACCGGCAAGGTCACCAGGATCACGACCGGCGCCAGCATCATGCCGGTGACGACGACAACCGCGAGCGGCTTCTGCACCTGCGACCCGATGCCTTCCGACAGCGCTGCCGGCAGGAGGCCGACGCCCGCGACCACACAAGTCATCAGCACGGGCCGGAGCTGCAGCTCGCCGGTGCGCACCACCGCGCTCATGCGGTCCATGCCCTCCTCGATCAGCTGGTTGAACTGCGACAGGATGATGATGCCGTCCATCACCGCGATGCCAAACAGCGCGATGAAGCCGATCGCCGCGGAGACGCTGAACGCGGTGCCCGAGATCAAGAGGCCGAGCACGCCGCCGAAGATCGCCATCGGAATCACGCTCATCGCGAGCAACGTGTCGGTCATCGAGCCGAAATTAAACCAGAGCAGCACGCCGATCAGCGCCAGCGAGATCGGCACCACGATCGAGAGCCGCCGGATCGCGTCCTGGAGGTTGCCGAACTCGCCGACCCATTCCATGTGCGAGCCCGGCGGCAGCTGCACCTGCGCGGCGATTTTGTCCTGCGCCTCGCGGATCGCGCTGCCGAGATCGCGTTCGCGCACCGAGAACTTGATCGGCAGATAACGCTCCTGCTGCTCGCGATAGATGTAGGCCGCACCCGAGACGAGGCTGATGGTCGCGACCTCGCTTAAGGGGATCTGCATGACGGAGCCGTTCGGCCCAGGCGCACCGATCCGCAAATTCTGGATCGCCTCGGCGCTGCGGCGGTATTCCGGCGCGAGGCGCACGATGATCGGGAAGTGGCGGTCGCTCCCGGGCTCATACAGGTCGCCGGCGGTGTCGCCGCCGATCGCGACCTTGATGGTCGCGTTGATGTCGCCCGGTGCAAGGCCGTAGCGCGCCGCCTTGGCGCGGTCGATGTCGATCTGAACGGTCGGCTGGCCCAGCGAGGTGAACACCGCAAGGTCGGTGACGCCCTGCACGGTCGACAGCACCTGCTTGATCTTGTTGGCGGTGTCGGTGAGCGCCTGGAGATCGCTGCCGAACAGCTTGATCGAGTTCTCGCCCTTCACGCCGGAGACGGCTTCGGAGACGTTGTCCTGGAGATATTGCGAGAAGTTGAGCTCGACGCCGGGGAAGCGATCGTCGAGCTGCTTGAGCAGCTGCGCGGTCAGCTCTTCCTTGTCGCGGGTACCGGGCCACTGGCTCGCGGGCTTCAGCGGCGCGAAGAACTCGGCGTTGAAGAAGCCGGCGGCGTCGGTACCGTCGTCGGGACGGCCGTGTTGCGACACGACGGATTCGACCTCGGGCCGGGCGCGGATCACCTTGCGCATCTCATTGACGTAGCTGTTGCCTTCCTGCAGCGAGATGGTCGGCGGCAGCGTGGCGCGGATCCAGAGGTTGCCCTCCTCCAGCTTCGGCAGGAATTCGAGGCCGAGCAGCCGGGCGAGCGCGACCGTCATCAACACCAGACCGACCGCGGCGCCGAGGACGATGTTGCGGTTGGCGACCGCCCAGTTCAGCACAGGCATGTAGAGCCGGTGCAGGATCAGCATCACCTTCGTCTCGGTCTCCTCGACATGCGCCGGCAGGATGATTGCGGACAGCGCGGGAGTCACGGTGAAGGTGGCAAGCAGGCCGCCGGCCAGTGCGTAGGCATAGGTCCGCGCCATCGGTCCGAAGATGTTGCCCTCGACGCCCGAGAGTGTGAACAGCGGCAGGAACGCCGCGATGATGATCGCCGCGGCAAAGAAGATCGATCGGGAGACGTCGGCGGCCGCGCTGAGGATGGCATGGCTCTTCATGCCGAACAGCGTCTCGGGCGACATATGCTCGGATTCCGACATCGGTGTCGTTTGCGTCAGGCGGCGGAAGATCGCCTCCACCATGATCACGGTGGCATCGACAATGAGACCGAAATCGATCGCACCGACCGACAGGAGGTTGGCCGATTCCCCGCGCAGCACCAGGATGATGACCGCGAAAAACAGCGCGAACGGGATGGTGGCGCCGACGATCAGCGCGCTGCGGAGATCGCCGAGGAAGATCCACTGCAACAGCACGATCAGCAGGATGCCCACCACCATGTTGTGCAGCACGGTGTGGGTGGTGAGCTCGATCAGGTCGCCGCGGTCGTAGATGCGCTCGATGCGCACGCCAGGCGGCAGGATGCTGGAATTGTTGATGGCTTGAACGAGCTCATGGACGCGCTTGATGGTCGGCGAGCTCTGCTCGCCGCGCCGCATCAGGACGATGCCCTGCACGATGTCGTCGGAATCGTCGAGGCCGGCAATGCCGAGGCGCGGCTTCTGGCCGACGGTAACGGTGGCGACGTCCTTGACCAGCACCGGATTGCCGCCGGCCTGCGCCACCATGGTGTTGGCGAGGTCATCGATCGAGCGGATCAGGCCGACGCCGCGCACCACGGCGGATTGCTGGCCGATATCGACGGTGTTGCCGCCGACATTGACGTTGGAATTGCCGACCGCCTGGAGCAGTTGCGGCAGCGTCAGGCCGTTGGCGACCAGCTTGTTGAAATCCACCTGAATCTCGTAGGTCTTGCTCCTGCCGCCCCAGCCGGTGACGTCGATCACGCCGGGCACCGCGCGGAAGCGGCGCTGCAGCATCCAGTCCTGGATGGTCTTGAGGTCGAGCACGCTATAGTTCGGCGGACCGACGAGGCGATAGCGGAAGATCTCGCCGATCGGGCTGAGCGGGGAGATCTGCGGCTGCACGTTGCCGGGCAGCGGCGCGAGCTGCGCCAGGCGATTCAGCACCTGCTGCAGCGCCTCGTCATAGGTGTAGGCAAAGGAGAACTGGATTTTGACGTCGGACAGACCGTAGAGCGAGATGGTGCGGATGGTCTTGATGTTCTTCAGGCCGGCGACCTGGGTTTCGATCGGGATCGTGATGTAGCGCTCGATCTCCTCCGCCGACAGGCCCGGGCTCTGCGTCACGATATCGACCATCGGCGGGGTCGGGTCGGGATAGGCCTCGATGTTGAGCCGGTTGAACGCGATCAGGCCGCCGATCAGGACGGCGACGAACATGCCGACCATCAGGAAACGCCGGTTGACGGCAAGGGCAACGAGACGATCCATTCAGGTCTTCAATTTTCTTGGGTCGTCGATCAGCTGCCGGACGCCGCGCGGTCGATGAACAGACTGCCTTTGGTGACGATCTGCTCGCCGGGTTTCAGATTGCTGGTGACCTCGACGAGGTTGCCGTTGATGAGACCGATCTTGATCTGGCGCAGCTCGACCGACTTGTCCTCGCGCGCGACCCAGAGGCGGACCTTGTCGGCCTCGTAGATCAGCGCCTGTTTCGGCACGGCGGGCGCGGCGCGGTCGCCGGCCGAATAGATCGTGACGTTCGCGAACATTTCCGGCTTGAGCAGCCCGTCCCTGTTGTCGATGGTGGCGCGCACCAGGAGGCGGCGGGTGGCGGGGTCGATCGCGGCGGCAACGTAGTTGATCTTGGCGCTGAACGGACGGCCCGGCAGCGCCATCACATTGACGGCGATGTCCTGCCCGATGCACACCGCGGCCGCGTCGCTCTCGCGCACGAAGGCGGTGAGCCAGACCGTGGAGAGGTCGCCGACCACGAAGACTGGATCGCTCGCGCCGGAATTGACGTATTGGCCCGGGCCGATCTTGCGCTGCACGACGGTGCCGGAGATCGGCGAGTAGATCGTGATCTCCCGATCGATGACGCCCTTTTCCTGGAACGTCTTGATGGCCTCGTCGGTGAAGCCGAGGATGCGCAGCTTGTTGCGCGCGGCTTCCAACGCCGTCACCGAAGAGCGCATGTCGTTGCGCGCCTGCACCTGAGCCGCTTCCGCCTGCTGATAATCCTTGAGCGGAATGGCATGGCCCTCGTAGAGGTCCTTGGCGCGCTTGAACTGGATGTCCGAAAGCTCGAGCGCCGACTTCGCCTTGTTCTGCGAGGTCATCGCCGCGATGAAATCGTTCTGGGCCTGCACGGTGTCGGCGGCCTCGATGGTAAACAGCGGTTGCCCTTGCTTCAGCGTCTCGCCGGGCTTGGCGAGCAGCTTGGTGACACGGCCTGCATAAGGCGAGAACACCGGCGTCGAACGATCCTCGTCGACCGCGACCTTGCCCTCGGTGACATACTCGGCCCGGAAGCTCCTGGCGGCGACCGGTTCAATCGTCAGCGTCGCCCATTCGGACGGTGTCGGCGTGAAGGTCTGCGCGTTCCTGCGCGACTGGCTGGAGATCTCGGAGTGCTTTTTTGCCTTCGGGCCCGAAGAGAACAAGCCGTACGCTCCGACACCGGCGCCGGCGACAGCTAGTAAAACTACGGATGCGATCACCCGTTGTTTTGCAATCACGTGCAATCGCTTGGTAATCTCAACTGCCATGGGCCCGGTCGTGTCTGCGACGATCTCGGCAGATGATTGCCGCATCGGTCGCGCTAATAGTGCCGAATTGGGATTTCAAACAACCTAAAAAACGCGTCGGCCCTTTCCGTCTGCGTTAAAATTTTGCGACATGTCAGCTTCATGTCAGCTTCGGCCCGGCCATTGTGCCGGATGACTGCCGAGCTGCATCGCCGGACGGCTCCATTGCGCCGGCGTCTTCGACAGCCAAGCGGAATGCTGCACCGCCTTCAACGTGCCGAAGCCAGATTGCATGTGCTGTATGAACGCAGAATGTACGGCCTCTCCCGTAACATCTGGGGTATTCAATCCGCCCTCGAGCCGACCGAGATTCCGCAGCCAGAATGTCGGCGGGGCTTTGCATGGCTGCTTCTCTGCCCGCTCATTTGCTGTACTTTTCGCGACCGTGTCATGATCGCAGAAAGGATTGCAATGGCCGCCATCGATCCCCTCATCGCAGGTGCCGTGTTCATCGCGACGGCGGCCACCGACGCCGTCTATGTCATGTTCACCTCGGCCGTGATCGCGCGCAAGCGCATCCCGGCGGCGAACTGGAGCGCGGTCTGGTACCTGCTCTCCTCTTACGCCGTGATCAGCTACACCGAGAACGCCTTCTACGTTGCCTTTGCCGCAATCGGCTCCTGGGCCGGCGCCTATGCCTCGTTGACCTTCCTGCACCGCCCGCCCGGCGGCCCGCCGGTGGGAGCGGCGCCGGAGTGAAGTCTCTCCGCGTCATTGCGAGGAGCCCTTGCGACGAAGCAATCCAGGATCCTTCCGCGGATGCATTTCTGGATTGCTTCGCGGAGCCTGTCATCGGGCCGCGCTTTGCGCGGACCCGGTGGCTCGCAATGACGACGTGGAGGCTTCTGGGCGCCTCGCGAAACAGCTACACTCGCAGCACCAACAAAAAGGAGCCAACAATGGATCTCGGTCTCAAAGGCAAGAACGCCGTCGTGCTCGGCGGCACGCGTGGCATCGGGCGGGCGATTGCGGCGACGCTGGCCGGCGAAGGCGCCAATGTCGCGGTGTGCGCGCGAAACGCCGATCAGGTTGCGGCCACCGTCGCGGAGCTGAAGGCGGGCGGCATCCGCGCCACCGGCGGCCCCGTCGACGTCACCGACGGCGCGGCGCTGAAAAGCTGGATCGAGACGGCTGCGCAAGAGCTCGGCGGCATCAACATGCTGTTCTCCAATGCCGGCGCAATGGCGCAAGGGCACGATCCCGCATCCTGGGAGCAGAACTTTCGGCTCGATGTGCTCGGCGCCGTGCACGCCTTCGACGCCGCCCGACCGTTCCTCGAGACAAGCGGCGCCGGCAGCGGCGATGCGGCCTTCGTGATCATCTCGTCGATCTCCGCGGCGCAGGCGGACACGGCCAGCTCCTACGGCCCGATCAAGGCCGCGCTGATCCACATGGCCAAGGGACTGGCGCGGCAATACGCGAAGAAGAAGATCCGCGTGAATGTCGTGTCGCCCGGCACCGTCTATTTCAAAGGCGGCGTCTGGGAGATGATCGAGAAGAACATGCCGGAGCGGTACCAGGACGCGATGAAGCGCAACCCGACCGGCCGCATGGCAACGCCGCAGGACATCGCGAGCGCGGCGGTGTTTCTGGCCAGCCCGGTGTCGGGATTCACGACGGGTTCGAATTTCGTCGTGGACGGCGCGATTTCGAACAGGGTGAATTTTTGAGGGCAGCTTGCCGAGCTCTCTCTCCTCCGTCATGGCCGGGCTTGACCGGCCATCCACGCACTGCTGCGCACTCCGAAAGACGTGGATGCCCGGGTCAAGCCCGGGCATGACGACTGAGAATGAGGCGCAATCATCGCAACAAACGTCGGCAGTAGCCCGCGCTCGCTCAATGAAAATCCCGCGAGGGCGGCAGGATACGGACGTTGCGGGGGTGACGGATTTTTTGCGCGGGCATGTCCGTAAGCGCGCGAGGGTCTTCGTTCAGCGGTTCGACCACGGTGGCGCCTGCGGGCAGCGGATGCTTGCGGCCGAGCGCATCGTTGGCCAATCCGACCAGATCGTGCGAGCGATCGATCATGCGCTGGGCGATGAGATGCGTCACCTTCTCCGGGCTGCTCTGGATGTAGCCTTCGACCAGGATGAGGCGCGCGCCCATCACTTCTTTCCGGTACTGCTCCATGATCTTGGGCCACACCACGACATTGGCGATGCCGGTTTCGTCCTCCAGCGTCATGAACACGACGCCGCTGGCGCTGCCCGGCCGCTGCCGCACCAGCACCACGCCGGCACAGCGGACGCGGCGCCGCTCGTTCTCATGGCTGATCTCCTTGCAGGCGACGATACGCTCGCGCGTAAACATCTCGCGCAGAAACTCCATCGGATGTCCCTTCAGCGACAGACGGATGGTCTGGTAGTCCGCGACCACCTGCTCCGCGCGCGGCATCAGCGGCAGCGGTCTTGCGCCTTCGTCCGGCTGCTCGCGCGCGGTCGCCGCCTCGAACAGCGGCAGCGGCACGTCGTCGGGCAGCCGCCGCACCTGCCACAGCGCTTCGCGGCGGTCGAGCCCGAGCGAGCGGAACGCATCGGCATCGGCCAAGAGGATCAGCGCGCGCTTGGGCAGGCCGGTGTCGCGGGCGAAATCCTCAAGCGAGGTGAAAGGACGACGGTTGCGGGCGGCGACGATGCGGTCGGTCCAATCGGGCACTCTTTCCGCGTTGTCATTCCGGGGCGCGCCTCTTGGCGCGAGCCCTGTTGCGCAATTGCGCACCTTAGAATCCATACTCCCGATCGGAGTTATGGATTCCGGGCTCGACGCTGACGCGTCGCCCCGGAATGACAGCTGGGAGCGCTTCAGACGCTCCTCGTCCTCGTCCAGCCAGTGGAATCCATCGATCTGGCGGAAGCCCAGGCGCACGGCGCAGAATTTGCCGCTTCCCTCCTCCAGCGTGTTCTGCGCAAAGCTGTAGGACACGTCGATGTCGCGCACCTCGACGCCGTTCTTGCGGGCATCGCTGACGATCTGCGCCGGCGCATAGAAGCCCATCGGCTGCGAATTCAACAGACCGCAGCAGAAGGCGTCGGGATGGTAGTGTTTCAGCCACGACGAAATGTAGACCAGCTGTGCAAAGCTCGCGGCATGGCTCTCAGGAAAGCCGTAGGAGCCAAATCCCTTGATCTGGTCAAAGCAGCTTTTGGCGAAGTTGGGATCGTAGCCGCGCGCCACCATGTTGCCGATCAGCTTCTCCTCATATTGGCCGATGGTGCCGACATTGCGGAAGGTCGCCATCGAGCGGCGCAGGCCGTTGGCTTCCTCGGAGGTGAAATGTGCAGCCTCGATCGCAATGCGCATCGCCTGCTCCTGGAATAGCGGGACACCGAGCGTCTTGTGCAGCACCTTGTAGAGTTCGTCCTTGTCGCCATGCTCCGGTGACGGCGAGGGATAGCTCACCTTCTCGAGTCCGTTCCGCCGCCGCAAGTAAGGATGCACCATGTCGCCCTGGATCGGCCCGGGGCGCACGATCGCGACCTCGATGACGAGATCGTAGAAGGTACGCGGCTTCAGCCGCGGCAGCATGTTCATCTGGGCGCGGCTTTCGACCTGGAATACGCCAAGTGATTCCCCGCGGCACAGCATGTCGTAGACGTTGGGATCGTCCTGCGGGACGCTCGCCAGCACAAAACGCTCGCCCTTGTGCTGGTCGATCAAGTCAAAGCACTTGCGGATGCAGGTCAGCATGCCCAGGGCGAGCACGTCGACCTTCATCATATGAAGCGCATCGACGTCGTCCTTGTCCCATTCGATGAAGGTGCGGTCGTCCATCGCGGCATTGCCGATCGGCACATAGGTGTCGAGCCGGTCCTGGGTCAGCACATAGCCGCCGACATGCTGGGACAGATGGCGGGGGAATTCGATCAGCTCGGTCGCAAGCTCGACCGCGAGATTGATCATGGGATTGCCGGGATCGAGCCCGGCCTGCCGGACCTGCATGTCGTTGAGGCCCTTGCCCCAGCTGCCCCAGACGGTGTCGGCGAGCGCGGCGGTGACGTCCTCGGTCAGGCCGAGCGCCTTGCCGACGTCGCGGATGGCGCTGCGCGGGCGATAATGGATGACGGTGGCGATGATCGCGGCGCGGTGGCGGCCGTAGCGGCGATAGACATATTGCATCACCTCCTCACGGCGCGAATGTTCGAAATCGACGTCGATATCGGGCGGCTCCAGCCGTTCCTTGGAGATGAAGCGCTCGAACAAGAGGTCCACCTTGGTTGGATCGACCGAGGTGATGCCGAGCACGTAGCACACGGCCGAATTCGCCGCCGAGCCGCGCCCTTGGCACAAAATATTCTGGCTGCGCGCGTAGTGGACGATGTCATGCACGGTGAGGAAGTAATGCGCATATTTCAGCTCGGCGATCAGCGCGAGCTCCTTGTTCAAGGTGGCGCGCAGCTTGTCGCCGATCTTGCCGCCGAAATATTTGTCGACGCCCGCCCAGGTCAGATCCTCCAGATGCCCTTGCGCGGTCTTGCCCGGCGGTACCGGCTCGTCGGGATATTGATACTTCAGCTGATCGAGCGAGAAATCGATTGCGTCCGCAAAGCGCATGGTCTGCGCAATCGCCTCGGGAAAATCGCGGAACAACCGCGCCATTTCACGCGGCGTCTTCAGGAAGCGCTCGGCATTGGCCTCTAACTTCCGCCCAATCGCCTCGATCGTGGTCTTTTCCCGGATGCAGGTCAGCACGTCCTGGAGCGGACGGCGGCGGGGATCGTGATACAGCACCTCATTGGTCGCGAGCAGCGGCACCTTTGCCTTTGCGGCGAGATCATCGAGCCGCAAGAGGCGACGCTTGTCGTCGCCGCGATAGAGCAGGCTCGCCGCCAGCCACACGCCCTCGGCACGGCTCGCCTTCAGCTTTGCGAGGACATCCAGCGCCCGCGCCAGCTCGAAACGATGCGGCAGCGTCAACACCAGGAGCTGGCCTTCCGAGAATTCCAGGAGATCGTCAAGCCTGAGATGACACTCGCCCTTTTCGATCCGCGTGATGTCATCGCCACGCTTGCCCCTCGTGAGGAGCTGGCACAGCCGGCCATAGGCCGCGCGATCGCGTGGATAGACCAGGATGTCGGGCGTGCCGTCAATGAAGACGATGCGAGCGCCGATCAACAGTTTCGGCTTGTGCAGCACCTCGTCATTGTCAAGCTCCTGGTAGGCGCGCACCACGCCGGCAAGCGTGTTGTGGTCGGCAATGCCGATCGCGGGAATCCCGAGCTTGCTCGCCTGATGCACATAGGCGCGCGGATCCGAGCCGCCGCGCAGGAAGGAGAAATTGGTGGTGATGCCGATCTCGGCATAGCTAAGCGTATTCATGCGAAGAGACCGTGCACATACCAGCCGGGAGACGCAGGCTTGCCGTCACCGTCGAACACCTCGCCTTCATAGAGACCGTCGCGAAAGATCCAGAAGCGAAGGCCTTCGGCATCCTCGATGCGGAAATAATCCCGCGTCAGCTGCTTGCCGTCCTGCCGCCACCATTCCATCGCGATGCGCTCGGGCCCCTCTACCCGCACCACCGCATGCAGCGCGCGCCGCCAGGTGAATTGATGCGGCGGGCCATCGGGCACGGTCGCGAACGGCACCTTGATCGGCTCCGGCTTGTCGAACAGCCGCAAGGGACGCAGCGGCGGCTCGCTCGCGACGCGCGTCGGCCATTCGGCCTGCATGGCAGCAGCGAGATGATGCTGCGCCGATGCGGCCAGCACCGCGCTTTCGGGGATATGGGTCTCCTGCGGCAGGTGCACGACGACACGCTTGCCGCCGATGCGCGCGGCGATGCGGTCGATCAGCGCGGCGAGCTCGTCATTGTCGTGAACATGGGCATCGAGATCGCGCTGCTCCTGCACCACGATCTCGGTGCGGCTCGCCGACAATCGCACCATGTCGAAGCCGAAACCGGGATCGAGGGGATCGGCGAGGGCATCGAGCCGCTCGCGGAACAAGCGGTCGACCACGGCGCTTCGCGTCACCGGACGCCCGGTCTCGACCGTGATCGTACGCACCACACCATCGGTGCGGAAGAACGCCGCTTCAAGCCGCCGCGCGCCTTTGCCCTGCTTCTCCATGGACGCGATCAACGTGTCGGCGAGCCGCGACAGCGTCATCGCGATCATAGTGTCGGTTGCGATCGGCTCGGCAAAGCGCTTCTCGACGATGTAGTCGGGCAGCGGTTTGCGCGGGCTGATCGGCGCATCGCCCTGCCCCAGCGCATGGGCGAGCAGCGTGGAGAACCGGGCGCCGAACCGCGCCGTGATCTCGGAGGCGCTGCGCGAGGCGACGTCGCCGATGGTCTTCAGCCCGGCACGGCGCAGGCCGGTGGTGATGGCTTCACCCGCACCGAGCGCGGAGACTGGAAACGACCTGATCGCCTCCGCCTCGCCGCCATCGGCCACGATGGTGCCGGATACCTGCCGCGTCAGCGTGCGGGCGCAGACCGAGGTGCCCGCGATCGCCGCGCTGACGGCAAAGCCTTGCCGGTCGAGCGCCCGGACCAATGTCCGCAACAGCGCGGCCTCGCCGCCGAACAAATGCGCACAGCCGGTGATGTCCAGGAACAGCCCGTGCGGCGGATCGAGCGCCACCAACGGCGTGAAGCGGTCACACCAATCGGCGATATCGCTGAGCGTCTTCGCATCGGCCACGGTATCGGCGTCGAACACACGCAAGTCCGGGCACATCGCCCTCGCATTGGCCAGCGGTTGGCCGATATACAGGCCGAGGCGCTCGGCGGCCTCGTCCAGCGCATGGATCACCAGCGCATTGTTGTCCTTGATGACGACAATGCTCGGCTCATGGTTGATTTTACCCAGCCCGGCGCTGCCAACGAACCGCTGAATCCTGTCGATGGGCAGGCGCGGCAGCCACAGGCTGAGGATACGTCGACGGTTCACTGAATTGGCACTCATCACAATTCCATTCCATGATCCACCGGCCGCAGGGGCCATGACGATTGCGCAAGAGTTCGGCATCGAACACCGGCGCGCCCCAGGCACTCCACACCGAGCCCGGCGGCGAAGGCGCCGCACGCAGCATCCATCGTGTCTCCGCGGTCGAGGGCAGCGGTTGCGCCGCCATCCGCAGCAAGAGGCCGGTAACGCCCGAGCCTTGCGCGGCCAGCGTCAGCTTGCGGCTCGCCACCAGATCGAACTGCCTGGTCTCGCCCCAGAGCTCGAGCACGACGGCGCCGAGCGCATCGCAGGCGAGCGCGTCGGCCGAGGTGCGCAACGCGCTCTCGACATCGGCGGCGCGCACCATCACCACACGGCGCGGATCGAGGCCGAGCTCGGATAGCCCGCTCATCGACAGCGCACCGGTTTCGAGCTCCGAAAAATCCTGCCGCACCCACAATAGCGGCCGGCGTGCACTCACGCGTCCCGCAAGGCCCATGACAAAGCCCGTCGCGGCCGCGCCCTGACGCCCTTCGCAAAACACCTCGTGGATCGCCGCGCGCGCGAGCCCGCCCTTCAGCGCGGCGTCGGCCGCGCCATGGCCGAGCCCGATGCGATCGCGCGGATGCACGACCTCCGCCGTCTCGATGCGCTCGATCTGGCCGCGCAGGATCGCAAGCGCGCTCATACGTGCGCCGCTCATGCTCGCCGCTCCTCAGAGGTGATTGCCGATGGCTCTCAAAAAGAGAACCAGCGGCTGGCTCATTTGTTCATGATATGTTCTAATATAAAGCTAATGGCGCCGGCAGAGTCAATCGAATTGGCGCATCCAAAGATTCATGAGCGGAATCAAAGAGATTCAAACATGGACGTACAACGCAAGCTGGAAATTCTGGCGGATGCCGCCAAATACGACGCATCCTGCGCCTCCAGCGGTACCGAGAAGCGGGATTCCAGCGACGGCAAGGGCATGGGCTCGACCGCCCCAAGCATGGGCATCTGCCATTCCTACGCGCCGGACGGACGCTGCATCTCCCTGCTCAAGGTGCTGCTGACCAACGCCTGCAATTACGATTGCCTCTATTGCGTCAACCGCGCCTCTTCGAACGTCCCACGCGCCCGCTTCACCATCGACGAATTGGTCAAGCTCACGCTCGACTTCTACCGGCGCAATTACATCGAGGGCCTGTTCCTCTCCTCCGGCATCATCCGCAGCCCTGATTACACGATGGAGCAAGTGGTGAGCGTCGCGCGAAAACTGCGCGAGGAGCATCATTTCCGCGGCTACATCCATCTGAAGACCATTCCCGAGGTCGACGACGCGCTGATCGCCGAGGCCGGCAAATATGCCGACCGCCTTTCGATCAACATCGAGATGCCTGAAGAGACGAGCCTGCAGCAATTCGCGCCGGAGAAGGACGTGCGTGCGATCCGCCGCACCATGGGCCGGCTGCGGCTGAAGCTGGACGAAGCCGAGGAGAGCCGCAGCGCCAAGACGAAGGCCAAACCGCAGCGCTTCGCGCCCGCCGGACAAAGTACGCAGATGATCGTCGGCGCAGATAGCGCCTCCGATCACACCATTCTCCACACCAGCGCCAATCTCTACGGCGCCTACCGGCTGCGGCGCGTCTATTACTCCGCCTTCAGCCCGATCCCCGATGCCAGCCGCGCGCTGCCCCTGCGCGCGCCGCCGCTGCTGCGCGAGCACCGGCTGTACCAGGCCGACTGGCTGATGCGGTTCTACGGCTTCGACGTCGGCGAGATCGTCGACGACAGCGCGATGCTGCCGCTCGACATCGATCCCAAGCTCGCCTGGGCGCTGCGCCACCGCGACCGCTTCCCGCTCGACGTCAACCGCGCCAGCCGCGAGGAGCTGCTGCGGGTGCCGGGCTTCGGCACCAGGACGGTCGAGCGCATCATCGCGACGCGGCGCACAACCACGATCCGCCTCGCCGATCTCGCGCGGCTGCATGTGCCCCGCAACAAGGCGCTGCCGTTCATCGTCCTCAGCGATCACCGTCCCTCACCGCATCGTCTCGATGCCGCCGGGTTGATCGAACGGTTCAAGCCGAAAGCAACGCAACTGGGATTTGACTTCTGATGCAGTACATCATGCTCGACACCGAAACCGATTTCGACGGCTGGCGCAAAGCCGCGCGCAGCCTCGTGCTCCATCACGTGCCGCCCGGCGCGGTCACCTGGACCGTGCAGGGCCACGAAGCCGAGCTGTTCGCACCGTCCTCGCCGTCTCCGATCCTCGAGGTGAATGAGGGCACGTTCACCGTCTCGGTAAAATTCGTCGAGCTTGCCAAGGCGGCGATCCTGCATCGCGACAGCGAGCGCTTTGCGATCCTGTATCGCCTGCTGTTCCGGCTGAAGGACAATCACGATCTCATTGAGGTCGCGACCGACCCCGATGTCGCGCTTGTCACGGCCATGGCGAAAGCGGTCTATCGCGACGAGCACAAGATGCATGCCTTCGTGCGCTTCCGCGAGATCGGCCGGGAACGCCAGGCGCACTACGTCGCCTGGTTCGAGCCGGAGCATCACGTCGTCGAGCTCGCCGCGCCGTTCTTCGCCAAGCGCTTTGCCGACATGCCCTGGTCGATCCTGACGCCGGACCTCTGCGCGCATTGGGACGGCCATGCGCTCTCGTTCACGCCGGGCGTCAGCAAGAGCGAGGCGCCGGGCGAAGACCGGCTGGAGGAAACCTGGCGGCGCTACTATGCCAGCATCTTCAATCCGGCCCGGCTCAAGGTGAAGGCGATGCAGGCCGAGATGCCGAAGAAATATTGGAGGAACCTGCCCGAGGCTTCGATCATTAAGCCCTTGATTGAGGACGCCGAGCGCATGACCGGCGCCATGATCGCCAATGCCGCAACCGATCCGCACAAGCCTCAGAAGCGGCCGGAGGCTCCGATGAGACGCAAGCCAGCTGCCGACGATCTCGAAACGCTCCGCGAGGAGGCCGCGCATTGCCGCGCCTGCCACCTCTACAAGGACGCCACACAGACCGTGTTCGGCGAAGGGCCGAAGAATGCAACAATCATGCTGGTCGGCGAGCAACCCGGCGACAAGGAAGATCTTGCCGGTCATCCCTTTGTCGGCCCGGCCGGGCAAATGCTCGATCGCGCATTGGAGGAGGCCGGCGTCGATCGCAAGAAGGTCTATGTCACCAACGCGGTGAAACACTTCAAATTCGTGCCGCGCGGAAAGATCCGCCTCCACCAGAAGCCGAACACACCCGAGATCCGGGCGTGCCGGCAATGGTATGAGCGGGAAGTTGCGGCGCTCCAGCCCGAACTGATCGTCGCCATGGGAGCCACCGCTGCGCAAAGCGTGTTCGGCAAGATCACTCCGATCGGCAAGAACCGCGGCCGGCTGATCGAGCTTCCCGAAGGCCGCAAGGCGCTGGTGACCGTGCACCCGTCCTATCTGCTGCGACTGCCTGATCCCGAAGCCAAGGTTCTGGAATATCGGCGCTTCGTCGAAGATCTGAAGATCGCCGCCGGCCTGCAGAAGAAGGCCGCACGGGCTGCGTGAATACAGCGGGAAATGGCTTCACGCCGTTGTTGACGATCCGATTTCTCAAACAGACAAGGGCCCGTGGAATGCACGGGCCCTTCATCTGTGCTTCGGACCCGGTCCTACGACGCCGCGAGTTGCTCCTCGACCAGCTTCACCCAATAGGACGTGCCGTAGACGATCGCCTCGTCGTTGAAATTGTAGGCGGGATGATGCAGGCCGGCGCTGTCGCCGTTGCCGCAGAAGATGAAGGCGCCGGGCCGCGCTTCCAGCATGTAGGCGAAATCCTCGCCGCCCATCAGCGGCGCCATCTCGTGGACATGGGCCTCGCCCGCGACCTGCGTGGCGATGCGCCGTGCCACTTCGGTCTCCGCCGCATGATTGTTCACGACCGGATAATTGCGCTTGTAGTGCAGGTCGATCTTGGCGCCGGTGATCTGCGCCATGCCCGCCACGACTTCATGCACGCGCTTCTCGACCAGCTTGCGCACCTCCGGCGACAGCGTGCGGATGGTGCCTCTCAGGGTCGCAGTCTGCGGAATGACGTTGCGGGCGTTGCCGGCGTGGAATTCGCAAATCGATACGACCGCCGATTCCAGGGGATCGACGCTACGCGAGACGATCGACTGCAGGGCCGTGATCACCTGCGCGCCGACCAGCACGGAATCGACGCATTTGTGCGGACGCGCGGCGTGGCCGCCGACACCCTCGATCATGATGTCGACTTCGTCGGTCGCCGCCATGATCGGGCCCGGCCTGATCGCGAACGAGCCGACCGGGATGCCCGGGCCATTGTGCATGCCGTAGACCTGCTCGATGCCGAACCGCTCCATCAGGCCGTCCTTGACCATGGCCGCGCCGCCGGCGCCACCCTCCTCGGCGGGCTGGAAGATCACCACGGCATCGCCGGCGAAATTGCGCGTCTCGGCGAGATAGCGGGCCGCCCCGAGCAGCATCGCGGTGTGGCCGTCATGGCCGCAGGCGTGCATCTTGCCGGGAATCTTGGAGGCGTAAGGCAGATTAGTCTGCTCCTCGACCGGCAGCGCGTCCATGTCGGCACGCATGCCGATCACCTTGAGCCCCTCGCCGGTGGGCTTGTTGCCCTTGATCACACCGACGACGCCGGTCTGGCCGAGACCGGTCACGACTTCGTCGCAGCCGAACTCCCGCAACCGGTCCGCAACGAATGCTGCGGTGCGGTGGACATCATACAGCAGCTCGGGGTGCTGATGGATGTCCCGCCGCCAGGCCTGGATATCGGGTTGAAGGTCGGCGACGCGGTTCACGATGGGCATGGAAGGTCTCGAGCTGTTGGAGATGCAGGTCTGTCTACCATGCAAGCGTCGGTCCACCCAACCGCCGGCAATCGGGGTCTAGCCCTGTTCACCCGGCATGGCCGGGCTTGTCCAGGTCGGCTGCGTCTGCCTATTAACGGAAAGCAAAGAGACCATCCGGGTGGAAGCAGAATGCCGAGGCGGCTTGAAGGTGAGTTTGACTACATTGTCGTCGGAGCCGGCACCGCGGGCTGCATCGTCGCCAACCGGCTGTCGGCTGTCCCAGGCAACCGCGTTCTCATCCTTGAAGCTGGTGGCGACGACAACTGGATCTGGTTCCATATCCCGGTCGGCTATCTCTTCGCGATCGGCAATCCGCGTTCGGACTGGATGTTCAAGACCGAGGCCGAGCCCGGCCTGAACGGCCGCTCGCTGGCCTATCCGCGCGGCAAGGTGATCGGCGGCTGCTCGGCGATCAACGCCATGATCTCGATGCGCGGACAGGCCGCCGACTACGATCATTGGCGCCAGCTTGGCCTGACCGGCTGGGGCTATGACGACGTGCTGCCGTTGTTCAAGCGCCTCGAGGACCACTTCCTCGGCGCCAGCGAGCATCACGGCGCCGGCGGCGGCTGGCGCATCGAGGCGCCGCGGCTGTCATGGGCCATTCTCGACGCGGTCGGTGACGCCGCCGAGGAGATGGGCATCAAGCGCATCCCGGATTTCAACACCGGCGACAATGAAGGCACCAGCTATTTCCACGTCAACCAGAAGCGCGGCCGGCGCTGGTCCTCGGCGCGCGGCTTCCTCAAGCCGGCCTTGAGGCGCCCCAATCTGCGGCTCGAGAAGCACGTGCTGGTCGACCGCCTCATCATCGAGCAGGGCCGCGCCGCCGGCGTGCGCTTCATCCAGAACGGCGAGATCATCGAGGCGCGCGCAAAGCGCGAGGTGGTGCTCTCGGCAGGCTCGATCGGCTCGGTGCAGGTGCTGCATCGCTCCGGCATTGGACCGGCCGACTGGCTGTCGCCGCTCGGCATCGACATCGTCATGGACAAGCCCGGCGTCGGGCGCAATCTGCAGGATCACCTGCAGCAGCGCGCGATCTACAAGGTCGAGGGCGTGCGCACGCTGAACGAGACCTATTACAATCTGTTGCGCCGCGGCCTGATGGGGCTCGACTACGCTTTCCGCCGCCGCGGCCCGCTCACCATGGCGCCGTCGCAGCTCGGCATCTTCACGCGCTCCGATGCGACGCGCGCCCGCGCCAACATCCAATTCCACGTGCAGCCGCTCTCGCTCGACAAGTTCGGCGATCCCCTGCACCGTTTCCCTGCGATCACGGTGAGCGCGTGCAATCTGCAACCGACCTCGCGCGGCACTGTGCGGTTGCGCGCGACAACGCCTGACGAGAAGCCGATCATCGCGCCAAATTACCTGTCGACCGATGACGACCGCCAGGTCGCCGCCGACGCCGTTCGGACCACGCGGCGCCTGATGCAGCAGAAAGCGCTGGCCAAATATCGCCCCAGTGAATATCTGCCCGGCCCCTCCGTCGGCGACGACGATGCCTCCCTCGCGAAAGCCGCCGGCGACATCGGCACCACCATCTTCCATCCCGTCGGCACCGCGAAGATGGGCACTGCGAACGATCCAATGGCGGTGGTGGACGAGCGGTTGCGATTCTACGGCCTCGACGGCCTGCGCATCGTCGATGCCTCGATCATGCCGACGATCACCTCGGGCAACACCAATACGCCGACCGCGATGATCGCTGAGAAGGGGGCCACGATGATCCTGGAGGATGCGAAGTAGCATCCCATCGCTCATGATCGATCCGCACCGTTTCTCAATCGGTCCCGCCGACGCAGAGATCGCCATGCTGCAATGGGGCGAGAGCGGGAAGCCGCCTGCCCTGCTCGTACACGGCACCGGCTTCGTCGCCCACGTATGGCACGAGGTCGCGCGCGAGCTCGCATCGACCTACACCGTCTATGCCCTCGACCGACGCGGTCATGGCGCAAGCCACAAACCCGGCGCCTATCATTTCCTCGATTACGCCGACGACGTCTGCCGGGTGGTCGATACGCTCGATCTCCGCGACATCTACGGGATCGGCCACAGCGCCGGTGCGACCGATCTCCTTCTCGCGGCGAAACTCCTGCCCGGTCGCTTCGCGCGCCTGTTCGTGATGGAGCCGACCGTCATGGACCCGCGCGCGGCGCGCTCCGGCGGATTGAGCGAGGAATCGCTCGCCCGTGTGCAGGGCACGCTGCGCCGACGCGCCGAGTTCGACAGTCCCGACGCCGTGTTCGAACGTTACCGCGCAGCACCGGCGTTTGCGGATTGGACCGAAACCTCGCTACGGGCGTATGTGCGCCACGGCTTCGCGCCCCTGGATGACGGCCGCGTCCGGCTCTGCTGCACGCCCGAAATCGAAGCCGCGATCTTGCTTCCCATCTACGAGGCGATGGAGCAGGTCTACATTGGGGATGCCCGCGGCAATCCGTTTGCCTCGCTCACCAAGCTCGACTGTCCGGTGCGCGTCACGACAGCGGCGAAGTCGGGTCCAATCTACAAGGAGATGGCGCGACGCGCTGTGTCGCTGATCCCGGGCGTGACTACGCGGGTTTTCGAGGATGCCGGCCACTGCGTCGCGCAGGAAGTGCCGGAGCACGTGGTGGAAGCCGTGCGCGAGTTTGCGGAGTAAGTTTCGGCCGCGGACGAGGCGGCCTGAGCGATCGTCTCTAGGCCGACCGTCGCACGGCGTTGTCCACCAGTGTCTTACCGAGCGACCAGATCGCGCCGGGGACCTTGTGGCTGCCGGCGATGACGTCGTCGAACGCCTTCTCGATCCAGGCGCAGTCTTCCTCGGTGATCGTGAGTGGCGGCAAGAGCTTGATGGTGTGGCTGCCGTGGCCGGCGACTTGCGTGAGGATCTTGTGATCTTTGAACAGCGGCACGGTGATGAGCTGGCAGAACAAGCCCTTGTTGGCCGTCTCCAGCACGTTCCAGGAGGCCCGCAGGCGCAGCGACTTCGGGGGACCGAATTCGATGCCGATCATCAAGCCCTTGCCGCGGACCTCCTTGAGCAGCTCGTAGCCCGGCACCATGCGCGTCAGCGCGAGGCGCAGCTCGGCGCCGCGCTTGGCGGCCGCATCGATCAGCTTCTCCGATTCCATGACGTCGAGCGTGGCGATGCCCGCGGCCATCGCGAGGTCGTTCTTGGAGAAGGTGGAGCCGTGCACCACCGCGCGGTCCATCTGGTTGAAGATCTTGTCGAAGATGCTCTTGCGCGTCAGCACGGCGCCGACCGGCACGTGGCCGCCCGACAGCGACTTCGACAGCAGCACCATGTCGGGCTCGACGTTCCAGTGCTCGACCGCGAGGAAGCGGCCGGTGCGGCCCATGCCGGTCTGGATCTCGTCGGCGACAAACAGCGTGCCGTATTTCTTGCAGAGCGCGGCCGCGCCGGGCAGGAACTCGTCGGTGGGCATGTTGACGCCCTTGCCCTGGATCGGCTCGACCACGAAGGCTGCGACCTCGCGCGAGGCCAGCGCCTTTTCCAGCGCCGCCAGGTCGTTGAACGGGATCGCGGTGCAGCCCGGGAGCAGCGGCTCGAAGCCGGTGCGGAAATTGGCATCTCCGGTCAGCGACAGCGCGCCGTAGGTCAGTCCGTGATAGCCGTGCGCGCAATAGACGATGCCGGGACGCCCCGTCGCGCCGCGCGCGAACTTGATCGCGGCCTCGACGCATTCGGCGCCGGAATTGGCGAAGAACGCCTTGTCGAGATAGGGAACGTATTTCAGGAGGCGCTCGGCCAGCACACCTGCGAGCGTCGAGACGTCGAATTGGACGAGGTTGGGCAGGTCGGCATCGAGCACGCTCTTGAGCGCCTCGCGCATGACCGGATGATTGCGCCCGATCGCAAACACGCCGAAGCCGGACAACAGGTCGAGATAGCGCGCGCCCTCACGGTCGTAGAGATACTGCCCATGCCCCTTCTGAAAGCCGACATCGTAGCCGATGGTCTTGAGAACCCGGACGAACTGCTCGTTCAGATACCGGTTATGCAGGGTGCTGCGCTGGGCCTGACGGTCCGCGAATAGCTGAGACATGTCTGGATTTGGGCTGTGCATCCGCTACATACTTCGGTTGAGGGCCGTCTCGTCAACTGAAAACGGACCGTTACTGAAAACGGTCTGTGCGGCCTTTTGCCCTTTTTCGGACCATCTTCGCAAGCACAGCTTTAGACCATGTTGCACTGCCAAGGAACACACATGCGTTTGGCCCTTTACACCGGACTAATACTGGCTGGCGGTTACGCCGGCCTGACGCCCGCGCTCGCCGCGGATCCGACCGGCGACTGGCGGGTCGCCGACGGCGTTGCCAACATTCGCGTCGCCCAATGCTATGGCAGCATGTGGGGCGCGGTTTCCTGGGAAAAACAGCCCGGCGGACGCGACCAGAACAATCCGGACGCCTCGAAAAAGAACAGGCCGACGCTCGGCATGGCAACCCTGATCGACATGAAGAAGAAGCCCGGCGTCGATCAGTGGGAAGGACAGGTCTACAACGCCAACGACGGCCAGCTCTACAGCGCGACCATCACGCCGGCCGGTCCCGACCAGCTCGAGATCAAGGGCTGCGTCATGGGCTTCCTCTGCGGCGGCGAAACCTGGACCCGGGTCGGCCCGCCGATCCCTTCGAGCCCTGCCAACGCCATGGCCAAGGGCGCAGCGAAATCCAGCGGCACTGCGCCGAAGCCCCAAGGGGGGCAAGCGGGGCAAGGGGCCCAAGCAGCCCAAGCCGGGAGCGGCACCACCACGCCTGCGCCCGCAGCTCCCAAGGCCGCCGGCGCAGCCAAGCCCGCTCAGAAGGGCGCCGCCGACCCGGTCGGCGACATCTGCCTACTCGCTGAGATTGCGGGGTTTGCCCATTAGGGCCGGCTGAAACAGCAGCACGGCGGCAAGCGTCGTCACCAGCGAGAGTGCCAGCAGCTTGCCCATGCTGGACGTGCCGGGATGGCTCGACAGCCACAGGCTGCCGAACGCGGTCGCGGTCGTCAGCGCGCTGAAAAAGATCGCGCGCGTCAGGCTGGTCTGGAGCAGGTTCGTCCTGCCCGAGCGCCAGGCCACGACATAATAGATCTTGAAGGCGACGCCGACGCCGAGCAGCAGCGGAAGCGCGACGATGTTGGCGAAGTTGAGCGGCAGTCCGATCAACACGCAGATCTCGAGCGTCACCGCGCCGGCAACTAGCAGCGGCACCAGCGTCATCAGCACGTCGACGAAGCGGCGCAGCGTGATCCACAGCAGCAGCCCGATCACCAGCAGCGCATAGACGCCGGCGTGGATGAACGCCTTCACCACGGTGTCGCCGGATTTCAGGATCGAGACCGGCCCGCCGATCGCAGTCGGCTCGGCCTGGAGCACCGCCGCCGCGAATTTGCGCAGCGTATCGTTGTCGTTGGGATCACCCTTGGGCAGCGCCTCGACGCGGATGATGCCGTCCTTGCTCTTCCAGGCGCTGACGAGATCGGGCGGCAGTGAGCTCAGGGTGACGGGACCTGCCTGCATCGCGTTCCTGAGCTGGTCGAACACGATCTTCAATGGCACGACGAACACGTCCTGCGCCTTGTTGCGCGTGGCCTCGTCGCCATTGGCGAGCTTTTCGAGCGCATCGGCAAGACGGCGCGAGGCGACAGCGCCCGGGCCCTTCGCGTCGCCGGCCGTCCGGCGCAGATTGTCGACCGACGATTTCAGCGATTCGACATTCTCCTGGTCCGTCGGTGCCGCATCGATCTGATCGGGGTTGAGCGCGGGATTCAGCACCTTGGCGCCCTGCGCGATGAGCTTCAGCTTCGGCGGCTGGTCCTGCGGCACGAAGCTGTCGAGCGACATCACCCTGAGAACCTCGGGCACCTTCTCCAGCTTCGCCTCGACCTGCCTTGCCTGCTCCTCGGACGTGGTCATCACGTTGATGGCATTGGCACCAGTATTGGGGTCCTTGCGCAGATCGAGGAAGGTGGCGATCGACTCGGCGTGCGGATTGCGCAGGTTCATCGGGTTGAAGTCGAACTTCATGAAGTAGAGCAGCGGCAGGCCGCCGAGCGCGAGCAGCAGCGTGCCGCCGACGATCAGCACCCGATGCTTTTCCAGGAAGTGATCGAGCGGCGCCAGGAAGGCGTACCCGACAGGCTCCGGCTCGCCGGGCGGGTTCAGAAGCTTGAGCAGTGCCGGCAGCACGGTGATCGACGAGATGAACGCCACCAGCATGCCGACGCCGGCGATCTGGCCGAGCTCTGCGATGCCCTTGTAGTCGGTCGGCATGAAGCAGAGGAAGCCCGCGGCCGTCGCCATCGCCGCCAGCGACAGCGGCACCGCCGAGCGCTTGGCTGCCAGCACCAGCGCGCCCGCGAGATCATCGTGCTTGTAGCGCTCCGAGCGGTAGCGGACGCTGTACTGGATGCCGAAGTCGACCCCTAAGCCGACGAACAGCACCGCGAACGCAATCGACAGCAGGTTGAACGATCCGACCATCATCAGGCCGGCCGCTGTCGTGATCGCCAGACCGACGAACAGATTGACGAACACCGCGAAGATGATCTTCGACGAATGCAGTGCGAGCCACAGGATGACCAGCACGACGAGAATCGTGCCGACGGCGTTGACGACCGCGCCCTCTTGAACGGTGGCGTATTCCTCGTTGGCGATCGGCACCGGGCCGGTCAGCCGCACCCGCGCTTGGTATTTGCCAGCAAAATCCAGATCCGCCGCCGCTTTCCGGATCGCGTCGGTCGCATCCTTGCCGGGCTCCAGCGCGTTGTAGTCGAGAATCGGCTTGAACTCGATGAAGGTGCGCTTGTCGGAATCCTTGAGCGGCTCGTCGCTGACGAGTTCGCGCCAGGAGAAGCTGGCGTTGCCCTTGTTGAGCACGGTCTCGACTGTCTGCGCGATCAGGTTGAAGGGCCGCTCGGTGCTGTCGAGCTTGACCTGGCCCCGCTTGACGCCGGCAAGGCCGGTCTCCAGCGCCCCGGTCAGGCCGCGGATCGAGGGATCGCCGGCCATGATCTCGATCAGCGGCGCGGCGGCTTCGAACTGGCCGGTGATCTTGCCGACCTCCTCGGTCGGCAGGAACAACAGGCCGTTCCGCTCGAAGAACGCGCCGCTGCCGAGCTGTTGCATCGAGTGGAAGTTGGTCCTGTCGTCCTTCAGCCTGGCATAGAGCGCGTCTGCCGCGGCGCTCGCCATTTCCGGCGTCCTGGCCTCGACCACAGCGAGGATCATTTCGTTCTGATCGAACGCCTTGTCGAATTGCTGGTCACGCTGCCGCCAGTCCAGATTCTGGGCAATCAGCGAGTTGATATCGGTGTTGATGGCGAAATGGCGCGCAGCGTAATAGCCCGCCCCCACCGACAGCAGGAGCCCGAGAACGACGACGAGGGAGGCAAACCGGGTGCAGGCCCTGACGATGGCAACGACGACGCTTTGCAGCACTTCTTTTCTTTCTGCGGTTAACAGCTTGCCGGAAACGCCCGCTGTTTATCGGAGTTCCCGGCCGAAACCTATTGCTGTTTTGGGTGGTTCTCGCCGCCAGAAGGTTCGAGGTAAACGGCGGGAGACCGTGGCAAAATCATGCGGGGCGGCCGTATAGCCAGGGAGTTGAGGCGGGAACGTGACGAAGGACTATGCAGGAATGTCGCGCACGCAGGCACACCGCAATCCCTACTAAAATACCTCATAGACGCCTCCCTCAGCGGTTCCACCTTCCCCTGCCGCCGATTTTTTGACACAAAGTATTGCGCCTCCATGCGCCGGCGCCGTCCACAGGGGTGGGTGGCTACCGCAGGCGCGAACCAATGGTGCGGATATTGCAACTCATTGGTCAGTATCGGAGTGCCGCTTGGGGACTGCAAAGAGCGGATTGGTGCAACTTGCGTGATGGGCGTCCAATGGAAGTTTATCTGGCGCAACCGCGTGGCTTCTGCGCGGGGGTGGTACGAGCAATCGAAATCGTGGAGCGGGCGCTGGAGAAGTACGGCCCGCCCGTCTACGTGCGCCATGAGATCGTGCACAACAAATACGTGGTCGAGAGCCTGAAGGCCAAAGGAGCCATCTTCGTCGAGGAACTCTCCGAGGTACCGCCGAAGGCGGTGACGGTGTTCAGCGCCCATGGCGTCGCCCGCAGCGTCGAGGAAGAGGCCGTGGCGCGCGACCTTCCGGTGCTCAATGCCACCTGCCCGCTGGTCACGAAAGTTCACAATCAGGGGAAGCGCTACATCGGCAAGGGCCGCAGCCTGATCCTGATCGGCCACGCCGGCCATCCCGAGGTCGAGGGCACGATGGGCCAGGTCCCGGGGCCGGTGCAGCTTGTCCAGAGCGTTGAAGAGGTTAAGGCGCTGACCCTGCCGGCGGATACGCCAGTGGCCTACATCACCCAGACCACCCTGTCGGTCGACGACACCAAGGACATCATCGCGGCCCTTCAGGCCCGCTTTACAGACATTCAAGGTCCGGATATCCGGGATATCTGCTATGCGACACAGAACCGCCAATCTGCGGTAAGGGACTTGAGCAAGCTGGTCGACGTGATCTTGGTGGTGGGCGCTGCCAACAGCTCGAACTCGAACCGGCTCCGCGAAATCGGCACTGAGGCCGGCGTCGCGAGTTATTTGATTGCCGACGGCAGCGAGCTCAATCCGGAGTGGTTGAAGGATGCCAGGACCGTCGGCGTCACGGCCGGCGCTTCGGCGCCCGAGGTACTCGTGGATGACGTGATCGAAGCGATGCGGCGGATCGGACCGGTAAAGGTCTCGGTGTTGCCGGGCCGCGAGGAAAACATCGAATTCCGGCTTCCGGCCCAACTGGCCGCGAGCTGACCCACCCGAATTGAAAAGCCCAGAAAGAAACCTGTAATGGCTATCCCGTTCTTCAAGGAAATGCGTATCGGCGGCTATTTGCTCAAGCAGAAACTGCTTGGCCGCAAGCGCTATCCGCTCGTGCTGATGCTGGAGCCGCTGTTCCGCTGCAACCTCGCCTGCGTCGGCTGCGGCAAGATCGATTATCCCGATGCGATCCTCAACCGCCGCATGACGGCGCAGGAGTGCTGGGACGCCGCCGACGAGTGCGGCGCGCCGATGGTCGCCATTCCCGGCGGCGAGCCGCTGATCCACAAGGAGATCGGCGAGATCGTGCGCGGCCTCGTCGCGCGCAAGAAGTTCGTCTCGCTCTGCACCAACGCGCTGCTGCTGGAGAAGAAGCTCGATCTGTTCGAGCCCTCGCCCTATCTGTTCTTCTCGGTGCATCTCGACGGCCTGCGCGACCACCACGACAAGGCCGTGTCGCAGAAGGGCGTGTTCGACCGCGCGGTGTCAGCGATCAAGGCGGCCAAGGCGCGCGGCTTCACCGTCAACGTCAACGCCACCATCTTCGACGGCCACCCGGCCGAGGAGATTGCCAAATTCCTCGACCTCACCACCGAGCTCGGCGTCGGCGTCTCGATGTCCCCGGGCTACGCCTATGAGCGCGCGCCGGACCAGGAGCACTTCCTCAACCGCACCAAGACCAAGAAGCTATTCCGCGACGTCTTTGCGATGGGCAAGGGCAAGAAGTGGAATTTCATGCATTCCGGCCTGTTCCTGGACTTCCTCGCCGGCAACCAGGAATACGAGTGCACGCCGTGGGGCATGCCCGCGCGCAATATCTTCGGCTGGCAGAAGCCCTGCTACCTGCTCGGTGAAGGCTACGCGAAAACCTTCAAGGAGCTGATGGAGACCACAGACTGGGATTCCTACGGCACCGGCAAGTACGAGAAGTGTGCCGACTGCATGGCCCATTGCGGCTACGAGCCCACGGCCGCGACCGCAGCGCTCAACAACCCGCTGAAGGCGATGTGGGTGGCGCTGCGCGGCGTGCGGACGAGCGGCCCGATGGCGCCGGAGATCGACCTCTCCAAGCAGCGCCCGGCGCAGTACATCTTCTCCGAGCAGGTCCAGAAGAAGCTGTCGGAGATCCGCAAGGACGAAGCCGCTGCCGCACAGGCAAAGGCCGCGCAAAAGGCTTCGACGGCGGCGTAAAGCGCAGAGCCCGTAGCCCGGATGGAGCGCAAGCGAAATCCGGGATGGTCTCTCCAAGGCCCCGGATTACGCTTCGCTCCGTCCGGGCTACGAACGTCGAAACAAAAAGGCCCGGACGCCAATGGCGACCGGGCCCTTTCTTTATTCTCAGATCGAAGCCCCCGCTCAGGCCGCCTTCGACACCAAGGCCTCGCTCTCGACGAACTCCGTCCCGATCAGATAATCGCGGCAGCCGCGCAAGGAGCGCAGCGCGCGGTTGAAGTCGATGCCGGTCGAGACCAGGGCATGCAGCGTTGCCGGATTGCGCACGATGCCGCGCAGCACGGCTCCGAGGTCGATCTGGCCGTTCGGCTTGATCGCGGCGCGGGCCAGCGCCGGCAGCGCGCGGTGGGCGGGGTCGCTGATGACGCGGACCGCGGCGAAGGGCAGCCCGGCGTCGGCGGCGTAGGCCGCGGCGATGTGGCTTTCCATGTCGACCGCGGCGGCCCCCGTTTCGGAGTGCAGGGCCGCCTTGCAGGAGCGCTTCGTGACCACTTCCTCGGCACCGGCGAGGCTACCGCGCACGACGCGGCGGCGGCCGGACGTCAGGCGATCGATCAGATCGTCGCCGAGCGACAGGCCGGCGGCCCAGCGGGTGTCGCCGGAGAGCACCTCGGTCGCCAGCACGACGTCGCCGGAGCGCAAGCTCGGGTCGAGCCCGCCGGCCACGCCGAACGAGATCACGCCGCGAATCGTCTCAGGATCCACCACCGTCAGAAGCGCCCGCAACTGGGTCGGGCTGCTGGATGAACAGATGACCGCCATTCCGGGCCCAGCAGCGATGCGGGCCTCCTGAACCAATCCGGTCACGATCAGTATCGGCCGCGGGTCGATGGCCTGACCCGCGGTAACATAGTCCCCCGTCCCCAAAGTCACATTCCGACCCCTACCACCCTGCTGTTGGTGTTCCGCAAGTTCCGATACCGCGCCAACGCCCACAGCGGAAAGAACTTTGGGTAACCATGATAACGTAGGTAGAACACGCGGGGGAAGCCTGTGGCGGTGTACCGCTGCTCGTCCCACAGTCCTTTTTTGTCTTGTGTTGCAATCAGGTACTCCACCCCGCGGGCAACGGCCGGGTGATCAACCTCGCCTGCCGCCATCAGGGCAAGCAAGGCCCATGCCGTTTGCGAGGCGGTCGAGGGGGCGGCCTCCCAGCCCTTGTAGTCAAGCCGGTAGCTGACGGCGTCCTCGCCCCAGCCGCCGTCGTCGTTCTGGATCGAGGTCAGCCAGGCCGCCGCCTTGCGGATCATGGGGTCCTTGTGGTCGACGCCGGCCATGTTGAGGGCGCACAGCACCGACCAGGTTCCATAGATGAAGTTCATGCCCCAGCGGCCGTACCAGGACCCCTCCGGGTGCTGGGTCTTCCGCAAATAGGCGACCCCGGCGGCCACCTGCTTGCTGGTCTTGGCGGTCTCACCGAGCTGGGCCAGCATCGAGATGCATCGCGCCGTGACGTCCTCAGTCGGCGGATCGAGCAGCGCGCCATGGTCCGAGAACGGGATGTTGTTGAGGTAATATTCGAGGTTGTTGACGTCGAAGGCGGCCCAGCCACCGTCGTCGCTCTGCATGCCCTCGATCCACTCCCGGCCGCGGGCGATCGCGTCGTCATAGCCGGCCGCACCGTGCTCCCGGCGCATGCGGTCCATCGACATCACCACGACGGCGGTATCGTCGAGATCGGGGTAATGGGCATTGTTGTATTGGAAGGCCCAGCCGCCCGGGCGCACGTCGGGCCGCTTCACCGCCCAGTCGCCCTTCACCTCGAGCTCCTGCCTCGGGATCAGCCAGTCGAGGCCCTGCTTGGCGGCCGGCACCGCCTTGTCACCGCCGGCCTCCAGCAGCGCATGCGCGGTGAGCGTCGTGTCCCACACCGGAGAGACGCAGGGCTGGCAATAAGCTTCGTCGTCCTTGATGACGAGCAACTTGTCGATGCCCCGGCGCGTGATCGCGCGTGGCGGGAAGTTCTCGTCCTTGCCGAGGGCGTCGTACATCATGACGATGTTGGCCATGGGCGGGTAGATCGCGCCCATGCCGTCCTCGCCGTTGAGCCGTTCCTCGGTGAAGGCGAGCGCGGCGTCGATCGCGCGCTTGCGCAGACTCTTCGGAAACAGCGGCTCGATCACGCGCAGGATCGCATCGAGCGAACGAAACAACAGAAACCAGGCCATGCTCTGGTGCGGCGCCTTGGCGGTCATGCCGATCGAGCGCGGATCCTGCAGGAACAATTCGTCGATGCCGACGCCCTTCGGATTCCTCGCGCGCGGCTTCAGCGCGGCGATCACCATCAGCGGCACCATCGTAGTGCGCGCCCAGTAGGAGATCTTGTTGAGGTGGAACGGCGACCAGAAGGGCAGCAATACGATCTCGATCGGCAGCACCGGCACCGCGCGCCAGGTCACGACGCCGAAGGTTGCGAGCAGGAAGCGGGTGAAGACGTTACTGTTGATCGCGCCGCCGCGGGCATGGATTGCCTCGCGCGCCCGCACCATATGCGGCGCGTCGATGGAATCGCCGATCATCTTCAGCGCGAAGTACGCCTTCACGCTGGCGCTCATGTCGAACTCGCCGTCATGCACCAGCGGCCAGCCGCCATGGGCGCCCTGGATGCGGCGCAGATAGTTACCGATCTTGGCTTCGAGCACGGTGTCGACGGGCTCGGCGAGATAGTGGCGCAGCAGAACGTATTCGGCCGGAATTGTGCAATCGGCCTCGAGCTCGAACACCCAATGGCCGTCGGATTGCTGGAAGCCGAGGATGCCCTGGGTGGCCGACGCAATGCTCGATTCCAAAGCTTCGCGGCTGGTCGCGGTCACGGAATCCATGTCGCTCGATTGCTCCGATAGTCGATTGAAAGTTGACCGGGAGAATTGCCCGTCGGGCCGCCTTTCAGGATCCTTTGGCGGCCAGAACCAGATCGGCGGCGCGGTCACCCGACCGGACCGATCCCTCGATGGTTGCTGGCAATCCCGTAGCAGTCCAGTCGCCGGCGAGGAACAGGTTTTTCAGCGCAGTGACCGGCCCGGGACGCAGGGCGTTCTGGGCCGGCGTCGCCGCAAATGTGGCGCGGCGCTCGCGCACGATTTGCCAAGGAGGCAGCTCACCGGATACACCTCCAGCCTGGCAGACCTCGTTCCAGATCGTCTGCGCCAGTTCCTCGCGCGGCATGTCGACCAGGCGGTCGCCATTGCTGATGGTCACCGAGAGCCGGTTCGGGAACGCGAACAGCCATTCCACCACGCCGCCGATCACGCCGAGGATGGGCGCCGAGCCCGGCGGCGGCTCAAAGCGAAAATGCGCGTTCACAATGGCGCGGAATTCGGTCGGCGTCTTCAGCCCCGGCAGCAGGTTGGCTGCCGCGCGCGGCGGCACCGCCATCACGACGACATCGCCCGCGCCGAGCTGGATCAAATCCTCGCTGCCGAAATTCAGTGCGGTCACCTTGCCGTCCGTGCTGACGAACGAGCGCAGCTCATGGCCGAGCTGAACGGTGTGGCCACGCTCTTGCAGAAACTTCACGGCGGGCTCGATCAGAACCGCGCTGAGACCATCGCGCGCAATCAGCGGACGGCAGGCCTGCCCGCCCGCAAGCAGCGTCTCCCGCACGATGGCGCCGGCGAGCCCGGCCGAGCCCTCGGGCGGATCGACGTTGAGAGCTGCCAGCAGCAGCGGCTGCACCAGGCGCTGATAGAGGATGCCCTCGGTCGGAATCGACTTGCCGACCAGCGTCTCCTCCGACGCCCAGATCAGCGGCGCCAGCTTGAGATAATCGGAAAGGCCGGTGTCGGGCACGCGGCGGCTTTCGTCGAGCACCCAGGTCGGCCACCGGCCATCGCCGAGATCGATCTGCCAGCGCTGCCCGGTCTTGACATCGACGAACGGAAATTGCGCCCGCTCGGGGCCGACCAGGCCCGCCTCGGTGCCGATCGCGCGCGCATAGGCGCGCGCATGGCTGTTGCCCGACAGCAGCAGATGATTGCCGTTGTCGATGGTGAGATTGGTGGCGCCGTCGAAATAGGACCGGCAGCGGCCGCCGGCCTGGTGCGTCGCCTCGTGCACGGCGACCTTGAAGCCGGCATTGGCGAGCCGCACGGCGGCGGAGAGGCCGGAAATTCCAGCGCCGATGATGTGAGCTGTGTTTTGCATCAGATGAAAGCGTAACGGAGCAGGATCAGGATGCGCGTGATCTTCGACACACGCACCGGCTCGCGCGGCGCGGAGAAGCCGCGCGCGATCAGGAGGTCCAGAATGGAATGGTAGTATTTCGACATGATCCGCGGCGCGCGCACGGCGCGGCGCCTGCTGCGGTTCATGATCTCGTCCGACTTCTCGAAGTGCACCTTGGCGCGCTGCGCCAGCGGCATGCAGACCTTCGGCAGCGCGCGCTCGGCGATCACGCGGTTCGGATCATCAGAGGTGATGCCGGCATGCAGCAGCGCCTCGCGCGGCAGATAGAGCCGGCCAAGGCCGGCGTCCTCGTCGATGTCGCGCAGGATGTTGGTGAGCTGCAGCGCGCGGCCGAGGTGGTGCGCGAGCAGGATGCCGTCTTCCTCGGGCATGCCGAACACGCGCACCGACAGCCGTCCCACGGCGCTGGCGACGCGATCGCAATACAGATCCAGCGTCGCCATGTCGGGCGCACGGATGTCCTGCGGCACGTCCATCTCCATGCCGTCGACGATGGCGAGGAAATCCTCGCGCTTGAGCCCGAAGGTCTTCACCGAGGCGACATAGTCCTTCAGCCGCGGCGGCGGATGGCCCTGATAGAGCGCGTCGATATCGTTGCGCCATTCCTGAAGTGCGGCGAGCCGCTCGTCGCGCGGGCCGTCGGAATCGGCGATGTCGTCGACCTGGCGGCAGAAGCTGTAGATCTGAAACATCGCTTCGCGCTGATCACGCGGCAGGATGCGCATCGCGGCATAGAACGAGCTGCCGGATGCGGTCGAGCCGTAATTGGCGCCGGGCGTGGTCGCCTCAAGCGTCATGGGCAGTCCCCGGTCTGGAAATGGCCTTGCGATGGATCGCACGGCGGCCAACTTCGCCGATGATCCCGGCGAGGCTGAAGGCGAGCAGCTCGAATTTGTTCAGATGCACGCGCTCCCGCAAGGGATCGCGTACCTTGAGCAGGCGCACGATGCGGTCGGCATAGGCCTGGATGACGGAGACGTCGACGCCGAGACGGAAATCCCGGATCTCGGCTGCGAGCGACCTGCCCTCTCCGAGCAGCGCCTCGTTGCGTGCGGCGAGCGACTGCAGGCAGGCCAGCATCGCCGGCGGCGACTGCGCGAGACCGAGCTGCTCGACGGTGGCGCCGTGTGCTGCCAGCGCATCGCGCGGCAGATAGACGCGGTTGAGCTCGCGATAATCCTTGCCGCAATCCTGCAGGTGATTGTTGATCTGAAGGCCCGCGCAGAGCGCGTCCGAGGCGGCCCATGTCGAGGTGCTCTCGCCGTGAACGTCGAGCATGAAGCGGCCGACCGGCATCGCCGAGTAGCGGCAATAATGGATGACCTCGTCCCAGGTCTCGTAGCGCAGCTTGGTCACGTCCATGCGGAAGGCGATCAGCACGTCGAGCGCATGACCCGGCGCCATGCCGCGCTCGGCCAGCGCGCGGCGCAAGCTGACGGACTCAGGCTGGGTGTCACCCTTGCCGAGCAGTTCCGCCTCGAGCAGATCGAGATAAGCGAGCTTCTGGTCGGGGGGGAGCGTGGCGTGATCGGCGATGTCGTCCGCGGTGCGGACGAAATTGTAATAGGCCAGGATCAGGGCGCGATGACGCGGATGAATGATCCAGGACGCGACGGGAAAATTCTCGTCGCGGTCACCCTTGCCGGATCGCAATTCGCTCGCAGAGGTCATCGAGGGCTGGTTTACAATCGTTTGGACAGGAAGGCCTTTTTCGCTCGGGCGGGCTCACGCCGGCGACGCCGCCGCGGCCCCCATATAGGGGAATACGGCCGCAAAACCAATCCTGTCCGTCGATGGCTGCCCCTTCGAATTGGGCCCGGAAAAGCGGCCGAGGGCCGCCTTTCTAGGCCAATGGCCGAGTTTATTGATTGTGGTTCTTCAGCACCTGGTCGCAGGCCTGCGAGATCTTGGCCCGGTTCTCCTTGAGACAGGCCAGGATGGTGAAATCGCCCTGGTCGATGACCGGGCGGCAGAACTTCTGCACATCGCGGGTGCAGGCCTTCTGCTCGGCGTCCGTGCCACGCCCTTGTTGGGCGAACGCCGCCGTCGAAAGGGAGGCCGACAGCAGGGTGAGAGCGACGAGAAGATTGCGCATTGTATTCCTTCATTCTGACGGCAGAATCGCACCGATCCCGGACTGCGCAGGGCGGATGGCCGGAACGGATTGGTTCTGATGGCAAGTCGCCGCTTGTAGCGGCCTCAGGGAAGGCACAAGCACTGGCAAATGCGGCCAAATTGGCGCCGCCCCCGCCGAATCAGGTCTTCCCCGCGCCTTCATTGACAGATGTAAGGGATTGATACTACATCATAATTTGGGAGCATTGCGTTTTAATGCAGACCTGTTGCCGCGCTGCATCTCTTCGCCCGTCCTCGGCTGCCGGAAACATGACGAAGCGCGGCAAATCGCGGCCCCTGGAAGCACGGCGCGGCCGCGTGAAACCGCCGTCTCTGGCCGCCGGGCATTGAACCTGCGACTTGCTCGGAGCACTAAACTTTCGATGTGGCGAGACGTTCTCGATCGAAGCGAACGTCGTTCCAAAGCGGGATATTCGAGATGACATTCTTTTGGCGATCTGGACTGGCAATCAAGGCGGCCGGCATTGGGGCGGCGCTGCTCTTCTCGGTATCGGCAAGTCACGCTCAGTCGTCCGGACCGTTTGCCGGTTTCGACGGCGCGTGGACCGGAACCGGCACGGTGTCGCTGTCCGACGGCTCCACCGAGCGCATTCGCTGCAAAGCGGACTATAAGGTCGCCGGCAGCGGCCTCAACCTGAAGCAGGCGCTGAGCTGCGCCTCCGACAGCTACAAGTTCAACCTCACCAGCGACGTGACGAGCCAGGGCGACCGCATCTCCGGCAACTGGAGCGAGTCCAGCCGCAACATCTTCGGCAATCTCCAGGGCACCGCCGGCGGCGGCCAGATCGAGGTCTTCGTCGAGGCCAACGGCTTTGCCGCCAACCTGTCGCTGCGCACCAACGGCACCAAGCAGACGGTGCAGATCTCGTCCAAGGGCGAGATCCGCGGCGTCAACATCACGATGACGAAGGGCTGAAGGCCTTTCGCACGCAATGAGGAACATGCCCCCGGTTCTCGCGAGCCGGGGGCTTTTTGCTGACACGAACTGACCGGCTGGATTTGCTGAGATGGACCCGATCCGCAGACATCTGCTGAAGGCCGCCGGGCTCTTCGTGGCCAGCCGCGCCTTCGCCAGCGATCAGCAGGGAGCGAACATGCAGCCTTCGTCCGTGAAGCCGCGTCACGTGCTCTGCTTCCTCGGCAAGAATGAAAGCCTGCTGCATCCGCCCAAGGCGGTGGCGAAGACGATCGCCGATTTCGGCTTCGAGATCGACCGCACCTATTCGCAAGCCAAACCCGATCCGCACATGGAGCGCTCTTTCGGTGTGTGCTGGGACCGCGTCTTTCCGAAAGCGTGGTCCGAGGCGGACGAAATGGCCGTACTCAATCACAAAGCGGTCCTCTACGTGCTGAGCCCGCCGATGGAGCAGCACAAGACGGTCGCCTATTCAGCTGCCGCCTTGCGAATTGTCGAGGAGATGATCGAGGCCGGCGCCACGGCCGTGAAAGGAGAAAGCGCGGGCGTTGCCCACGGACTCACGCGATGGCGGCAACTGGCCCGCGAGTGCAAGGCCGCCGCAAACACGAACCAGGGCCTTACCGTCACGCCAGCGATGGGCCGATCCTGCCGCCTCGCCTTCGCCAAGCGTCCGCTTGCCGGCGACATTTACAACGAAAGCGTCGGCTTCCACCTCGTCGGACTGCCGGAAATCTATGTCGCGCGATCGCGCGGCAGCGACCGGAACGCAGCGAATCTGATGGACGAGATCGCGGACGCAATGGCCGAGCGCGGCATGGAGGCAACGCTGCGCGACCGCAAGCTCGCGCTGTCGCGGGAGCAGGACTACGCCGAGGGCGACTTCAAGTTCAATCCCTATGGAATCGTCCGCATCGAGGCTTGAGCCGGGGCGGCATCTGCCGCCCCTCCTCAGATCGCCTGCTTGTCAGCGCCATGCAGCTTGGCGTGCAGGTTGATCAGCCACATCGCCGTCGGCCGGAGGATGAAGAGGTCGGCGACGAGCGCCATGACCATCGAGAAGGCGCTGAGCCAGCCGAACAGCCGCAGCGACGGCAGGTCGGAGAACACGGTGACGACGAGGCCGCAGGCGAGCACCACCGTGGTCAGGATCAGCGCAGGTCCCACCAGCACGGTGGCCCGCTCCACCGCGAGCGCCGAGCCGACACCCGGCTTGTTCTCCAGCCGCAGGCGGTTGAGGAAGTGGATGGTAGCGGAAAGGCCGAGCCCGAACGAGACCGTGAGCGCAACGACGCTGGCGAATTGCAGTCCCTCGCCCATCGCCCACAGCACCGTGCCCGACATCACCACCGGGAAGATGCCCGGCAGGATGCAGGCGAGCGTCACCACCCAGGAGCGGAAGGCGAGGCCGATGAAGATCGCGACCAGCGCGAATTCGATCGTGAGGCCATGGTTCAGCTTCTCGATCATGTTGGCCGAGTTGCGTGCCGCAATTGCAGCGAGACCCGTCACTGCGATCTCATAGCCCGGATGCTTCTTCCGGACGGCGTCGAGCTCGGCATCGAGCTTGTCGACGATCGGCAGGAGCTGGCTGGAATCCTTGTCCGGCACGCGGCCGGCCACCACGACGGCATCCTGCTCGGCGTCGATGAAGCGGCGCACCAGGTGCTCGGGGATGACGCTGACATATTCCTTCAGCGTCGCGACATCGGCACTGCCGGCCTTCTCCGCCAGCCAGCGGCGCAGCGTCTCCAGCGACCAGACGTTACCAACCCCTGCAGACTTCTCGACGGTCGCATGGACCTCGGCGATGGTCTGGAGCGTCTGAGGTGAATAGAGCGTTTCACCCTTGGGGAACACGATCAGCACGTTGACGGGATTGGCGCCGGTGAGCTTGGCATCGAGCCGATCGCTGGCAGCGACCGCCTGGCGCTTGTCCGGCACCTGGTCGGCGAGCCGGTAGCGCGGCTCCAGATTGGCGTAGATGACGCCGAGGCCGCCGACGAACAGCACCGCGACCAGGCTGAACAGGCCGGGCCGGCCGACCATGCGCACCGCGATCCAGTAGCAGAAATTGCGCAGCGCCTGGACGCCGGCATCGGCGCCCTGGAACTTGACCGCGAAGACCTTCTCGTTGCGCACGAACAGGACGCCGAAGACAGGCACCAGCGACAGCACCGCGACCAGCGCGATGATGGTGGCGGCAAGGCCCGCCTCGCCGAACTTGCGGATCAGATCGGAATCGGAGAATTGCAGCGCGATGAAGGAGATGCCGGCGGTGCCATGCGTCAGCACGCAGGCCGGACCCACCACCAGCACCGCGTTCTTGAACGCGGTGAACTTGTCCTGGCCCGCGATCAGCCTATCGCGCGCGGCGAAGGTCAGCTGCATCGAGTCGGAGAAGCTGATCACCATGATGAGCGGCGTCATCACGTTCAGGAACATGTTGAGGTTGAAATTGGCCCAGCCGAGCGCGCCTAGCGCCAGCAGGATAGCGATCATCGGCGGGAATGCCGCCGCGATCATGAACGAGATCTTGCGGAAGAAGATGATGGCGATGATGCAGCCGGCGAGGATGCCGAGGATGTTGTAGGTCAGCCCGTCGCGCTCAACCGCGTTGCGGATCTCGAGCTGCATCACCGGGACGCCGGAGAGCTGCACGTTGAGGCCGGTGTCCCCGAGCGTCTCCTTCATCAGCGCACGGATGTCGGCGACGGTCTTGGTCAACTTGTTGGAAGCGACCACCTCCGGATCGAGCGACAGCACGACCAGCGCCAATGTGCCGTCCTCCGACAGCAGCTTGCCACGGATGATCTCGTTGTTCTTGACGGTCTCGATGAACTTGTCATAGGCCGCGCCCTCCGGCAGCTCGGGCGGGAACAGGGCCGCCGGCAGCTTGCCGGGGGCCGGCGCCTGGCGCGCCGAGAACAGCGAGACCAGCCCGCGCGTGCCTTCGACCAGCTGCAGGTCGGTGACGAAGTCGCGCAGCTTCTCGAGGTTGCTGCGTTCCAGGAGGGTCTTGCCCTCGACCACGACGAGTACATCGAACTCTTCGGCCGGGAACTTCTTGGTCACCTCTTCATATTGTTTGAATTCGCGGGTGTCGGAGCGGAACAGCTGCGACAGCGAATCGTCGATCTTGATCCGGTAGATGCCGAACACCGCGCCGACGATCAGCGCGAGCAGGACGATGCAGGAGACGATCGGGGCCCGAACGGCGATCAGCCCGAGACGCTCCAGCCCGAAGGCGATGGAGGACGTAGATCCCTGCTCGACCTTGTCGACATGAACCTCACTCTCGCTGTGCTTTTCGAGCATGCCTTGTCCAGTTCCTAAATCGGCTCGGGCTGTGAGCTTATCGCGCCGCGCGAACGGCTTGAAAACGCCATACCAATGGGAGGCTTGACCTTTGAAAACGCGCGGAAAATCGCCGGCAGCGGTTTAGCAGGTCAACAGGTCTTTTCGCAAGCAGGCCAAGCCCGGCCGAATCGATCGAAAAGCGGCGATCCGGGCCTGGAATGACCGTCATCCCGGCGAGGATGTGCCAATCTGGCGCGGTGCGCGGTCCGCACTCTCGTCCTTCAGCGCCACGCCGGTGATCTCCCGGGCCAGCCCCTCGCGGACCAGCCAGGCGATCTTGAACGCCGCCTCCTCGTGGCCCAACCCGGCGTGGTGGATGTTGGAGACGCAATTGCGCTCGGCATCGGTGCGGCCGGGCCTCGGCGCAAAGGTCAGATAGGCGCCGAGGCTGTCGGGCGCGGACAGGCCGGGCCGCTCGCCGATCAGCATCACGACCATGCGCGCACCGAGAATAGCGCCGATCTCGTCGCCGAGCGCGACGCGCGCGCCCGATGCGACGACGACATGGCGAACCGCGACAGCATCCCCCTGCGCAAGCGATTGCAACAGGCGCCTTACCACGATCGCCGCATGGCTATGGACCGCCGCCGTGGACAGGCCGTCTCCGATCACGACCGCGAGCTGGCACGGCGCCGAGATGCTTCGTGCCAGACGCTGGGCCGAGCCGGGGTCGAGCTGTCGTCCCAGATCCGGCCGCCGCAGATAGTCGCCGCGATCGACCGCCCGGCTCCTCACCTCGGTCACCGCAACACCGAGTGCGTCGAGATCGGCGATGAGACGCGGCGTGTCGAAGGCCGCATGCACAGCATCGCGCGCGCGGGCATGGTCCAGCGTGAAATCGAGCAACGCTCTCGTCGGCAGGCTCGCGCCGCTGCGCCCCAGCGCGACGCGCGCAGGCGTAAACGACCGCAAATCGAGGGTCGGACGGCGCGACAGGGCCGGGTCAGACATGTGGCATCATTCGGCGGGCACGGCGGCCTCGCGCAGCCGGATCGAATAGTTCGAGGCGTTCTGCTTGCCGCTGGAGGCCGCGCGCGCAAAGGTGATGAGATGGTGCGCGACCAGCGTGCAGCCGATCAGGCCTTCGATGTCGCCGCGCTTGATGCGGCCCAGCGCGAACTTCCAGAACACGCGCCTATAGTCGCCGAGCACGCCGACCTTCCAGAAGATGTTGCGCAGCATGACGAGGCCGCGCCGGATGCTACGCCAGGTCTTCATCTCGTCCGGCACCGGTACCTTGAGCCGGTTCACATAGACGTGGTCGCATTGGTGCTGATAGCGCGCGTAGACCTTGTCGGGAGCGTAAGCGACTGCCATGGCGTGCTTCCAGGACGCGACGACCTCGTCATAGGGCAGCAGGAAGTCGACGTTGGAATCGCGGCCATCGTCCTCGACCAGCCGTCCCTCGCGCTCAAGCCGGTCCCATAGCGGCGTCTTCGGCAGCGCCTGCAGCAGATTGATGGTGAGCAGCGGAATCCGGGACTCCTCGACAAAGGCGAGCAGCGCCTCCGAGGTGTTCGGCTTGTCGGTGTCGAGCCCCATGATGATGCCCGAGACCACCTCCATGCCGTAGGAGTTAATCGTGCGCACACCCTCCAGGATCGGGACCATCATGTTGTGGTCCTTCTGCATCGCCTTCAACGCGTCGGGATCCGGCGTCTCGATGCCGCAGAAGATGGTGATGAAATAGGCCTCGCGCATCTTCTCGAGGATCTCGGGGCGCTTGGCGATGTTGAGCGTCGCCTCGCAAGCGAGCCGCACCACGTAGCCGGTCCGCTTCTGCCATTCGATCAGGTGCGGCAGCAGTTCGAGCGTCGCCTTGCGGTTGCCGATGAAATTGTCGTCGACGAAATAGACCGTATCGGTCATGCCGCATTCGCGCAGGCGGTCGAGCTCGGCGATGATCTGCTGCGGCGTCTTGATGCGCGGATTGCGGCCGTAAAGGCCGGGGATGTCGCAGAACTCGCACTGGTAGGGACAGCCGCTGGAATATTGGATGCTGCCGAGGAAGTACTTCTTCACGTCGGCGAGCTCGTAGGCCGGGATCGGAAACTCCGTCATCGGCACGCGGTCCTTGGTCGTGAGCACGACCTGATGTTCGGGCCGCGAGGTGTCGCGCGACAGGATCTCGATCAGCTGGTTGGTGGCATCGCCGAGCTCGCCGACATGCAGGTAATCGAAGGACGGGTAATAGTCTGGGCACGCGCTGACGGAAGGCCCGCCGAGCGCGACCGGCAGATCGAACTCATGGGCGCGGCGGCAGATGTCGTTCATCTGCTGGCGCTGGATGTGCATGCCGCTGACGAAGACCGCTTCCGCCCATTCGAACTCCTCCCTCGTCGTGCGGCGCAGGTTCTCGTCGACGAATTTGACCTGCCATTCCTTCGGAAGATAGGCGGAGATCAGCAGCAGCCCTTGCGGCGGCATGAAGGCGCGGACGCCATCGGTCAGGGGATAGGAATGCTCGAACGTGCCGAAGGACGAGGTGTAGCGCGGAAACACGCAGAGAATCCGCCGGGACGTTCCGTTACTTTCAGCTCGCATCAAAGCTCCCCCGCCACACTCAACCGATGGTGCGGAAATTGCCAGCCCGACACATAGCGTAATGCTGTCGCCGGAATTTCTCAATATTGTGGCGTAAGCATAATTCCCAGAGGCGCCGATGGTTTCCCAACCGAATTGACCTTCCGCCTCATGCGATCAGTCGCGCGGCAAAATCGGGCAGCAGGCCTGCATCGCCGGCAATCCGGAAATCGGCGCCTGCAATGCCCGAGCGCGCCAGCCAGTCGTCGAATTCCGGCGCGCGGCGCAGCGCGAAGACGTCCCTGACATAGAGCGCGTCGTGAAAAGACGTCGACTGGTAGTTCAGCATGACGTCGTCGGCACCGGGAACGCCCATGATGAAGGTGACGCCGGCGGCGGCGAGCAGCGTCAGGAGATTGTCCATGTCGTCCTGATCCGCCTCGGCGTGGTTGGTGTAGCAGATGTCGACCCCGAGCGGCAGGCCGAGCAGCTTGCCGCAGAAATGATCCTCCAGCCCGGCGCGGATGATTTCCTTGCCGTCATAGAGATATTCGGGGCCGATGAAGCCGACCACGCTGTTGACCAGCAGCGGAGCGAAGGCGCGGGCGACCGCATAGGCGCGCGCCTCGCAGGTCTGCTGGTCGACGCCGTGATGGGCGCCCGCCGACAGCGCCGAGCCCTGGCCGGTCTCGAAATACATCAGGTTCCGCCCGACCGTGCCGCGCGACTGCGATAACCCGGCCTCTTGCGCCTCCTTCAGCAGTGGGAGGTCGATGCCGAAGCTGCGGTTGGCGGCCTCGGTGCCCGCGACCGACTGGAAGACGAGGTCGACCGGCACGCCCTGCCCGATCAGCGACAGCGTCGTCGTGACATGGGTCAGGACGCAGCCTTGCGTCGGGATCTGCAGCCGCGCGATGATCTCGTCGAGCAGCCGCAGCAATTGCGCGATAACGGCGGGGTCGTCGCTGGCGGGATTGATGCCGATGCAGGCATCGCCTGCCCCCAGCAGGATGCCGTCGAGGATTGAGGCGGTGATGCCCCTTGCATCGTCGAAGGGATGGTTCGGCTGCAGGCGCGTGCTCATCCGCCCCTTCAGGCCGATGGTGTTGCGAAAGGCGGTGGTGACCTCGCATTTCCGGGCCGCCAGGATCAGATCCTGGTTGCGCATCAGCTTCGACACCGCGGCCGCCATCTCCGGCGTGATGCCGGGCGCCAGCTTGCGCAGGATCTCGGGGGTTGCGGCGTCCGACAGCAGCCAGTCGCGGAAGGCGCCGACCGTCAGCGATGCCACCGGCGCGAAAGCCCTGGCGTCATGGCTGTCGATGACGAGGCGGGTGACCTCGTCGGCCTCGTAGGGAACGACGGCTTCCTGCAGGAACTGGCCGAGCGGCACATCGGCGAGCGCCATCCGCGCGGCGATCATCTGCTCGGAGCTGGCAGCGGCAATGCCGGCCAGCCGGTCGCCGGAGCGCGGGGGTGTTGCCTTGGCGAGCAGGTCGCGCAGGTCGGGGAAGCTGTAGGTCGTGGCGTCGATGCTGTGGCGGTAGACCAAGGGTCTCTCCGGGGTTGCTCGGCCAACGGCCGACTCCAAGACTATCCCAAAAGACTATCCTGAAACTAAACCTTCGGATCAAGACGCTGAAATGACTTGCCTTTCCTTCGACCAAGGACGGAGGCGGCCGGGCCGCGCGTTAACGAGGCGTCCATCTTCGTTCTGCATAGTTTTGCAACAATTTGCCTGACCCCGTTCACCGGCCGGTCAGGCCAATCCGGGCTCCTTGAACATCATGACATCCGACCGATCTGGGAATGCCGCCAAGCCGGCAGGCCGCTTCACGCTTGCCAGCAAGCTCTATGCGATCTTCGCGCTGTTCGCGCTGCTCACGGCAGCGATCGCGATCTTGTCCGACTACAACAGCCGCCGCAGCGCGGACCTCGCAGTCGCGATTGAGACGGCCAATGCCGCCGCGCTGAACGTCGAGCGGGTCAACTCCCTCGTCTATGCGGTGGTGATGGAATCGCGCGGCATCTACATGTCGACCGAGCCGGCCGTGGTGAAGAAATACGGCGACGGCCTGCTCAAGTTCAACGCCCAGATCCTCGACGTCGTGAAGCGCTGGGAGACCATCGTCAAGGCCGACGATGCCGAGCAGTTCGCGACCTTCAAGAAGCGCATCGAGCAGTTCGTCGAGTTCCGCAAGGAGCTGGTGCGGCGCGGCGTCGAGATCAACGCGGCAGCGGGCCGCGAATGGGGCGACAACGACGCCAACCGCAGCGTCCGCTCGGCGCTGAACAAGGACCTCGAGGCGCTGTCCAAAGTCTATGCCGAGCGCGGCAGGCTGATCGCGCAGCAGACCGAGACCGCCCGCACATTGTCGTTCATCCTCACCTGCCTCGGCGGCGTGGCGCTGGCCCTCGTCGTCGCTGGCATCGTCATCATTGCCCGCTCGATCGCCCGGCCGCTCGCCGCGATCACCGCCACCATCAAGCAGGTCGCCGACGGCGCCGACGATGTCGTGGTGCCGCACTCCGACCGCGCCGACGAGATCGGCGCGCTGGCCCGCGCCATCCAGGTGTTCCAGGACTCGATGGGGCGCAACCGCAACCTCGCCTCGCAAGTGTCGCAGGACGCCGCCGCGCGCGAGGAGCGCGCCCGTCACGTCGAGCGGTCCGTCGAGCAATTTCGCGAGGCGATCGGCGCGATCATGCGCGGCCTCAGCGACAACGCTTCCGTCATGCGCGAGACCGCGCAGACCATCACGCGGGTCACGGCGGATGCGAACAGCCGCGCCGGCACCGCGGCGAACGCCACCGAGCGGGCCTCGCACAACGTCACCGCGGTCGCGGGCGCGGCCGAGGAGCTTTCGGCCTCGGTGGTGGAGATCGGCCGCCAGGTGCGGCAGAGCGCCGGCGCGGTCGAGCAGACCGGCCAGCGCACCGAGAAGTCGATCTCCGAGATCGAGAGCCTCGCCGCAGCGACGCAACGCATCGACGGCGTGCTCAATTTGATTCAGGCGATCGCCGAGCAGACCAACCTGCTCGCGCTGAACGCCACCATCGAGGCGGCGCGCGCCGGCGATGCCGGCCGCGGCTTTGCCGTCGTCGCCCACGAGGTGAAGGCGCTCGCGGGCCAGACCGCCAAGGCCACGGCCGAGATCAGCGAGAACGTCGCGATGATCCAGGCCTCGACGCGGAACGCCGTCGACGCCGTGCGCGAGATCGGTGGGGCGGTGCGCGAGATCAACGAGGTCACGTCCGCGATTGCCGGCGCCGTCAGTCAGCAGGACCAGGCCACGCGCGAGATCTCCTCCAACGCGCAAAGCGCCGCCCAAGGCAATGAGACGCTGGTGGCGAACATCACCTCGCTGCGCGATGCCATCGGCGAGACCGATACCGCGGCGGCTTCGGTGTTCACCGCCGCCAGCAGCCTGACCGAGACGGCGCAGACGCTGTCGCGGGAGGTGGAGACGTTCTTCCAGAATCTGCGCGCGGGGTCGGTGGACGGGCGCATCGCCAAGGCGGGGTGACGGGGCGAACGCGCTCGAAAGACGGGCGGCGGGGCGCGTTCAAACCAAAAGGCGAAAAACAACCCCATGCACAGTAGGCGGGTGAGGTTTTTCAATGGCTTGGTAGCCGGGGGTGAAAGCCTGCTGTTTTTACGAATCGATTTTGACTCGTCGGGCAAAACACTGGCATGATGTCAGCATGGCGAGCGTGGCGCCCGTGCCGCGGCCCGCGCACAACGGGACGGGCTATTACCGCTCCGAACCCGATCGAGCGACCAGGATCCGGACGCGGCCGCCGGTATCCTCGACCTCGCGGTAACGACTTAGCTCGGCCTCGAGCTCGGGATCGGACCTCGCCCAGGCCAGCCAGTCGAACGGGACCGCGCTCAGAAGATGGGTATCCACCAGGATCACATCCGGGCGACCGGCGCGTAGATCCGCAAGCAAGTGCCGCCGCTCGAATTCGATGATGCTGTCGAGTCTTGCGCGCTCGCCTTCGGTCAGCTGCGTCGTCTTCTGCAGCATCATCGCGCCTCCCGCCAACAGCTGCATGCAGGAGCTGCCCACCCAGGTCCCGTTGACCTCGCGGACGAGCGGATGCCCCAGCGCGACGTGATCGCCGATCGTGATCAGCCGCGGATCCTTTGCGAGGGCCAGGATGCGCTCCTTGAGCGGCGGAGCCCATACTGCATCGCGACCTATCCCATCACCCCGCCCCGCCTGATCAGCTCCTTGCCCACCGCTGCGAGATGCACCTGGTCCGGCCCGTCGCCGATGCGGATGAAGCGGGCGTAGACGTAAGCGCGCGCGAGGAACGTGTCCTGCGAGACCCCGGCGGCGCCGTGGATCTGGATGGCGCAGTCGATGACGCGGGCGGCCATGCTGGGGACCACGATCTTGGCCGCGGCGATCAGGTCGCGCGCGGCCTTGTTGCCCTCGCGGTCCATCTTGTCGGCGGCTTGCAAGGTGAGCAGGCGCGCCTGCGCGATCTCGCAGAAGGAGTGCGCGATGTCCTCGCGTACCGAGCCCTGCTCTGCGAGCGGCTTGCCGAAGGCGACGCGCGAGACCGCGCGCTGGCACATCAATTCCAGCGCCCGCTGGGCGCAGCCGATCAGGCGCATGCAGTGGTGAATGCGGCCGGGGCCGAGCCGGCCTTGCGCGATCTCGAAGCCGCGGCCCTCGCCGAGCAAAATGTTCTCGGCGGGCACGCGGACGTTGTCGTAGACGATCTCGGGATGGCCGCTAGGTGCATCATCATAGCCGTAGGTGAGCATGTCGCGGACGATGCGCACGCCACGCGTATTCTTCGGCACCAGGATCATGGATTGCTGGCGATGGCGGTCGGGATGGTCGGGCGCGGTCTTGCCCATCACGATCAGGATCTCGCAATCCTCGTTCATCGCGCCTGAGGTGAACCATTTGCGGCCGTTGATCACGTAGTCGTCGCCGTCACGCCGGATCTCGCACTGGATGTTGGTGGCGTCGCTGGAGGCGACCTGCGGCTCCGTCATCGAGAAGCCGGAGCGGATGCGCCCCTCCAGGAGCGGCTTCAGCCAGCGCTCCTGCTGCGCCTTGGTGCCGTAGTTTGCGAGCACCTCCATGTTGCCGACATCGGGCGCGGAGCAGTTGAAGACCTCGGGCGCCCAGAGGATGCGGCCCATGATCTCCTTCACCGGCGCGTATTCGAGATTGGTCAGACCCGGCCCGTGCTCGCCGGACAGGAACAGGTTCCAGAGCCCCTGCTCGCGCGCCCGCCGCTTCAGATCCTGAAGGATTTGCGGAGTCTTGTAGCGTGACGCTTCCGGCTTGACCTGCTCGTAATAGAGCTCCTCGACCGGCTCGACATGGGCCTGCATGAACTGGCGAACGCGGTCCTGGAGCTCCAGCGAACGGGCGGAGTGATGAAAGTCCATGGGCGTCTCCTGTTCGCCAAGTATATTGCGCTCGATGAGGGCGCTTCTTCCCTTCTCCCCTTGTGGGAGAAGGTGGCGCGATGTCCAGACCGGATAGATGGGTAACACAGTAGACCGGATGGATGGGTAACAGTTCTCTATCGGCTGGGAGGATCAGCCGATGCCTTGGCGAGAGAGCTGTGCGATGGACC
>NZ_JADYVO010000026.1:0-76110 GCF_020193825.1 Bradyrhizobium sp. NBAIM18
GGCGGCGGGTTGTTGGCGACGACAGCCGGCGCAGCGGGAGGCGCGGGTGGCGGCGTTGCCGGACGCGATCCGCCGGCGCCCGGAATGAACGAGAAATCTTCGGCCAATGACGAGGAAATCCACGGCACCTGCTCGCCGCGCGAGGCGCGGGTGACGCCCATCTTGGTGCGGTTCAGCGTCTCCTCGGCCATCAGGTCGGGAACGCGGATTTCCTTCAGCAGCTCCTGGACGAACAGGCTGCGATCGCCGCCGGCGTCCGAGACCACCGAGGCCAGCGCCGCCGAGTACATCACCAGCGTGCCGTTCGGTGCGATCACCGGGGTCAGGCCCGCCGAGAAGCTGCGGAACCGGCGCTCGAACGGGTTGCGCCTGGACGCATCGACCAGCGCGATCTTGACGCCGGCGCCGCGGGTGTTGAGCTCGCCGAGGACCGTCTCGAGGCTGAAGCCATCGCGGCGCACGTCGGACTCGGTCCAGATCTGCGCATCCACCGGCAGCAAATAGCTCTGGCGCGCGGACTGGATGCCGAAACCCGAGAAGAACACCAGCGCGACCGAGCCCGGCTTGATCTTGCCGTAGAGCTTGTCGAAGGCGCGGCGCATGGCGTCGCCGGTCAGATTCTCGCCGAGCTCGACCGAAAAGCCGTCGCGCTTGAGCTCGTCGGCGACGGCGCGCGCATCGTTGATCGGTTCCTTCAGCGGGGCATCCGCATCCGGATATTTGGCGTTGCCGATGACCAGCGCAAAACGGTCGCCGGCCGCAAGCGAGGGGGCCGTCGGGACGAGCGAGATCAGCAAGGGCAGAAGAAAAAAGAAGCGAATTTTCATAATCAGCGCGGTCCAGCCAAAAGGCGCCGTTCCAGCTTGCGCCGCGGCGACCTTAACTTACGCTTACCTCATTATCAAACCGGGGACGGAGGGCGTCAACCGCTTGGAGATTCGACCTTATCCCGATGATGGACCGCAGCGGATGGGCATGCCGCGAGAGGAATGGATGGGGTTGTCATGACGGTCCTCGGTACCTCGATGCTGTCGGCGGACCTTAGTCCGGCCATGGCGGTGAAGACGTGATCGATCTCACATTGCCGACCGCCTCTGCCGCAACGCCACGCGTTTGACCTTTCCTGCCGACGATGGCTTGGTGTGCGCGATCGCTCCAAAAGATCCAACTCGAAAATAAAGCGAGCCCATGGGAAACGTCTACGAAATCTACGCCCTGCGCTATGCGACGATGTCGCCGCGCACCCCCCACATGAACTTCCTCGTGCCCGACCCGCATGACAGCGCGGCGCAGGACCTCGATTATTTCGTCTGGCTGATTCGAGGGCACGGCCGCGACATTCTGGTCGATACCGGCTTCAACGCCGAGGAGGCGAGCGCGCGGGCGCGCAAGCTCACGCTCAATCCCGTCGATGCGCTGGAGCGTTTCGGCGTCGCGGCGTCAGCCATTCGTGACGTCATCGTGACGCATCTGCACTACGACCATGCCGGCAATCTCGACCGCTTTCCCAATGCGCGCTTCCATCTGCAGGAGCGCGAGATGGCCTACGCGACCGGGCGCTGCATGTGCAACGGCCTGCTGCGCCACCCGTTCTCGGTCGAGCATGTCACGCTGATGGTGCGCCACGTCTATGGCGAGCGCGTCACCTTCTATTCCGGCGACGGCGAGGTTGCTCCCGGCGTGACCGTGCACCGCGTCGGCGGCCATTCCGACGGCTTGCAGGTGGTGAAGGTCGAGACCGCGCGCGGCTCCGTGGTGCTGGCCTCCGATGCCGCGCACTACTACGCCAATCTGCAGCGCAAGAGTCCGTTCCCGATCGTTTATAATGTCGGCGACATGGCGCAGGGCTGGGACACGATCGAGCGCCTCGCCGGCCATCCCGACAGGTTCATCCCCGGCCATGATCCGATCGTGACGGAGATCTATCCGCGCGCCAGCGATGAGGTCGATGCCTGGGCGCTGCATCTGCCGCCGACGCGGTCGTTTGTAAAGTGACACCGTAGCGTCATTCCGGGGCGCGCGAAGCGCGAACCCGGAATCCATCTGTCGACGCAGCTGATGTCGCGATGGATTCCGGGCTCACCGCTGCGCGGCGCCCCGGAATGACAGCGGTGGCTAATACGCCTGCTTCGCATCCGCCTCTTCGCCGGTCTGGATCAGATCGAGGCTCTGCTCGATCATGCCGAGCAGGGCCGAGAGCTGCTTGCGCTCCTGCGCCGACAGGCAGGCGAGGATCTCGTCCTCCCGCCGCAGCAATTGCGGGAACAGCTCCTCGTAGAGTTCGTAGGATGGGTTGAGACGGGAGGCGGGCGTGATGTCAACGAACACCGGCAGGATCCCCGCAAGCAACGATATCGTGGGGAGATTTTCGAGCCGCTAGCTCCGGAGGAGAGAATACCGCCAGGTATCCTCCGCCCCCTGCGAGCTTATATGTGGCGATCTCGCGATAGTCGACGGCGATCAACTCGCAGCGCAAGAGCGCAATTGGCGTGCCATGCTTCGCCGTCGGAAGCTCAAGATCGACAATTCCGACCCGCGCACCCTGCTTCAAGGCGGGCGCGAGATTGTAGAGGAAGGCATAAGGCTGGGCTATCTCGTGATACATATGCACAAGGATTGCGGCGTCCAGCGAGGAAGCGGGCAGACGCGGGTCGTGTGGTTCGCCGAGCGCGAATTGCACGTTTGTCAACTTCAGAAGTTTTGTTCGCCTGGCGAGTTCGACGAGGTAATCCCGCGTGACGTCCTGGGCAACGACAGAGCCGGCGGATCCGACGAGGTGCGAGAGCCTGACCGTGTGGTAGCCACTGCCTGCTCCAATGTCGCCGACTACCATCCCTGGCTTCAGTTCAAGAGCGCGTGCGATTTGACCGGCCTCGTTGAGGGCGTCGCGGCGCTCTTCGGCGGAGCGGCGCGGGCTGACGATCCGTGCGACAGGACGCTGCGGTGAGGGAAACTCGTTTGCCGCGACTCCAGGAGGAGCCAGATAACCTATGTCAGCAGCGTATGCGCGAGTCGCGGCAAACGCCACAAGGAGCATCGCTATATACGTCGCTGCCGTCACGGTCCTACCAAGCTTTCTCAACCGAACTCCCAAAAGCTGACGTCTGCGCCTTTATGGGTGGGCGCCCTAATACGCCTGCTTCGCATCCGCCTCTTCGCTGGTCTGGATCAGATCGAGGCTCTGCTCGATCTTGCCGAGCAGGGCCGAGAGCTGCTTGCGCTCCTGCGCGGAGAGACAGGCGAGGATCTCGTCCTCCCGCCGCAGCAATTGCGGGAACAGCTCCTCGTAGAGCGCGCGGCCCTTTTTCGTCAGTTGCAGGCGGAATTCGCGGCGGTCGGCTGCGTTCTCGACCCGCTCGATCAGGCCGTCGCTGAGCAGCGCCGTCACTGCGCGGCTGATGGTGGATTTGTGCGTGCGGGTGCATTGCGCAATGTATTGCGCGCTGCAGGCATCATTGCGGAAGCCGAGCGTGGCGATGACGCGCCAGGCCGGAATGTCGAGGCCGTGGCGTTCCTGATACTCGACCGACAGCGCGGAACTGACCTCCGCTGCGAGCCGGTTTAGGCGGAACGGCACGAACTTGAACAGATCGAGCCGGGGCTTTGGCCGCGCCGAGGCCTCGTCGGCCGTGCGCGCCTTGAGCGCGATGTCGCTGGATGTCCTCGCCAAGGAGAGCGCCTCCGAATTCCAGTTGACGGCCGGCCGGCTCCGGTCCAAAATAGTTGCACGTGAGACTATCTAGCAGATCGATCCTGTCCTGACCAGAGCCGAGGTTCGTGTATGGCGCCGGCCAATACCCCTCACGCCAAGACCGCTCAAGCCAAGACCCAGTTCGGCTACCGCCGTCACCCCGATCAGGACCGCCCCGGCTCGAGCCCCGCGGCGCATCCGGTCGTGATCGTCGGCGCGGGCCCGGTCGGGTTGTCGCTGGCGATCGATCTTGCCCAGCGCGGCCAGCGCGTCGTGCTGCTCGATGACGCCGACCGCATCGGCGAGGGCTCGCGCGCGATCTGCTTCTCGAAACGCTCGCTGGAATATTGGGACCGGCTCGGCGTCGGCGACCGCATGGTCGAGAAGGGCGTGGTGTGGAGTGTGGGGCGGATCTTCCATGGCGAGTCGCAGCTCTACCAGTTCAATCTCCTGCCCGAAGACGGTCACAAGCGGCCGGCCTTCATCAATCTCCAGCAATATTACGCCGAGGCCTATCTGGTTGATCGCATCAACGAGCTGCCGGAGATCGACCTGCGCTGGCGCAACAAGGTGACGGCGCTCGAGCAGCGCAACGATTCCGCGCTGCTGACGATCGAGACGCCCGAGGGCGCCTATGGCCTGAATGCGCGCTATGTCGTCGCCTGCGACGGCGCGCGCTCCTCGCTGCGGCAGATGGTCGGGGCGGAATTCGCCGGCCAGGTCTTCGAGGATCAGTTCCTGATCGCCGACGTCAAGATGACCGCGGAATTTCCGACCGAGCGCTGGTTCTGGTTCGATCCGCCGTTCCATGCCGGGCGTTCGGCGCTGCTGCACCGGCAGCCCGACGATGTCTGGCGCATCGATCTCCAGCTCAATCGCTATGCCGATCCGGTCCTCGAGAAGAAGCCGGAAAACGTGCGGCCGCGGATCGCGCGCATGCTCGGTCATGACAAGTTCGAGTTCGAGTGGATTTCGCTCTACAAATTCCAGTGCCGGCGGATGGACCGCTTCATCCATGGCCGCGTGATCTTTGCCGGCGATTCCGCGCACCAGGTCTCGCCCTTCGGCGCGCGTGGCGCGAACTCCGGTCTCGAAGACGCGGAGAATCTGTCCTGGAAGCTCGACCGGGTGCTGCGCGGTAAATCGCCTGCGAGCCTGCTGGAGAGCTACCACATCGAGCGCAGCGCAGCGGCCGACGAGAACATCCGCGAATCGACGCGCTCGACCGACTTCATGGCACCGAACTCGCATCAGGAGGCGCGGTTGCGCAAGGCGGTGCTGTCGCTGGCCAAGGAGACCGAATTCGGCAAGCGCATGGTCAATGGCGGTCGGCTGTCGGTGCCGTGCAGCTACGATACGCCGCTGTCCTCGCTGGATGCGGATACGTGGCGCGGTGGACCCCCGCCCGGCGGTTCGATGCTCGACGCGCCCGTCGCAACGCGCGCCGGCGAGCAGATCTATCTGACCGACGCTTTCCGCAGGGCTGGAACGGACTTCACCTTGCTGTCGTTCAGCAATGGTGCGCCGATCGATGCGCCTGATGGTATCAAGGGCATCCGCATTGGTGCCGACGGTGAATTTGCCGATCCCTCGGGCCTGGTCGCGAAGCGCTATGGCGCCGAGCCGGGGGCCGCCTACCTGCTGAGGCCCGACGGTTATGTCGCGGCGCGCTTCCGTCATCCGACGCGTTCGGCGATCGCGGCGGCGCTGGCGCGGGCCGAAGGTTTGTATTGAGGTCTGGCATGCCGCTCTCCACCAGCTCGAACTTCGCGCGCCCCGACGATGCCTTCCGCGCCATCGTCGAGGCGCATCGCGGCCTGACCGAGGAGCAGAGCGCCGATTTCGACGCGGCGCTGGTTCTGATCCTCGCCAACCATATCGGCGACATCGACGTGCTGCGCGAGGCGATCGGACTCGCCAAGCGCCGCATGATCGACGGCCAGCAGCAGCAACAGCAACAACAATAACCCTGACCTGAAGGACGAATTGATGGCGAAGAACTTCGCATCCACCGGCGATCTCTCCGAGAAGAAGATCACCTTCTCCGAGATCGGCACCGATCTCTATGCCTTCACCGCCGAGGGCGATCCCAACACCGGCGTGATCGTCGGCGACGATGGCTGCCTCGTGTTCGACGCGCAGGCGACGCCGGCCATGGCGAACAAGGTGATCGAGCGGGTCCGCACGGTGACCGACAAGCCGATTAAATATGTCGTGCTGTCGCATTATCACGCCGTGCGCGTGCTAGGCGCCTCCGCCTATCACGCCCAAGGTATCGTCGCCTCGCAGGAGACTCATCGGCTGATTGCGGAGCGCGGCCAGCAGGATTGGGATTCCGAGTACGGCCGCTTTCCGCGCCTGTTCCAGGATGCGCAGAGCATTCCCGGCCTGACCTGGCCGACGCTGACCTTCGAAGGCGAGATGACGATCTATCTCGGCAAGCGCGAGGTGCGCCTGATGCAGCTGGGCGCCGGCCACACCTCGGGCGACATCGTCGGCTGGGTGCCGGATGCAGAGGTGATGTTCTCGGGCGACCTCATCGAATATCACTCGGCCTGCTATTGCGGCGATGCGCATTTGCGCGAATGGCCGATGACGCTGAACGAGATCCGCAACTTCAATCCGAAGGCGATCGCGCCGGGCCGCGGCGATGCGCTGAAGGGCACCGCCACGGTGCGCGAGGCCATCGCGATGACGCGCGACTTCGTCACCTCGCTCTATGGCGCGGCCGAAATCTCGGTCGCCAGGGGCCGCAGCTTAAAGGAATCGATGGCGGCGACGCGCGAGGTGATGGATCCGAAATTCTCGAGCTTTGCCATTTACGAGCACTGCCTGCCGTTCAACGTGTCGCGCGCCTACGACGAAGCATCCGGTATCGACGACCCCGTGATCTGGACCGACAAGCGCGACCAGGAAATGTGGGCCGCTTTGCAAGGAGGAGGATAGTCATGAACATCAATACCTCGCCTGATCAGATCATCCGCAGCTCGGCCCAGGTGACGCCGGGCTACATGTCCGGCTTCGGCAACTCTTTCGAAACCGAGGCGCTGCCGGGCGCGCTGCCGATCGGGCGCAACTCGCCGCAGCGCTGCGCCTACGGACTCTATGCCGAGCAGCTCTCGGGCTCGCCCTTCACCGCGCCGCGCGGCAGCAATGAGCGCTCCTGGCTCTACCGCATCCGCCCCTCAGTGAAGCATTCCGGCCGCTTCGAGAAGGTCGACGCCGGGCTGTGGCGTTCGGCGCCGTGCCATGAATACGACCTGCCGATCGCGCAGCTGCGCTGGGATCCGACGCCGCTGCCGAAGGAGGAGGTCACCTTCATTCAGGGCGTGCAGACCATGACGACGGCGGGGGATGTGAATACGCAGGCTGGCATGGCCGCGCATGTCTACCTCATCACCAAGTCGATGGTGGACCAGCATTTCTATGATGCCGACGGCGAGCTGATGTTCGTGCTGCAGCAGGGCAATCTGCGCCTTGTCACCGAGTTCGGCCGCATCGATGCCGAGCCTGGCGAGATCGTGGTGATCCCGCGCGGCGTCAAGTTTCGCGTCGAGATTCCGAACGGGCCGGCGCGCGGCTATCTCTGCGAAAATTATGGCGGCGCCTTCACGCTGCCGGAGCGCGGGCCGATCGGCGCCAATTGCCTCGCCAATGCGCGTGACTTCCTGACGCCGGTCGCAAGCTACGAGGACAAGGACACGCCGACCGAGCTCTACGTGAAATGGGGCGGCTCGCTGTTCAAGACCACGTTGCCGCATTCGCCGATCGACGTCGTCGCCTGGCACGGCAATTACGCGCCGTACAAGTATGATCTGCGTACCTTCTCTCCCGTCGGCGCGATCGGCTTCGACCATCCCGATCCCTCGATCTTCACGGTGTTGACCTCGCCGTCGGAGACGGCGGGCACCGCCAATATCGACTTCGTAATCTTCCCGGAGCGCTGGATGGTCGCCGAAAACACCTTCCGGCCGCCCTGGTATCACATGAACATCATGAGCGAGTTCATGGGCCTGATCTACGGCGTCTACGACGCCAAGCCGCAGGGCTTCGTCCCCGGCGGCATCTCGCTGCACAATTGCATGCTGCCGCACGGCCCCGACCGCGACGCCTTCGAGCATGCCAGCAACGGCGAATTGAAGCCGGTGAAGCTGACCGGCACCATGGCCTTCATGTTCGAGACCCGCTACCCGCAGCGCGTCACCGCGCATGCGGCGAAGTCGTCGACGCTGCAGGACGATTACGCCGATTGCTGGAACGGCCTGGAGAAGCGCTTCGATCCGAACCGGCCGTAGTCTTGCTTACCCTCCCAGGGGGAGGGTCGCTCGCGTCAGCGAGCGGGGTGGGGTGACAGTCTCTCCATTGAGGCGGTGCCCAATTGGAGAGATCACCCCACCCCGCTTCGCATTACGCTTCGCTTCATGCGAACCGACCCTCCCCCTCCAGGGGAGGATGACACCATCACCGCTGCGCCCACGGGAAACCAATGCCCCATCCCAATGACCCCAGCCTCCGCTCCTTCATCGACGTTGATCCGGCCTCGGACTTCCCGATCCAGAACCTGCCTTACGGCGTGTTCTCGACCGCGGCCAATCCGACACCGCGGGTCGGCGTCGCGATCGGAAACTACGTGCTCGATCTCTGGGAACTCGAGCAGGAGTCCCGTCTCGAGGTCGGGCCACTCGGCGTGTTCTCGGGTCCCTCGCTCAATCCCTTCATGGCGCTGGGCCCGAAGGTCTGGACCAGGACCCGCGCACGTATCAGCGAGCTGTTGCGTGCGGATCATCCGGAGCTGCGTGACAACGAGGAGCTGCGCAAGCAGGCTCTGGTGCCCATGCGCGATGTTAGACTGCATCTGCCCTTCGCCGTCTCCGGCTACACCGATTTCTATTCGTCGAAGGAGCACGCCACCAATGTCGGCGTGATGTTCCGCGGCAAGGACAATGCGCTGCAGCCGAACTGGCTGCATATGCCGATCGCGTATAACGGCCGCGCCTCCACCGTCGTGGTCTCCGGCACCAGGGTGAAGCGGCCGCGCGGGCAGCTGAAGCCGCCGAATGCGGAGCTGCCGAGCTTTGCGCCGTGCAAGCGGCTCGATTTCGAGCTGGAGATGGGCGTCGTGATCGGCCAGCCGTCGCCGATGGGCAGCATGCTCACCGAGAGCCAGGCCGAGGAGATGATCTTCGGCTTCGTGCTGCTCAACGACTGGAGCGCGCGCGACATCCAGCAATGGGAATATGTGCCGCTCGGCCCGTTCCTGGCAAAAGCGTTCGCGACCTCGATCAGCCCCTGGGTGGTGACGCGCGAAGCGCTGGAGCCGTTCCGCCTGAACGGGCCGGAGCAGCAGCCGGTGCCGCTCGATTATCTCAAGCAGACCAAGCCGCAGAATTACGATGTCGAGCTCGACGTCTCCTTGCGCGCCGCCGGCACCAATGCGCCCGCCAGCATCAGCCGCACAAATTTCAAGTACATGTACTGGTCGTCGGTGCAGCAGCTGATGCATCACGCCTCAAGCGGCTGCGCCATGAATGTTGGCGATCTCTTAGGGAGCGGCACCATCTCCGGCCCGGAGAAGAACCAGCGCGGCAGCCTGCTCGAGATCAGCTGGAACGGCACCGAGCCGGTCGAGCTGCCCGGCGGCGCCAAGCGCTCGTTCCTGGAGGACGGCGACAGCCTCGTCATGCGCGGCTGGTGCCAGGGCAACGGCTATCGCGTCGGGTTCGGCGAGGTCGAAGGGACGATCGTGGCTGAGGAGTGACGGGTCAAATCAACGCCTCTCCGGCGGCACGTCGCGCACCCGCGCGCAATGCGCCGCGACATCCTCGACGCTGTACTTCAGGTGCACCCGCTTGTCGGACGGCGCCTGCTTCGTCGTGCACACGCCCGGCCGCCATTCCTGCGCCGGTCTGATCGGACGCGGGGCGAAGCCGCCGCCGCAGTTCGGGCAGACATTGAACAGCTTGGTCTCGACGCAATCCGCGCAGAACGTGCATTCATAGGAGCAGATCCGCGCATTGGTCGCGTCGGGCGGCAGGTCGCAATCGCAATATTCGCAATTCGGTCGCAGCTGGAGCGCCATGTTGAACCTCCGCAACTAGAGCTGCGATCATCGCAGATCGCGTTGTCAGCGCGAATGCCATAGTTCCCTCGATTTCAGCCGGGCTTGATCTCCTTCAGCGGCAGCTTCGAGCTCTCCTTCAGGCGGTCCAGCACGATCGAGGAGCGCACATGCGCCACGCTCTGGTGCGGCATCAGCACGTCATTGACGAGGTTCGACAGGCCCTTGAGATCGCGCAGCACGGCCTTGAGCACATAGTCGGCATCGCCCGTCAGCGAATACGCCTCTTGGATCTCGTCGATCCGGTTCACCAGCGCGCGAAAACGCTTGGAATTGTCCGGCGAGTGCGTCGCCAGTCCCACCTGGATGAAGGCGATCACGCCGAAGCCGAGCGCCTCGCTGGAAAGGTCGGCGTGGTAGCCCGCGATCACCTTCTCCTCCTCCAGCCGCATCCGCCGCCGCGAGCATTGCGAGGCTGACAGGCCCGCGAGCTCGGCGAGCTCCTGGTTGGTGAGGCGACCGTCGTCCTGCAGCGCACCTAGGATCTTGAGATCGAAGGCATCCACCGAAATCATGCGCATTCTGCCCATTTGATGCACGGATCGTGCGTATGATAGCCAATCGGCGGCCCCTTTGCACGCTCCTTGCGCGCCCCATGAAGGATAGTTCCTGTCAGCAGCCATTCGGGAGAACACCATGGGACCGTTTCCGCACGATGCACCGCCGGCCACGATCACTGCCGACAACCCGATGGGCACCGACGGATTCGAGTTCGTCGAATACGCCCACCCCAATCCGCAAGAGTTGCACGCTTTGTTCAAGCTGATGGGCTATGCGCCCGTCGCGCGGCACAAGACCAAGAAGATCACGGTCTATCGCCAGGGCGACATCAACTATCTCGTCAACGAGGAGCCCGGCACTCACGGCTATGAGTTCGTCGCCGCCCACGGCCCCTGTGCGCCGTCGATGGCGTTTCGCGTCGTCGATGCCACGGCGGCCTATGACCGTGCGATTGCGCTCGGCGCCGAGCCGGCCGATGTGTCATCGGCGCAGAAGACGCTCGACGTGCCCGCGATCAAGGGCATCGGCGGCAGCCTGCTTTATCTGGTCGATTGCTATGGTGCCAAGGGCTCGGCCTATGACGCCGAGTTCGAATGGCTGGGCGCGCGCGATCCCAAGCCGCATGGCGCCGGCCTGTTCTATCTCGACCATCTCACCCACAACGTCCATCGCGGCCGCATGAATGTCTGGGCCGGCTTCTACGAAAAACTGTTCAACTTCCGCCAGATCCGCTTCTTCGACATCGAGGGCCGCGCCTCCGGCCTGTTCTCGCGCGCGCTGACCAGTCCCGACGGCAAGATCCGCATTCCGATCAACGAGGACGCCGGCGATTCCGGCCAGATCGAGGAATATCTGCAGACCTATCGCGGCGAGGGCATCCAGCACATCGCCTGCGGCTGCCGCGACATCTACCGCACCATCGAAGGCCTGCGCGAGGCCGGCCTGCCGTTCATGCCGTCGCCGCCCGACACTTATTTCGAGAAGATCGATACGCGCCTGCCCAAGCACGGCGAGGATGTCGCGCGTCTCCGGAAGAACGGCATCCTGATCGACGGCGAGGGCGTGGTCGACGGCGGCCAGACCAAGGTGCTGCTGCAGATATTCTCGGCCAACGCGATCGGCCCGATCTTCTTCGAGTTCATCCAGCGCAAGGGCGACGACGGCTTTGGCGAGGGCAATTTCAAGGCCCTGTTCGAATCGATCGAGGAGGATCAGATCCGCCGCGGCGTGTTGAAGGTGGATAGCGCGGCGTAGGGCGCGGCGCGTGCGGACACAGCTGCCGCGTCACAACGGCTGTGGTCCCCGCCTAGTGCGCAATTGCGCACGGGGGTGGGGACCCATAACCACAGGGAGGAGTTGGCGCGCGAAGTGACACCTCCGAGTCTTCGCCAAACGACTTCCTGTGGTTATGGATCCCGGGCTCGCGCTCCGCGCGCCCCGGGGATGACCGCGGAAATTACTTCGGCGCCTGCCACGCCTGCATCACCGCCCCGATCTCCGCCGCCTCCGGCTCGCGCGCTGCCGACGGCGTGCGCGAGAATCGCGGCGCAGGTGCCGGCTGCTTCACGCCGTGGCGCTCGATGAAGACGTTGCGGGCGACCATGTGCGGATGCTCCGTCGCCTCCGACATGGTCAGCACCGGCGCGAAGCAGATGTCGGTGCCTTCCATGATCTTGCACCAGTCCTCGCGCGTCTTGCTCTTGAACACCGCCTTCAGCTTCTCCTTCAGCGCCGGCCACGCCTTGCGGTCCATCTGCGCGTCGAAATCGGCGTCGGTGAGGCCGGCGTGCTCGCGCAGCAGCGCGTAGAATTGCGGCTCGATCGAGCCGATCGAGACGAAGTGCCCGCAGGCGCATTCGTAGACGCCGTAGAAATGCGCGCCGCCATCGAGGAAGTTCTGGTTGCGCTCCTCGGTCCAGCGTCCCATCGTGGCCATGTCGAAGAAGAACGACATCAGCGAGGCCGCGCCGTCGCACATCGCCGCGTCCACGACCTGGCCCTTGCCCGACTTCTGCGCTTCCAGCAGTGCTGCGAGCACGCCGACGACGAGATAGAGCGCGCCGCCGCCGAAATCGCCGACCAGATTGAGCGGCGGCACCGGCGCCTCCTTCGTGCCGATCGCGGCGAGCGCGCCGGTGATGGAGATGTAGTTGATGTCGTGGCCGGCGGCGTTGGCGAGCGGGCCTTCCTGGCCCCAGCCGGTCATGCGGCCATAGACCAGCTTCGGGTTGCGTGCGAGCACGACGTCTGGCCCGAGCCCGAGCCGCTCCATCACGCCGGGGCGAAAACCCTCAACCAGCGCGTCGGCGCTCGCGAGCAGATCCAGCACCTGCGCGATCGCGGTCTTGTCCTTGAGGTCGAGCTCGATCACCTTGCGGCCGCGCCCCGCCACCGACTTCATGCTCTTCTTCGCGCCGACGCGGTCGAGCGTGACGACGTCGGCGCCCATGTCGGCCAGCATCATGCAGGCGAACGGACCGGGTCCGATGCCGGCGAATTCGACGATGCGGAAGCCCGAGAGTGGGCCGGAAGCGCGGACGGAGGAGGTGGGGGCTGGTTTGTCGAGCACGTTGTTGTTTCCTCGGGTCGCGGGCGCATGCCGGCGTCGGCAATTGCCTCTGACGTTTCTTCTGTTGAGCGAGTTAATCGGCCGATTAACTTTTCTCGCCTTCACGCCAGCGAGGCAAGCGGTTTTCATGCCGCACGGCCAAAATAAAACGGCGCGCACCGAAGTGCGCGCCGCGGAAAATTTGCGTGGAGACGCTAAGTTCAGCCCGCGGCGGCGACCGCGCGTTGTGCCATCACCTTGATCAGATTGGCGCGATATTCCGCCGTGCCGTGGATGTCGGCCAGCAATCCATTCGCCGAAATTGTCACGCTGTCGATCGCCGATGGCGACCAGTTCGCCTTCAGCGCCGCTTCGATCGCGCCCACCCGCATCACGCCGGTTTGCGAGGCGCCGGTGGCGGCGACCCGAACCTCGCCCGATTTGGTCTGCGCCACGAACACGCCGGTGAGCGCGAAGCGCGAGGCCGGATGCCGCATCTTCTCGTAGCCTGCCTTCGCCGGCACCGGGAATGACACGGCGGTGATGATCTCGCCGTCTTCCAGCGCCGTCGTGAACAGGCCCTGAAAGAAATCATCCGCCGCAATCGACCGCTTGTTGGTCTTCACGGTGGCGCCGAGCGCGAGCAGCGCTGCCGGGAAATCCGCAGCCGGATCGTTGTTGGCGATCGAGCCGCCGATCGTGCCGCGATAACGCACGGCGGGGTCGCCGAGCACCGAGGTGAGATAGGCGATCGCAGGGATCGCCTGCTTCACATCGGCATTCGTCATGATGTCGTAATAGGTCGTCGCCGCTTTGATGGTCAGCGTGTCGCCCGACAGCTCGACGCCCTGCAGCTCCTTGATCCTGCCGAGGTCGATGACGTCGGAGGGACCTGCGAGGCGCTGCTTCATGACCGGCAGCAGCGTCTGACCGCCAGCGAGGAACTTCGACTCGCTGCCCTTGGCGAACAGGCTGGCGGCTTCGTCGACCGAGGAGGCGCGATGATAGGTGGTCTGGTACATCTTCGGTCCTCCCTTAAGCCGCGTGGATCGTGCGCCACACCCGGTCCGGGGTTGCGGGCATTTCCAGGTTGTTCTTGCCGATCGCATCCGTGATCGCGTTGATCACGGCCGCCGATGCGCCGATCGCGCCGGCCTCACCGCAACCCTTGATGCCCAAGGGATTGCCCGGGCAGAGCGTCGTGGTGTGGGACAGGTTGAACGACGGCACGTCGTCGGCTCGCGGCATGGCGTAATCCATGAACGAGGCCGTGACCGGCTGGCCGTTGGCATCATAGATCGCATGCTCGAGCAACGCCTGCCCGATGCCCTGCACGAGGCCGCCATGGACCTGGCCCTCGACGATCATCGGGTTGATCAGCCGGCCGAAATCGTCGGCCGCGACGAAGTTGACGAAGGAGGTCTTGCCGGTGCCGGGATCGACCTCGAGCTCGCAGATATAGGCGCCGGCCGGGAAGGTGAAGTTGGTCGGGTCGTAGAAGGCGCTCTCCTTCAGGCCCGGCTCCATCCCGTCAGGCAGGTTGTGCGCCGTATAGGCCGCGAGCGCGACCATCGGCAGGGCGATCGCCTTGTCGGTGCCTGTCACCTTGAACTCGCCGTTCTCGATGACGATGTCGGCCTCCGACGCTTCCAGCGCATGCGCGGCGATCTTCTTGGCCTTGGATTCCATCTTCTCCATCGCCTTCAGGATCGCGGTGAGGCCGACGGCCGCCGAGCGCGAGCCGTAGGTGCCCATGCCGAACTGCACCTTGTCGGTGTCGCCATGGACGATCGAGACCTGGCTGATCGGAACGCCCAGGCGCTCCGCGACGAGCTGGCAGAACGTGGTCTCGTGACCCTGGCCGTGGCTGTGCGAGCCGGTGAGGATCTCGATGGTGCCGACGGGGTTGACGCGCACCTCGGCCGATTCCCACAAGCCGACGCCGGCGCCCAGGCTGCCGACCGCCTTCGACGGCGCGATGCCGCAGGCCTCGATGTAGCAGGACACGCCGATGCCGCGCAGCTTGCCGTCGGCCTTCGCCTTGGCCTTGCGGGCAGGGAAGCCGGCATAGTCGATCGCCTTCATCGCCGCGTCGAGCGAAGCGTTGAAGTCGCCAGTGTCGTAGGCCATGATGACAGGCGTCTGGTGCGGGAACTGGGTGATGAAGTTGGTCCGCCGCAACTGGGCCGGATCGACGTTCAGCTGCCGCGCCGCCGTCTCCATCAACCGTTCGATCAGATAGCTCGCCTCGGGCCGGCCCGCGCCGCGATAGGCGTCGACCGGCGTGGTGTTGGTGTAGACCCCGATCACCTCGGCATGGATCGCCGGGATGTTGTACTGGCCCGACAGCAGCGTCGCGTAGAGATAGGTCGGCACCGAGGACGAGAACAGCGACATGTAGGCGCCGAAATTGGCGTAGGTCTTCACCTTGAGGCCGATGATCTTGTTGTTGGCGTCGAAGGCCATCTCGGCATGGGTGATGTGATCGCGGCCATGCGCGTCGGTGAGGAAGGCTTCGGTGCGGTCGCCGGTCCACTTGACGGGACGGCCGACCTTCTTCGAGGCCCACAGCGCCACCATCTCCTCGGGATAGATGAAGATCTTGGAGCCGAAGCCGCCGCCGACGTCGGGCGCGATCACGCGCAGCTTGTGCTCGGGGGCGATGTTGTAGAACGCCGACAGCACGAGACGCGCGACGTGCGGGTTCTGCGACGTCGTGTAGAGGGTGAAGTGCTCCTCGGCTGTGTCGTAATCGGCGATCGCCGCGCGCGGCTCCATCGCATTCGGCGCAAGGCGGTTGTTGGTGACGTCGAGCTTCACCACATTGGCGGCTTTCGAGAAGGCGGCACTCACCGCGCCCTCGTCGCCGATCACCCAGTCATAGACCTGGTTGCCGGGTGCCTCGGGATGAAGCTGCGGCGCGCCGGGCTTGATGGCGGCGTGCATGTCGGCGACCGCGGGAAGCTCCTCGTAGTCGACCACGACGGCTTCCGCCGCGTCGCGCGCGAGATTTTTGCTTTCGGCGATCACGACGGCAACTGCCTGTCCGACGAAGCGCACCGTCTCCGGCGCCATCGCCGGCCATGCGCCCATCTTCATCGGGGTGCCGTCCTTGGAGGTGATGGCCCAGCCGCAGATCAGGTTGCCGACCTTGTCGTCGACCAGCTGCTGTCCGGTGAGCACCGCGACCACGCCCGGCATCTTCAGCGCCGCGGACGAATCGATCTTCTTGACCTTGGCGTGCGCGTGCGGGCTGCGGATGAAATAGGCATGGGTCATGCCCGTCAACTTGATGTCGTCGACGTAACGGCCCTTGCCGGTAATGAAACGCTTGTCTTCCTTGCGCACGACGCGTGCGCCGATGCCTTCAACACCCATGTCTGGTCCTCCCGACCGGAAATTTGCTTGACCGCGCCGTCCATCGACGGCTGCGATGGTGGTTCTTGTTTCGAGGCGCGCCGCTTACTCGGCCGCCTGCGAGACCTTCATGCGTCCGGCGGCGTCCAGCACCGCCTTGACGATGTTGTGATAGCCGGTGCAGCGGCAGATATTGCCTTCGAGTTCGGTGCGGACGGTCGCCTCGTCGAGCTGTCCACTGTGGCGGTGCACGATGTCGATCGCCGACATGATCATGCCCGGGGTGCAATAGCCGCACTGCAGGCCGTGATTGTCGCGGAAGGCGGCCTGCATCGGGTGCAGTTCGTCGCCCTTGGCGATGCCCTCGATCGTGGTGACGCTGGTGCCGTCGGCCTGCCCCGCCAGCATGGTGCAGGATTTCACCGCGCGGCCGTCCATGTGCACGACGCAGGCGCCGCACTGGCTGGTGTCGCAGCCGACATGGGTCCCGGTCAGGTTGAGGTGATCGCGCAGGAGCTGGACCAGCAGCGTGCGGTCCTCGACATCGACAGCAACGGCCTTGCCGTTGACCGTCAGTTTGACTGTAGACACTTGAAGTCCTCCCAAAGTGATTTTGATTGGTTCTAATTAGAGACAGCGCAAACGAAACTTTGCAACTGGGTTTTTGCTGACCGCGGTCATGGAAGGGTCATCGTGATGACGGTCGCCGATGTGCGATTCGGCCACGACGTCTCGTGCCGCCGCCATCACGTGCTGCGACATTGTGGGAGACACACGGAAAGTCGCAGCTAGCATCTGCGATGGCGTGCTCGGCTGCCGCCGCAATAGGCGCGTGAGCTGGTCGCGCGTGCCGTGGTCATCTCGCCGCTTGCCCCTGGACCTGGGCCCGGTCGTGCGTCGTTCCTCCCTTGAATGCCGTGCTCGTTGCGCGAATAGGAGCATGCGCCCCCGCCTTTGTAATCGCGATCTTGGTAGTAGGACGAGACGACTTAAGCCATTGATTTTGCTTACGGCAATGCAGCGAAATCATGCTCCGGGGCGAGGCCGGCGGGCCAATCGCGCCTAGTACTTCCTGGCGATTGAACGCAGCCGCCCGTCCCCCTAGTCGAGCCGTACAGGCAACGGCAACAAGGGTGGAAGCGATGCAGATGAACGACAGTCAGCGGATCCCGGCGTCGAAGGCAAAGGTCTGGGCTGCGCTCAACGATCCCGAGATTCTCAGGCGCTGCATTCCCGGCTGCCAATCGCTCGAGATGGCGTCGCCGACCGAGATGACGGCGACCGTGGTGCTGAAGGTCGGTCCGGTGAAGGCGACGTTCAGCGGCAAGGTGACGCTGACCGATGTCGATGCGCCCAACGGCTATCGCATCGTCGGCGAAGGCACCGGCGGCGTCGCCGGCTTTGCCAAGGGCGGCGCGAAGGTCAGGCTGGAGGAAGAAGCCCCTGATGTCACCATCCTGCACTACGAGGCCGATGCGCAGATCGGCGGCAAGCTCGCGCAGCTCGGCTCGCGATTGATCGACTCGACGTCGCGAAAACTCGCCGCGAGCTTCTTCGAGAGTTTTGCCGGCGTGGTAGCGCCATCATCGTGATTGATGCGCGATGCCGCCTTCATTCGAATGCGCATTTCAAGCTGCAAAACAAGGGCAAGACGCAAGTCCGGACAACGAGATGAGCGGCGAAAGCCGCCAATGATTTGCACTACTACCTTCCGCCTATACTAAGCGCGAAAAGCCGATGCTGTAATTTCGAACGATGGCTCGCAGGTGAACTGCGCATCACGAGCGCAGACGCGCTCAGGCGCCCAACGAGGCGTGCACAACAACATCGCGGAGGGAATACATGACCTTTGGAACGAAGGGCTTCTTGGCCGGCATCTCCATGATTGCGATGCTCGCCGCCGTTACATCGGGCGTTCGCGCCAACGACTCGGTGCTCAAGGCGCAATCCGATTCGAATCAATGGGCCGTTGCCGGCCACGATTACGGCAACACGCGCTTCAGCCCGCTCAAGCAGATCAACACCGAGAACGCCGGGAAGCTGACGCTCGCTTACTCCTTCTCGCTGGCGTCATTGCGTTCGAACGAATCCTCGCCGATCGTCATCGGCAACACGCTGTACGTTTCGAGCTCGTGGGGTCCGAAATACGTCTATGCGCTCGATGCGGCGACGGGGCAGCGCAAATGGACTTGGGAGCCCGATATTCCCGAGGACGTGCTGCAATACGCCTGCTGCGACGTGAACAGCCGCGGCGTCTCCTACGCCGACGGCAAGATCTTCGTCGGCCGCCTCGACGGCAAGCTGACCGCGCTTGATGCCGCGGCCGGCAAGTCGCTGTGGACGGCGAAGGTGGTCGACTACAAGCAGGGCTCGGTCATCACCTCGCCGCCGCTCGTCGTGCGCGACAAGGTCATCACTGGTTTCGGCGGCGGCGAATACGGCGTGCGCGGCGCGCTGCTGGCCTTCGACATCAACACCGGCAAGCAGGTGTGGCAGACCTACACCGTTCCTTCGCCCGACGAGCCCGGCGGCGATTCCTGGAAGGGCGACTCCGCCCAGCATGGCGGCGGCGCGGCCTGGCTGGTCGGCTCCTACGATCAGAAGACCGACACGGTCTATTGGGGCACCAGCAATCCCGCCCCGTGGAACACGGCGGTGCGTTCGACCGGCGACGGCAATTTCGGAAAGCTGACCAACCTCTACACCGCCTCGACGCTCGCGCTCGATCCCAACACCGGCAAGATCAAGTGGCACATCCAGACCACGCCGGCCGACGCCTGGGACTATGACGGCGTCAACGAAGCCGTGCTCGCGGATCTCAAGATCGGCGGCAGCACCGTTCCGGCGCTGATGAAGGCCGACCGCAACGGCTTCTTCTTCGTCGCCAACCGTGAGACCGGCAAGGTGTTGTCGGCGGAGAAATACGTGTTCTCCAACTGGGCCAAGAAGTGGGATGTCGCCACGATGCGCGCGGTCGAGGATCCCGACAAGCGTCCCGGGCCGGACCATCCCGCCAAGGACATCTGCCCGAACCTGATCGGCGGCAAGAACTGGCAGCCGATGTCGTTCAACCCGCAGACCGGCCTGGTCTACATCCCGTCCAACAACGTCTGCATGGACTGGTCGGTCAGCGACGTCACCTACAAGCGCGGCGTGTTCTATCTCGGCGCCGAATTCCCGACCAAGGAAGGCCCCGGCGGCTTCCTCGGCGAGCTCGTCGCCTGGGATCCGGTCGCGCAGAAGAAGGTCTGGTCGATCAAGGAAGACCTGCCCTTCAACGGCGGCACGCTGACCACCGGCGGCGGGCTCGTGTTTGCCGGCAACATCCATGGCGACTTCCGCGCCATCGATGCGAAGTCCGGCAAGGTCCTGTGGAGCAAGAATCTCGGCTCCGGCATCGGCGCAGGCCCGGTGACCTATCAGGTCGACGGCAAGCAATATGTCGCCATCGTCGTCGGCCGCACCGCTGCGCTGCCTGCGTTCCTGGGCGAGGTAGGAAAGAAGATGACAGCCGCAGCCCCCGAGGGCGGTTCGCTCTTCGTGTTCTCCGTCCAGTGACAACTCGCGCGCGTATCCTCGAGGTGACGGGATACGCGCGCGCTTTCTCCGGACTTTAGCTGCGGCATCGGGCGGTGCCTGGTGCCGCCGCGCCTGGCCCAACAAGCTCCGGCGCAACAAGGCCAACGCCAAGCGCAACGCCAAGGGAGACGAGGATGCGTTCGAATCATTCCGCCACCGGTGCGAGCCGACATCGCGCCATCGCAGCCCTGCTCGCATGTGCCGCCGCGGCGCTGATCGTTCCGGCCTCGCCGCTGCAGGCCGACGAGGCGCAGCCGTTCCGTCTCTGCGCCGATCCGACCAACCTTCCATTCTCGAGCGACAGCTCGTCGAAGCCGGGCTTCTACGTCGAGATCGGCCAAGCCCTGGCGCAGGCGCTCGGCCGGCCGATCGCCTATGACTGGTACAAATCCTATTTCGGCAAGCGCACCGTGCGCGTCACGCTGCTCGGCAAGCAATGCGACGCCATGATCGGGTTGCCCAGGTCCGAGGATTTCATGGGTCCAGCCGTGATCTTCTCCGACACTTTCGCCAAGGAAGGCTATGCGCTCGTCGCCGCCAAGGAATCTGCGAAGGGCGCGGCGATCGGCGGCATCGACGGCCTCAAGGGCAAGCGCGTCGCCGTGCAGTTCGCCAGCACGCCGCAAAATCTGCTCGCGAGCCGCGACGACATCCAGAAAGTGACGGTGCTGTCGCCCGAGGAAGGCATGCAGGCGCTCGACCAGGGCCGGGCCGACGTCGCCTTCATCTGGGGACCGGTCGCCGGCTGGCTCAACAAGACCAGCTATAACGGCCGCTACCAGATCGAGCTCACCGAGGGCGAGGGGCTGTCATGGGACGCCGCCATCGGCTTTGCCAAGGCCTCGACCGAGCTGCGCGACCGCGTCAATGCGGTGCTGCCGCAGCTTCAAGGCAAGATCGGCGAGCTCGCCGTGAAATACGGTTTGCCGGGCGGCGCGCCGGTTCGCTTCGGCGCGGCGCCGGCGCCGGTGACGACCGGCACGGGAAGCGGAGCCGGTGTCGCCCAGGTCGCCAATGTCGTGGCGACCGAGACTAAGGGCGATGCGGTCGCGCCGGGCCTTGAGGCCGTCGGCGCGGGCAAGGAGATCTTCAACGGAACCTGCGCGCACTGCCACGGTCCCGATGCGATCCAGAGCGAGCGCAAGATCGATCTGCGGCTGCTGCGTCACCGCTACGGCGACGAGATGCGCGAGAAATATTTGACGACCGTGCAGGAGGGACGGCCGAACAAGGGCATGCCGGCCTGGAAGGAGGTCTATACCGAGGACCAGTTCAACAGCATCTATTCCTACCTGCTGACGGTCCAGGTCGAATCGAACGATTGAACGGTCTTGACCGAACCCGATCGGGAGGATGTGGTAGCGTTCATCCGGCGCCATCCCGGTGCCGGATTGATGCCGGATGGGTCCGCCTCTTCCGCTACGGCGGCGGATGCCCGTACGGTGCAGCATTCGGCGGTGCAGTCCTGTGAAGGCGCCATGACCAGCTTCCTGATCATCGACGATCATCCGCTGTTTCGCGAGGCCCTCGGTAATGCGGTGCGGCTGGCCTTGCCGGAGGCGCGGATTGTCGAAGCGATGTCGATCGAGGACGCCCTTCACATCCTGACGGCCGAGCAGGGCGAGGGCATCGACCTCGCCCTGCTCGACCTCCTGCTGCCGGATGCGACCGGCTTCTCCGGCTTTCTGCGCTTGCGCGAGGCCCATCCGCGCCTGCCCGTCGCCATCGTGTCGAGCGAGGAGGACCAGCGCGTCGTCCGCGAGGCGCTGGAGCTCGGGGCCGCGGGTTTTCTGCCGAAGTCGCTGTCGAAGCGCGAGCTGGCGCAGTCGATCGAGGGCGTGCTGAACGGATCGGTGTCGGTGCCGAAGGATTTCGTGGCAACGTCGCAGCGGCGCCGGGCCGAGGCCAGCAAGGCGCTCGAGGTCAAGCTGCGCGAGCTCACGCCGCAGCAGCTTCGCGTGCTCGATCTGCTGCGGCGCGGCTATCCGAACCGGCAGATCGGCCAGGAGCTTCAACTCGCCGAATCCACGGTGAAGGCGCATATCACCGAAATTCTGCGCAAGCTCGGCCTGTTCAGCCGCAACAAGGCGATCATCGAGATCGGCAAGGTGGACCTGCCGGATCCCAAGGCCCGGCCTTATGCGCGGGCCGACCGCGGGCGGCCGCAATGACGCGCAATGTCCCGCTTGATCTGAATCAAGCCGGTCTGGTCCGGCTGCGACATTCTCGTTTCGGCGTCGAACCCGTCGATCATCTGGCCAATCAACCAGGAATGGCTCACGCGTGATGCGATTTCTGATCGTCGAAGACCATCCGTTGTTTCGCGAGGCCCTCGAGGGCGCGCTCCAGATGGCGGCGCCGGCGGCCGAGATCCTTCAGGCGACGTCGATCGACGGTGCGCTCGAGCAGGCCGCGGCGGCTGCCGAGCTCGACCTTATTCTGCTCGATCTGTCGATGCCGGGCACCACGGGCCTTTCAGGCATCATCCGCATCCGCAAGGCTTTCCCCAGGATTCCCGTCGTCATCGTATCAGGGCATCAGGATCCGCAGATTGTGGCCGGCGCCTTGTCGCTCGGCGTCTCCGGCTACATCCTCAAATCGTCCTCCAAGCAGGAGCTGGCGCATTCGATCGGCGAGGTGCTGCGCGGCGCGGTCTGTGTCCCTGCCGCCTATCGCGCCCTGGTCCGCCCGCAACGCGCCGCCGGCCCCGCGCAGGATCTGCTGAAACGCCTGCACGAGCTGACGCCGCAGCAATTGCGCGTGCTCGAAATGCTCAAGCGCGGCCTGCAGAACAAGCAGATCGCCTTCGAGCTGAACATCTCCGAGACCACGGTGAAGGTCCACGTCTCCGACATCCTGCGCAAGCTCAACGTGCTCAGCCGCACCAAGGCCATCGTCGAAATGTCTCGGATCGATTTCGCGACCCTGGCCGGCGAAGGCGCCGGCCTGAAGGGGGAGCGTTCGCAGGCCGATCCGCCCTCAGGATAGTCCGGCGTCAGTCGTCGGAACGAGGCGAGCCGCGGTTCAAGCCGGTAGCGGCTGGCCGGCTTGCTCGCGAGCGATGTAGTCGGCGTACCAGTCCGGCCAGTTCGCATCGTACTGACCGCCGTTCCGCTTCTCGTGCTCGCCGTGTGCCGCAGCCGCACGTCGGAGCGCGCTCGCGAACTCGGACGAGGAGGTGAATGTTGTTCCTGCTGCCTCTACGCGTCCCGGCAATCGCGTGGTGATCTCCTGGAACAGCCAGCCGTTGCCATCGGGATCGTTGAACGAGACGTACGAGCGATAGCTGGCGCGTGCGGGATCCAGACCAGCAATCCGACGGCGCCCGAACAGATAAGGCTCGTCGGGTCCGGTGTGCACGTCGCCTTCAGCGTGGAAGATTTCGCTGACCTCGACGCCGCGACCGCGCAGATCGTCTCGCGCGGCTTCAATGTCGGAGACGATCAGGTACAGACCCTGGGCGGAGCCGGGCTCCGCCGCGGTCACGTTCTTGCCGAAAATGACCGAGGAGGGGGAGCCGGGAGGTGTGAACTGGATGACGCGGTAGTCGTCAGGCCCGGCGAAATCGGCATCGAGCCGCCATCCGAGGTTCGCATAGAACTTCTTGGCGCGATCGACGTCCGAAACAGGGATGACGACGACTTCGAGCTTCATGTCGATCGTTGGCGCTTGGGTGGTCTCATTTGCATCAGGGGCAGGCATTGCTTCTCTCCTGAATTATAGCGTTTACGATATAATCGTGTACGCGATATAAAGGACCTTGGAGCCTCAATGTCAACCTTCCGATTTAATCGGACACGATATATATGCACGCGGAGTTTCACATGTCCGTGTTGGAGAGGGCCCCCCATGAGTCTGAAGAACGGTCCCAGAGCCGAATTCAGAGACGATTCCAGAGATGATTCAACGACCAATCAGCCGAAACCGGCCGAGGGCGACCGGCGCCTCGACGATTTCCTGTGCTTCGCGATCTATTCGGCCAACCTCGCCTACGGACGAGCGTACAAGCCGGGCCTCGATGAGCTCGGCCTAACCTACCCCCAGTGGATCGCGATCGTGGCGCTGTGGGAGCAGGACGACCAAACCGTCAGCGAACTCGGCGACAAGATGTTCCTGGAATCCAACACCCTGACGCCGATCCTCAAAAAGCTCGAGGCGGCGGGCTATTTGCGCCGCCAGCGCGATCCCGCCGACGAGCGGCAGGTGCGCGTCAGTCTCACCGACGCCGGCCGACGCCTCCGCGAGAAAGGCATGCACATGAATCTCGTGAAGTCGAGCGGACTAAAGCCCGATGAGTTCGCGCGGCTGCAGAAAAGCGTCGTCAAGCTCCGCGACAATCTAATCAAGGCGATGAAGGAGGAGTGACAGGCCCCTGTCTACTTTGCATGGGGTTGTTTTCGACATTTTTGTCTTGGCTACGTCCGATAGCCCCGCCGCGAGGAAGACGAGGCGAAGATCATCCGCGCTTCAGCTCAGCAGGAACGACAGCAGCGCCCGCATCTCGGCCGGCTTGATCGGCTTCTTCAGCACTTCGAGGCCCTGCAGGCTCGCCTGCTTCGCCGCCTGTTCGGAATAGTCGGCGGTGATGATCATGGCGGGCGTGTCGAGCTCCAAATGCTCCCGCACGTCGGCGATGGCCGACAGGCCGCTTTCGCCGTGGTCGAGATGGAGGTCCGCGATCACGACATCGGGCGCGCCGCCGAGCTCGCTGAGGCGCACGAGCGCGTCCGCACCCGATCGCGTGGTCGCGACGTCGCAGCCCCATCCCTCCAGCAGCGCGGCCATCGCCTCCGAGCCGTTCGGATCGTTCTCGATCAGCAGGATCTTGGCGCCTTCGAGCCCGCTGTAATCGTAGTGACGCGCGGCGGGCTCGACCTCCTGCACCTCGTCGGCGACTTCAGCGAGGTCGGCCGGCTCCAGCTCCAGGGTGAAGGTCGATCCCCTGCCGAGCTGCGACGACAGCCACACCTCGTGCCCGAGCTCGCTGGCGAAGCGGCGAACGATGGAGAGGCCGAGCCCGAAGCCGGCCTGGTCGGCCGCATTGGCATCGCCGCGCTGGAATTCGCGGAAGATCGCCTCCTGCTGCGCCTGCGCAATCCCGGGTCCGGTGTCGGAGACCTGGACGCAGATCCGTCCGCCGCGCGGCCGGCATCCCATCACGACGCCGCCGCTGCGGGTATAGCGAATGGCATTGGCGAGAAGGTTCTGCAGGATCCGCCGCAGCATCATCGCATCCGACATCACCGCGAGCCGAGAGGTGCGGATGCGCAAGGACAGGCCTTGCCGCGCGGCGATCGGCTCGAACTCGTTGCGGAGCTGCTCGAACAGGGGGGCCAGCGCGATCGCGCGCACGTCGGGCTTGAGCGCGCCGGAATCGAGCTTGGCGATCTCCAGCAGCGAGCGCAGCAGGTCCTCCAGCATCACCAGCGAGCGGCTCGCCTGGTCGATCAGCACGCCCGCTTCCTGCGACTCCATCATCTCCGTCAGTGCGGACAGGGTCAGGCGCGCCGCGTTGAGCGGCTGCAACAGATCGTGGGTGACCGAGATCAGCACCGAGGATTTCAGCGAGCTCGCCGCCTCCGCCTGCTGCTTGGCGCGGTAGAGTCCCTCATTGGCGCGCTCGACCGAATGCAGCGCCTCGCGCAATTGGTGCGTCCGGTCGCGAACCTTGTGGTCGAGCGCGATGGCGGTTTCGAACAATGAAAAGGCGTTGAGCTGCTGGTCCATCGAGCGCTCGACGCGCGACATCAGTGCGGCATTGATCTTCCTTAGCTTGGCGGCTTCGCGCCTGAGCTGGTCGACCGCCTCGGGGCCCTGCCCCATGTCCGTCACGACGGGCGCCTTCCGATCGCAACCCCCGTGAAGGTCTGGTTCACATGCATGGAACCGAACTGCTCGCCGTAGGTGTGAAAGCCGACGACGCGGTTCTGCCGGTACAGTTCCGACATGTCGCGGGCGAGCTGATGCTGCTCGGCATCGAGCCGGCGGAGCAGGCATTCGAAGCCGATATAGAGCGAGACGTCTCCGATCTGGTCGCGGATGTCGGCGAACGTCTCGCGGGCCGCGCCGACCAGGCTGCGCGAGGTCGCGGCGGTCAGCACCATGCCTTCGTCGATGGCGCAGAAGAAATGCAAGGAGCCGTCCGGCTCGACGCGCTGGATCGAGCGCGCGTAATAGGCGCCGCCGACGCGGACCAGGACCGGATGCGAGGCGAAGGAGAACGGATCGAGCTTGGCGTCCATGATGCCGACCACGCGCGAATATTCCTGCGCAGCAGGCTCTGCGTTCAGCTCCCGGACCGTGCGGTTTTCGATGTCGGCCTCGGTCACCACCATCTTCTGCGCCTGCGGCTCGAAATTGTCGCACTTGAAGACGCGGAACGGCAACGAGGTGTTCAGCAGGATCAAGAGGGCGGCATTGCTGTGGGCCTTGCCGTCGCAGAACACGAACGTCTTCTCGAAGCGCAGCCCGTCGCCCGCCGACCCGCCGACGACCGGAATATCGTCCAGCGATGCATAAATCGCGGACATCACCGCTTCTTCACGGCGGCACAGGCCGTCGATCAGCACCAGGCCGAAGGGACTGCCGCGCTCGACCTGCGGCGTCGCCCGCAACAGCTCGTGCCGGAGCTCGCCGCCGATCCTGCGGCCGTCCTCGACGCGGAAGCTGTCGAGGTTGAAGATGGGGCGCACCACCGCGGAAAAGTCGGCGCGGCTGAACGCCAGCGCCACGACGCTGTTCTCGTCCCAGCCGTCAGGAGCAAGCTCGCCCGCGGTGGTACAGCCGCAGACTTGGGTGTCGTCGAATTGGCGGCTGATCTCCGCGATGAAGCGATCGGGATCGTAGCTGGGGGAGACGAACACCAGGATCAGCGCCAGCCCGTCGGACGGGAGCCGGGCGGCCAGCTCGGCCACGGCCTCATCGACGCTCGCGGCCTTCGACTTGGCCACGGCAACGCCCGACGCACCGCCAAACCGGAAATCGGTTTGCCCCACTCCGTTTCTCCCTCGAGGCTTGGTCTAACGCCAAGTACCTGACAAGTGCCTGATAAGTATTCGAGAGTAGGGCGTTTTGCAGGTCGCCGCAACACGGCACCCGCTCCCCGCAGGCCCGGACGGATTTACCACCCCTTGAGGATTCTGCCCTAATTTTGCGCATGGTTCGGAGCGGGCTGCTTCCGGGCCGCAGAATGCTGCAAGAACATGAGCTGGGGGTTGGGAATGTCCGGGCGTACCGCATCGCCGTCTAAGCGTTCACCATTTTCGACCCTCAAGTTCCGCGCAAAGATCATCCTCGGCTTCGCCGCCGTGCTGGTGATCTCCGCCGGCAGCATGGCGTTTTCCTATTTCGGCTTCGAGCGGGTCGCCGCCGGGGTCGGATCCTACCGCAGCAGCGTGTCGGAGGCCGATCTCGCCCGCAATATCGACCGTGAGCTGCTCGCCTATCGTTCGGCCGCCAAATATTTCGTCGTCACCGGTAAGGAAGACGACGCCAAGGCGGCGCTCGATGCCGAGGCCAGCCTGAAGAACGCCATCGACCAGGCCGTCAAGGCCGCCACCAAGCCCGCGCGGCAGGAAAGCCTCGGCAAGCTCGCCAAGGAGTTTTCCAACTTCTCCGCAACCTTCGCTAAGGTGCTCCAGGCCAAGCGCGACAGCGCGCTGCTGGTGCAGAACCAGCTCCAGCGCCAAGCCAATCTTCTGAAGTACAAGCTCGACGACATCGGCAACAACGCCTCCGACGCCGAAGCGCAGGCAATCGAGTTTGGCACCAAGCAGGTCAACGCCCAATTCCAGACCGCAAGCGCTGCAGCCACCCAGTTCGTGCTGACCTCCGATCAGGCGATCGCGAACAGCGCCCTGGCGCGGCTGAAATTCGTCGAGAACTCGCTGGGCGCGGTCTATTCCATGGACGACAAGATTGTCGCTGGCCTGAAAGAGGCCAAGTCCATCCTCGGCGCCTATCGCGAGGCGCTGGAGAAGCTGATCGCCAACGCCAAGCTGGTCGATGACCTCGTCACCGAGATGAGCGGCTCGGCTGGCGCCATCCAGCAAGGCGCCACCGCCATGAAGGCGGACCTCGTCGCCGAGCAGCAGCGGCTGGATTCGGAGTCGGCGGCGACCATCGGGCAGACCGAGCAGCTGGTGCTGATGCTGGCCGTCGGCGGCACGCTGTTAGGCGCGGTCCTCGCCTTCCTGCTCGGCACCGGCATCTCGCGGCCGATGATCGCGATGTGCAAGGCGATGCGCGAGCTCGCCTCGGGCAATTTCGACGTCGTGCTGCCGGGTCTTGGCCGCAAGGACGAGATCGGCGAGATGGCCAGCGCGGTCGAGGAGTTCAAGATCCAGGCCGTTGCAAAGGCCGAGCGCGACGCCGCCGCCAGCGAAGTGCAGAGCCGCGAGCAGGCCGCAAGCCGCCGCGCCGAGCTGATCCGTTTTGCCGACGATTTCGAGAGCGCGGTGGGTGCCATCGTCTCCAACGTCTCGGCCTCGGCCGTGCAGCTGGAATCGGCCGCCTCCACGCTGACCCGCACCGCCGAGACCACGCAGAGCCTGTCGAGCCAGGTCGCTGGCGTCTCCGAGCAAGCCTCCTCCAACATGCAGTCGGTCGCGACCGCGACCGAAGAGCTCTCGGCCTCGGTCGAGGAGATCGGCCGCCAGGTGCGCGATTCCAGCCGCATCGCAGAGGCTGCCGTCATGCAGGCCAAGGAAACCGACGGCCGCATCGGCAAGCTGTCGCATGCCGCCCAGCAGATCGGCGAGGTGGTCAAGCTGATCACCGCCATCGCCGAGCAGACCAATCTGCTCGCGCTGAACGCCACCATCGAGGCCGCCCGCGCGGGTGAAGCCGGCCGCGGCTTCGCGGTGGTTGCGAGCGAGGTGAAATCGCTGGCGAGCCAGACCGCGAAGGCGACCGACGAGATCTCCTCGCACATCACGGGTATGCAGGGCGCCACCGCCGAATCGGTCGCCGCGATCAAGGAGATCGGCGCGACGATCGGCCAGATCTCGTCGATCTCGACCTCGATTGCGAGCGCGGTGGAGCAGCAGGGCGCGGCCACGCAGGAGATCGCCCGCAGCGTCCAGACCGTCGCCCAAGGCACCCAGACTGCGGCCACCGATATCGGCGAGGTCAACCGCGGCGCCGCCGAGACCGGCTCGGCCTCCGAAGAGGTGCTGAACTCGGCCAAGACGCTATCGAGCGAAAGCACCCGCCTTCGCGCCGAGCTCGACCGCTTCATGGCGAACATCAGGGCGGCGTAGTAAAGCGCAGCTTAACAAATCCCTACGTCACTTAACCGCCAGTTGCGGCGCCACAAAGTTTACCGCAGCTTATCCTTTGCCGGTTACCGTGCACACGAGTCGGGAAGCGGGCTGCTTCCCGGCTGCGCCTGGTTTTCCGCGAATGGAATGGGGTGGGGGAATGTCGGTCACGTCCAAATCGAGCCAATCGAAGTCGCGCCAATCGAAGCTGCCAACGCTGCGTTTTCGCGCAAAAATCATCCTCGGCTTCGTGGCGGTGCTCGCCATCCTCGCCGTCAGCATGGCGTTCTCCTATTTCGGCTTCGAGCGGATCGCAGGCGCTGTGGCCTCCTACCGCACCAGCGTAGCGGAAGCCGATCTGGCGCGGACGGTCGATCGCGAGCTGATCGCCTATCAGGGGCTGGCACGGGCCTATACCCTGACCGGCGCGGCCGATGACGAGACCGCGGCCAAGGCCGCTGAAGGAAATCTGAAGAGCGCGATCGCCAAGTCGATGGCCGCCACCACGGGCGCGGCTCGCCGCGAGCAGGTCGGCAAGCTCGAGGCCGAGTTCCAGAGCTTTACGAAAGTCTTCAGCGAGATCATCACGCTGACGCGCGAGAACAACAAGATCGCGGCCGACGAGCTCAACAGTGTCGGCAACAAGATCCGCTTCAAATTCGACGATCTCGCCGACACCGCGGCGCTGGCGGGTCTCTCCTCGGTGCAGACCACGGCCAAGGACATCACCTCGCAATATCTGGCGGTCTCGACCTCGGTCAGCGCTTTCGTCGCCAAGCCGGAGCCGAAGACCGCCGACGGCGTGATCGCCCGCATCAAGTTCCTCGAGACGCTGCTGGTCTCCGTCTACGCGAACGACCAGAAGATCACCGATCGCGTCAAGGAGATCGGCGATCTCTTGAAACAGTATCGCACCTCGTTCGCAAAGCTGACCGAGAACGTGAAGGTCATCGTCAAGCTGAACGGCGAGATGACCAAGACGGCGGCGACCATCCTCAAGCTCTCGGCCGAGCTGCGTTCGGATCTCACCGCGGACCAGCAACGCATCGAGGCGAGCGCCAATGCGACGATCGTAGAGACCCAGCAGCTGATGCTGATGATGGCGCTCGGCGGGCTGGCCATCGGCATCGTGCTGGCCTTGTGGCTCGGCAACGGCATCTCGCGGCCGATGATCGCGATGTGCAAGGCGATGCGCGAGCTGGCCTCGGGCAATTTCGATGTCGTGCTGCCGGGCCTGGGGCGCAAGGACGAGATCGGCGAGATGGCCGGCGCGGTCGAGGAGTTCAAGATCCAGGCCGTCGCTAAGGCCGAGCGCGATGCCGCCGCCAGCGAAGTGCAGAACCGCGAGCAGGCCGCAAGCCGCCGCGCCGAACTGATCCGCTTTGCCGACGATTTCGAGAGCGCGGTCGGCGCCATCGTCTCCAACGTCTCGGCCTCGGCCGTGCAGCTGGAATCGGCCGCCTCGACGCTGACCCGCACCGCCGAGACCACGCAGAGCCTGTCGAGCCAGGTCGCTGGCGTCTCCGAGCAGGCCTCCTCCAACATGCAGTCGGTGGCGACCGCGACCGAAGAGCTCTCGGCCTCGGTCGAGGAGATCGGCCGCCAGGTGCGCGATTCCAGCCGCATCGCGGAGGCTGCCGTCATGCAGGCCAAGGAGACCGACGGCCGCATCGGCAAGCTGTCGCACGCGGCACAGCAGATCGGCGAGGTGGTCAAGCTGATCACCGCCATCGCCGAGCAGACCAATCTGCTCGCGCTCAACGCCACCATCGAGGCCGCCCGCGCCGGTGAAGCCGGCCGCGGCTTCGCCGTCGTGGCGAGCGAGGTGAAATCGCTGGCGAGCCAGACCGCGAAGGCGACCGACGAGATCTCTTCGCACATCACGGGCATGCAGGGCGCCACCGCCGAATCGGTTGCCGCGATCAAGGAGATCGGCGCGACGATCGGCCAGATCTCGTCGATCTCGACCTCGATCGCGAGCGCGGTGGAGCAGCAGGGCGCGGCCACGCAGGAGATCGCCCGCAGCGTCCAGACCGTGGCGCAGGGCACCCAGACCGCGGCCACCGATATCGGCGAGGTCAACCGCGGCGCCGCCGAGACCGGCTCGGCCTCGGAAGAGGTGCTGAACTCGGCCAAGACACTATCGAGCGAAAGCACCCGCCTTCGCGCCGAGCTCGACCGCTTCATGGAGAATATCCGCGCGGCGTAGGTTCGCTGCTCCTGTAGCTCGCGGCCCCGAAGGGCCGCGCTATCGCCTTACACTCCGCTGTCCGGAACGACAGCGGAGTGAGTTCATTCCCTTCCGAACGCCCGCTTCAGCTCGACCTTCGCGCGCTCCAGTCGCGTGCGCTGCGTCTTGGGCAGCGTCTTGCCGGCGCGGTTGATGTAGAAGGTCAGCATCGACAGCGCCGACCGATAGGCGCCGGTCTTGCGTCGCGAGCTGTGCTCGGCCGAGCGCTTCAGCGAGGCCGCAATCCTCTTCGCGCTGGTCAGCTTGAACACCCCTTGCTTGAGGTCGAGCGCATCGCTCTCCTCCGTCACGCGCTGCGACCAGCGCCTTGTGGCGCGTTTGGTGCTCTTGTGCGCGGTCCCGCTCCGCCGGGTGTTTGCCTTGCGTGCCGTCTTGCGCGGGCTGCTGTTTCGAGAATGTGTCGTCTTTCTGACCTGAGCCATGCGCCAACTCCTTGCGGGTCCAGCGGAAACGAGCGGTGCTCGCTGGCGTTCCCGCGGGAACCCGGCCCCCTCGCAAACGTTGTCGCAGGTGGCAGGCAGAATGCCGCACCCCGATGATCGGATCGACCCCGTCCACGTCATGTGAGCCGGGGCCGCTTCCATTGATCAGACGCAACAATCCGATGGAACTGCAGCAGAGCCCAGCGCTGAACTATGCACCTGTAGTCTCGGCGGCGGCCGTGACCGACCGCATCGTCGAGACCAGCATTCCCTCGCGGCTCGATGCGCTGCCGTGGAGCGGTTTTCACACCCGCGTCGTGCTCGCGCTGGGCATCACCTGGATTCTCGACGGCCTCGAGGTGACGCTTGCGGGTGCGCTCTCCGGTGCGCTGAAGCAAAGCCCATCGATGCAGTTCTCCAATCTCGATCTCGGCATCGCCAACTCCGCCTACCTCGCGGGCGCCGTGCTCGGTGCGCTCGGCTTCGGCTGGCTGACCGACCGTATCGGCCGCAAGAAGCTGTTCTTCATCACGCTGGCGCTCTACCTCTCGGCAACGGCCGCAACCGCGCTGTCATGGGATGTCGCGAGCTACGCGCTGTTCCGCTTTCTCACCGGCGCCGGCATCGGCGGCGAGTACACAGCGATCAACTCGACGATCCAGGAGTTGGTGCCCGCACGCTATCGCGGCTGGACCGATCTCGTGATCAACGGCAGCTTCTGGATCGGGGCTGCGATGGGCGCAGTGGCGGCCATCGTGCTGCTCGATCCCGCAGTATTCGCTCCCGATCTCGGCTGGCGCCTGGCCTATCTGATCGGCGCCGCCCTCGGCCTCGTCGTTCTCTTGATGCGGATGTGGATCCCGGAAAGTCCGCGCTGGCTGATGATTCATGGTCGTCCCGACGAGGCCCATGCCATCGTCGACGGGATCGAGCGGTCGGTGATCGGGCACGACCAGGATACGAGCGACGGACGCTTCACCAAGATCCGCCTGAAGATGCGCGATCACACGCCGATCCCCGAGGTGGTCCACACCTTGTTTTCGGTCTATCGCCGGCGCGCATTGGTCGGCCTCGTTCTGATGAGCGCGCAGGCATTCTTCTACAACGCCATCTTCTTCACCTTCGCGCTGGTGCTGACCGATTTCTACGGCATCAAGGCCGACCACGTCGGCTGGTACTTGCTGCCGTTCGCGGCCGGCAATTTCCTCGGGCCGCTGCTGCTCGGCCGCCTGTTCGATACGCTGGGACGCCGCACCATGATCACGTTCACCTATGGCGCATCGGGCCTGTTGCTGGCGCTATCAGGCTATCTGTTCTCGATCGGTGTCCTGAGCGCGCAGGGGCAGACCATCGCCTGGATGGTGATCTTCTTCTTCGCCTCGCCCGCCGCGAGCGCGGCCTATCTCACCGTCAGCGAGACCTTTCCCCTCGAGGTTCGCGCGCTGGCGATCGCGGTGTTCTATGCGGTCGGCACCGGCATCGGCGGCGTGATCGGGCCGGCGCTGTTCGGCGCGCTGATCGACACGGGATCGCGCACCAGCGTATTCGCCGGCTATCTGCTGGGGGCCGTCCTGATGATCGCGGCTGCGATCGTGGCGTGGCGCTATGCCGTCGCCGCCGAGCGCAAATCGCTCGAACACATCGCGCGGCCGCTCGCCTTTATGGAGTAGACTGATGAAATCGGAACTTGCGGAAATGGCGTTGGACCAGAAGCTCACCATACCTGAGGACGACGAGACGCCGGAAACGGTGCCGGTGCCGCATGCGTTGGTGCCGCATCTCGATGAAATCGCCATTCTGCTCGACATCGATGGCACGCTGCTTGAGCTGATGCCGACGCCGCGCGAGGTGTGGGTGCCGCCGGGCCTGTCGGAAACGCTGAAAGCTTTGACCGAGCGCACCTCGGGGGCGCTGGCGCTGGTCAGCGGCCGCTCGCTCAACGACATCGACCTGATCTTCGCGCCCGACGTGTTCCGCGCCGTCGCCGGTCATGGCGCGGAGATGCGGCTGGCGGTGGACAGTGAAGCGGATGCCCTGCACGCGCCGCCGCTCGACAAGGAGCTGAAGCGGCGCCTCGCCGCCATCGCCAAGCTCAGCCCTGGAATCCTGCTCGAGGACAAGGGCTATTCGCTCGCGCTGCATTACCGCCTGGCGCCGCATGCGGAGAAGGCGATCTACGAATCCGTCTCACTGATCCGCGCCGATCTGCCCAATGCGCCGATCGAGGTGCTGCCGGGCAAGTTCGTCTGCGAGATCAAGCATTCCGGATTCACCAAGGCGAGCGGCGTGCGCGAGTTGATGAAGCGCGCGCCGTTCAAAGGACGTCGTCCGCTGTTCATCGGTGACGACGTCACCGATGAGACCGTGTTCGCGATCATGCCCGACATGGACGGGCTGGCGTTCTCGGTCGGCCGCCGCGCCATGGGCGTGAATGGCCACTTCGATGCGCCGGCGGATGTGCGTGCGTTCCTTGCACATCTGCTCGATCCCAGGTGAAACCAAGGCAGCGTCATCTCGCAGACACAAAGGCTTCCATCGCAGCGCCATTGCGCGCTGCAATGCATGCTGCGCAACAGGACCGGAAACGCTGTCTTTGCAGCGAAATGACTGGGTTCCACGAGCGAAACCAGTTCCAACGCGCACGCCCGATTTTGGTTTCAATTGGTTGAAACGATGATCAGGAACCATATTGATGAACGGCAGTTAAATGGGGCGGAATGAACAGGAGGGGACGACCTGTGAACTTGATCGTCGTTTCAAATCGCGTCGCCCGCGGCAAACCCAACGAGCCCATGACGGGCGGCCTTGCGGCGGCATTGCTTCCCGTTGTGGAACATTCTGGTGCGATCTGGGTCGGTTCCTCCGGCCGGGTGCGTGATGGCCACCAGAAGGAGCCGTTCGCCGAGATCGAGGCGCTCGGGACAGGCGCGATTGCGACGCTGGATCTGCCGGCGGCCCATTACGGCGGATACTACGAAGGCTTTGCCAATTCGGCGCTGTGGCCGGCGCTGCATTCGCGCAGCGACCTGATCCGCGTCTCGCGCGAGGACTATGTCAGCTATCGCGAGGTCAACGCCTTCATGGCGCGCGCCTTGATGCGTTTCCGCAAAGCCCGGACTGCGTTCTGGGTTCAGGACTATCATTTCCTCGCGCTTGGTGCCGAGCTGCGCGAGCTCGGCGTCGATGATCCCATCGGCTTCTTCCTGCATACGCCGTGGCCCGTCACTGCTGTGATGCAGGGCGTACCCAACCATCGCGAGCTGATCACCGCGATGCTGGCCTATGATCTGCTCGGCTTCCAGACCGAGGAAGATCGGCAGAACTTCCTCGGCTATGTCGGCGCCGAGCTCGGCCTCACCATCGAGGACGGGGTCGTGGTCTCGCAGCATGGGCGCACGCGCTGTGAAGTTTTCCCGATCGGCATCGATGCGGAGAAGTTCGCCGCCTATGCCGCGAAGTCGGCCGCGCATCCGGATGTGTCGCGCCTGCGCCGCAGCCTCAACGGCGAGCGCCTCGCGATCGGCGTCGACCGGCTCGACTATTCCAAGGGTCTCGTCAACCGAATCAGCGCATTCGACCGGCTCTGGACCGAGCAGCCGCAGTTTGCGCGCAGCATCTCGCTGCTCCAGATCGCCAATCCCTCGCGCGGCGGCATCGAGGCCTATGGCAATCTCCAGAACGAGGTCGCGCGCCTCGTCACCGACGTCAACGGCCGCCACGGCGAGGTCGACTGGACGCCGATCCGCTATTTGAACAAAGGCTTCAGCCAGGCCGTGCTCGCCGGTCTCTACCGCACCGCGCAGGTCGGCGTGGTGACGCCGCTGCACGACGGCATGAACCTCGTCGCCAAGGAATACGTCGCCGCGCAAAACCCCGCCGATCCCGGCGTGCTGGTGCTGTCGAAGTTCGCCGGCGCCGCCAACGAGCTCGATGCCGCGCTGCTGGTCAATCCGCACGACGTCGACGGCATGGCCCGCGCGATTGCGGTCGCGGCCTCGATGCCGCTCACCGAGCGCAAGATGCGCTGGGACGCGATGATGAAGAAGCTGCGCGGCCACACCATCCAGCAATGGTCCGCCGATTTCGTCGCCGAGCTCGAGAAGTGCCGCACCGAGAAGGCCGCCGTGGCGCCGCTCGCGGCCCAGCCGCCGCAGGCGCTGCGCTGGTTGAAGTCGGCGATCTCAGGCGTGCGGTTGATCTAATCTCAGCTTGGCTCGATCTCACCCTCTCCCCTTGTTGTGGGAGGGGGTGGCATAGGCGGCCTCTGGCCGCCGTTCTTAAGAACGCCGATGCTTTGCATCGGCTATGGCGACAGCGGCGAGACGGGTGGGGGGGGTCTCTCCACGCGTGGACGTCTCGCAGCAAGATTCGTGGATGCAATCCCTCATCCGGCGCTTCGCGCCACCTTCTCCCGCAAGGGAGAAGGCAAGAGCGCCCCTCAATAGCAATATGACACGCCGTCCAGGATCGCGCATTGCCGCTTGTTCGGCGCGTTCGGATTATCCAGCGGCACCACGCCCTTGCCCTGGCCGACGAACACGCCGGGCCCGACTTGCACCGAGCTCTTGTTGCCGATGATCACACTCTGATGCGGCGCCGAGCTGGAGCGCGTGCCGTCCGGCCAGAGGATGGCATCGCCTGAAAGCACCCCGCGCCGTCCGTCGTCGCAGCTGACGTCGACCCCCTGCCGGGTGCAGACCTGTGCCAGGGCCGGCGCGGCAAGGGCGGAGCCGAGGGTCGAAATCAGGCCAAGGGCGGCGATGGTGTTGCGGATGGTCATGGCGTCCCCGGTCGTGCGTGGCGGCTTGCCGTGAATCGTCGCGCCAGAGCCGCCCGCGGTTCAGCCCCGCAGCCGCTCCAGGCACCTGTGAAGCCGGATATTGTGCTGTAAATACAATAAGTTGCGGAAAAATCGCCCGATATCTCCGCGATCCCTTGCAAAATCGTCGGCGCCCCTTCAAGAGAGGGCGCTCCGGAGAGATGGCCGAGTGGCTTAAGGCGCACGCTTGGAAAGCGTGTGTGCGGGAAACCGTACCGTGGGTTCGAATCCCACTCTCTCCGCCACCCACTCAAATCAATCGCGCCGGCTTATTTGCCTTCGGGGCCAGCAATCGTCGCCAAGCGTCCGAGCAGGGCCGCCTCGGTCCTGGAAGTCAGACGGTAGCCTTCCGCCATCTCGACCATGTCGCCGCGGGCGACGCATCCGTCCCACCAATCCCTCACGAAGCCCTCGGCGTACCCGCGCGTCTTGAAGCCGTAAGGTTCGGTGACAAGGTCGAAAGCGATCATCAGCTCGTAACAAGGCGAGTCGTAGGAGGTGCCGGTCTCGGGACGGCCCAAGAAAGCTTCGAAGGATCTGGCCGTACAGAGGCTCGAATAAAGCCAGAATATCAGTCCATACATCAGGTGCGAGCGCTCGTCGTCGTGCAGGGCAAAGAAACCCTTCTCGTCCACGATCTGCCGGGCCAAGGTGCGCAACATTCGCTCGCCGTGCGGCAGACGGTCGCCGACGGCGGCCAAGGCTCGCACCACGATTGGCGATAACGTTCCCCGCTCGGCGGTCGCGATCGCAGCGGCCCGATCCTCCTCAGCAGTGTCGTACTCGGACTCCTCGACCAAGCCGCGAATGAAGGTCTCGAAGTCCGGCGCGACGACGACGATACGGTAGTCATCCTCCTGGTCGACGTACACGACCTGCGGCTCGCCCCGCTTTCCGCAGGTCCGGTAGTCCAGCATGATCAGTTCGTGGCCCCCGGCCGGCGTGTCGGCGATTCCGACGCCAATCGGCGGGTAGCCCCATTCCTCGATCATGAACTTGGCGCCAAACTTCCCGGCGAGCGAATATGTGGACGTGCGGCCAAGAGCGAACAGCCCCTCGATCGCCACGTGGTCCTCCGCCCAGCCTGTACGCTCCTTCATCGGGTGGCAGTTGCGCTTGACCATTCCGCCATTGTGGCGCCGTGCGAGGTCAACATAGGCCGCCGGCAGCCGATACCCACCGATTTCATGCTCAATGGAGGCGATCAGCTCGTCGGTCGGCGGAGGCTCGACATAGTTCTCCAGGGAATACGGACAGTCGTCCCAGAAGCCTTCGAAGTCGAAGTCGTCAAAGAGCCGTTTCGTCGCCATCTTCATTACCTCGTCATGTTACGAGGCGTGTCTAAGCGCCCAGTAGCCAGGACCGTTGATTGCCACCCCTTCGGAATGAAAACAGCTTATACGTCAATCAGGATTGACTGACACTCTCTCCGCCATTTGCTGCCGCTCACAACGGTTTGGTTGCAGGCTCGAGTCCCGCCGGTGCGGTTGAGGCGCTTAGTTGCTTTAATTGCTGGGCAGCGGCTTCATATTCGTGGGGTCATGCCCTCAGGAGCTTATTCCGTGCCGCAAGCGATCCTATCCGCGCAGAGCCGACCCCTCCGTTCCCGTGCCGAGTTAGCCTCCATCATCATAAGCGCCTATGAGCGCATCGAGCGGGACCGGCACCGCAATTGCTGGATCTATGTGCGGCCCATGGAGGAAGCGCTGGCTGAGGTTGATGCCCTTGTGCAACGAGCGGAAGAGGGTGAAGTCCTGCCGCTCCTTGGCGTGCCATTCGGCGTCAAGGACAATATTGACGTTGAGGCCATGCCAACGACAGCAGCCTGTCCGTCATTCGAATATAGGGCTGCGCAATCGGCTAGATGCGTCGAGAAATTGGCGGCCGCGGGTGCGATCTGTCTTGGCAAAACCAACCTGGATCAGTTCGCAACCGGACTGTCCGGCGCCCGCTCCCCCTACGGCGCCTGTTCCAGTGCGGCGGACGATCAGTATGTCTCCGGTGGTTCGAGCTCCGGCTCGGCTGCTGCCGTAGCATCCGGCCATGTTGCCTTCGCTCTCGGCACAGATACCGGCGGCTCAGGCCGGATTCCCGCGGGTTTCAACGGAATCGTCGGGATCAAGCCAACCGTCGGCCTCGTCTCGTCCCGGGGACTTGTGCCGAACTGTCCGACGCTCGATTGTCCCTCGATCTTCTGCAATTCCATTGCCGAAGGTCGAATTCTGCTCGGGTTGATCGAAGGATTCGACGACAGTGATCCCTTTAGCCGCCAACGGATTGCCTCGTCCTTCCCATCTCCTCGCAAATTCCGGTTCGGCCAGGTCCCTGTCGGTCATCTCAATTCATTCGGCATGCCGGAATGCGATGACCTTTACAGGCAGGCCTGCACGAGGCTTTCGGGACTGGGAGGTCAAGCCAGGAACATTGACTTCGCGCCTTTCGCCGAAGCCGGTGAAATGCTCTTTTCAGGGCCCTGGATTGCCGAGCGTCATGCGGCGATCAGCAAGCTCCTGAACATCGATCATGGAGACCTGCTTGACGTCATCCGCAACGTTCTGAGCGGAGCTGCCCGGTTTTCCGCAACAGATGCATTCGCCGCGCAACATCGACTTTGGAAGCTGCGACGCCAGATCCAAACGCTTTTCGAGGAGATCGATGTTCTGGTGGTACCGACCGCGCCACGCCCCTTCACGATTGCGGAGATGATGGAAGATCCCATCACGCTCAACAACCGCCTCGGTTACTACTCCTATTTTGCCAATCTCGTGGACTTGTGCGCGGTGTCGGTTCCCAATGCAACGCTCGGCAACGGCATGCCGATGGGTATCACTTTGCTGGCACCTGCGTGGCGCGACCATGTTGTTCTCGACCTTGCCGAACGATGGCTGCCCGATGCGAAGGCTAGACTGTTCGATCTAAAGGAATATCCGAAGGCCGCCTCCTAGACCACTTCGAGATCGAGAGCGCGCAGATTGAGGATCACAATCAGGCCCCGGTGATAACGAATGACGCCTCTTGCCTGCATGCGGGAAAGCTGCACTGTCACCCATTGGCGGGTTGAGCCGATCAGATTGGCGAGATCACCATGCGTGAACGGGATCCCGATCACGATCTCGCGGCCCTGCTGCGAACCGTAGATCTTCGAGAGGAAGACCAACAGACGATGCAGCCGCTCGGTCACCGAGCGGGTCCCCAGCATTTGCGCCATGGCCGAGTAGCACCGTGCCTTGAAGGCGAGCGCATCCAGCAGCGCGACTGCGATACTTGCCGATTGAAGCGCCAGCGCGCGCAGGGCTGGGCCGGGCAAGAACGTCACTCGGCTTCGTTCCACTGCAACCGAAGACCATACGTGGGCACCAGTACCGAACAGATCGGGGCCGCCGACGAAATTGCCGGCGAACCAGTAGGCCAGCGTCACCTCGCGTCCGGAAGGCGCCGCGTAGTAGCTGCGAATACGCCCCTCTTCGATCAGATAAATGCCGTTCTGCAGATCGCCCTGACGCCAGACATGCTTGCCTGCCTGTAGAACCTCCTCGCGGCCGATGGCGAGGACACGACGCCGGTCAGCCTCACACAACGGATCCAACAAGCTCGGCAGCGACCCGACCAGAGCATCCGATCCCGCCAGCATGATGCCGGTCGCATTCCTGAGACTTGCCGCTGACATCTGCTCGCTCCCCTGCCGCCGCAGGGGAAAACCATTCAAGAGCCATGCCAGACCTGTCGTCAAACGCCTACGTCGTGATTTCCATCTGCTCGAAGGCCCTGCGGCCTTCCGAGCGGATCAGGTCAAGGCAATCCCGCTTGAGGGCGAGATAGGCGGCCTCCGCGACGATGGCGCTGGAGCGCGGCCGCGGCAGGCTCACCTGAAGATCCCTGAGGATGCGGCCAGGTCCGGCGCTCATGATCAGCACACGGTCAGAGAGAAGGATCGCTTCATCGATGTCGTGTGTGACGAAGACGATTGTTGCGTTGATCCGCTCACGGAGCTCGAGCAGATTGTCCTGCATGACCGCCCGGGTCTGCGCATCCAGCGCTCCGAACGGCTCGTCCATCAACAGGACACTCGGCTGATTGGCAAGGGCACGGGCAATCGCAACCCGCTGCTGCATGCCCCCGGATAGCGTGTGCGGATATGCCGACGCAAATCTGGTCAGGCCGATCATCTCGATGAGGCCGTCGGCAATCCGCAGCGCCTCCGCTTTCGGCTTGCCGAGGGCGCGGGGCCCGTGCGCGATATTCCGGCGCACCGATTTCCACGGAAACAGATGTGACTGCTGGAAGACCATTCCGATCTCGGGCCGTGGCTTGCGCATTGCTTCGCCGGCCATGAGCACCTGGCCTCCGAACGGCCGCTCGAGGCCGGCCATTGCATTCAGCAGCGTGGACTTGCCGCAGCCGGATGGACCGACGATCGAGACGAATTCCCCCTGGGCTACTGCCAGGGATACGCGGTCGACCGCGATGACCTGCCCGCTCGGCGCATCGAAGACGATGCTCAAATCCTCGACCCGGATGATCGCCTGACGCGCCGCGGCGGACGGCGGGTACGTATCCACGAGCCTGAGCGGCTGGTCTGGACGAAGCAGGCTCGGGATCATCGCCACCACACGGCACGTTCGGCAAGAATTGCGAAGGAACGGTCGGCGACGAAGGAAAGCAGCCCGAGAGCCGCCAGCCCGCCCATGACCTGACCCGTTTGCATGTTCTGTTGCGCAATTTCGATACGATAAACGATACCGGCGAACGCTCCCGCCAGTTCGGCGGCGACCAGCGTGTAGAAGGAGATGCTCACCGCGGTCCGAAGACCGACCGTGATATAGGGCAGCGCGCCAAGAAGGACGATCTCCCACAGCATCTGCGGTTGCGGCGTGCCGAGCATCTGGGCGGCTCGGATAAGTCCGTGGTCGACTTTCTGCACCCCGATGTGGGTCGCGAGCCATACCGTGAAGAACACGCCCCAAACGACGAGGAAAAGCTTGCCTGTTTCCGAGAGGCCAAACCAAAGGATGACGATCGGCACGAAGGCGATGGGAGGAATTGGGCGAAGGATGTGAAATAAGGGCGAAAGCAGGCTGGACACCAGCCGAAACCGGCCGGTCAGGATGCCGAGCACGATTCCGCCCGCGGCCCCGATGGCAAATCCCGCGGCCACGCGCGCGAGGCTCGCCATCAGGTCGGCGAAGAATTGTCCGCTGCGAATCCATTCGAGAACGGCGACGGCGACGGTCGATGGCGGCGGAAACAGCACGGTGTTCACGATGCCGGAGCGCGCAACCAGTTCCCACATGCCTGTGAAGGCGGGCACGGAGAGGACGGCGACCAGTACGCTCAGCCGTTCGGTCGCGCTGCTGCGTCTGCCGACGCTCACGGGCGCGCCTCCAGCGTGACGCGAGCTGGATCGAGCGCCTTCAGTGGCGCCGTCACCAGGACTTTCGTGAAATCGGGCATGCTCGCTCCAGGGGGATGATTGCCGGTCTCGAGGCGCCAGGCGGCATGGGTTTTCAGAGTCGTGAGAATCCTGTCGTCGAGGCGCACATGGTAGACGTAGTCCGTCCAGATCGACGCCAATTCATCGCGCTTCATCCCCGTCGCCGCTGCGATGACGTCGATTGCTTCACCCGGATTCGCCTTGAGCCAGCCCTCGGCTTCGATGAGGGACGCCAGGAACTTGCTGACGATCGCGGGGTTGGCGGCGAGGTAAGACTGCGTCACGACGATATTGAAAGTCTCCGAGTAGAGACCTTTGGTATCAAGCGGGATCGCGCCTTCGCCGAGAGCCTTCTTCGCATTCGCGACGTGCGGCTCCCAGGTGTCGAATGCGTCTATGCTGCCGGCCGCCATGGCAGGGAGCATCTCCTGCGGTCGCAGGTTGACGAGCGTCACGTCCTTCGACGTCAGGCCCGCCGCTTTCAACAGAACCGAGGTGTAGACCTCGCTGCCGGTTCCGGCCGTGAAGGCGATTCGCTTTCCACGCAGATCGGCCTTCGTCTTGATCCCGGCAGAAGCTGCGGTCATGGTCTTGAGATCCGAATATTCCATTCCCGCCACGAAGGCGATCGGCTGTTGCGCCATCGCGGCCGCCGTGACCGGCGCCTCGGCTGTTGTCGCGAAATCCGCCCCTCCCCCAAGCACCGTATCGAGGCACTGCTTCCCGCTGGTGAAATTGGAGACCGAGATGTCGAGCCCCTGCTTGGCGAAAATGCCTTTCGCATGGGCAACGATCGCCAGTCCCGAGATCGGCCCAAGATTCTGGGCGAGCCGCGCCTTTAGCAATTCCTCGGCTGTCGCACGCTCGGACGGCGCAAACAGGAAGGACGCAGATAGCACGAACACGGCGAAGCGAAGAGCAGTTGTTGATCGCATGCCAAACTCCTGTGATGCCGGCGACCGGAGGTGATCGGCCTTAACGACAGGATCGTCTGAAGATCGAAGACCATGAAGCAATTAATCGACAAGGTCCTGCTGTCCACTTTTTGCGCAAGCAAACAGCTTCCAACCGTGATTGGGGCAATAAATTCATCAAGCTGCTCACACCTTGGGCGCAGCATGGCCTGCGGCAACGGCAATCTGCTGGCTTCCGCCAAGTCCTGATCTCGACTCAATCAGAACCGATCGGGCGTTCGGTACCGTTGCGTGCGCGGCGAAACCAGGCCCACGTCTGCCGCGTCACTGCGATGTAGCCCGGGCCCCGATAGACGATCCGATCGGCGACGATCCGGTTCAATTTCGGCAGCGCATGGAAAGGAATCGAAGGATAGGCATGGTGTTCGACATGATAGGGCATGTTCCATGCGAACCAGCGCACGAACCTGGCGGTATAGGTGGTGCGGGTGTTCTGGAAGGCGCTGCGCGTGCGATCGCAGCCGGTGTGTTCGGCAAGCAGATACGGACGCAGAAACAATTGACCGACGATCACGGGGACCACCCAGACCCACAACAGGATCAAGGTGTGCAACGCGATCGATGCCAGCAACAGCGTGACGTAGCCTGCCAGATGGAGACGCGCTTCTGTCACGACAATGTGGCGTTTGCTTTCGGGAATCCAGGGTGACGTGGCGTTGCCGGTCAACGCATGGCGAAGCATCAGCCCCACCCGGAAGGCAACCTGCCGCAAGCCGCTGTAGACGATCACCAATTGCGCGTCCGAGGTCGGGATCGGAACCGACAGCAGTTCCGGATCCCTCTTTGGATCCTGCGTATACCGATGATGATCCCAGTGGAATAAGCAGTAATATTCGTAAGGCAAGCCGACCGCGAACGAGGAGATATGACCGAAGGCGAGATTAAGCGCCCGGCTGCGAAACGCCGTCTTGTGGGCCGTCTCGTGGACCACCATGAACAGGAATGCGACAAAGTAGCCTTGGACGACCACCAGCGGCAACGCCCAAACGATTCCGTATTGCGATGAGACCAGCCAGATCAGCGCGCCGACAACGACGATGACGCCGTAGTGGCTGGCCGCGCGGGCCAGACCCTGCCAATCGGACCGCACCGACAACTCGCGCAGCATGGCCGGAGGCAGCGGTTTCTCTCCGGTGGCAGTGATGGCATTGCTCATGATCGTGGTCGCCTCTTTTTCGGAATCGCACACTTGACCGTGCTCGTGCGGACGCTGGAATTGGCCAAGCACAGGCCGACCCTAGGAAGCGCGGCCACAATGCTGAAGCAATTTATTTCGCCGGCGTTGGCTCGCCCGGCATCCCTGGACTGACACTCTCCTCGCCAGCCTTCGCAAACGACGTTTGCGCAAGGCTGGCGCGCCGGAGCCTGCAAGGCGAAGGTGGACTCGGTGCCGTTTGCTTCGGCTCGGCAAGCCTGTCGGGGGCAAGCTTCTCCTGCGCCCTGCGCGGCCGCTTCACCCCACCAGCTTCCACTTCCCATCCCCGGTCCGCTTCAACGCGGGGTCGCTCACCTGCACGTGGTCGGCGAGGAAGTCGATGAACGCGCGCACGCGTGCCGGGAGTGGGGCGGTGTGGCCGACATAGACGGCGTGGATGTCTTCGCGATCGCCGGGATTGTAGCTTTGCAGCACCGGGACGAGGCGGCCGGATTCGATGTCGGGACCGATGTGGAAGAGCGCGAGGCGCGCGAGACCGACACTGCCGAGGCAGAGGCGGCGGGCGGCCTCGCCGTCGCTGGCGCGCGCGACCGGCGGCGGCAGGGCCTCCTCGGCGTGGTCGCCACGCCTGAACGGCCAGCCGCGGATGCTGCGTGGAAAGGTCCAGCCGATGCCGCGGTGGTCGGCGAGATCGGCCGGAATCTTCGGCATGCCACAACGGGCGAGATAATCCGGCGCGCCGACCACGACCATGCGGCTGCTGCCGAGCTTTCGCGCGACCAGCCGCGAGGCGCGCAGCGGACCGACGCGGATGGCGACGTCCGCGCGCTCCTGCATCAGGTCGATCACCGTATCGGTCAGCACGAGATCGAGCGTGACGTCGGGATGCTGCGCCAGAAACCGCGGGATCAAAGGCATCACATGCAGCATGCCGAAGGGGATGTTGCAGTTGACCGTGAGGCGGCCGCGCGGCGCCGCGCCCGAGGCCGCCTCGCGCTCGGCCTCCTCCATCTCGGCGAGGATGCGCAACGATCGCTCGTAGAAGGCCTGGCCTTCCGCCGTCAGCGTCAGCTTGCGCGTGGTGCGGTTGACGAGCCGCGCGCCGAGGCGCGCCTCCAGACGCGAGATCAGCTTGCTGACGCCCGATGGCGTCAGGCGCAGCTTTCGCGCGGCCTGGGTGAAGCCGCCGAGGTCCACGACGCGGACGAAGACCTCCATCTCGGCCGAGCGGTTGGTGTCGAAACGGGCCATGTTGAATTCACGTCACAAATGATTGGATTGCGGACATTCTAATGGTTTGGCGGCAGCGCCGCTATCTGCGTGGCTCGTCTCATCCCTTGGAGCAACGCATGCCTCCTGCCGTCCTCGCGCTCACCGCCGGTGCCTTCGGCATCGGCACCACCGAATTCATCATCATGGGCTTGCTGCTGCAGGTCGCCGCCGACATGCACGTCTCGGTGCCGGTCGCGGGCCTCCTGATATCAGGCTATGCGCTCGGCGTGTTCGTCGGCGCGCCGGTGCTGACGCTGGCGACGCGGCGGATGCCGCGGAAAACCGTGCTGCTGGCGCTGATGGCGATCTTCACGCTCGGCAATGCGGCTTGCGCGCTCGCACCCACTTACGAATTGCTGATGGCCGCGCGGGTGCTGACCTCCCTCGCGCACGGCACGTTCTTCGGCGTCGGCTCGGTGGTGGCCACCAGCCTCGTCGCCGAGGACAAGCGTGCGTCTGCGATCGCCACCATGTTCATCGGCCTGACGGTCGCAACGCTCCTCGGCGTGCCCTTCGGTGCTTGGCTCGGCCTGATGCTCGGCTGGCGCGCGGCGTTCTGGGCGGTGACTGTCATCGGCGTGATCGCGTTTTCGGTCGTCGCCGCGCTCGTCCCCGGCCATGTCGGCGATGGCGACAAGCCGATTTCGCTTGCCGAGGAAGTGGCCGTGCTCGGCCGTCCGCAGGTGCTGCTCGGTCTTGCCATGACCGTGTTCGGCTTCGCCGGACTGTTCGTCGTCTTCACCTATATCCAGCCGATCCTGACGCGCTTCACCGGCTTTTCGGAGGCTGCCGTCTCGCCGATCCTGCTGGTGTTCGGCGTCGGCCTTGGGATCGGCAATATCGCCGGCGGCAAGCTTGCGGACCGCGGCCTCGCACGGGCCCTGACCGGCACGCTTGCCGCGCTTGCGATCGTGCTGCTCGGCCTGGCGGCCGTGCTGCCGATCAAGATCCTCACCGTCGCGCTAATCCTTCTACTCGGCACCGCCGCCTTCGCAACCGTCGCGCCGCTTCAGCTTCGCGTGCTGGAAGCCGCAGGTCCCAGCGGCCGGACGCTCGCCTCCAGCCTCAACATCGCCGCGTTCAATCTCGGCAACGCACTCGGCGCCTGGGCCGGCGGCGTCACCATCGATCGCGGGCTCGGTCTCTCGGCGCTGCCGCTGGTCGCGGCCGGGATCACGGCCATCGGTCTCGTTCTGGCGCTGTGGAGTCTCCGGCTCGATCGCGCGCCGGCCACCGCCGCGGCGTGCCCGGCGGAATAGGAGAGCGATCATGGAATACCGCAATCTCGGCGCTTCCGGGCTCAAAGTCCCCGTCCTCAGCTTCGGCACCGGCACGTTCGGCGGACAAGGTCCGCTGTTCTCCGCCTGGGGCCGCAGCGGCACTGATGAAGCCCGCAGGCTCGTCGATGTCTGCCTCGATGCCGGCGTCAATCTGTTCGACAGCGCCGATGTCTATTCGAACGGCGCCTCCGAGGAGATCCTCGGTTCTGCGATCAAGGGGCGCCGCGACAAGGTGCTGATCTCGACCAAGATGAGCCTGCCAATGGGCGACGGTCCGCTCGATGTCGGCTCGTCACGGCAGCGACTGCTCGCCTCGGTCGATGCTGCGCTGCGACGGCTCGGCACCGACCATATCGATCTGCTTCAGCTCCACGCCTTCGACGCGTTCACGCCGATGGAGGAGGTGCTGTCCACGCTCGATACTCTGGTGCGCGCCGGCAAGCTGCGCTATGTCGGCGTCTCGAATTTCGCCGGCTGGCAGCTGATGAAGTCGCTCGCGATCGCGGAGCGGCATGGCTGGCCGCGCTATGTCGCGCACCAGGTCTATTACTCCCTGCTGGGGCGCGACTATGAATGGGAGCTGATGCCGCTCGCGCGCGATCAGGGCGTCGGCGCACTGGTCTGGAGCCCGCTGGGCTGGGGCCGGCTCACCGGAAAGATCCGGCGCGGCCAGCCGCTGCCGCAAGGAAGCCGCCTGCATGCCACCGCACAGTTCGGTCCGCCCGTGGACGATGCGCGCCTCTACGCCGTCGTTGACGTGCTGGATGCGATTGCTGCGGAGACCGGTCGGACCGTGCCGCAGGTCGCGATTGCCTGGCTGCTGTCGCGTCCCACGGTCTCCTCCGTGATCATCGGGGCGCGCGACGAAGCCCAGCTGCGCGACAATCTCGGCGCCGTCGGCTGGTCGCTGAGCGCGGACCAGATCAAGCGGCTCGATGAGGTCAGCGGGGTGATGCCGCCTTATCCGTACTATCCCTATCGCGTCCAGGAGGGCTTTGCGCGGCTCAATCCACCGTTGGTGTAGGAGCTTGCTCACGGAAGGCTGCGATTGCGACAGAGCGTCGCGACAATGCGCCATGCAGAATCGCGCCTGTACAGGGTCCCATGTCATCCCTAACCTCCGCCGCGCAAATTTAGGAGATGCGGCGTGGCGAAGAAGACGGCGACCAAGAAGAAAAGTGTGTTGAAGAAGACGGCGAAGACTTTGAAGAAGGTGGGCTCCGGCCGCAAGAGCGCCGTCGCCAAGCCGGCCAGAAAGGTCGCTGCCGGCAAATCGGCGAAGCCGCGGCGCCCGAAGGGGCCGGCCTGGCAATGGTCGGCGGTCGAGACCGCGGCTGCGATCCGCTCCGGCGCCATCTCCGCGGTCGAGGCGGTGGAAGCGCATCTCGAACGAATGCGCACCGTCAATCCGAAGCTGAATGCGGTCGTCGTCGATCTCTCGGAGGAAGCACTCAAAGCGGCGCACGCGGCCGACAAGCAGCGCGCCAAAGGCGGCGAGCTCGGCCTCCTGCACGGCGTGCCGATTACGATCAAGGAAAATGTCGACTACGAGGGCCGGCCGAATTTCAACGGCGTGCCCGCCAACAAGGACCTCATTGCACCCTCCGACTCGCCCGTGGTGCGCAACCTGAAGAAATCAGGCGCGATCGTCATCGGTCTCACCAACACGCCCGAATTCTCCTTTCGCGGCTTCACCGACAATCCCCTGCACGGGCTGACGCTCAACCCCTGGGATCCCGACATCACCTGCGGCGGCTCCTCCGGGGGCGCGGGCTCGGCGGTCGCTGCGGGCATCGGCACTATCGCCCACGGCAACGACATCGGCGGCTCGCTGCGCTGGCCGGCGCATTGCAACGGCGTTGCCACCATCAAGCCGACGCAGGGCCGCATCCCTGCCTTCAACGGAAGCGCAACGTCGGAGCGGCCGATGCTGGCGCATCTGATGTCGGCGCAGGGGCCGCTCGCGCGCCATGTCGCCGACGTGCGCCTCGCTTTGGAGGTGATGAGCCAGCGCGATCCGCGCGACCCCTGGTGGGTGCCGGCGCCGCTGATCGGCGAGCGGCCGAAGCGGCCGATCAAGGTTGCGCTGGCAAAGATCCCCGAGGACATGGACGTCGATCCCTCTGTCGCCGCGGCGCTGCGCCAGGCTGCCGATCATCTCGAGCGGTCCGGCTACCGCGTCAGCGAGGTCGAGGTGCCCGATATCAACGGGGTCTGGCAGACCTGGTGCGACATCATCACCAACGAGACTGTGATGATGCAGGAGGCCGCCATGCTGAAGGTCACATCCGAGGATTTTCACAAGTCCTGGGGCGGCATGAAGGCCAAGGCCAACGTGCTCGATCTCAAGGGCTGGATGCAGGCGACCGCCGCGCGCAACGGCCACATCCGCGCCTGGCAATTGTTCTTCGAGGAGTATCCGGTGGTGCTGGCGCCGACCACGGTGAAGCCGACGCCGGGCCCGCGCGAGGACACCATCAGCTCCGAGCGCGTGCGCGAGATCTTCTGGGGCGAGATCCGCTTCATCTCCGCCATCAACGTGCTGGGCCTGCCCGGCGCGGTGGTGCCGGTGGCGCTGCATGACGGCAAGCCGATCGGCGTGCAACTGATCGCCGGGCGCTATCGCGAGGATCTCGCACTCGATGCCGCGGCCGCAATCGAGAAACGCGTCGGCGTGCTGGCACATCGGCTGTGGGAGCAGATGGGTTGACGCTGCGAGCTACCGCAGCGCTGACGGCAGCCCCTCGTCCTCGTGGGCGAGGGTGGCGCCGCGCGTTCGTTAATCGACTTTAACTCGGTTTTCAGCCAATCCGCGAGCAAGCATTAGGGTTACTTCCTCGATCTCTAAGCGAATTATTGTCCGCTTTACCACCCGCCTCTAACAGAGGGACGGCGGACAACGCACATGCCTCTTTTAGGCCAATAAGTGCGGCCCGCTCCACGCGGAGGTGGCACGATGCGCAACGAGACGATCGCTATTCACGCCGGCTACGAGCCTGAAGCCACCACGCACGCAGTGGCCGTGCCGATCTACCAGACCGCGGCCTACGCCTTCGACAGCGCCGATCATGGCGCCGCCCTGTTCAATCTGGAGACCGAAGGCTTTCGTTACAGCCGCATCGCCAATCCGACCAGCGCAGTGCTTGAGAAACGCATCGCCCAGCTCGAAGGCGGCGTCGGCGCGCTCGCGGTCGCGACCGGGCAGGCAGCGCTGCATTTCGCCTTCGTCAACGTCGCCGATCACGGCGGCAACATCGTCTCCGTGCCGCAGCTCTACGGCACCACGCATACGCTGCTCTCCCACATCCTGCCGCGCCAAGGCATTACCGGCCGTTTCGCCGAGAGCGACAAGCCCGAGGCGGTCGAGAAGCTGATCGACGAGAACACCCGTGCGGTGTTCGCCGAGACCATCGGCAATCCCGCCGGCAATGTCTGCGACATCGAGGCGCTGGCGAAGGTCGCGCACGCGCATGGCGTGCCGCTGATCGTCGACAACACCGTCGCCACCCCGATCCTCTTCAAGCCGTTCGACTATGGGGCCGATATCGCGGTGCATTCTCTGACCAAGTTCTTGGGCGGTCACGGCACCACGCTCGGCGGCGCCATCGTCGATTCCGGAAACTTTCCCTGGGCCGAGCACGCCGATCGCTTCCCGGCCTACAACAAGCCCGACGCCTCCTATCACGGCCTGGTCTATGCCGAGCGCTTCGGCAAGACCGCCTATATCGAGCGCGCGCGCAGCGTCTATCAGCGCACAATGGGCTCGGTGCTGTCGCCGTTCAACGCCTTCCTGCTGCTTCAGGGTATCGAGACCGTGGCGCTGCGCATGGAGCGCCATGTCGAGAACGCCCGCAAGGTCGCCGAATTCCTGCGCGGCGATCAGCGCGTGGCCTGGGTCAATTACACCGGCTTCCCGGCCAGCCCCTATTATCCCCTCGTGCAGAAGTACCTGAACGGCAACGCCTCCTCGCTATTCACCTTCGGCATCAAAGGCGGCATGGAGGCCGGCAAGGCGTTTTACGATGCGCTGAAGCTGATCACGCGCCTCGTCAATATCGGCGATGCCAAGTCGCTCGCCTGCCATCCGGCATCGACCACCCATCGCCAGATGTCGGCGGAGCAGCAGCGCGCCGCTGGCGTGCTGCCGGAGACGATCCGTCTGTCGATCGGCATCGAGCATGTCTCTGATATCATCGAGGACATCGACCAGGCGCTGGAAAAGGCCTGCCCGTCGGCGCGCCGCGAGGCCGCAGAGTAGGCGGCGCCGGCCATGACGATCTTGATCGACAGGGATCAGGTTATCGCGGGCCCGACGCTGGTGCCGGCCGCGCACGATCTCGCACGCGATGCTGGCGCCGAGCTCACCATCGGCCTCGTCAACAACATGCCGGATGCCGCGTTGAAGGCGACCGAGCGGCAGTTCATGAAGCTGCTTCAGGCCGCGGCGGGCTCGCACCGTATCCGCTTCCACTGCTTCTCGCTTCCCAGCGTGAAGCGGTCGCCGGAAGCCAAGTGGCACGTCGAGAGCGAGTATTCCAACCTTTCCGATCTCGAGCACGGCAAGTTCGATGGGCTGATCGTGACGGGCGCAGAGCCGATCGCGCCCGAGCTCGACGGGGAGCCGTACTGGCGCGACCTCACGAACCTGATCGACTGGGCCAAGATCAACACGCGTTCGACGATCTGGTCTTGCCTTGCCGCGCATGCCGCGGTGCTGCACCTCGACAATATTGAACGGCGGCGGCTGCCGGCCAAATGTCACGGCATTTTCGATTGCGGCGTCGTCACGGACGATTTGCTGACCCGCTCTGCGCCCGCACCGCTCAAGGTCTCGCATTCACGTCTGAACGAGATCGCCGAGAGCGACCTCGTGCACGCCGGTTATCAGGTGCTGACACGCTCACAGGAGGCTGGCGTCGACGTCTTCGTTCGCCAATACGCCAGCCGCTTCGTGTTCTTCCAGGGTCACCCCGAATATGACGCGCTGTCGCTGCAGCGCGAATATCTGCGTGACATCGGCCGCTACCTCGCGCGGGAGCGGGAGACCTATCCGCGCCTGCCGGTGAGCTATTTTGACGCAGCGACGGAAGAGAAGCTGGCGCGCTTCGAGAGGAAGGCGGCGCACCAGCGCCATCCGGCGCTCAGCAACGAGCTGCCCGCGCTGAACCTGCGCGCCGATATCGGCGCTGGCGACGCGGCGGCGGTGCTCTTCCGCAATTGGCTGCGCTATCTCGGCGCGGACGCCGACGCGTCGATGTCGGTGCGCTAGCCGAAGCGGTCTTGGTTCGGCATTAGGATTACCCGGGCGTTAGGCTTGCCTCGACCTGCGCACGAATGTTTCAGTAGAGCAAGAAGGCATCACAGGAAACGCAGTCGTGTGGTCGGCACTCCAGGGACGCGTGAGCAATCGGTTGGCCCGGCATTTCCGCGCCGCGCCGCACCGGCTGGCCGCACATGCGGCGATGGTGAGCTTCACGTTCGACGATGCCCCCGATAGCGCCGCGGGCGAGGGCGCCGAGCTACTGGAGCGGCATGGCGGCCGCGGCACCTATTACCTCGCCGGCAGCCTGATCGGTCGGCCGTCGGAGCATTGGCATGGCCTCTCGGATGACGCCATCGTCCGGCTTCACCGCGCCGGGCACGAGATCGCCTGCCACACCTTCTCGCATCAGAGCTCGGCGACGCTCGACGAAGCCGCCATGGCGCGCGAGATCGAACGAAACCGCAGCCATCTCCGCGGCATCGATGCCTCGATCACGCTGGAGAATTTCGCCTATCCCTACGGCATCGCCTCGGTGTGGCGCAAGCCGCAGCTGACAAAAGCCTTCCGTTCCGCGCGCGGCATTCTTCCCGGCGTCAACAGCGGCGTCATCGACCTCCAATTTCTGCGCGCCTCGCCCTTGGTCGATTGCGAGATCGACGAGGCCGGGGTCGATCGCTATTTCGACGAGGCGGTCGCGAGCGGCGGCTGGCTGATCTTCTACGGCCACGACGTCAGCGACAGGCCGAGCCCCTATGGCTGCACGCCGCATCTGATGCTTCATGCGCTTGAGGCGGCCGGCAGACGCAACATGCCGATCGTGACCGTCGCAGAAGCGCTGCGACGGATCGGGGCGTAGCTCTTTCTCACGCCTCTTCGCTTGCGGGCGGCAGTCGTATTCGACCATTCAGCAGAAGTCGTTATGCCCGGGCTTGTCCCGGGCATCCACGTTCTTTGTGGTGCGTGGAGGCGTGAATGGCCGGGACAAGCCCGGCCATGACGCTGTGGGTCCTCTCCGCGCCCCCCATTTTCGAAACCTCCATCGCTTGGGGGGAGAGGGGGGCGGATGGACTTGCCACAGCCACACCAGCATGCGACTGGCCTTGTGACGAATCCCACGGCCTGATCTGCTCCGCCCATGTCCGCTCCCTCCAACGCCCCACTGCCTGCGCCGGCCAACGGCCGCGACGCGCTGTCGGTGCTGCATTCGGTGTTCGGCCTGCCGGGCTTTCGCGGCGCCCAGGGAGAGATCGTCCGGCACGTCACAAACGGCGGCAATTGCCTGGTCTTGATGCCGACCGGCGGTGGCAAGTCGCTGTGCTATCAGCTTCCGTCCTTGCTGCGCGAAGGCTGCGGCATCGTGGTCTCGCCGTTGATCGCCTTGATGCGCGACCAGGTCGCCGGCCTGATCGAGGCCGGTGTCAATGCCGCCGCGCTGAACTCGTCGCTGACGCCGCAGGAGGCCTCCGACATCGAACGCCGCCTGCTCGCCGGCGATCTCGATCTGCTCTATGTCGCGCCGGAACGGCTGGTCACGCCGCGCTGCCTATCGCTGCTGGCGCAGGCGAAAGTGGCGCTGTTCGCGATCGACGAGGCGCATTGCGTCTCGCAATGGGGCCACGATTTCCGGCCCGAATATGTCGGCCTTTCCGTCATCGCCGAGCGCTTTCCCGACGTGCCGCGCATCGCGTTGACCGCGACCGCCGACGAGCTGACGCGCAAGGAGATCGTCGAGCGGCTGCAGCTGACGGGCGCGCCGCAGTTCGTCTCCAGCTTCGACCGGCCCAACATCCGCTATGAGATCGTCGACAAGCGCAATGCGGTGTCGCAGCTGAAAGAATTCATCCGCGAGCGCCACATGGGCGATGCCGGCGTGGTCTATTGCCTGTCGCGCAACCGCGTCGAGGAGGTCGCCGCCGCGCTTGCCCAGGCCGGCATTGCGGCGCTGCCCTACCACGCCGGGCTCGACGGGGCGTTGCGCTCGCGCAACCAGGATCGCTTCCTCAACGAGGACGGCATCGTGATCGTCGCGACCATCGCCTTCGGCATGGGCATCGACAAGCCCGACGTGCGCTTCGTCGCCCATCTCGACCTGCCCAAGAGCATCGAAGCCTATTACCAGGGGACCGGACGCGCCGGCCGTGACGGCAAGCCGTCGGCGGCGTGGATGACCTACGGCCTCTCCGACATCGTGCAGCAGCGCCGCATGATCGACGAATCGGCCGGATCGGAGGATTTCAAGCGGGTCTCGATCGGCAAGCTCGACGCGCTGGTCGGCCTCGCCGAGACGCCGCATTGCCGACGCCGGCGCCTGCTCGCCTATTTCGGCGAGATCGTGATGGGCGAGAGCTGCGGCAATTGCGACAATTGCCTGACGCCGCCGAAGATGCGCGACGGCAAGGTGCTGGCGCAGAAGCTGCTGTCCTGCGTCTATCGCACCGGGCAGCGTTTCGGCGCCATGCATTTGATCGACGTGCTGGTCGGACGCCTGACCGAGAAGGTCACGCAGTTCGGTCACGACAAGCTGTCGGTGTTCGGCATTGGCCGCGAGCTCAACGAGAAGCAGTGGCGCACGGTGCTGCGGCAATTGGTGGCGACGGGCCATTTGCGCAGCGACAGCGAAGCCTACGGCGCGCTCAAGCTGACGGAGTCTTCGCGCGGCGTGCTGCGCGGCGAGACCGAGGTCTGGCTGCGCGAGGAGGCGCCCGGCACACGGGTTCGCGCCAGCCGGGCCACGTCACGCCGCGGTGACCTCGCGCCCGCGGCGAGCGCGCCGCAAGGCGACGTCGATCCCGAATTGCGCGCGCGCCTGCGCGCCTGGCGGTCAGAGGTCGCGCGCGAACGCGGCGTGCCGGCCTATGTGGTGCTGCACGATGCCACCATCGACGGCATCGTCCGGGCCTGGCCGACCACGCTGGACGAGCTGCGCAACGTGCCGGGGATCGGCGACAAGAAGCTCGAGCACTACGGCGACGAGCTGCTGCAGATCGTGAGGACGAGGTAGGGCGAGCCAAAAACTCCCCTGTCATCCCGGACAAGCGAAGCGCAGATCCGGGATCCATAACCACAGGCCGGTGTGATGACGGCAGGCTGGCAACTGCCAGTCCTCGCAAAACGATTGCTGCGGCGTATGGGTCCCGGGCTCGCGACTTCGTCGCGCCCCGGGACGACAGCGATGCAAGACGCGAGCGCTACGCCCTCACTCACCCATTCCTGAACGCATACGCATATCCGTTCAGGGCCGGCGCGCCGCCGAGATGGGCGTAGAGGATCTTCGCGCCCCTCTCGAAATAGCCCTTTTTCGCGAGATCGATCAGGCCCTGCATCGACTTGCCCTCGTAGACGGGGTCGGTGATCATACCTTCGAGGCGCGCGGTGAGGCGGATCGCCTCCTTGGTCTCCTCCGATGGCACGCCATAGGCGGGATAGGCGTAGTCCTCGATCAGCACGACGTCGTCAGTGACGAGGTCCTTGCCGAGCTCGACGAGCTTTGCCGTGTTCTGCGCGATTTCGAGCACCTGGGCCTTGGTCTGGGCGGGCGTGAAGGAGGCATCGATGCCGATCACCTTTCGCGCACGGCCGTCCGCCGCAAACCCGACCAGCATGCCGGCATGGGTGGAGCCGGTGACGGTGCAGACGACGATGTAGTCGAACTTGAAGCCAAGCTCGGCTTCCTGCTTGCGCACCTCCTCGGCAAAGCCGACATAGCCGAGGCCGCCAAACTTGTGCACGGAGGCACCGGCGGGAATCGCGTAAGGCTTGCCGCCTGCGGCCTTCACTTCCTCGATCGCCTGCTCCCAGCTCTTGCGGATGCCGATATCGAAGCCGTCGTCGACCAGGCGCACGTCGGCGCCCATGATGCGCGAGAGCATGATGTTGCCGACGCGGTCATAGACGGCGTCCTCGTGCGGCACCCAGGCTTCCTGCACCAGGCGGCATTTCATGCCGAGCTTGGCCGCAACGGCCGCGATCATGCGGGTGTGGTTGGATTGCACGCCGCCAATCGAGACCAGCGTATCGGCGTTGGAGGCGATCGCATCGGGGATAATGTATTCGAGCTTGCGCAGCTTGTTGCCGCCATAGGCGAGGCCGGAATTGCAGTCCTCGCGCTTGGCATAGACCTCGACTTGGCCGCCGAGATGTTTTGACAAGCGCTCCAGCTTCTCGATGGGCGTCGGGCCGAAGGTCAAAGGATAGCGCGGAAATTTGTCCAGATTCATGGGTCATCCCGATTCGCGTTGATGTTGGCGGCTCCCTAGCATCGCGTCGGAAAAATGTGCTCTCGAATATTGCGGCCATATTGCACGACTTCTTGCGGAAGTCTTGATGATTGCTAATATTCCTTCCAGAACAACACCTATTTGCGGAAGCTTCTTTCATGGCTGCTCGGCTCGACCGCACCGACCTCAAGATATTGAGATTGCTTCAGAATAACGGTCGGCTCAGCAACGCCGAGCTGGCCGAAACCGTCGCGATCAGCCCCGCCACCTGCCATCGTCGCACCCAGCGCCTGTTCGAGGACGGCTTCATCGCCAATGTCCGCGCCATGGTGGCGCCGAAGAAGGTGGCAAAGGGCACGCTGGTGATGGTCGGGGTCGTGCTCGACCGCTCGACGCCGGAAAGCTTTGCCACCTTCGAGCAGGCCGTTGCAAAACTGAAATTCGTGCTCGACTGCCATCTCGTCGCCGGCGATTTCGATTACTTCCTCAAGATCCGCGTCGGCGACATGGAGGATTTCAACCGCATCCACGGCGAGCAGCTGATCGCGCTCCCCGGCGTGCGCCAGACCCGGACCTTCTTCGTGATGAAGGAAGTCGTCGACAACGCGCCGCTGGAGTTCTAGGCGTCAGCTCTTGATGCGCCATCCGCATCATGAGAGATTCGTGCGATGCAGACATTCCCCTTCCGCCAGCACAATCCGGCCGGGCCGGCCTATCGGCGCGGCTGGGTCGACGAGGCCGTGGCCGCCATCGAGGCCGACCAATGCCGCACCGCCGACACGCATCTGATCCGGCTGATCGTGCCGGCGCTATCGGGCATCGACATCTACCTGAAGGATGAGTCGACGCATCCGACCGGCAGCCTGAAGCATCGCCTCGCGCGCTCGCTGTTCCTCTATGCGCTCTGCAACGGCCACATCCGCGAAGGCACGCCTGTGGTCGAGGCCTCGTCGGGATCGACCGCGGTGTCGGAGGCTTATTTCGCAGAGATGATCGGCGTGCCCTTCTACGCCGTGATGCCGCGCACGACCTCGGCGGAGAAGATCGCCGCGATCGAGCATTATGGCGGCAATTGCCATTTGATCGACGACGGCCGCTCGCTCTATGCGGAAGCCGCCGCGCTCGCCGGCCGCCTGAACGGCCATTACATGGACCAGTTCACCTTCGCCGAGCGCGCCACCGACTGGCGCGGCAACAACAACATTGCCGAATCGATCTTCACGCAATTGGGAGGCGAGCCGCGGCCGATTCCAGACTGGATCGTGATGGGCGCCGGCACCGGCGGCACGTCGGCCACCATCGGACGTTATCTGCGGTATCGGCAATATCCGACCCGGCTGTGCGTCGCCGATGTCGAGCATTCCGCGTTCTTCGATTGCTTCCGCACGCAGGACCGCTCCCGTGTTTGCGACCGCCCGTCGCTGATCGAGGGCGTCGGTCGTCCCCGCTGCGAGCCGTCCTTCGTGCCCGGCGTGGTCGATCGCATGATGAAGATCCCAGATGCGGCAACGGTCGCGGCGATGAACGTGCTGTCGCGACGGCTGCGCCGTGCGGTCGGCGGCTCCACCGGCACCAACTTCCTGGCGCTGTGCCGGCTCGCCTCGGAGATGCGCCAGGCGAGCGTCACGGGATCGTTGGTGACGCTGATCTGCGATTCCGGCGAGCGCTACCGGCAGACCTATTATGAGCCCGCTTGGCTCGCCGCGCGCGGCCTCGATCCGGCGCCGTTCGAGGCGGCGCTGTCGTCGTTCCTCGCCACAGGTGAGCCACTGGCGCTGGACGTCGACGACGTCGTCAATCCCCAAAGCGTGCCAAGCCCCACGGCGTCATAGCCGAGATCTGCCTGGCATTTGCGAAATCGCACGGTCGTCACGGCAACTTCACTTGCCTTGCGCAGGCATGCAGGTGACGGTTGCGTCTTCTCAACGAGGAGACCCTACCGTGCGCCTTCCCATTCTCGATCCGAAAGAGCTGACCGACGAACAGAAGCCGCTCTACGACGACATGCGGGCCGGCATGCAGGACCACTTCAAGGGCTTCGTGAACATGCGCGAGGACGGCGCGCTGCTCGGGCCCTGGAATCCCTGGATCCGCGAGCCGCGTTTCGGCAAGCCGGTGTGGGAGCTGGTCAAGGCGATCGCGTCGAACCCGCTGCTGCCCGCGGCCGTACGCGAGGTCGCGATCCTCGTCACTGGCTCGCATTTCCGCTCCGGCTACGAGCTCTACGCCCATGTGCTGGTGGCCGAGCAGCGTGGCCTCTCCGACGAGAAGCTCGCGACCATCGTTGCCGGCCAGCGGCCGGTGGACCTCACCAAGCAGGAAGCCGTCGCCTACGACATGGCTTCGGCACTGGTCAGCGGCGGCGTGCTGCCGGAGCCGACCTGGCGTGCGGCGGTGAAGGAATTCGGCGAGCACGGCGCGGCCGAGCTGTCCTATCTCGTCGGCGTCTACTGCATGGTCTCGGTCACGCTCAACACCTTCGACGTGCCGGTGCCTGACTAGTTGCGCACGGCGTAGAGCGGTGTGCGCAACGTGACCTGATAGGATGGCTTCGGCATCCACGCGATCTGCGCGGTAATGCCGAACAGGCGGTTGTCGTTGTCGTCCATGCGATCGAGGTCGAGCCGCAGGACCGGCTGGGTGAAGGATTCCGCGAACGTCCGGCCCGCGAGCTGCGCGCCGCCGAACGACTGCATGCCGAGGCGCCCGGTGAACTTCCAGTTGCTCGGCCATTGATAGTAGCCGCCGGCATAAAGGATCGTATTCGGCCGGATCGTGGCGAACGGGCCGGCGATGGTGACGGTGGTGTATTGCAGGCCGGCGAGCCAGCCCCGTGTCTCGTCCTCGTCGACCGCGTAGTCGAATTCCACGATGTTGTTGACGGAATTCGTCATGCCCTGCTCGTTGGGCACCGACTGCGTCAGGGTCGATTGCAGTCTGATGGTCGGGATCCTCCCGCCATTCTGCTGGTAGAGATCGGCCTGCACGCCGATGTTCCAGCTCGTGATGTCGAAGGACGACCAGCCGCCGCCGATATCCGTCGTCGTGCCGGATACGCCGCCGTAGAGCGACACGCGGTCGCTGACGTCGACGGTCAGCGGCAGGTCGATCGCAATCGATTTCGCGGCCGGCAGTCCATTCGGCAGCGACGTGCCTCGTTGCGCCGCCAGGGCTTGGAATGCGGCTGACAGCGAGGTGTTGCCGAAGCCGAGCGCGAGCGTGCCTGCGGGGATCGTCGCATAGATGGTGCGGAGATCGAGATAGATGTTCGGGACGGTCGGCTTTGCGGGCTCGTCCTCCTCATCGTCGGCGGCGAAGGCGCCGCCTGCCGGGACCGCCAGACACAGCAGTCCCGCCGCGGCAGCGCGCAACGCACGACGGGATTGGCTGCGAAGAGGCACGTGACGATCCGACGCGTGGCGATTTGAGGGTGGAACCGTTGTTAGATGGAACGTGATCGCGCGCTTGGTCAAGCGCTATCCGCAAGCGATGGACGGCGCGGATGTGCGCGGTTACCCTGGCGTGATCGCACTGACACACTCGCCCGCCACAGTGCAGGCCGAAGAATGGAGGAGACAGCCATGAACACGTCACGCCGCATCCTGCTCACCGGTCTGGCGGGGCTTGCCGTTACTCCCGGTGCTGCGGTGGCTGCTGCACCCACAGCCGAGCCCGGCAAGGCGACGGTTGCGGAGGAACGTTTCGCGCGCACGATTGCGGCTGCGCATGCGCCCGACAGCACCTGCGCCTGGCAGGCGGAGCATTATGCGGAAGCGCACTGGCCGGAATATGTCGCGGCGGCGCGCGCGGTGATCGGCGCGCGCGTATGATTGACGCTGTCAGGTCTTCACCGCGCGCCGCACCTGTTCGCCGATTTGCGACAGCACGAGCTGTGCCTGCGGCAGGATTGCGCCCATGGCGTGGAAATTGTGAACCATGCCATCGTGGCAGACATGCTCGACCGCGACCCCCGCGGCGAGCAGCTTGCGGGCATAGGCATTGCCCTCGTCACGCATCGGGTCATATTCGGCGGTGTGGATAATTGCGGTCGGCAGGCCCGTGAGGCGTGTCGCGCGCAACGGAGAGACGCGGGGATCGGCAGGATCGATGCCGTCAGGCAGATAATCGGAAAGGTCGGCTTCGATCGTGACGCGATCGATCAGATGGCCTTCGGCAAAGGCCTCGCGCGAAGGCGAGGTCTCCTCGAAATCCAGCACCGGACAGATCAGGCACTGGGCGGCGATGGAGAGGCCGGCGGTCTGCGCCGCATTCTGGCACACGATCGCCGCGAGTGTGGCGCCAGCGGAATCGCCGCCGATCACAAGGCGGTCGGCGTCGATGCCGAGCGATGCCGCCTCGCGTGCCACCCATTCGGTGGCCGCGATCGCGTCGTCGACCGCGGCAGGGAATCTGTGCTCCGGCGCGAGCCGGTAATCGACCGACACGAGGCGGCAGCCGGTGGCATGCGCCAGCGCCGCGGCGATGCGCTCGTGCGTGGCAATGCTGCCGGCGACGAGCCCGCCGCCATGAAAGAACACGAAGCCCGGTGCGGGCGCTTCAGTGCCTGCCGGCGCGTACAGGCGATAGGGCAGCTCGCCGCCGGGACCGGGCAGCCTGCCGTCGGAGGTCGTCACATCCGGCGCCTCGGCCCGGGCGAACTGCATCAGCTTTGCCAGCGATTGCCGCCGCACCTCCACACTCGGGCGGCTCCGCGCCTGCGGCGCAGCCGCAGCCATCATGGTCAACAAACGCTTTGCGAGCGGATCGAGCGGCATGGATCTTTCCTTCCTCTCACAGAAGTGAGCGTAACTCACGAAACGCCCGCAGCAAATCGTTTAGAAATTGGGACAATAGTGCCGGATCGTTCGAAAAGGAGGCCGGTCATGGCCGAGATCAAGAAGCCCATCGACTACTCGCCGAGCTGGACCTTCTTCGAGGGCAAATGGCACGAGGGCAACGTGCCGATCATGGGGCCGCGCACCCATGCGGCCTGGCTCGGCTCGATCGTGTTCGACGGCGCTCGCGCTTTCGAGGGCGTCGCACCGGATCTCGATCGTCACGTCGCCCGCGCCAATCAATCCGCGATCAGTTTCGGCCTGAAGCCGGTGGTCGATACCGACACCTGGCTGACGCTCGCGAACGAAGGCATCGCGCGCTTTGCCGGAAATGCCGAGCTCTATATCCGTCCGATGTACTGGGCGCAGAACGGAAGCGGCGGCGGCGTGCTGTTCGACCCCGAGACCACCAATTGGTGCCTGTGCATCTACGAAGCGCCGATGCCAAAACCCGTCGGCAACGCCATCACCCTGTCGCCGTTCCGCAGGCCGACGGCCGAATGCGCGCCGGTCGAAGCCAAGGCCGCCTGCCTCTACCCGAACAATTCGCGCGCACTCGCCGAAGCTGCGTCGCGCGGCTTCCAGAACGCGCTGATGCTCGACATGCTCGGCAACGTCGCCGAGTTCGGCAATTCCAACGTGTTCATGGCCAGGGACGGCGTGGTGTTCACGCCGGTGCCGAACGGCACCTTCCTCAACGGCATCACGCGCCAGCGCGTCATCAGCCTGCTTCGCGCCGACGGCGTCACCGTGGTCGAGAAGACGCTGCGCTACTCCGATTTCCTGACCGCCGACGAGATCTTTTCGACCGGCAATTTCGCCAAGGTCGCGCCCGTGATCCGCATCGACGAGCGCGAGCTGAAGCCGGGCCCGTTCTACGCCAAGGCGCGCAAGCTCTACTGGGACTTTGCGCATGCGATGAAGATGGCGGCTTGATCCGGAGTCTCTGTCGTCATGCCGGGTCAAGCCCGGCCATGACGAGAACTATTTCTGCCGCCGAAACCGGCTGAACTGAAACGCCTGCGTCGAATGCCACGGCGTGTGGTGCGTCTCGCTGCGCGTCTCGACCAGTTTAAATTCCGGCCCGAGCTCCGCTGCAAGGCTGACGCTGTCGTGGCGCTGCACCGGCAGGCCGCTGCATTTCTCGGGACCGTCGGGTGCAAACGTCGCAATGATGACGTGGCCGCCAGGTCTGACCGCCGACCGCAGGCGCTCCACGTAAGCGACCCTGTCGCGCGGGTCAGTCAGGAAGTGAAACGCTGCGCGATCGTGCCAGACATCGTACGTCCTGGCCGGACGCCACGTCGTGGCATCGGCAACGATCCAGTCGACCGTCGAAGCGGCCTGACCGATGCGCTTCTTCGCCGCCGCGAGCGCATTGGCAGAAAGATCCAGCACGGCGATGTCGCGATAGCCGTCCTGCAACAGCGCATCGACCAGGCGCGATGCGCCGCCGCCGACATCGATGATGGTCGTGTCGCGATCGGAGCCGGCTGCGCGAATCATCGCGAGCGAGATCGCGGGGCTATCCTGATACCAGCTGACCTCGGCCTCGCCCTTGGTGGCGTAGACATGGTCCCAATGGTTGCTTCGGTCAGACGTGGCTCGCCCTCCCGCGTACAGGGCCGGCGCGAATGAAAGACTATTCGTCCTTCTTCGACATCCGCTCGAGGCGCTCCTGCATTTCCTTCATCTGCTGGCGCAGCTCGTCGATGTTGCTGTCCTTTGGCGCCTCGGCATTCGCATCGGGCTCCGGCTCGGGCGTGGCCGCCGGACGAGGCGCTGCGAACGGCTTGAACATCGAGAAGGTCTGCTGGAACAGCTCCATGTTGCGGCGGACCTGCTCCTCCAACGGAGCAAAAGGAGTGCCGGACAGCGTGTTGGCGATCTGCTTGCGGAACTTCTCCTGCTCCTGGGGCAGGGTCGCGATCGACTGCTCCAGATATTTCGGCACCACCATCTGCATGCTGTCGCCATAGAAGCGGATCAGCTGGCGGAGGAAGGTGGTCGGCAAGAGGTTCTGGCCGGCCTTGTTCTCCTGCTCGAAGATGATCTGGGCGAGCACGGAGCGGGTGATGTCGTCACCGGTCTTGGCGTCATAGACCAGGAAATCTTCGCCGTCCTTGACCATCGCGGCGAGGTCTTCCAACGTCACATAGGTACTCGTTCCGGTGTTATAGAGCCGGCGGTTCGCGTATTTCTTGATCGTGGTGGGTTGGTCTGATTTCGCCATGGGCTCTCACTTGCAAACGCGGAGAACGGGAACCTGTCGGGCAATGCCGCAGGGCGGGAAGAGTACGCAACGCAACAAAATAAGCATTTTCAAAGGGCTCACGCTACCGTTTTGTGCGGCACGGTTAATTGCAGAGCAAAATCCTGCTTGCGAAAACGCCAAGAACGCTATTTTGAATGCGCTGCGGTATGAATTCGGCGCCCGGCCGATTGACATGCCTCAACGACGTTAACAGGATGGCTGACGAGACTGGCGATCGCTTTCCAGCCCCGCCTGCCCCCTTCACAAGAACCTCAAGCCCCAGGAGATGCCCATGTCAGACGATGTCGTCATCGTCAGCGCCGCCCGCACACCGGTCGGAAGCTTCAACGGAGCGTTCGCGACCCTTCCCGCCCATGACCTCGGCGCCGTTGCCATCAAGGCGGCGCTGGAGCGCGCCGGCATCGAGCCCGGCCGGGTCTCCGAAGTCATCATGGGCCAGATCCTCACCGCCGCCCAGGGCCAGAACCCGGCCCGCCAGGCCTCGATCGGCGCCGGTATTCCGGTGGAGAGCCCGGCCTGGGGCGTCAATCAGCTGTGCGGCTCGGGCCTGCGCACGGTTGCGCTCGGCTACCAGGCGCTGCTCAACGGCGATTCCGAGATCGTGGTCGCCGGCGGGCAGGAATCGATGAGCATGGCCCCGCACGCCCAGCATCTGCGCGGCGGCGTGAAGATGGGCGGCCTGGAGCTGGTCGACACCATGATCAAGGACGGCCTGTGGGATGCCTTCAACGGCTACCACATGGGCAACACCGCCGAGAACGTCGCGCGGCAATGGCAGATCACCCGTGCCCAGCAGGACGAGTTCGCCGTGGCCTCGCAGCAGAAAGCCGAGGCGGCGCAGAAGGCCGGCAAGTTCAACGACGAGATCGTCCCCGTCACCATCAAGACCCGCAAGGGCGACGTCGTCGTCAGCGCCGACGAATATCCGCGCCATGGCGCCACGCTCGACGCGATGGCCAAGCTCAAGCCCGCCTTCGAGAAGGATGGCACGGTGACCGCGGGCTCGGCCTCGGGCATCAACGACGGCGCTGCCGCCGTGGTGCTGATGACCGCCAAGCAGGCCGCCAAGGAAGGCAAGAAGCCGCTGGCGCGGATCGTGTCCTGGGCGCAGGCCGGCGTCGATCCGAAGATCATGGGCTCGGGCCCGATCCCGGCCTCGCGCGCCGCGCTGAAGAAGGCCGGCTGGAGCGTCGGCGATCTCGATTTGATCGAGGCCAACGAAGCCTTCGCGGCACAGGCCTGCGCGGTCAACAAGGACCTCGGCTGGGACACCTCCAAGGTCAACGTCAACGGCGGTGCGATCGCGATCGGCCATCCGGTCGGCGCGTCCGGCGCACGCGTGCTGGTGACGCTGCTGCACGAAATGCAGAAGCGCGATTCGAAGAAGGGCTTGGCCACGCTGTGCATCGGCGGCGGCATGGGCATCGCCATGTGTGTGGCGCGCGACTGATCTTACGCGCAGCTGACGGGTGCGCCGCACACGTCAGCGCGTGCGTTGCACGCGACTAAAAAGGCAGCGGTTGCAAATCAAATATTCTTCGCAACCCGACAAGCCTCGACTAAAGAAAAACGCCCGGCTCGATGCCGGGCGTTTTGTTCTTGATGTCCGTCAAACCAACCGCATAATCCGTAGCTAAAAAGCGATCACGTCAGAAAAGTCCGAAGCGTCCAAGGAAGAGGGAAGGAATACGACATGGCACGTGTTGCATTGGTGACGGGTGGTACGCGGGGCATCGGTGCTGCGATCAGCAAGGCGCTGAAGGCCGCCGGCTACAAGGTTGCGGCGAGCTATGCCGGCAACGACGCTGCCGCGGAGAAATTCAAGGCCGAGACCGGCATTGCGGTTTACAAGTGGGACGTCAGCAGTTTCGAGGCCTGCGCCGAGGGCGTGAAGAAGGTCGAGGCCGAGGTCGGCCCGGTCGACGTGCTGGTCAACAATGCCGGCATCACCAAGGACGGTGCCTTCCACAAGATGACGCTTGAGCAGTGGAACGCCGTCATCAACACCAATCTCGGTTCGCTGTTCAACATGTCGCGCCAGGTGATCGAAGGCATGCGCGGGCGCAAGTTCGGCCGCATCATCAACATTTCCTCGATCAACGGCCAGAAGGGGCAGTTCGGACAGGTCAACTACTCCGCAGCGAAAGCCGGCGAGATCGGCTTCACCAAGGCCCTGGCACTGGAGAACGCCAAGGGCGGCATCACCGTGAACGCGATCTGCCCCGGCTACATCAATACCGAGATGGTGCAGGCCGTGCCGAAGGACGTGCTGGAGAAGGCGATCCTGCCGCTGATTCCGATCGGCCGTCTCGGCGAGCCCGAAGAGATCGCGCGTGCCGTCGTGTTCCTCGCCGCGGATGAAGCCGGCGCCATCACCGGCTCGACGCTGTCGGTCAATGGCGGCCAGTACATGGTGTGATGCGATCGCATCACGCAGGCTGATATCGTCCACATCGTCATGCCCGGGCTTGTCCCGGGCATGATGCCCTGTCATTCCGGGGCGCCGCGCCAGCGGCGAACCCGGAATCTCGAGGTTCCGGGTTCGGCTCTTCGAGCCGCCCCGGAACAACGAGGCCCTGGAATGACTCCCCGTACTGCCACGCTGATCGGTCTGACCGCGATCCTGATGTGGTCGCTGCTGTCGGTGATGACGGTGGCGACCGGAAAGATCCCGGCGTTTCAGCTCGCGGCGATGACGTTTGCGATCGGCGGTGTCGTCGGCCTGCTCACCTGGATCGGGCGGAGCGAGGCGGCGAAAAGCTTGCGGCAACCGCTCGTCGTCTGGGTCGTTGGCGTCGGCGGCCTGTTCGGCTATCACGCGCTGTATTTTCTCGCGCTGCGCTTCGCCCCGCCGGCCGAAGCCGGCCTTCTGAATTACCTGTGGCCGCTCTTGATCGTGCTGTTCTCGTCCTTCCTGCCGGGCGAGCGGCTGGCGGCGCATCACATCATCGGCGCCGTGCTCGGTCTCGTCGGCACGGTGCTGCTGTTCGCAGGCAATACCAGCGGCTTTGCGCCTGGAGCTGTGCCGGGTCTCATCGCGGCCTTCATCGCCGCCTTCGTGTGGGCGACCTATTCGGTGCTGTCGCGCCGGTTGAAAGCGGTGCCGACCGATGCGGTCGCGGGCTTCTGTCTTGCCACGGCAATATTGGCCGCCTTGATGCATGGCCTGCTTGAAACCACGGTCTGGCCGGAGACGGGCTTGCAATGGCTCTCGGTCATCGCGCTCGGCATCGGACCGGTCGGTGCCGCGTTCTACGCCTGGGACATCGGCATGAAGCGCGGCGACATCCGCGTGCTCGGCGCCGCCTCCTACGCGACGCCGCTGCTCTCGACGGGATTCCTCATCGCTGCCGGTTTCGCCAAGGCCAGCGCCAACATCGCATTCGCTGCGATCCTCATTGCCGGGGGCGGCCTGATCGCGGCCAAGGATATGGTGCTGCGGAAGCGATGATTGGAAGGAAGCTACGGCTCCCAGCCGGACGGCGCGAGCTCGAAGCCTGCGAACTCGAATGCGGGCGCCACGGTGCAGCCGACCAGCGTCCACTCGCCGGTCGTTTCCGCCATCTGCCAGGCCAGCGCAGGCACGATCGCCTGCGGCCGCTCGCCGCCGAGGAGGTCGGCGCCGAGCCGCACCTCGTGCTGCGAGCAGCCGTCATGGGCGATGCGCAGCGTCAAGGGGCTGCCGGAATAATAGTGCCACGTCTCCACCGCATCGACGCGATGCCAGTGCGAACGCTCGCCGCGCGCGAGCAGGAAGTAGATCAGGGTCGAGCGCGAACGCCCGTTGGCATCCGTGCTCTGGTCGCGAAACGTCTCGCGATAATGTCCGCCCTCCGGATGCGGGCGGAGTTCGAGGCGTGCGATGATCTCGGCTGCGGTCGGCATCGATCCTCGTCGGGATGTGTGCTTCAGGACTTATTCTTGCGCTCGCGCAGCTCGCCGAACACCGCAGCGGGATCCGCGCCCTTCATGTGCAGCCTGGCCGCGACCGCCGGTTCGTCGGCGCGCAGGAACACGTTGGCGCGCTTCTCCTCGCCGAGCAGGGAGGGAACGGTCGGCTTGTTCTCGGCGCGGAGCTTCGCGACCTCCGCGGCGCGCGCCTGCAGCGCCGCGTTGTCGGGCTCGATGCTGAGCGCGAACTTGACGTTTGACGCGGTGTATTCGTGGCCGCAATAGAGCTTGAAGTCGTCGGGCAGGGCGCGCAGCTTCAGAAGCGAGTCCCACATCATCGGATAGGTGCCCTCGAACACGCGGCCGCAGCCGATCGAGAACAGCGTGTCGGCGGCGAACACCGTCTTCTCATTGTCGAACACGTAGGAGATGTGGTCGAGCGTATGGCCGGGCGTCTCCACGACGCGCGCCAGCAGATTGCCGATCTTGACCACGTCGGCATTGGCGACGCGCAGATCGACGCTTGCGATCTTAGTCGTCTTGTCGTGCGGCGCGACGACGCGGCAATTGTATTTCTGTTTGAGCTCGGCGACCCCGCCGACATGATCGCCATGATGATGGGTGATCAGGATGTCGGTGAGCTGCCAGCCCTCGCGCTCCAGGGCCTCAAGGATGGGGCCGGCCTCCGGCGCGTCGATCGAGGCCGTCGCCTTGGTTTCCACATCGTGGATCAGATAACCGAAATTGTCGTTTAAACAGCTGAAAGTACGAATTTCGGCGGCCATGTCATCTCCATCGCGCTCAGCCCCGCCAGACAAATATGGCGTTAACGTTGCGCAGGCAATGCAATATTCCGCGCGCGAGCGCGCCCTGGCGCATGTTACATTGCGGTCATGACCATCGACGTCGTCGACCTCCGCGAGTTCTATTCCCGCCGCCTCGGCATCGTGGCGCGCCAGATGATCAATCGCGGCATCAGGGAGCGCTGGCCCAGCGCCGTGGGCCAGCGCGTGCTCGGCGTCGGCTATCCCACACCCTATCTGGGGTTGTTCCGCGAGGACGCCGAGCGCTGCCTCGCCTTCATGCCGGCGGCCCAGGGTGTCCTGAAATGGCCGACGGGACGGCCCGCGCTGGCCTCGCTGGTGGATGAATTCTCACTGCCGCTTCCCGACGCCGCGGTCGACCGCATTCTCCTGGTGCACGCGTTGGAGATGTCGGACGATCCTGCCGCGTTGCTGCGCGAGGTGTGGCGCGTGCTGTCGCCCTCGGGGCGCGTCATCGCCGTGATCCCGAACCGGCGCGGGGTGTGGACCCGCACCGACAGCACGCCGTTCGGCCATGGCCGGCCCTATTCGCGCTCGCAGATCACCGAACTGCTGCGCCAGACCTGGTTCACGCCGACCGCCTGGGGCGAGGCGCTGTTCATGCCGCCCTATGCCGGCGGCTGGGTGTTGAAATCGGCCCAGATGTGGGAACGTGCCGGTGCGGCGCTGTCACTGCCTTTTGCCGGCGTCCACATCGTGGAGGCGACCAAGCAGGTCTACCGCGCGATCCCCGCCAAGCGCGAGCGGGCGCGGCTGATTCCCTCGCTCGCCAAGCCCGTGCTGGTGCCATCCTCGACGACGGTGACGCGCAGTTAGCTTCACCTCTCCCTTCGGGAGAGGTGGGTCTGTGCCCGGCCAACGCACAGCGTCAAAAACAAATCGTCCCGGCGAGGCCGGGACGATTCGAGTCGGAAAGTCAGAAAAGCTTACTCGCCCGGGGCGACTTCGTCGCTGGAAGCGACCGGAGCGGCTTCACGCTCCGGGCGCGGGCCATGCGGCCGGCGCCGCCGGCGCGGATAGCGCTCGCCGCCACCGCCGCCCTCGAAGCCGCCCTGATTGCCGTTCACCTGCGGCTGCGCGCCGGTGATGAAGGAGGGCAGGCGGTCGACGCCGCCATCGGCGATGACAGGCTGCGGCTGGTTGGCGGGTTGCGGCTGATATTGCGGCTGCGGACGGTGATCGCGTTCGCGGTGCTCGCGCGGCTGCTGATTGTCGCGCTGATAGGGCGGCTGGTTGTCGCGCGGCTGGTGATCACGCTGGTGATGATCGCGTTGGCCGTCGCGGTCGCGCATGAAGGGCTGCGGCTGGGGCTGCGGGACGAAGCCGGGCTCCTGGCCGAAGGCCGAGAAATTCTCACCGTCGTCCTCGCCCTCGTCGCTGCTGGCGATGGGCTCATCGCCGCGCGGCTGCTGGTTCTGACGGAACTGCTCCTGAGCCGCCGCGATCAGGCGGAAATAATGCTCGGCGTGCTGGTAGTAGTTCTCGGCTGCAACGGGATCGCCGGAGGAGCGCGCGTCACGTGCAAGCTGGAGATACTTTTCGGCGATGTGCGAAGCAGTGCCGCGAATCTTGATGTCGGGTCCGTTGGATTCGTAGACCCGGGTCATCGGGTTCTGGCCGCGCCGGTTGTTGTTGTTATTGTTGTTGCGGTTGCGCATCCGCTGCTTGTTCTGACCGTTTCTCATGTCCTGCCTTTAATTCCAGCCCTAAAGGTTGCACGCATTACTGATTGCTAGGAGTGACCTGGTGACAGTGGCTCACATGTCTTGCGCGCACCGCGCAAAAGCGGATCCAACCCTGCCGATGTTCGTCGACCGTCGCGTTCAACAAAGACGCGTTCCCCACCCGCCAGCATCCATTGCCAGCGAACCCATTCATTTCGCCTGCCGAAACAAGCCCAGCTTTCTTGCGTAAGTGTTCAAGCGCAATATCAGGCTTTCGTTCACTTTGCGGTCGGAGAGAGCAGCGCAGCTCCACGGGCCATCGCGCTCAACAGGACCTGCGGCTTGGAACCTTCAATCAGTAAAGCTCTCGCCCGAGAGCCCGGCTTTCGCCCGTAGGTCTACGGGGCCGGCACCGATGTGTTGACCGGAACGTAGTCGTTCCCACGGGATATTCCAAGTGGTTTTTGCAGGCCAATCGGGCTTTTATGGGGGCATTTTTCGGGCCGAAACGGCCCGCGGAATGCCCGCCAAGTCGGCCTTGGGTGACCTGTCCAGCGATAACACGGCGGCCCTCATCAAGGTTTCAATATTTTGGGCCTGGCCCTGTCCGGCCTCGACGACCAGGGCGCCGCCGGGGGCGAGCCGCTCGCTCGCCTGCGGGATCAGGGCGCGATAGGCGTCGTATCCGTCATTGCCGCCGTCGAGCGCCAGATGCGGGTCGTGCTCGCGCACCTCGACGCTCAATTTCGGAATTTCAGCCGAGGGAATATAGGGCGGATTCGACACGATGAGGTCGAACGGGCCACCGAGCGCCGCGGCGTAGGAGCAGGCGACGAAGGCGGCGCGGTCGGCGAGTCCCAGCGCCGCGGCGTTGTCCCTGGCGGTCATGAGCGCGTTCTGGCTGAGATCGGTGCCGACGCCGAACGCATCGGGGATTTCGTGCAGCAGCGCGAGCAGGATCGCGCCCGAGCCGGTGCCGATGTCGGCTATCCGCGGCGGGTGAGATGCCTGCCGCTCGCGGAGAATCTCGAGCGCAAGCTCGACCACGGTCTCGGTATCGGGGCGCGGCACCAGGGTTGCTTCCGACAGGCGGAACGGCAGGCCCCAGAATTCGCGCGTCCCGAGAATGCGCGACACCGGCTCACCGGCGATGCGGCGCTGTGCATGTTGCGCGAGCCGCGATGCTTCGGTCGCGGTCAGGAGACGGGCCGCCTGCGTGACCAGGCCGGTGAGGTCGAGGCCGAGTGCCGCACTGATCAGGATGCGCGCGTCGAGCTCGGCTTCGTCGAGCCGTGCCGATCTCAGTTGCGCAGCCAGCGCCCGCCGCGCGCCCTCGATGGATTGTCCGGTGAAGGGGTTGCTCACGCCTCAGGCCGCCGCGCCTTGCGCAGCGAGCTGTGCGGCCTGGTGCTCCGTCGTCAGTGCGTCGATCAGTTCGCCGAGCGCTTCACCCGCGATCACCTGCGGCAGCTTGTAGAGCGTGAGGTTGATGCGATGATCGGTGACGCGTCCTTGCGGAAAATTGTAGGTGCGGATGCGCTCGGAGCGGTCGCCGGAGCCGACCTTCTCCTTGCGCTCGGCCGAGCGCGCCGCCTCGACGCGTTGCCGCTCGGCGTCATAGATGCGCGAGCGCAGGATGTTCATGGCGGAGGCGCGATTCTTGTGCTGCGAGCGGCTGTCCTGCATCATCACCACGATGCCGGTCGGGATGTGGGTGATGCGGATCGCCGATTCCGTCTTGTTGACGTGCTGGCCACCGGCGCCCCCTGCGCGCATGGTTTCGATGCGCAGGTCGTCGTTCTTGATGTCCACGTCGACGTCCTCGACCTCGGGCAGCACGGCGACCGTCGCGGCGGAGGTGTGGATGCGCCCCTGCGTCTCGGTGTCGGGCACGCGCTGCACGCGGTGCACGCCGGATTCGAATTTCAGCTTGGAGAATGCGCCGCGGCCCTGGATCTCGGCGATGATTTCCTTGTAGCCGCCGACGGTGCCTTCACTGGCGGAGATCACCTCGACCTTCCAGCCCTGCAAGCTGGCGAAGCGCTCGTACATCCGGAACAGGTCGCCGGCGAACAGCGAAGCCTCGTCGCCGCCGGTGCCGGCGCGGATTTCCAGCATGACGTTGCGGTCGTCCATGGCGTCCTTGGGCAGGAGCGCGACGCGGATCTTCTGGACCAGTTCCTCGATTTTCGGCGCGAGCTCGTCGCGTTCGGCTTCCGCCATGCCGCGCATCTCGGCATCGGTGGCGGCATCGGCGATCAACGCGTCGGTGTCGGCGAGCTCCTTGACGGCGGCGCGATAGGACTTCACCGCCTCGATCAGGGGCGTGAGCTCGGCGAGCTCGCGCGTGATCTGCACGTAACGCTCGGAGGCGAGCTGTCCGAGCGATTCGGCCTCGAGCGAAGCGTGATGCGCGAGCAGGACGTCCAGTTTGGCTTCGGGAAGTGACGACATCGGTTCTGTCTCAAAGTGCGGAAGGAGGCGAGGGCGGCGGGAAGCTGGCGACAGGCCCGCTACAACGCAAGGCCCTCGGCCTCGGCAAATTCCGTCAGCTTCTGCCGGATCGAGACGCTGCCCGCAGGCGCATCCAGCAGAGGGCCCAGCATCGCTTCGGCCTTCTTGGCGTCGAGGTCGAGCACCATCGCCTTGACCGGGCCGAGCGCGGTCGCCGAGAGCGAGAGCGAGCGGTAGCCCAGCGCAATCAGCGCCAGTGCGCCGATCGGCTTGGAGGCCATCTCGCCGCACAGCGAGAGCGACTTCTGCGCCGCGTGCGCCTTGCGCGCGATGTCACGCAAGGCGCGCATGATCGGCGCCGACATGGTGTCGAAGCGCTCGGAGACCTTGGCGTTGCCGCGGTCGACCGCGAACAGGAACTGGAACAGATCGTTGGAGCCGACCGAGATGAAATCGACCTTCTTCAATAGCTCGTCGAGCTGGTAGAGCAGGGCGGGCACCTCGACCATGGTGCCGATGTCAATTCGTTCAGGCAGCGTGTGGCCGTGCTGGCGGAGGTATGTGAGCTCGCGCTCGACCAGCGCCTTGGCCGAGTCGAATTCGGCGACCTCCGAGATCATCGGGAACATGATGCGCAGCGCGCGGCCGCCGCCGGCGCGCAGCAGCGCGCGGATTTGGCCGCGCAACAGGCCGGGACGATCGAGCCCGAGCCGGATCGCGCGCCAGCCGAGCGCGGGGTTTTCCTCGATCACCGCTTCCATATAGGGCAGCGCCTTGTCGCCGCCGATATCGAGCGTGCGGAAGGTGACGGGCTTAGGTCCGGCGGCATCGAGCACGGTGCGATAGAGCGCGAGCTGGTCGCTGGTGCGCGGCAGGCTCTGACCGACCATGAATTGCAGCTCGGTGCGGAACAGGCCGATGCCGGCACTGCCGGTGTCCTCGATATGCGGCAGGTCGATCGCAAGACCTGCGTTGATCATCAGCTCGACCTTCTGGCCGTCCCTGGTGACGCAGGGCCGGTCGCGCAGCGCCAGGTACTGCGCCTGGCGGCGGGCGCGGAAGCGCACGCGCTCGGCGAAGGCCGCCTCGATCTCCTGCGACGGGCGCACATAGATCGAGCCCGAGGTGCCGTCGACGATGATGGCGTCGCCGGGATCGGCGATTCCAGGCGCGTTCGGCACCTCGCCGACCGCAGGGATGCCCAGCGCCCGCGCCACGATCGAGACGTGCGAGTTCGCGGTGCCTTCCTCCAGCACGATGCCGCGCAGGCGCTTGCGGTCGTAGTCGAGCAGCGCCGCCGGGCCCATCGCGCGGGCGATGACGATGGCGTTGTCGGGCAGCTGCTCGCGCGAGGGCGCATGATCCTGGCCGACCAGCTGCCGCATCAGGCGGTAGCCGAGGTCTTCCAGATCGTGCAGCCGGTCGCGCAAATAGGGGTCGGTCGAGCGCAGCATGCGCGCGCGGGTGTCCGACTGGACGCGCTCGACCGCAGCTTCCGCGGTGAGGCCGGTCGCGACCGCCTCGTGCAGCTTGTGCGACCAGCCCTGGTCGTTGGCGAACATGCGATAGGCTTCAAGCACCTCACGGTGCTCGCCGCCTTCGGCGACGTCGCCGCGCTCCAGCATGCGGTCGAGATCGGCACGCAGCTTGGCGAGCGCAGTATCGAGCCGCTTGATCTCCTTCGGCAGGTCTTCGGCGATGTAGTCCTTGATGACGACGCGCGGCTCGTGCAGCACGACATGGCCGAGCGCGATGCCCTCCGACAGGATGGCACCGACTTTCTGCGCCGAATGGCGCGCCGCCGGCTCCTGGCCCGGCTGCGCCAGCGCGGAGAGTTCGCCGGAGGCGATCAGCTCGGCCAGCACCATCGCGGTGGTCTGGAGCGCCTCGAGCTCCTCCTCGACATAATTGCGCTTGGCGCGATTCTGCACCACCAGCACGCCGAGCGTATTGCCGGCGCGCAGGATCGGCACGCCGAGGAAGGAATGGTAGATTTCTTCGCCGGTCTCGGGCCGGAACGAGAAGGCCGGGTGGCTCTGCGCGTCGCTCAAATTGAGCGGCGTCGCCTCGCTGGCGACGAGGCCGACCAGGCCCTCATGGGCGCTCAGCACGGTGTGGTGCACCGCCTCGCGGTTGAGACCTTCGGTGGCGTAGAGCTCGAGCGTGTTGTCGATCCGCAGCACATAGACCGAGCACACCTCGGCCACCATGTTGGCGGCGATCAGCACCACGATCTTGTCCAGCCGCTCCTGGGCCGAGACCTGCTCCGCCATGGTCTCGCGGAGCCGTCTCAACAAGACGCGGGGACCTCCCGACGCGCTCCGCATGAACCGTCAATCTCCTCCATCGGCCGGGCCCGGCGGTATCGGCCGGCGGCTGGACCAAAATTCCAGAAAAACAATCAAATTGTTTGTCCGGCGCAGGCACAAGCCCAAATCCACGGGAGATTGAGCGCTCGTACCGAATCAGCGCCGCCTGAACTGGGACACAGTCTGCGGCAGCCCACCCTGTCCGCCGTATAGCGAATTGAGGCTTGTTTTGCCAAGCAAAACGCCTGCCAAACGCGAAGGTGTGTACACCTTCGCGTTTGCTGCGACCGCTAAGAGAAAATTAGCCTTTTGGCATGGTCCGGAAAAGTGCGAAGCGGTTTTCCGGAAAGGCCATCAGGTCTGATCGAGACCGTAGAGCGTGTGCAAGGTGCGCACCGCAAGCTCGGTATAGGCGGTATCGATCAAGACCGAGAATTTGATCTCGGAGGTTGTAATGGCCCGAATGTTGATGTTCCGCCCGGCGAGCGCCGAGAACGCCTGGGCGGCGACGCCGGCATGGCTGCGCATGCCGCTGCCGATCACAGAGATCTTGGCGACATCGGTGGCGGTATCGAGCCGCGCATAGCCGATCTTGGCCTTGGCCGCGGTAATCGTATCCTTGGCGCGGGTGAAGTCCGCGGCCGGCACGGTGAAGGTGAGGTCGGTGGTTTTGCCGTCCTCGGACACATTCTGCACGATCATGTCGACGTTGATATTGGCATCAGCCAGCGGGCCGAAGATCGAGGCCGCAACGCCGGGCTTGTCCTCGATCTGGCGCACCGAGATCTGAGCCTCGTCCTTGGAGAAGGCGATACCGGTGACGACGTGGCTTTCCATGATCTCCTCCTCGCTGCAGATCAGCGTGCCGGGCGGCTGGTTGGCATGCGGGTCGATATCCTCGGGCTTATCGAAGCTCGAGCGGACGAAGATCGGCATGTTGTGAACCATGCCGAGTTCCACTGAGCGTACCTGGAGCACCTTGGCGCCCTGCGAGGCCAGTTCCAGCATGTCTTCGAACGCGATCTTGTCGAGCCTCTTGGCCTTCGGCACGATTCGCGGATCGGTGGTGTAGACGCCGTCGACGTCGGTGTAGATGTCGCAGCGGTCGGCCTTGACGGCGGCGGCGATCGCCACGGCCGAGGTGTCGGAGCCGCCACGGCCGAGCGTGGTGATGCGACCCGTCTCGGGGTTGATGCCCTGGAAGCCGGCGATGACCGCGACCTCCTTTCGGTCCTTGAAGCGCTTGATGATCTCGCTGCCGTCGATGTCCTCGATCCGGGCCGAGGCATGGGCGTCGCTGGTTTTGATCGGGATCTGCCAGCCCTGCCAGGAGCGGGCCTGGATGCCCATGCCCTGGAGCACGATGGCAAGAAGGCCTGAGGTCACCTGTTCGCCCGAGGCGACCACGGCGTCATATTCGCGCGCGTCGTGCATCGGCGAGGCCTCGGTGCACCAGGCGACCAGCTCGTTGGTCTTGCCGGCCATCGCCGAGACGACCACGGCCACTTCGTGGCCGGCATCGACCTCACGCTTCACATGGCGTGCGACGTTGCGGATACGTTCGATGTTGGCGACGGACGTGCCGCCGAATTTCATCACGAGGCGGCTCATGACGACGCGTGCATTCCTTCATAAGGATCAGTATGGTGGCCCGCACTGGACGGGTGCCTCGGGGACACCGACCGCGCGTATACAGAGCGGCGGGGCCGGGGGCAAGCG
>NZ_JADYVO010000027.1:0-74418 GCF_020193825.1 Bradyrhizobium sp. NBAIM18
TGCGGGGGCAGGGTGGGGTAGTGGGTTAAGCTAGATCATGGCGCGTTACATCGACGAGATCCTGCAGCCCGGCGAGCGAGTGCTATATTCGACCAATGCGCACTGGATCTTCTACTTTCCGGCCATCCTAGCCTGGATCGTGGCGTTGGCTCTGCTCATCCTGTCGCGGCAGGTGACTGTCGATTGGCTCTTTCTGCTTTGCCTCGGGGCCGCGGGTCTCGCGGCTCTGGCGGCCCTGTATTGGACCGTGAGGGGCTGGTTCCATCGTTTCACCACCGAGACCGACGTCACCAACCTCAGGGTCGTGCACAAGACCGGCTTCATCAAGCGCCGAACCTTCGAGATGGCGCTCGACAAGGTCGAGAGCGTCGACGTCGACCAGACCATTCTTGGACGTATTCTCAACTACGGCGACGTGACGATTCGCGGCGTCGGCGAGGGTATCGAGACGATCAAGACCATCGCCTCGCCGCTCGCCTTCCGTAGTTCGATCACCACGCGGTAGGACCGCGCCCAAGCATGAGCATGCAGCAAAATACTTCTCGTTCCGCCCAGCCCGGCTCGAGCGTCGACGCCGCCGAGATCGCGAAATTCTCGAAACTCTCGGCGGAATGGTGGGATCCCAAGGGCAAGATGGCGCCGCTGCACCGGATCAACCCGTTGCGGCTCGGCTATATCCGCGACGCCGCCTGCCGCAAGTTCGAGCGCAACGTGCGCAGCCTCAATTGTCTTGGGTCCTTGCGCGTGCTCGACATCGGCTGCGGCGCCGGCCTGCTCTGCGAGCCGCTGTCGCGCCTCGGAGCGCAGGTCATCGGCATCGATCCCTCCGCGAGCAACATCGCGGCGGCGAAGCTGCACGCCGACAAGAGCCATCTGGCGATCGACTATCGCTGCACCACGGTGGAGGAGATCGACCCGCGCGAGCGCTTCGACATCGTGCTGGCGATGGAGGTGGTCGAGCACGTCACCGACGTCGGCATGTTCCTGAAGCGCTGCGCCGCGATGCTGAAGCCGAACGGCCTGATGGTGGTCTCGACGCTGAACCGCAACTGGAAGAGCTTTGCCCTCGCCATCGTCGGTGCCGAATACGTCCTGCGCTGGCTACCGCGCGGCACGCATGAGTGGAACAAGTTCGTCACGCCCGACGAACTGACGAAATACCTGCTCGACAACCGTCTTGTCATCACCGAGCAGACCGGCGTCGTCTACTCGCCCTTCGCCGACAAATGGTCTCTGTCGTCGGATATGGACGTGAACTATATGGTGGTCGCGGAAGCGATGGTGTGAACTGCCCGGGGTGAGTGCGAGCCGTCATTCCAGGAACGCTGTCCTCCTGCGTTCGCAGCGACGACAGCGGAGATTGCCGCACTGACAGAGGTTCTAACCGGCAGCCCCCGCCCTGCGTCCCGGCGCAGGCCCCACATATCTTGCCCTCGGTCTGATCAGCTTGCCGAACTGCAATTGCTCGCTGGCATGCGCGATCCAGCCGACGCTGCGGGCCATCGCGAACAGCGCCAGCTCGCTGCCGGCGGGCAGGCGCAGTGCGTGGACCAGCACGGCGAGCGCGTAGTCGATATTGACGAACTCGCCGGTGGCTTCCGCGATCCGCTCTGGCACTTCCCTGGTGAATTTGCGCGGCGCGCCGGAGCGCGACAGCGCGTTCAGCAGCGACTGCGCGCGGGGGTCGCCGTGCTTGTAGACGCCGTGGCCAAAGCCGGCAAAGCGTTCACCGAGGGCGACACGCTCGCGCACGACAGGCTCGACGTCGCGGTCGACCAGCGTCTTGACGAGCTGTGAGGCCAGGACGCCGGCGCCGCCATGCTTCGGCCCTTTCAATGCGGCGAGCCCGGCGATGACGGAGTCATAAAGGTTGAGGCCGGTCGAGGCCGCGCAGCGCGCGGTGAAGGTCGACGCGTTCAGCTCGTGATCGGCGAGCAGTACCAGCGCGCGGCGGATCAGGTCGGGCGCGTGCTTGTTGTCCGCCGTCCAGGCGCGCGCGACCTGCTGATGCAGCGGCTCGGCCGAGGCTTCCGCATTGAGCATGGTCGCAACCAGCAGGCGGACGATGCGCGCGCCGACCATAGCGCGGCCATCGGGTGCCCGGGTGAAGGCGCGGGGATCGACGCTCGCGGCCAGTGCGAGCACGGCGATGGCGCGGTCGATCGGTGCGGCCCGGCGCGCGGCCTCCGCGATCACGCGCATTTCCTCGGAGAGTTCCGGTTGATTGTCGGGGGCAAACGGATCGACGTCGGCGACATCCCACAGCAGCGTCGCGGTGTGCTCCAGCGTGTCGTTCTCGGACAGATCGACGCAATTGACGCCGCGATAGATGGCGCCCGCCTCGGTGATGGTCGAGATCTCCGTGTCCATCACCGGCAGGTCGGCATCGAAGCTGCGCAGGCCGCGTGGCTCCGGCGACGGCACACGGCGCTCCTTCAGCGCCCGAACATCCTCGGCGCGATAGCGGTTCTTTCGCGAGTCCGGCGTTGGCTCGGAGCGGATCAGGCCGCGGCTGACATAGGCGTAGAGGGTGGCCGGAGAGATCGCGAGCTCGGCGGCGGCTTCCCGGGCGGAGAGGTACAGCCCATCAGAATTTTTCATATTGATTTATGTAATCAAGATTGATCAATGTGTCGAGAGGCCTGACCTTTATTCTCCCTGAACAGGAGATTTGGGTCATGAACATCCACCTCACCAAAAGCCAGATCGGGCTGGACGGCGTTCCCGCGGCCGAGACCGTGCTGAGCCATGTCGACGGCGAGCGCGGCGAGCTCATCATCGCCGGGGAGCACGTCGGGCGGCTCGCCGCCATCTCGAGCTTCGAGGGCGTTACCGCCCGGCTCTGGAACGGCGCCAGCAAGACCACGCTCACCGAGGCCAATGTGCGCTCACACCTGGGCGTGGCGCGCGAGCGCGCCTTCGCGCGGCTGCCGGACCTGCTGCCGGCGACGCGCGGCATGGGCATCATCGACGGGTTTCGTGCCGCCGTCGCCGGACTTCGCGCCGAGCACGGGCTGGAGCACGAGGCGACGATCGTCGGCGCGTTTCCGGTGATCGCGGGCGCGCTGGTCCGGCGCGCCAAGGGGCTGGAGCCGGTCGCGCCCGATCCCGACGTGAGCCATGCCGCCGACACGCTGCGCATGTTGCACGGGCGTTCGCCTGCAACGCGCGAGATCACGGCATTGGACGCCTATCTCGTCACCGCCAGCGACCACGGCATGAACGCCTCCACCTTCGCAGCGCGCGTGGTGGCCTCGACGCAGGCTGACCTGTTCGCGGCGGTCACCGCCGGCTATTGCGCGCTGACCGGTCCGCTGCATGGCGGCGCGCCGGAGCCAGTGCTGGAAATGCTGGACGCGATCGGCTCGCGCGAGCGCATTCAGTCCTGGGTCGACGCGGCGCTGGCGCGCGGCGAGCGCATGATGGGTTTCGGTCACCGCGTCTATCGCGTCCGCGATCCGCGCGCCGACGTGCTCAAGACCGCGGTCGAGGCGCTTGCGTCCAATGGCACCGATTTGCCGTTTGCCGGCGAGGTCGAGGCTTATATCCGCAGCGCCTTGCGCAAGAAGAATCCGGAGCGGCCGCTGGAGACGAACGTCGAGTTCTTCACCGCGATCCTGCTCGATGCGCTGGCGATTCCGCGGCAGGCGTTCACGCCGATCTTCGCGATCGCGCGCAGCGCGGGCTGGACCGCGCATGCCCGCGAGCAGCAGCGGACGGGGCGGTTGATCAGGCCGAGCTCGTCATATGTCGGGGCGATGCCGGAAGTTTGAGAGCGGATGCCTCCGCGAGACCGGAATCGTAGGGTGGCCAAAGGCGCACTTGCGCCGTGCCCACCATCTCTCTCGATCAAAAAAAGGTGGGCACGCTTTGCTTTGACCACCCTACGACACTGTCGTCGCCGCAAGAGCGCGGACAACAGCGGAGTAGACCGCGGGCCCCTACGCCTCGCGCACGACCGTCTTCAGATAATTATACGCCTTGATGATCTCGATCAGGCGGTCCTCGGTCGAGCGGTCGCCGCCATTGGCGTCGGGGTGGTGCTGCTTCACCAGCGCCTTGTACTTGGTCTTGACGTCGGCAAGCGTCGCGCTGGGGCCGAGGCCCATGACCTGAAGCGCCTTGCGCTCGGCGTTCATCACCTTGCGCGTCTCGGCCTTGGGCTCCGCTTCGGGGCCCTTGCGCCAGCTGGCGCGGCCGTTGATCTCGCTGAACATGCTGAAAGGATCGGCTGCCATGTCGATCTCTTCCGCACCCTTCTTGCCGCCGTTGGCGCCCATCTTCCAGGTCGGGCGGTGACCGGTCAGCGCATCCTTCTGATAGCGCGCGACGGCTTCGGCATTCATGCCGGAAAAGAAATTGTAGTTCTGGTTGTACTCGCGCACGTGGTCGAGGCAGAAGTGCCAGTACTCGCGCTGGTTTTCGCGGCCCTTCGGCGCCCGGTGCGAGCCCTTGTTGGCGCAGCCCGCCCATTCGCAATTGACCGCGGTGTCGCGCGGCTTCACTTCCGGCTGCTTGCCCCGCGGCTTCACGCGGATGGAGTCGAAGAATTTTGATGAATCGATCGGCATGGCTGACTTTGACTACGCAATGCAAAAACCTTCAAGTCTTGACATTGCAATTCGCTGAGCACCCGGTCGCGACGAGCTTGGACGTCCGGGTATTGACGGGATGCGAGCGCGCACCTTAATGGCACACATGGCTATGAAAGACACTATCAGCAACAAGTTGCAGGAAGCTTTCACGCCGGAAAGCCTGCAAGTCGTCGACGAGTCACATTTGCATGAGGGCCACGCCGGCCATCGAGCAGGCGGCGAGACGCACTTCCGTGTGTATATCGTGTCTGCCGCCTTCAAAGGGAAGAGCCGGATCGACCGTCATCGCATGATAAATTCAGCGCTCGCCGCGGAACTCGCCGGCAACGTGCACGCGCTGGCGATCAATGCGCAGGCGCCGGGGGAAGGTTGAATTCTCTGACCCCTCCCCTGGAGGGGGTCGATCGCGCGCAGCGCGAGCGGGGTGGGGTGATCTCTCCACTCGGGTACTGTTGGATGTGGGAAGACCGTCACCCCACCCCACCCCGCTACGCATTGCGCTGCTCTTCATGCGTAGCGACCCACGGGCGAGCTACGCTCGTCCCGGACCCCTCCAGGGGAGGGTAAGGGAAAAATTAGAACGACGTCCCGGCCCGTCTCGGCTTTGCCTCTTCGAGCTCGGCCTCGCGCGTCACCGGTGAAATACGGAGCGCGGTGATGCGGTTGCGCTCGCGGCGGAGGACGCGGAAGCGGAAACCGTGGAAGGTGAAGCTCTGGCCGCGGTCGGGGATCGAGCGCGCCTCGTGAATGACGAGACCGGCGACCGTGGTTGCCTCTTCATCGGGCAGATGCCAGTCCATGGCGCGGTTGAGGTCGCGGATCGGCACCGACCCGTCGACCACGACGGAGCCGTCCGGCTGACGGCGCACGCCGGCGACCACCACGTCATGCTCATCGGAGATGTCGCCGACGATCTCCTCCAGAATGTCTTCCAGCGTCACGAGGCCTTCGACCTCACCATACTCGTCGACGACGAGTGCGAAATGGGTCTTCCGGCGGCGGAACGCCTTGAGCTGCTGGGATATCGGCCGCATCTCCGGCACGAACCAGGGCGGCAGCATGATGGTGGTGACGTCGATGCGCGACGTGTCGCCCTCCGATGCGCGGATCGCGCGCAACAGATCCTTGGCGTGCAGAATGCCGATGATGTTCTCCGACTTGTCCCGCCACAGCGGAATGCGGGTGTATTCGGTGGCCAGCACCTCCCGCACCAGCTCCTCCGGCGGCAGGTCGGCGTTGATCATCACCATGGCCGTGCGGTGGACCATCACGTCAGACACCGTCAGCTCGCCGAGACGGAAGACGTTGTGAATGTACTCGGCCTCGCCGCTCTCGATCTTGCCGTGCACGGCCGATTCCTCGACCAGGCCCTCGATCTCCGAATCCGTCAGGATTTCGTGTTGCGAGAACTCCTGCACCCCCATCAGACGGAGGATCGCGCTCGACGCCGTGTTGAGGCACCAGCTCAGCGGGTAGAACAGGAGGTAGGAAAAATGCAGCGGATAGGCAATCCACTGCGACACTGGCATCGGCTCCCTGATCGCAAGCGTCTTCGGCACCTGCTCGCCGATGACGATGTGCAGCGAAGAGAAGACCAGAAAACCCGCCACGAACGAGGTGAAGTGCAGCGTGGCCTCCGACATTCCGAGCGGGCTGAGGACGGGGCTCAGCAGCGCAGACACCGTCGGCTCACCGATCCAGCCGAGACCGAGCGAGGCCATGGTGATGCCGAGCTGGCAGCAGGCGAGATAGGATTCGATGTTCCCCATCATCGTCTGCAGCAGGCGAGCGCCGAAGCGGTTCTGCTCGACCATGGCCTTGACGCGGAAGCCGCGGCTCTTCACCAGCGCAAATTCCGCCGCCACGTAAAACGCGTTGGCGGCGAGCAGGAGGGCCGCAAGCAGCAGATTGATCGAGATCGAACTCATGTTTGCCTCGCGACCGCCCCGGCGTTCCCCGCCGTTTCGCGGGCGGCCGATCTGAACGGTCCCGTTATCACTGCGCGAGCTTCTCTTTCAGGAAGTCGCGCACCGGCGCCGGCTCGACGTCCTTTGCGATCACCGCGCGGCCCACGGCCTCCAGTAGGATGAAGGTGAGCTTGCCGCGCTTGACCTTCTTGTCCTGCGCCATCAGCGCCATCAGCGCGTCGGCATCGGCGAGCCCTTCCTGCGCAAAGCCGGCGATGTCCTGCAGGCGCGTCGGCAGGCCTGCCTCGATCAGGTGGCGCTCGATGCGCGCCGCCTCACGCTCGCCGATCATGCCGAGCTTCGCGGAGAACTGCGCCGCCAGCGTCATGCCGATGGCGACGCCCTCGCCGTGGAACAGGCGGTCGGAGAAGCCGGTCACAGCCTCCAGCGCGTGGCCGAAGGTGTGGCCGAGATTGAGCAGCGCGCGCTCGCCGGTCTCGCGCTCGTCGCGCGCGACGATTGCGGCCTTGGCCCGGCAGGAGGTCGCGATCGCATGCTCGCGGGCCGATCCGCCCTTGACGATGTCGGCATGGTTCTTCTCCAGCCAGCTGAAGAAGGCCTCGTCGCCCAGCGCGCCGTATTTGGCGACCTCGGCATAGCCGGCCCGGAACTGGCGGGGCGACAGCGTGTCGAGCACGGCGGTGTCGGCGATGACGAGCACCGGCTGGTGGAAGGCCCCAAGCAAATTCTTGCCCTGCGGCGAGTTGATGCCGGTCTTGCCGCCGACGCTGGAATCGACCTGCGCGAGAAGCGAGGTCGGTACCTGCACGAAATCGACGCCGCGGCGCAGGATCGCCGCGGCAAAGCCGGCGAGATCGCCGACCACGCCGCCGCCGAGCGCGATGACGAGATCGTTGCGCTCGATCTTCGCTGCGATCAGGGCCTCGCTGACCTTTTCGAGCCCGGCATAGGTTTTCGAGATCTCGCCTTCCTCGACGACGATGCGCGAGGTCGGAATACCGCTGGCTGCGAGCGACGCCTCAGCGGGCTCGAGCCAGTATTTCGCGACGGTGCGGTCGGTCACGATGGCCGTGCGCACGCCGGGACGCAGAGCGGCGACACGCTCGCCGAGCGAGGCCAGCACGCCGCGGCCGATGACGATGTCATAGGCGCGGTCACCGAGTGCGACGTCGACCTTGATGGGATCAGAATGCTTCAACGGCGCAGTCATCTTGACGCACTCGCAATGTCGGCAGGCGGTTGGGCTGGCTCTCCGCCGCAGAGACGGGCGTGCAGCGCCTCGATGCATTCCTCGACGATTCTGTCGTGCGGCACGTCGCGCGAGGCGATGGTGAGGTCGGCATTGGCATAGATCGGCTCGCGCTGGGCGAGAAGGCGCGTCACGGTTCCTTCGGGATCGGCGGTCTGAAGCAGCGGACGGTCGGCACGGCGCCGCACGCGGCGCATGATGACGTCATGGTCCGCCCTCAGCCAGATCGAGATGGCCTTCGCCGCGATGCGCGCGCGCGTCTCCTCGCGCATGAAAGCGCCGCCACCGGTCGCCAGGACGATCGGCCCGCCCTCGAGCAGCCGCGCGATCACACGGGCCTCGCCGTCGCGGAAATAGGGCTCGCCATGGGCCGCAAAGATCTCCGGGATGGTCATGCCGGCGTGGGCCACCTCGATTTCGGTGTCGGCATCGATGAAGGGCAGCCTGAGCCGGGCCGCGAGGCGCCGGCCGATGGTGGATTTGCCCACCCCCATCATGCCGACGAGCACGATCGAGCGCGCCCCGAGCGCCGACAGGATGTCGGCCTCGGGCGAAGCAGGAAGCGGCAACGCGGCGTCGGACATCGTCTCGCTCGACTGGATCTCGCTCGAACTGCCGCCAGATGCGGCATGGCTTTGGCCACCTATACGACCCCATGGGGGCCCTCGCCAGAGGACTCTTGCCACGAAACGGCGAACATGTTGGATGATTCCATTGGTTAATTTGGCTGCGCGCCCCGACCCGAGACCCCAGAACGATGCCGAGCCTGTTCCGCTTCCTGACGGTCGTCGCCGTGATCGGCGGCATCGTCTATGGCGTGGTCTTCGCGCTGGCGAACTTCGTCAACCCGAAGCCGCGGGAAATGACGGTGACGATCCCGCCGGACAAGTTTCTCAAGAAATAGGAGCTAGCCTCCCGGGCATGCCCGCCAAACCCTCAGACGCCAAGTTCATCGGCCTGTTCCTCGACATGCTCGCCGCGGAACAGGGCGCCGGCCCCAACACGCTCGATGCCTACCGCCGCGACCTCAGCGATTTCTCGGAATTTCTGGGCCGGGTCGGTCATACATTCGTGGATGCCGAGACCCAGACGCTGCGCGACTATCTCGCCGATCTCGACACCCGCGGCTTTAAATCCACCAGTGTGGCCCGCCGGCTGTCCGCGATGCGGCACCTCTACCGTTTCCTGCTGAACGAGCGCATCCGCGGTGACGATCCCGCCGCGATCCTGTCAGGTCCGAAGCGCGGCCGCGGCCTGCCGAAAGTGTTGTCGATCGCCGACGTCGACCGCATGCTCCGCCGCGCCAGGGAATTGAGCGAGGCGGAAGATGCCTCGCCGTCGAAACGGCTGCGTGCCTTGCGGCTCTATTGCCTGCTCGAGGTGCTCTACGCCACGGGCCTGCGCGTCTCCGAGCTGGTGGCGCTGCCGCGCTCGGCGGCCAAGCGCGACGCCCGCATGATCGTGGTGCGCGGCAAGGGCAACAAGGAACGGCTGGTACCGCTCAACGACGCCTCGCGGCAGGCGATGGCGGACTATCTCGCCGCCACGGAAGCGGCAAAGGCCGACAGGAAGAACAGCGTGGCCGCGTCGAAATGGCTGTTCCCCTCGTTCGGCGAGAGCGGACATCTGACGCGCCAGCATTTTGCCCGCGACCTCAAGGAGCTCGCGGTTGCGTCCGGCTTGCAGGCCCGCCTGGTCTCCCCGCACGTGCTGCGCCACGCCTTTGCCAGCCATCTGCTGCACAACGGCGCGGACCTGCGCATTGTGCAGACCCTGCTCGGTCACACCGACATCTCGACGACCCAGATCTATACCCATGTGGTCGAGGAGCGGCTGAAGAGCCTGGTGCGCGACCTGCACCCGCTGGCGGAGAAGTAGTTGCTGCTGGTAGCCCGGATGGAGCGACGCGTAATCCGGGGCCGCCTCCTCGCCGCCAGACCTTCCCGGATTGCGCTTCGCTCCATCCGGGCTACGGGTAAAGGGTGAAACCGCCTTGACTTCGGCCACATCTCCGCAGAAAGAGCCGGGGCCTTTCGACTGATTTGGCCGACTGTCACGAGCACACAAGCCAAGCCATTGAAGAAGCTAAACTTCTTTCCGCCGCCCCAACGTGCTTCGCTTCTCGCGCCCCGTCCCCCTATATTGAGTTGATGCAAGACCAGATGCGCAGCTATCTCGACTTCGAAAAGCCCGTCGCCGAGCTCGACTCCAAGGTCGACGAATTGCGTGCGCTCGCCGCCACCGGCACCGACATCAGCGACGAGGTCGGGCGGATCGAGGACAAGGCGGCGCAGGCGCTGGCCGACCTCTATGCGAACCTGACGCCGTGGCAAAAGACGCTTGTGGCGCGGCATCCGCAGCGGCCGCATTTCAACGACTTCATCAAGGGCCTGATCACCGAATTCACCCCGCTCGCCGGCGACCGCAAGTTCGGCGAGGACGAGGCGCTGGTCGCCGGCTTCGGCCGCTTTCGCGGTGAGCCGATCTGCGTGATGGGTCAGGAAAAGGGCGATTCCACCGAGAGCCGCATCCGGCACAATTTCGGCATGGCGCGGCCGGAAGGGTATCGCAAATGCGTGCGGCTGATGGAGATGGCCGAGCGGTTCGGCCTGCCGGTGCTGTCGCTCGCCGATTCCGCCGGCGCCTATCCCGGCATCGGCGCCGAGGAGCGCGGCCAGGCGGAAGCCATCGCGCGCTCGACCGATGCGTGCCTGGCGCTGACCGTGCCCAACGTCGCGATCATCACCGGCGAGGGCATGTCGGGCGGCGCCATCGCCATCACCACCGCCAACAAGGTCCTGATGCTCGAGCACGCGATCTACAGCGTGATCTCGCCGGAGGCGGCGTCCTCCATCCTCTGGCGCGACGGCACCAAGGCGCAGGAAGCCGCCAACAACATGAAGATCACCGCCCAGGACATGCTCCGCTTCGGCGTCATCGACGCCATCCTGAAGGAGCCGGTCGGCGGCGCCCACCGCGACCCCGCCGCCATGATCGCCACCACGGGCGAGGCCATCGCCAAGGCCTTCGACGAGCTCCGGAACTTTGATGGGGATGCCATCCGCAAGCAGCGGCGGCAGAAATTCCTCGATATCGGCCGCAAACTGGGCTGATGCAGCCTTCTTCGTGTCCCGGACGCGCTGCAGCGCCCTAAGCGCTGCTGCGCAGTGCCGGGACCCAGAGGGCCCAGTTCGCGTCAGCATGGGCCCGGCTCAGCAGCGCACCGTCAAGGGGCGCTGCGCCGCGTCCGGGGCACGAGACCGCCTGAGGCACAACAACCCCCGGTAACCCCGCCTTAACCCTTTTTTTGCCCAAATCGGCGATCTGAGTCCCCTCGGCCCGAAAGCCCAAGTTCCGTCCCAAGTCGCGTCCATTTAGTCTTCGTTGACCATGCCACTGGGCCAACGCCCTCGTGATCCCCGCTTGGGTTGCGACCACATGACCCAGAGGTTAGAATTTTAATCAATGGCTTCAGGGCATAAGCGCTGGAGCGGGGTCCGACCGGGCCCGTCTCGGCGGGTCGGTTTTCCGGTCGGGTTGCGCTTCGGAAGAATTGGGGTTCGCGCTTCAATGCCTGGCACGGTGTGGGGTCCATCTTGATTTCTCGTTCGCTTGCTCGCGCGCTCTTGGTTTCGGTTGCGCTGATGACGGCCGGCGGCCTGCTCGCCGGCTGCAACACCGATCAGGTCTCGCTCGCGACCAACGCCAAGGCCAATCAGCCGGTGCCGCCGAAGCTGATCGCCGCGATGGCCGAGAAGGACATGGACCTGCAATCGCCGATCCTGGTCCGCCTGTTCAAGCAGGAGGCCGAGCTCGAGGTCTGGAAGCAGACCCGCTCGGGCCAGTTCGCGCTGCTCAAGACCTATCCGATCTGCCGCTGGTCGGGCGATCTCGGCCCCAAGGTGCGCGAAGGCGACCGCCAGGCGCCGGAGGGATTCTACTCGATCAATCCGAGCCAGATGAATCCGCAATCGTCCTATTACCTCTCGTTCAACACCGGCTACCCGAACGCGTTCGACAAGGCGCTGGGCCGCACCGGCTCGCAGCTGATGGTGCACGGCGACTGTTCGTCGCGCGGCTGCTACGCGATGACGGACGAGCAGATCGCGGAGATCTATTCGCTCGGCCGCGAATCCTTCTTCGGCGGTCAGAAGGCGTTCCAGCTGCAGGCCTATCCGTTCAAGATGACGCCGGTGAACATGGCCAGGCACCGGAACAATCCGAACATGCCGTTCTGGAAGATGATCAAAGAAGGCTATGATCATTTCGAGGTGACGCGGCAGGAGCCGAAGGTCGATTTCTGCGAGAAGAGATACGTGTTCGACGCCGCCAAGCCGGCGGACGCCAAGCGCGATCTGGTGTTCGACGCCTCCGCCAGATGTCCGGCCTATGTGATCCCCGAAGAGATCGCCAGCGCGGTCCGCGAGAAGCAGGCCAAGGACGAGACGGAATATGCAAGGCTCGTCGCCAAGGGCACGCCGGTGGCGCGGATGAACACCGGCATTGACGGCGGCATGCACAAGGTGTTCGCCGCCAAAATTCCGGAAGGCTCGACCGGCCTGTCCGAGAGTGCCGAAGGCACCACGCTGCAGATGCTGGCCATGGCGAAGGCACCGGGCACGATCCCCGGCCACGTCAACCCGCCCAAGCCGAACCTTGATGCGGTGGCAAGTGCGCCGGCGCCGCGGGAAGAGCCGGTGGTCGCCGTCAGCGCGCCTGCCGCGAGCACCCGCGTTGCCGCGACGGCGCCCGCTGCAAAGTCTGAAAGCGGCGGCTTCTTCTCCAATCTCGGCCGCAAGATGGGGCTCGGTACCGCCGACACCACCGCGACCGCGACGCCTGCGCCGCAAGCCACCGCGTCCGTGGCCCCGGCCGCCCAGACGTCCACGACGCCGGCCACGGCCGCCTCGCGACTCAAGGCCGCCGTGACCCGCTTCGTGCCGGGACATGACAAGTCCAAGGATTCAGTCAAGGAGGCGGCGAAGGATACGCCGAAGCCGGCCGTAGCAGCCGCCAAGCCGGCCGAGCCGCCGAAGCCCGACACCCGCCTCGCCGCGACGCGGCCGGCGCTGAAGCCGTCTGTGAGCGAAGGCGCGGGCGACAGCACCCCGATGATATCAGGCGCCGCGCCGGTGGTGCAGTCGAACTCGTTCGACAGCCGGTTCTCGGCGGTGAAGTAGGGCGCGGGCAGCTAGCGCCAAGCGCGCCGCTATCGCTCTTTCTTCCGCGCCGCACGGTGGGGACTGTGGATCGTGAACGCGTCGGGCGGGATGCCGCTTTCGATCCGCTTCCATGTCACCTGCGCAGCAATGGGAAAGTTCTCGCGCGCCCGCGGCGAGAAGGTGCCGATCGCGGTGGTGCCGCGGCCGTTGCGCAAATAGTCGAGAAAAATGCGGCCGCTGCGGCTGGCCTGGGCCGAGAGGACGTAGCGGTCCGGCCGACGCAATGCGAAATCGGCCATGAGGTTGCGGGCCACCCGATGCGCCTGATCGTGCAGCATCGGCACTTCAAGCGGCGCCGTCAGATGGATGCCCTTGCCGCCAGTCAGCTTGGGCCAGGTCGCAAACCCCTCACGGCTCATCAGCGCGCGAAGTTCCAGAGCGGTCTCGATCACAGCATCCCATTCGACGCCCTCGCCGGGATCAAGGTCGATCACGATGCGATCGGCGTGCTCAAAATCCTCAACAGTCGAATTCCAGGGATGCAATTCGACTGCGCCGATCTCGACGAGTCCGAGGAGACCCTCGAGGCTGTCCACCCAAAGCCGCGTGCCTTCGCCGCCTTCGCGCTTTCGGATGCGTAGCTGGTGCACCGCTTGCGGAATGTCCTTCGGCAGCGGCCCCTTGTGATAGAACGTCGTGCCGTGCACGTGCCGCACCAGCTTGAGCGGTCGATGTCCTAGATGCAGCAGCGCCTCCTTCCAGACGCGCGTCCAGTAACGCGCGAGCTCTTCCTTGGACGGCGCGATCGCATCGGGCAGCAGCTGCAGGATATTCTCTTTGGGAACGCCGAGCTTCGGCCGTCCGACCGATGAAGGCACCAACCGGGGCGCCCTGACCTTCCGCGGCGCAAGATCGTCGCGCAGGCCCTTGAATACGGCTTCACGCAGCAGGCCATCCTCGGTCAGGGCGCCATATTCCACCTCCGCATTCACCACGGGCTCAACCCACGTAGCCTTAGGCTTCTTTACCGGCAGATCGAGCGGAGAATCGCGCCGGATCAGTGGGTCAAGCCGTTCACGCAATTCACGCGCGGTCGCCTCGGTGTATCCGGTGCGGACCTTGCCGGCATAAACCAGGCGCCCATCCTCGTGATGCCCGACGTAAAGCGAAGCCACCTTGCGCGGGTACGCGCCCAGCTTTTCGACGAATGCGACGATCGGAAACGTCTCGCTCTTCTTGCATTTAAGCTTGAGCCAGGCTTCCTGCCGTCCGGAGCGATAAGGTGCGTCGGCGCGCTTCGCGAGCAGTCCTTCGAGGCCAAGCCTGCAAGCATGGCGAAGGATTTGCTCGCCGTCGGCTTCGACGTGCTCGACATAGATGAAAGTCTCGGGCGCTTCTTTCAGGAGCCGCTGCAGCAGCTGCTTGCGCTCGACAAAGCCGACGCCGCGCAAATCGTATCCGTCAAGATACAATAGATCGAACGCGTGATAGCGAATGCGGCGGCTCTGCTTGGCGCCGAGCTCGCGCCGCAGCTGCTGGAAGTCCGGCAGGCCATTACTGCCGTAGACAACGGCCTCGCCATCAATGATCGCACTCTCGGCTCTGAGCTTTCGCGCGCCGGCTGCAATTGACGAGAACTGCTCGGTCCAATCGTATCCGGCGCGCGAATAGACCGTCGCCGCGCCCGCCTGCAGGTGAAGTTGCGCGCGATAGCCGTCGGCTTTTATCTCGAACACCCAGCCGCTGCCTTGCGGCGGGTTCTCGCGTAGCGTGGGATCGCATGGCACGATGTATGATGGAATCGGAATCTTCCGCGCGCCGGCTAGGCGCGATAGTCCTGACTGACGCAACGCAACGGCACACATGCGGGATTCAACGCGGCCCGACAGATTCGTTCCGATCTGAAATAAAATCGATGGAATGCCGCGAAGCTCTTGAACAACCCGATTATTTCGCAGTGCGAGGCGCGCCGCGCCCTACGGCGCCAGATATCGCATCAGCTCCGGATTGCCCCGCACCTCGCCCGCCTCTCCCTGCAGCGCCACGCGGCCGCGGTCGAGCACATAGGCATAGTCGGCGACTCGCAAAGCGAGGTCGAGGTGCTGCTCGACGATGATCACGGCGATGCTCTTCGCGAGCTCGATCAGGCGCTCGGTGATCTCCTCGATGACGCCGATCCAGACGCCTTCGGTGGGCTCGTCCAGCAGCAGCAGTTTTGGATCGCCCAGCATGGCGCGGCCGATCGCGAGCATCTTGCGTTCGCCGCCGGAGAGCGTGCCGGCGGGCTGGTCGAGGCGCTGGCCGAGCTTCGGGAAGATCGCCAGCACGCGGTCGATTGCGGATGTGTCCTTGCTCGCGAGCGAGCCGACGGCGAGATTGTCGCGCACCGACAGCCGCGCGAACACCGAATGCTCCTGCGGCACGTAGCCGATGCCGGCGCGGACGCGCTCCTGGGTGGCGCGGCGGCTGATGTCGCGGCCGTCGAAGGCGACCTCGCCCTTCCATGCCGGCAGCTCGCCGACGATGGTCTTCATCAGCGTGGTCTTGCCCGCGCCGTTGCGACCGAGCACGGCGACGCCGCCGCGCCAGGGAATGCCGAGGCTGACGTCGAACAGGACCTGGCTGCGGCCATAGCCGGCGTCGAGATGCTTGATGTCCAAAAATTCAGGCACGGCGCAGATAGATCTCCTGGACGGATGTGTTGGCCTGGATTTCGGACACCGTGCCAGACGCCAGCACCTTGCCCTGGTCGAGCACGGTGAGGCGATCGCAGATGTCGCGGATGAAATCGAGGTCGTGCTCGACGATGACGAGCGAGCAATGCCGCTTGATCGGCTGCAGCAGCTCGCCGGTGACGCGGCGCTCCTCCAGGCTCATGCCGCCGGTGGGCTCGTCGAGCAGCAACAGCTTCGGCTTGCCCGCGAGCGCCATCGCGATCTCCAGCCATTGCTGCTGGCCGTGCGACAGCGCTGCGGCCGCATCGAAGGCGCGGTCGGCGAGGCGGAACTGCGTCAGCATGGTCATAACCTGGTCGTGCAACGCACCGCGCGTGCGTGAGAACACGAGGTCAAACAGCGAGGACTGCGCCTGCAGCGCGAGCAGGATGTTGTCGTAGAGCGTCAGCGACGGCAGCACGGATGTGATCTGGAATTTCAGGCTCATGCCGGCGCGCGCACGTTCGGTCGGCGTGAACGCGGTGATGTCGGTGTTGACGAAGGAGACCTTGCCTTGCGTCGGCACCTCGGCGCCGGCGATGCACTTCATCAGCGTGCTCTTGCCCGAGCCGTTCGGGCCGATCAGGCCGTGAAACTCGTTCTCTCCGACGTTGAGGGCTGCGCCGTCGAGCGCGGTGAGCTTGCCGAAGACCTTCTTGATGCCGGCCGCTTCAAGGAGCATTGCGCGTCTCCTTTTGCTTGGCACCAAAGCTGCCGACGCGTTCGCGCTCGCCGAGTACAAAACTGATCAGGCCGAGCGGCCGGAACAGGATCACGAGCAGGAGCAGCAGGCCGAGGATGATCGGCCAGATCTCGCGGTAATTGTCCGAGAGCCAGAAGCTGACGCCCTCGACGATCACAGCGCCGATGACGGCGCCGATCAGGGTGCCGGAGCCGCCGAACAGGACGTAGAGCACGACCTGGGTCGAAACCACGACGCCGACCATGTTGGGCCAGACGAAACCCTCGTGGAAAGCATAGAGGCTGCCGGCGAGGCCTGCGACGGCGCCGCCGATGGTGAAAATGATCGCTTTCAGGTGCTGCGCCTTGTAGCCGAAGAAGGCGATGCGCTGCTCGTTCTCACGCAGGCCCGCCAGCGCAAGGCCGAATTGCGAGCGCACCAGGAAGCGGCAAAGCAGGTAGACCACGACGAGGATGCCGAGCACGAGGTAGTAGAAGGCCGGTCCTTCCGTGAAGTCGTAAGACCCGAGCGACATCGGTGCGATCGAGGGGATTCCGTTCTGGCCGCCGAGATAATACCAGCCGCGCGCGAGCCGATCGGCGGCGTAGGAGCCGGTCAGCGTGCCGAGCGAGACGAAGATCACGCTGGATGGATGCCGTCCCAGCAGCAGGAAGCCGCCGAGCAGCAGCGCGAAGGTGAGGCCGATCAGCGTTCCCGCGGGCAGCACCAGAAAGATGTTGGTGACGTTGAGGTCGCGCGCGAGCAGGGCGACGCCGTAGCCGGCCGAGCCGAAGAACAGAGCCTGGCCGAAGCTCATGATGCCGGCATAGCCCCAGACCAGGTCGAACGACAGCGCAAACAGCGCCAGGATGATCACGCGTGTCGCGAACACCGTGAGATAGTCCTGCAGCACCAGCGGCGCGAGTAGCGCCGCGAGGAGCACGAGGCCCTCGATGATGGGCAGGATTTTTCGTCCTGCCTTGGCCCGGTCAGTGGCCCGTTCCGCCGCTGCGCCCTCAGCCATCGCACCGTCCATTTCGTCGTCCACGTCGGCGACGATGGCCTCTCTTACCACACTCATCGGCTTCAGCATTCCGAGTTCAACATCGTCAGAGGCAGTCGTGTCAATCACGGCGGGATTCACCTCTCCCCAAGAGAGGAGAGGCGAAAAATCAGCATTCCTTGGGATCGACGAGGCCGTTGCTTCGCCCGACGATCTCGTAGTTTCCGCTCTTGGCGACGGCGGTGTACATCTTCATCTTGCAGTGCCGCTTGCCCGGCACCATCTCGGCGGGTCCGCCCGGACCTTCGGCGATCTTGGCATGGTCGAGCGCGGCAGCCACCGATTCGCGGTCGATCTTGCCGGCTTCCTTGACCGCGGCTTCCCACAGCTTGAGGCCGCGATAGGTGCCGGTGGCAGCGCTGCCGGCGGCGAACAGGAAGTTGCCCGGGAAATCCCTTTCATAGGCCGCCTGGATCTTGGCGTCGAACGGGTTCTCCTTGGTCAGCACCTTGAAATAGTCGAGGCAGCTGGCGAGGCCTTCGATCTCGGCGGCCTGGTTGATGTTGAGCGTGTTCTCGTCATAGTAGACGCAGGCCAGACGCCCGCCGTTCTTGAGGAAGCCGGCTTCATAGAGCTGCTTGAAGAACGGACCGACGCCGGGCGGGATCACGGTGTTGAAGACGACGTCGACCTTGTTGGAGATGATGCGGTTGACGGTTGCGGAGAAGTCGACCTGGTCGAGCGGGTAATATTCCTCGAACACGACCTCGCCGCCGTTGGATTCAATCACCTTGCGCGCGTAGACGTTGAGCGTGTGCGGCCAGACATAGTTGGCGCTCGGCAGCGCGAACTTCTTGCCGCCGTTCTTGATCAGCCAGGGGATGAACTCGTCGCATTGCTGCGCCGGGGTCGGGCCGGTGCAGAACAGGTATGGCGTGCACTCCTTGCCCTCGTAGAGCTGCGGATAGATGTAGAGGGTCTTGCCGCGCGCGACGATCGGGTCCTTGATCGCGTTGCGCATCGACGAGGTGATACCGCCGAGCACCATGTCGACCTTGTCGCGCTGGATCAGCTTGCGCACGTTGCCGACGGCGACGGATTCGTTGGATGCGGTGTCTTCGATGTAGAGCTCGAGCGGACGGCCGAGCAGGCCGCCGGCCGCGTTGATCTCCTTGATCACCATTTTCGCGACGTTGGCGTCGGCGTTGCCGGCGTACGCAATCGGGCCGGTGAGATCGGTGGCGATGCCGACCTTGATCGGCGCCTCGGCCGCATTGGCCCAGGGCGCAGGGATCACCCAGCTGCCGACGCCGGTTGCGACCGCGCCGGATGCAAAGGCGAAATTGGACAGGAAACGACGTCGCGTGAGCTGAGTACGATCGAGCATGTGATTAAACCCCTTTTCCAGCGATGAGACCTTGCGGACGGAATTTGATGAAGACGATGGCGAGCACGAAGACGAGCACGTCGGCGACGACGGGTGCCATTACCCAGGGCAGCGCCGCGCTCAGCGTGCCGATGACGCCGGCGCCCGCGACCGGGCCGATGAAGGAGCCGACCCCGCCGACCATGACCGCGACAAAACCCTGGATCAGGAAGCGCAGGCCGAGATCGGCAAACAGGCTGAACACCGGCACGATCAGCGCGCCGGCAAGGCCCGCGAGCGCCGCACCGAAGGCGAACGTCGCGCCGTAGATCAGCGGCGTCGAAATGCCCGACGCACGCGCCAGCGACGGGTTCTCCAGCGTCGCCCGCACGCGCAGGCCGAAGCTGGTCCGCGACAGCAAGAGATAGCAGAGGCCCATCACCAGCAGCGTGATGATGATGATGGTGAAGCGCCACGCCGAGATATGCATGGCGCCGATGTCGATCGAGCCGCCGATCGGCTCCGGCACGGTGAGGTAGAAGCCGCCGATCAGCCCGCGAACGGCCTCGCGGATGATCAGGCCGAGCGCATAGGTGCCGAGCATGGCAACGATCGGCGCGGCGTAGAATCGTCGTATGATCAGCGCCTCCAGCACGAAGCCGAGCGCACCGACCACGAAAGGCGCCGCAACCATGCCGGCCCAGATCGGCAGGCCCTTGGCATAAGCGAGATAGGTGATGTAGGCGCCGAGCAGGACGAACTCGCCCTGCGCGAAGTTGAAGATGCCCATCATGCTGGCGATGATCCCGAGCCCCAGCACGATCAGGACGATGATCGCGCCGAAGCTCAGGATCTCGAACGCCGCGACGAACGCGTTAGTCATGCGTTGGATTCTTGTTTTGACGCGTTTTCTTCGCGCGAACCGGTATCCACTTCGCTTGAAAACGCTTCTGTGTTCCGTCAGCCTGCATCGACACCTGGCTCACATCTTCTCTGGCTCACATCTTCTTCCAGTCGCCGATCTGCTCGAAGGCGTGCGCGGCCCGGTAGATGGTAGATTCCTCGAACATGCGGCCGACCAGCATCAGCCCGACCGGCAGGCCGTCGACCATGCCGCAGGGCAGCGACATCGCGGGATGGTGCGTGATGTCGAACGGCGCGGTGTTGGAGATCATCTCGAGCGCGCGGGCGACATATTCCTCGCGGCTGGCATTGGGCTCCGGCAGCTTGGTCGCCTTCATTGGCGTGGTCGGCAGCAGGAGCAGATCGTAATCCGCAAAGGCCTTGTCGTAGGCCGCGGTCAGCCGGCGCGAGATGTTGAGCGCCTTGCCGTAGAAGCGCGGGCCGAAATTGTTGTTGATGTAGGTGCCGAGCATCATGAATAGCTTCGTGGTCTCGGACAGCGAGTCGGCCTGCCGACGCCAGCCGCGATGGAAATCCATCAGCGAGGTCGAATAGAGATCGCCGCGGGACAGGCCGTAACCGTCGCCGAACATCATGGTCTGGGTCAGGCCTTCGGTGCCGATCGGCGTCCAGATCGCGCCGCCCATGAGGTGCATCGGGATCGACACGGTCTCGACGGTGGCGCCGAGGTCCCTAAAGCGCTTTGCGGCTTCGCGCACGCTTTCGTTCACGGCGGCTTCCGCTGTCGGCTGCTCGAAGCCTTCCTTGACGATGCCGATCTTCATGCCCTTGACGCCCTGGCCGAGCGCCTTGGTGTATTCCTCGACCTTCGGCGCCTTGATCCTGGGATCGTAGCCGTCGTCGCCGGCGAGCACTTCGAGCAGCAGGGCGTTGTCGGCGACCGTCGCGGTCATCGGGCCGGTGTGGTCGACATAGATTTCTATCGGCATGATGCCGGTGTAGGGGACGAGGCCCCAGGTCGGCTTCATGCCGTAGATGCCGCAGAACGACGACGGCATGCGGATCGAGCCGCCCTGGTCGCCGCCAATGGCCATGTCGACCTCGCCGAGCGCGACCACGACGCCCGATCCCGACGACGAGCCGCCGGCCGAGTAGCCCATCTTGTGCGGATTATGCACCGGGCCGTAGGAGCCGGTGTGGCTGCCGCCGGACAGGCAGAAATGCTCGCAATGCACCTTGCCCTTGATCTCGGCGCCGGCATCCAGCATGCGCGTGACGATGGTGGCGTCGAAATCGGGCACATAGCCTTCCAAGGTCGACGAGCCGTTGGTCATGGGCACGCCGGCCAGCATGATGTTGTCCTTCAGCGCGACGGTCTTGCCCTTGAGCTTGCCACTGGCGGCGCCCTTCACGGTCGACTTGCGATACCAGGCATTGCGCGGGTTCTCCTCCGCCGAGGGCCGGTAGCCCGGCGTGCGCGGATATTTCACTTCGGGCAATTCGTCCGGCATCGCGGCAACGAGATTGTAGGCTTCGATCGAGCCCTGCATGAGACCGCGGAACGAGGCGACGTCGTCATCGGTGAGCGAAAGGCCGCATTGCTCGGCGACACTGCGAAGTTGGGCTGGCGTGGGAAGGGCAACTGTCACGGCGCTCTCCTTGAAGTTCTTTGCAACGTTGGGCGTGGCCGCCCCGGCGCGACGCACGCTCCCGCGGCCTCGCCGAAACATTCAAAACGGAAATATTTTCCTTTTCAAGTATTATTTTGCAAATGCGCTGGCCGATCTAGCCGCGAGGCGGTCAGAGCGGCTTGATCAGCTTGAAATCGAGACCGTCGGCCTCGGCGAGATGCATCGGCATCCGCACGTGCCCGTTGCAGACGGTAACCCGACCGCGGGCGCCGCTGTAGACGATGTTGCGGCCGGCCGCGAGCAGCGGCCGCATCGCCAGCGAACCAGCCTTGTTCGCAACGGCTTCGAGGAAGCGCAGGCCTTCGTAACTCGATTGCCCCACCGAGCCGATCGGCGGCGCATTCGGCCCGAACATCGCGTGATAACGGCTCTGGAAGTCGTCATTGGCGCGCGCGCCGGTGCCGGTGAAGTAGCCGGAAGCGCAGAACATGTTCTCGCTGTTGTCGGCGCCGATGCCGAGTAGCACGGTATCGTCCATCGCGCCCGCGAGCCGCAGCGTCGTGGCGCCTAGCCCACATTCGCCGAAGGCCCGGTTGAAGGTGATGCTGTCGGTACCGATCAGCGAGATCAGCACGACATCGGGCTTGGCGGCGCGGATCCGCGCCAGATGCGGCCCGTGATTGTCTTCGCCGAGCGGGACGAACTCTTCGCCGACGACGCGGCCGCCGGTTTCCTTGATGTAGTTCTTCACCGCGCGATGCGATTGCCAGGGCCAAACGTAGTCGCTGCCGATCAGGTACCAGCGTTTGGCCTTCTTGACGTCCGCGAGCCAATGGATGGCGGGGCGGCTCTGCCAGCGCGGCGTCTCGCCGATCGCCATCACGCCGGGCGTGCGCTCGCCGCCCTCGTAGACCGGCGTGTAGATATAGGGAATGCGGTGGCGTGTGGTGACGTCGCGGAGGCCCACGCGAACCGCGCTGGTGTGCAATCCGACGATCAGATCGACCTCGTCGAATACGATTGCCTGCTCGGCGCGGTCCAGAACCTCATCCAGCGGCCCGCCGGCATCGTAGATCGACAGTTCGAGCTCGCGGCCGAGAATGCCGCCGCGCTTGTTGATCTCGGCGACGGCAAGCTGCGCGCTGTTCGTGGCACACGGGCCCCACACGCCAGGCGAGCCGGTGCAGCAGATGAAGCCGCCGACGCGCAGCTTGTTGACGCCGCGGCGCTTGAACAAGACGTGATCGTGCGGCGACAAGGCACCGCCAGCTGCCGAAGACGACAGATTCCTGAACAGCAAGGACGGCGGTAACGCCGAGCCGCCGTGAGCCGGGAAGTTCACCGTCGCGCGCACGCCAACTCCTGTCTGAGACCAGACCTGAAAGCACATTGAGCAGGCGGCCGCGGCTTCCGCCCTTTTGTTGGGCAATGATCTTATTTTGAAAATATTGAATATTCAAGAATTGAAGTGCATATAGATGCAGCATGGATTGCTAGACATTCACTCATTTGGGTCAAGGCGAAGTCTCAGCCGTGGCAAAACCGCCGAAACAAAATTCCCCAATCACCGAACACCTCGCTTACCTGCTCGCGCAAGCCAACCGGGAAATCAACCGGCAGCTCGAACTGAGGTTGAGCAAGGAGGGCGTGCCGGTCGAGCAATGGCGCATCCTGAAAGTGCTGTCGGACGGCAACGGCCATTCGATGGGCGAGCTCGCGGACGCCGTGCTGCTCAACCATCCGACGCTCACGAAGATGATCGACCGCATGGTCTCCGACACGCTGGTCTACCGCGTGCAGGACCCGAACGACCGCCGCAAGGTGCTGATGTTCATCTCCGACCGCGGCAAGGTGCTGTGCAAGAAGCTCAACTCGCTCGCGGTCGATCAGGAGGAGCATATCCTGGAGAGCTACGGCGACAAGCCGACGAGCGAGCTCAAGCGGCTGCTGGAGAGCTTGATCGACAGCTCGAATTAGACCTCGTGAAGTGGAGCGTGGCGCCTTGCGAAGCGCACACACACATCTGCCGTTTCAATGCACGGCCAGAGGAAAGCATTCGCGCATCATCGCCAGCACGAGAGGCGATAGCGTTGGCCATTCCATGTCGTCCAGCCCACAGCCTTGTTGCTGACCGGCTTGGCTAGATACCATCTGTTGCCGTCGGCATGGTTGAAGTACACGCCGCCCTGGGTTCCGCTGCGTGGATTTGTCAACTTCACCCATCGCGAGCCATTATCTGAGAAGCGGCCTGACCAGCGTGCTCCCGAAGTGCTGGTGCAAGTGTTGCCGTTGCAGGTTGTCTGACTGTCATCGACGGCGGCCCATTTCATCCGGGCCGGGCGGCCGTCGATGTTGCACGACCATGTTCCGCCCCACCATCCGCCCACTTGGCTCGCAGGGGCGGAACCGCAGGCGTAAAGACTCAGGGCAAGGACACAAAAGGCGGTTGGCAGCGCGCGTTTGGACATTGTCTGGCTCCCAATTTTCAGGCCACGTCTCGTGATTCAATCAAACCACGGATTGAGCTCTGTAGCGGTGATCCAGATCACAATGAGCAGTGGTAAAAAATTGGATGGTCTACCCGAGGGCGTTCGCCGAGACACGATGCCGCGCTTTGACCATTGGCTCTCCGGGCGAAGAGTTCTTCAGCGACGCAGCCGCGCGAGCGAGTGGCCGCCGGCCATCTGCAGAAGCAGCAGCACTCCGGAGTGATCACAGGAACAGGCGCTGAGGCGGGTTGCCAGATGACTGAAGCGTGCTCAGCCGCGTGTGACGGATAAAGGACCGTCTGACAATTGTGCGCCAGCCATCCTCAATGGCGTGCGCCTACCATTCGTGATGCAACGGAAGACCAGCAGGCATCATATGGATCGGAAACATTCGACGCCTGGCGAACTCGTGGGCCAAGACAACACCGCGAGTTCGCCGGGTTTTGAGATCATCGATCAAGCATACCGCCCGTGGCAGTGCTTGTACTTCTTGCCGGAGCCGCACGGGCAGTCCTCGTTGCGGCCGACCTTGCCCCAGCTGGTCGGGTTCTTCGGATCGCGCATCGAGGCATCCGTGGCCTGGGCGCCCAGGGTGACGCTGGCGAGGGCCATCTCGTCCTCGCCGGTGTTCGGATCGAACTTGTGCGCTTCCATCGGCGGCAGCACCGGGGCTTCCTGCTCCGGCGGAACGATCTCGACGCGCATCAGCTGCGCCGTGACGGCCTCGCGCAGGTGAGCGCTCATCTCCTGGAAGAGATTGAAGGCTTCGGTCTTGTACTCCTGCAGGGGATCGCGCTGGCCGTAGCCGCGCAGACCGATGACCTGGCGCAGATGGTCGAGCATGATCAGGTGCTCGCGCCAGAGATGGTCGAGCGTCTGCAAGAGGATGGTCTTCTCGACGTAACGCATCACGTCGGGACCCCATTGCGCGACCTTGGCCGCCATGTGCTCGTCGGCCTTGGTCTCGATGCGAGTCAGCAGCTCCTCGTCGGCGATGCCCTCTTCCTTGGCCCATTCGTCGACCGGCAGGTCGAGATCGAGCACGCGCTTCAATTCGTCCTTGAGCCCGGCGACGTCCCACTGCTCGGCATAGGCATGCTCGGGCACGTGCTTGGCGACGAGGTCGTCGATGAAGGCGTGGCGCATGTCGGCGACGGTCTCGGCGACGCTCTCGTCCTTCATCAGCTCGACGCGCTGGTCGAAGATCACCTTGCGCTGGTCGTTCTGGACGTTGTCGAACTTGAGCAGGTTCTTGCGGATGTCGAAGTTGCGCGCCTCGACCTTCTGCTGCGCCTTCTCCAGCGCCTTGTTGATCCAGGGATGGATGATGGCCTCGCCCTCTTGCAGGCCGAGACGCTGCAGCATGCTGTCGAGACGGTCCGAGCCGAAGATGCGCATCAGATCGTCTTCGAGCGACAGGAAGAACTTCGAGCGGCCGGGATCGCCCTGACGGCCGGAACGGCCGCGCAGCTGGTTGTCGATGCGGCGGGATTCGTGGCGCTCGGAGCCGATGATGTAGAGGCCGCCGGGCTTCTTTACGGTCTTGGCAGGCTTGCTTCCCTTGGCCGGCTCGACCTCGACGGTCTCCTCGGCCTTCAGCACGATGTCGCGGAAGTGCTCGATATCGGCCTTGATCTGCTCGATCTTCTTGGCCTTCTCGGCCTCGTCGGTGATATCAGCAGTCTCCTGCTGGATGCGCATCTCCAGCGAGCCGCCGAGCTTGATGTCGGTGCCGCGGCCGGCCATGTTAGTGGCGATCGTGATCGCACCCGGCACGCCGGCTTCGGCGACGATGTAGGCTTCCTGCTCGTGGAAGCGCGCGTTCAGAACCGCGAACAGCTTTGCCGGCTTGCCGGCGCGGGCGGCGGCATAGAGCTTGTCGAGCGCGCCCTCCTTGCCGAAATCGATCTGCTTGTAGCCGTTCTTCTTGAGGAATTCGGCGAGCACTTCCGACTTCTCGATCGAGGCGGTACCGACCAGCACCGGCTGCAGGCGCGCATTGGCGCGCTCGATCTCGGCGAGGATGGCCTGATATTTTTCCTTCTGGGTCCGATAGACCTCGTCGTCCTCGTCGAGGCGCGCGATCGACAGATTGGTCGGGATCTCCACGACCTCGAGCTTGTAGATGTCGAACAATTCGTCCGCTTCGGTCGCGGCAGTGCCGGTCATGCCCGCCAGCTTCTCGTACATGCGGAAGTAGTTCTGGAAGGTGATCGAGGCCAGCGTCTGGTTCTCGGGCTGGACCTGGACGTGCTCCTTGGCTTCCAGCGCCTGATGCAGGCCTTCCGAATAGCGGCGGCCCGGCATCATGCGGCCGGTGAACTCGTCGATGATGACGACCTCGTTGTCGCGGACGATGTAGTCCTTGTCGCGCGTGAACAGCGTGTGGGCGCGCAGCGCCTGGTTGATGTGGTGCACGACGGAGACGTTCTCGACGTCGTAGAGCGACTCGCCCTTGAGCTGGCCGGCGTCGCGCAGCAGCGTCTCGATCTTCTCCATGCCGCCTTCGGTCAGCGTCACCGTGCGCTGCTTCTCGTCGACCTCGTAATCGGTCTTGTCGAGCTTGGGCAGGAAGCCATCGATGGTGTTGTAGAAATCGGAGCGGTCGTCGAGCGGGCCGGAGATGATCAGCGGCGTGCGCGCTTCGTCGATCAGGATGGAATCGACTTCGTCGACGATGGCGAAGAAGTGCGGCCGCTGGACCATGTCCTCGAGCCGGTACTTCATGTTGTCGCGCAGATAGTCGAAGCCGTATTCGTTGTTGGTGCCGTAGGTGATGTCGCAGGCGTAGGCCGCCTTGCGCTCGGCATCGTCGAGGCCGTGGACGATCACGCCGGTGGTCATGCCGAGGAAGCCGTAGATCTGGCCCATCCAGCCGGAGTCACGGCGGGCGAGATAATCGTTCACCGTGACGACGTGGACGCCCTTGCCGGCGAGCGCGTTGAGATAGACCGCCAGTGTCGCGACCAGCGTCTTGCCTTCGCCGGTCTTCATCTCGGCGATGTCGCCCTCGTGCAGCACCATGCCGCCGATCAGCTGGACGTCGAAATGGCGCTGGCCGAGCGTGCGCTTGGCGGCCTCGCGCACGGTGGCGAAGGCGGGCACCAAAAGGTCGTCGAGCGTCTTGCCGTTCGCGAGCTGCTGCTTGAATTCCGCAGTGCGGGCCTTGAGCGCCTCGTCGGAGAGCTTCGAGACCTCGGGCTCCAGCGCGTTGATCGCGTTGACGCGGGACTGATATCCCTTCACCCGCCTGTCGTTGGCGGAGCCGAAAAACTTGCGGGCGAGCGCGCCGATCATGCCTGGTTCCTGTGTTCGCGATTTAACCGCGCTGGGCCTAAGAAGTTGTCACCCGCCTGCCTATCAACTCACCGTGACGCTTCGCGGCGTCAGAGCCCGGACTGCGGGGGTCATCCGCCATATGGGTGGGAATTGGGCTAGTCTGGGTTCAACGGCCAAAAACGCAGCAAAATAAACGCCATCGCCATGGTCGCGACCGGCCAGAGATATGGCCCGGTCAGGGCCTTGTCAACGGCGGGCGCAGTGCGGCTAATTCATCATTTTGACAGACTTTTCGCGTTGCCAAGCCCCCCTGATTGGGCGAGTGTCCGCCCCGCTCGAGCAGCCCCCTGCTTCAACATAAGGATTTTCCATGACCACCTCGTTCCCGGCAACCCAGCGCTTCCGCTCCGCGTCCGCCCTGGCTGGCAGCCTCGCTCTGGCGCTGTCCCTGGCGTTCGCGGGCCCGCTCCGGGCCGCCGATGATCCGGTGCTGGCGAAGGTCAATGGCGCGGAAATCAAGAAGAGCGACGTTACCATGGCCGAGGAGGAGCTCGGGCCGAGCCTCGCCCAGATGGACCCGGCCACCAAGGACGAGAACGTCCTGTCGTTCCTGATCGACATGAAGATCGTCAGCAAGGCTGCCGAAGACAGGAAAATCGCCGATAGCGAGGAGTTCAAGAAGCGCCTGGCCTTCGCCCGCAACCGGCTTCTGATGGACAGCCTGCTCGCCAACGAGGGCAAGGCCGCCACCACGCCGGACGCCATGAAGAAGGTCTATGAGGAGGCCGCCAAGCAGATCACCGGCGAGCAGGAGGTGCGTGCCCGCCACATCCTGGTCGAGACCGAGGACGAGGCCAAGGCGGTGAAGGCCGAGCTCGAGAAGGGGGCCGATTTCGCCGAGCTCGCCAAGAAGAAGTCCAAGGACCCCGGCTCCGCCGACGGCGGCGACCTCGGCTTCTTCACCAAGGAGCAGATGGTGCCGGAATTCTCGGCCGTGGCCTTCTCGCTGGAGCCCGGTAAGATCTCCGACCCCGTGAAGTCGCAGTTCGGCTGGCACATCATCAAGGTCGAGGAAAAGCGCAACCGCAAGGCGCCCGATTTCGAGCAGGTCAAGGCCCAGATCGAGCAGTACGTGACCCGCAAGGCCCAGGCCGAGTATGTCGCCAAGCTGCGCACCGAAGCCAAGGTCGAGCGGCTGGACCAGCCGGCGGCGGATGCGTCCAAGGACGCCAAGTCCGATGCGAAGCCGTCCGACAGCAAGATGGCGCCGCCGGCGAAGAAGTAAATCGACTTCGTTCCCGGACTTCAGTAGTTTGACGTCGTGCCCGGGCAAAGCGCGAAGCGCGTCTTCGCGCTAGACGTCCCGGGCATCCACGTCTTAAGACCCTCATCAACATGTGCTGAAGACGTGGATGGCCGGGACAAGCCCGGCCATGACGATTCCATTTGTGCATTAAGGCGCCCGCGATGTCCTCCTCCGTCTCCCCGCTCGCCCCCAAAACCGTCCCTGATATGCCTGTGATCGCGGGCATCCGTCTGGCGACGGCCGAAGCCGGCATCCGCTACAAGAACCGCACCGACGTGCTGCTCGCGGTGATGGACAAGGGCACTGCGGTCGCCGGCGTCTTCACCAGGTCGAAGTGCCCCTCGGCTCCGGTGGAATGGTGCCGCGCCAAGCTGAAGGGCGGCAAGGCGCGCGCGCTCGTGGTCAATTCCGGCAATGCTAACGCCTTCACCGGCAAGACCGGCCGCGCCTCCACCGCGCTGACGGCGAAGATCGCAGCCAAGGCGGTCGGCTGCAGCGAGAGCGAGGTCTTCCTGGCCTCGACCGGGGTGATCGGCGAGCCGCTGGATGCCACCAAGTTCGACGGCGTGCTCGGCCGCCTCGCCGAAGCCGCCGAGCCCGGTGATTACCTGGCCGCGGCCAAGGCGATCATGACCACCGACACCTTCCCGAAAGTGGCGACCGCGACCGTCAAGCTCGGCAAGGCCAAGGTCACCATCAACGGCATGGCCAAGGGCGCCGGCATGATCGCGCCCGACATGGCGACGATGCTGTCCTTCATCTTCACTGACGCGCCGATCGCGCCCGCCGCGCTGCAGGCTCTGCTCAAGAGCGGCGTCGAGGACACGTTCAACGCCGTGACCATCGACGGCGATACCTCGACATCGGATACGCTGCTGGCCTTCGCCACCGGCGCCGCCGCTGAGCACGGCGCGCCGAAGATCAGCCGCGCCAGCGACCCGCGCCTGAAGGCCTTCGTCAAGGCGTTCAACCAGGTGCTCGCCAATCTCGCCGAGCAGGTCGCCCGCGACGGCGAAGGCGCGCGCAAGCTGGTCGAGATCACCGTGGAGGGCGCCAAGACCAAGGCCTCGGCTCGCAAGATCGCGATGTCGATCGCGAACTCGCCGCTGGTGAAGACCGCGATCGCCGGCGAGGATGCCAATTGGGGCCGCGTGGTGATGGCCGTCGGCAAGGCCGGCGAGCCGGCTGATCGCGACAAGCTGTCGATCTCGTTCAACGGCATCCGCGTCGCCAAGCGCGGCGCGCGCGATCCCGATTATGACGAAGCGCAGGTGTCGGAAGCGATGAAGGCGCCGGAGATCGCGATTCTGGTCTCGCTCGGCCTCGGCAAAGGCCGCGACCGCGTCATGACCTGCGACCTCACCAAGGAATATGTGGCGATCAACGGGGACTACAGGTCGTAGGTCTTCTCCCTCTCCCCGTTCTTACGGGGAGAGGTGAGCGCTCTCATCCGGAGATCCGCGCGTCCGCGACCGCCTTCTTGAACAGCGCGTTCATGGCGTCCGCGATGCCTTGCGTCGGGCTGACCTCGAAATACAGGCCCGGCGAAGCGCAGCTCTGCATGTTCTGTGCGATCTGGCTGTTCGGCGACGGGCCATAGGGGCCGGCATTGAATGGATCGATCCACTTCATGTACCAGGGGTTGGTCGGCAGCGCGAGATACGTCGTGTACAACACCGCGACCTTGACGCCGCGATCCTTCATCGTCTTGCAAAGCGCAGGGTTGAGCGGCGACTGGCACCGCGTGCTGCCCGAGAGCGGTTTCAGGCATCCGGTGTTGCTCTCATCGGCCACGCCGTCGGACACGAAGAACAGATACTTGAGCGGACTGGCCGACGTCCCGCTTCCGGGGGAGCTGATCTCGCCGTTGATCGCGGGAAAGACCGCGGTGAATGGGGTATCCTGATCGTTATTCTCGTTCTGGCCGTTCACCGACATCAAGTCGATCTTGCCGGCCGCCGACTTGGCGCTGGAGAGAGAGGCCGACAACGAAAACAGACTGCGCAGGCCGAGCGAACTTGTAGAGCCGCCGAAATCATAGATCGCCATTCTGAACTGGTTTGAATAGGTCTCGGTGGCGTTTGCCGTATCCATCAAGGACTCGGTGGCGCTCCGAAGCACGTCGATCCGGGTGGTCACGCCAAGCTTCTTGGCAAGGTCGTAATAGTTGTTCTTGTCCTTGAGATCGTGGCAGGCGAAAGCGCACTTGTCCGACGTGTTGTTGACCATCTTCTGCACGTCGGCCGGGGTCGCACCGACGCCCATCGACGGCGAATTGTCCAGCAGCAGGTAGAAATCGATATAGAGCGGCATGCTGGCCGTCGCCTTCGACGTGCCGCTCAACGTCAGCACCGACTTGCCGATCACGCCGAGGAACATGGTGTTCAAAGTTGCGGTGAACGAAACCGTCGCGGTGACGGTCGAGCCGGATTTGACCACGGTCGGTGTGAGGCCGGTCAGCGTGTAGCCGGACTGACTGGCGCGATTGGCATTGAATATGTTCGTGGCGTCCGTGACGCCGACCGAAATCGAGCCGTCCGCAGTCATGTTGCCGGCGGCCTTGAAGGCGGGCGAAGCCTTGGCGATCGAACCGACACTGGCGGCATCCGCCGCGGCCTGAAGCTTGGACCGGATCATCGTCGCGCGCGAATAGTCGATGGCGCAGCCGACCGCACTGATCAGGGGAACGCAGGCGAGCGCGAAAATCACCGCGATATTGCCGCTCCGGTCGTGGACGAACCGGCGGACGAGAACCGAAGGCGCAGCGCGCATGAGGTGGCCTGGAGTGGTTTAAAGAGTTCCCACTCTAGGAACCGCGGATTAAATATGACTTATGGTGACGTTGGAAACGTAGACTGCAACGAGGTTAACAAACCGTTGCAAACGATCTCAGCGAGCGACAGACACGCATGGCCGATCTCAAAGTGACACTGGTGGTGGCCTGCGCGCTCGTCGATGCCGACAAGCGCGTCCTGATCGCGCAGCGCCCAGAAGGAAAGGCCCTGGCCGGCCTGTGGGAATTCCCCGGCGGCAAGCTCGAGCCGGGCGAGCGGCCGGAGGAGAGCCTGATCCGGGAGCTTCATGAGGAGCTCGGCATCAACGTCGCCGAGCCGTGCCTCGCGCCGCTGACCTTCGCCAGCTACGGTTACGAGACCTTCCATCTGCTGATGCCGCTCTATATCTGCCGGCGCTGGGAGGGGTTGGTCACCGCACGCGAGGGCCAGAACCTTGCCTGGGTCCGCGCCAACAAGCTGCGCGATTACCCGATGCCGCCCGCGGACATTCCGCTGATCCCGCATCTGATCGATTTGTTGATGTGAGGTCGAAGGGTACCGCTCTCTGGCGTCATGCCTGGGCTTGTCCCGGGCATCACGGCCTTCGTGCCAGCCTGAAAGACGTGGATGGCCGGGACAAGCCCGGCCATGACGGAAGAGAGAGATCACTCCTTCCCCGCCTTCTTCACCGCCTCCGCCAGGCTCGCTTTCGCCGATCCCGGCTTCAGCGGCTGCTGCTGGCTCGCATGCGGGGCCCAGCCCGAGAGCCAGACGATGTCGAAGGTCGCACGGATGCGGCCGTCGGCATCGGCAAAGCGTTCGGCGTAGATTTCGGCCATCCGCAGCAGCGTCGCGCGGCGCGTCGGTGTCCGCCGCCGCTCGATCAGCACGTTGGCCGCGCCCATGCGGCGGAGATCCTGCATCAAGGCGAACGCATTGGCATAGCGCACCACGACACGGTCGACGTCGGTCACCGGCAGCGCAAAGCCCGCCCGCTGCAATAGCGCACCGATGTCGCGAAGGTCAGCGAACGGCGCCACGCGCGGCGACACACCGCCCTCGCATTCGGCTTCCGCCGCGGCAAACGCCTGCCGCAGCTCGGTGAGGCTGTCGCCGCCGATCATGGCAGCAAGCAGCAGCCCGTCCGGCTTGAGCGCCCGGCGGATTTGCGCGAGCACGCCCGGCAGGTCGTTGACGTATTGCAGCGCCAGCGCCGAGACGACGAGATCGAGGCTCTCAGGCGCGAGGGGCAACTTCTCCGCGCCGGCCGCGTCGAGCGCGATGTGTTCGATGGAGGGAAGCCGCGTGCGCAACGCCGCCAGCCCCGCGCCGGGCGTCCAGAGGTCGGCGGGAGCGTGAAACTCCCGCATCACCGCTGCCAAGCGGTCGGACATGTCCTCGGCGACCCGCTCGAGCAGGAATGTGACCGCGCCTTGTGCCTGGGCGCGCTGCTGCCGCCTCTGCAGCAAGGCACGATCAAACAAGGCGGGCGGGATTTGAGCGGTCCGGACCATGCCGCTGGTTACGCCGATCTCCACAGTTCTGGCAATCCGCTGCGTGCAGCGTTAGCCTCCCCACATGGAAGCCGACGCTCCCCCCATCCGTTCCATCGCCGCACCGCTGCGAAGCGCGTGGACGGCCGGCCGCCACGTGCTGGCGCGGGCGGCGCAGCTCGCGCTCGACATCGCGCTACCGACACAGTGCGTATCCTGCCAGGAGCCGGTCCATGGCGAGGGCGTTTGCGCTTCCTGCTGGGCGCGGCTGTCGTTCATCGAACGGCCCTATTGCCCGCGGCTCGGCATTCCCTTCGTTTATGACCCCGGCCCGGAGATGCTGTCGATGGAGGCGATCGCGAGCCCGCCGGCCTATCAGCGCGCCCGCGCGGCGGTGCGCTATGACGACGTCGCGCGCACGCTGGTGCATGCGCTGAAGTATCAGGACCGTACCGATCTGGCGCCGGCCATGGGCCGCTGGATGGCCCGCGCGGGCCGCGAGTTGCTGACCGGCGCCGACATGCTGGTGCCCGTGCCCCTGCATTGGCGGCGGGCCTGGCGGCGCCGTTACAACCAGTCGGGCGCGCTCGCGCGTGTCATCGAGCGGCAGAGCGGGATCAAGGTGCGGGGCGACGTGCTGCGGCGGGTGCGCGCCACCGAGCAGCAGATCGGCCTGTCGCGGGCCCAGCGCGCCACCAATGTGCAGGGCGCATTTCAGGTATCTCCCGACCGTCAGGCCGAGGTCCAGGGCCGCCGCGTTGTCCTGATCGACGATGTCCTGACGTCAGGGGCTACGCTCGACACCTGCGCGCGGGCCCTGCTCCGCGCCAAGGCGGCCCAGGTCGACGTGCTGGTCTTTGCCCGGGTTGTCGAGAGCGGGCCCCGTCCCATATAATTCAATGAATTCATGACATGAGAGCGCCAGACGAATGACTGCTGCTGTCGAGATCTACACCCGGCCGGGCTGCGGCTATTGTTCCGCCGCCAAGTCACTGCTGACCCGCAAGAAGGCGACCTTCACCGAATTCGACGTCGCCAAGAACCCGTCCTGGCGCCAGGAAATGTACGGCCGCGCCGGCCAGGGCTCGACCTTCCCGCAGATCTGGATCGGCGGCACCCATGTCGGCGGCTGTGACGACCTCTATGCGCTCGATCGCGAAGGCAAGCTCGATGGCATGCTCGAAAGCGTGAAGGCGGTATCATGAGCGAGAACCGCACGTTCACGGCCGCCATGGTGCAGATGCGCACCGGCCTGATGCCCGGGCCGAGCCTCGAGCAGGCTACGAAGCTGATCCGGCAGGCTGCGGCCGATGGCGCCGATTACGTGCAGACACCCGAAGTCAGCAACATGATGCAGCTGAACCGCAAGGCGCTGTTCGAGCATCTCCAGAGCGAAGAGGACGACGCCTCGCTGAAGGCCTACCGGGCGCTCGCGGCGGAGCTGAAGATTCACCTCCATGTCGGCTCGCTGGCGCTGCGCTTCTCGCCGGAGAAGGCGGTCAACCGCTCCTTCCTGATCGGGCCCGAGGGCAATGTGCTCGCGAGCTACGACAAGATCCACATGTTCGACATCGAGCTGCCGGACGGCGAGAGCTATCGCGAATCCGCCAATTACCAGCCGGGCGAGACCGCCGTGATCTCGGATCTGCCCTGGGGCCGCATCGGCTTGACGATCTGCTACGATGTGCGCTTCCCGGCGCTGTACCGCGCGCTCGCAGAAAGCGGCGCCTATTTCATCACCGTGCCGTCCGCCTTTACCCGCAAGACCGGTGAAGCGCATTGGCATGTGCTGCTGCGAGCCCGTGCAATCGAGACCGGCTGCTTCGTCTTCGCCGCGGCGCAGGCCGGCACCCACGAGAACAAGCGCGAGACCTACGGGCATTCGCTGATCGTCGATCCTTGGGGCGAGATCCTCGCCGAAGGCGATGTCGAGCCGGGCATCATCATGGCTAGGATCGACCCGGCCAAGGTCGAGACCGCGCGCCGGGCGATTCCCTCGCTCCAGCACGGCCGCCGCTTCGGCGTCTCCGATCCCAAGGCCGGGCCGGACCATTTGCACCTCGTGCGGGGCTCGGCATGATCCGCTACGCGCTCCACTGCGACCGCAATCACGCCTTCGAAAGTTGGTTCCAGAGCTCGTCGGCCTATGATTCGCAGGTGAAGCGCAAGCTCGTGACCTGCCCGATCTGCGGCTCAGCCAAGGTCGACAAGGCGATCATGGCGCCGCGCATCGTCGGCAAGAAGGGGCGCGGCCGCGCCACGCCGCCGCCGGAGCCCGTGGCCGCGACCACACCCGAGGCTGCGCCGTCAGGGCCGACCTCGCTGCTGATGGCGCAGGAGCGCGAGCTGCGCGCCAAGCTGAAAGAGCTGCGCGACCACATCGTCAAGAACGCCGACAATGTCGGCGAGCGCTTCGCCAACGAAGCCCGCGCCATGCATTACGGCGACAAGGAGCACCGCCCAATCTATGGCGAAGCCTCGCCCGAAGAGGCGAAGTCGCTGATCGACGAAGGCATCGAGGTCTCACCGCTGCCGACGCTGCCGGAAGACCGGAATTAAGCTCCCACCAGCACAGCGACCCCGACGACGATCAGCGCGATGCCTGCAAGCTCGCGCGGCGCGATCGGCTGCTTGAACGAGTAATACGCCACGGCTTGCGCGAACAGCACCTCGATCAAGGCGAGCGTGCGGACGTTGGCGGCTGCCGTTAGTGCAAAGGCGAGGAACCAGAATTGCGAAGCGAAGGCGCCGATGAAGCCCGCGAGCATCGACGGTCGCCATAACCTGAGGATTCCTCGTAGCACGTCCGGCGTGCGCCAGAGCAGGTAGATCGTCAGGATCAGCGTCTGCACGAACAGGCCGAGCACCAGCGTGATTGACGCCGCGGTCACGAAGGACACATCGGGCACATTGATGATGGCGCCGCGAAAGCCGACCGCTGACAGCGCGAAGGCCGCCGCGGCAACGAGGCCGGTGATGGTCGGCTTCAGCTCGGCAAAGCTCTTGTCGCCGCCGGGGCGGAGCGCGGTGATGACGACGCCGACGGTGGCGATCATGATCGCGAGCACCTTCAGCCAGGTCAGGTGATCGCCGAGGAAGACGAAGCCGAATATCGCGGTCTGGATCGCCTCGGTCTTCAGGTAGGCCGTCGTCACGACAAACGAGCGGTCGTTCATCGCGAGCAGCATCAGCCCGGTGGCGACGATCTGGCTGAGCGCGCCCAACAGCAGCCATGGCCAGAACACGGCTGGCGGCGGGCTCAGATGATCGCCGGTCGCGAGCAGCACCAGCCCCAGGAACAGCAGCGAGAACGGAAAGCCGAACAGGAAGCGGATATTGGTCGCGCCCCAGGTCCCCAGCGGCTTCGTCAACGACCGCTGCATCGCATTGCGCGCGACCTGCCCGAGCGCGGCAACGATGGTGAAGGGAATCCAGAGGCTGGCGATGGTGAACATGGGGTGGCGGGCGCGAGGATCCGGGCCAACGTGCCGCTAGCGGTCGAGCAGGTCAATCACACGGATGTCATGGGTGCGATGCTCTCGCACAAACTCGGTGCCTGCGAACGCAGGGACGACGGTTGTGATGTGGCGTCTGCCTAAACCTGCGGCTTGGCCGTCGCGCCGCCATACCGTCGGCGATAGATCCACATCCCCACGCCCAGCACGATCGCAACCCCTGCAACGGTCAGCATCCAGATGTGCTTGCCGACATGCGCATGATGATGCAGCCCGGCATATTCATGCAGGGCCGACACAGCCAGCACACCCGGCAGCACATGAGCCGGCGCCCAGGCCAGGATCGCCGGGATGTTCACGGCATAGAATGTCGCGGGCGCCATGCCCAGCGCGCCGGCGGTCACCGGGACGAAGGCGCGGATCGGCGGCACGAAGCGGGCGAAGAACACGGCCCAGGTGCCGAAGCGGTGAAAGAAATTCTCGCTCTCGGCGACGACGCGCGGATAATTGGTCAGCGGCCAGGTGTTGAGGATCTCGCGCTGCCGCCTGTGCCCGATCCAATAGGCCGACCCGTCGCCGAGTACGGCACCAGTTGCGGCCGCCAAGAGCACCCATGGCAGCTGCAATTCGCCGCCGGGGACCAGGGCGCTCAGCGCCAGGATGATGGTCGAGCCGGGGATCACCGATCCCACAACCGGAACGGCTTCGAGCAGCGCCGCCAGGAACAGGGTCAGATAGGCCAGCCACGCATGGGCGGAAACGAAGGCGATGAGGGGATCGAGAAAGGACGTCACGTCGTCTCTTGAAGGGCTGGAGCATGAGGGCTTCGGACCCTACATAAGTAACTGCATACGGCCAAAGTACCATTCGCACGGATTGGGGCCCACCCGCCCGAATTTCGGCGTGATTCGCAAGGCAGCCCTCCAAAAACTGCGTTCCTTGCCTATCTAAATGAAAAGACAACGGAACTTTGATTGGTGGGCGGGCTTCTGCCGGCTCGTTGTCTCTGATAGGTTGATTTTCAGCACCCAGCCGCAGCCAACGTGCGAATAACCGGTTTCGGGACCGCCCGGGACCTCGGAGGATTGATGACGACCGCCGCCCTGTCCAAAGTTGAGGAAGTTTCCGGCCTGCCCGACATGAAGGTGTCGGTGCGCCAGGTGTTCGGGATCGACAGTGATCTCGAAGTCCCGGCCTATTCCGAAGTCGATCCTCATGTGCCCGAAGTGGATTCCGATTACCGCTTCGACCGCGCCACCACGCTGGCCATTCTCGCGGGCTTTGCCAGGAACCGCCGCGTGATGGTGACCGGCTATCACGGCACCGGCAAATCCACCCATATCGAGCAGGTCGCGGCACGTCTGAACTGGCCCTGCGTGCGCGTCAACCTCGACAGCCACATCAGCCGTATCGACCTCGTCGGCAAGGACTCGATCGTGGTCCGCGACGGCAAGCAGGTCACTGAATTTCGCGACGGCATCCTGCCTTGGGCGCTGCAGAACAACGTCGCGCTGGTGTTCGACGAATACGATGCCGGCCGCCCGGACGTGATGTTCGTGATCCAGCGCGTGCTGGAGGTTTCGGGCCGCCTGACGCTCTTGGACCAGAACAAGGTGATCAAGCCGCATCCGGCGTTCCGGCTGTTCGCCACCGCCAACACCGTCGGCCTCGGCGACACCTCGGGCCTCTATCACGGCACCCAGCAGATCAACCAGGGCCAGATGGACCGCTGGTCGATCGTCACCACGCTGAACTATCTCAGCCACGACGAGGAAGTCGAGATCGTGCTGGCCAAGGCCAAGCACTATCGCACGCAGGAGGGCCGCGACATCGTCAACAAGATGGTGCGCCTCGCCGATCTCACCCGCAACGCCTTCGCCAATGGCGATCTGTCGACGGTGATGAGCCCGCGCACGGTGATCACCTGGGCGGAAAACTCCGACATCTTCGGCGATATCGGCTTTGCGTTCCGCGTCACCTTCCTCAACAAATGCGACGAGCTCGAACGGCCCTTGGTCGCCGAGTTCTACCAGCGCTGCTTCAATGCGGAGCTGCCGGAATCGGCAGTCAACGTCGCGCTGAGCTGATCTCTCACGGTGTGTCGTCCCGGCGAAGGCCGGGACCCATACCGCGTGATGTCTCGATTGAAGCGACGCTGATAGTTTCCTGACACAAGAGCGGCCGGTGGTTATGGGTCCCGGCCTTCGCCGGGACGACAGATAGGGTCAGATGACCACCTCCAACTCCAAATTCCGCAGCAACAAGGAAGCACCGACCGAGCCGTTCAAGCGCTCGGTCGCCTCCTGTCTGAAGGCGATCGCGAAGGCGCCCGAGCTCGACGTCTCCTTCGCTGCCGAGCGCCCGGGCCTTGCGCCCGGCAAAGCGCGGCTGCCCGAGCCCGCGCGCAAGATGACGAAGCGTGACGCCGCGATCGTGCGGGGCCACGCCGATTCCATCGCGCTCAAGCTCGCCTGTCACGATCCCAAGGTTCACCGCAAGCTGATGCCCGGCAATCCGCAGGCGCGCGGCGTGTTCGAGGCGGTGGAGCAGGCCCGCGTCGAGGCGATCGGCGCGCGCCGCATGGCGGGCGTTGCCAAGAACCTCACCGCGATGCTCGACGACCATTTCCACCGCGGCAAGTTCGACGAGATCACCGACCGCGCCGACGCGCCGCTGGCGGACGCGCTGGCGATGCTGGTGCGCGAGCGCCTCACCGGCATGGCGCCGCCGACGGCGGCCAAGAAGATGGTCGATCTCTGGCGACCGATCCTCGAAGACAAGATCGGCAAGCGGCTCGACCGGCTCGACGGCGTGCTCGAGGATCAGACCAAGTTCGGCGATGCCGTGCATGACCTGCTGTCGGCACTCGAGCTCGGCGACGAGCGCAACGCCGACAGCGAAGACAATGACGAGAACGAGGAGAACCAGGACGGCGACAACGACCAGTCCGGCGCCGAAGGCTCGCCCGATTCCGACGCCGCGCAGGAAATGAGCGCCGACCAGGCGCAGGCAACATCGGAGGAGATGAGCGAGAGCGCGATGGAAAGCGCGCAGGCCTCGACCTCCGACACCTTCGACGACGGCGAGCTCGGTGACGACGAGACGCCGGGCGAGGCGACGCGCCCGAACCAGCACGGCAGGAACGAGCCGCGTGGGCCGGAATATCACGCCTTCGCGCCCAAGTTCGACGAGGTCATCGCCGCCGAGGACCTCTGCGACCATGACGAGCTGGAGCGGCTGCGCGCCTATCTCGACAAGCAGCTCGCACATCTGCAGGGCATCGTCGCCCGTCTCGCCAACCGGTTGCAGCGCCGCCTGATGGCACAGCAGAACCGCGCCTGGGAGTTCGATCTCGAAGAGGGCATTCTCGACCCGGCGCGCCTGTCACGCGTCGTCACCGATCCCTATCACCCGCTGTCCTTCATGCACGAGAAGGAGGCGACGTTCCGCGACACCGTGGTGACGCTGCTGCTCGACAATTCCGGATCGATGCGCGGACGCCCGATCACGGTCGCGGCGACCTGTGCCGACATCCTCGCGCGCACGCTGGAGCGTTGCGGCGTCAAGGTCGAGATTCTCGGCTTCACCACGCGCGCCTGGAAGGGCGGGCAATCGCGCGAGGCGTGGCTTGCCGCCGGCAAGCCGGCCAATCCCGGTCGCCTCAACGATCTCCGCCACATCATCTACAAGTCCGCCGACGCCCCCTGGCGCCGTGCGCGAAAAAATCTCGGCCTGATGATGCGCGAGGGCCTCTTGAAGGAGAACATCGACGGCGAGGCGCTGGACTGGGCGCACAAGCGCCTGCTCGGCCGGCCCGAGCAGCGCAAGATCCTGATGATGATCTCGGACGGCGCGCCGGTCGACGATTCCACGCTGTCGGTCAATCCCGGCAACTACCTCGAACGGCATCTGCGCCACATCATCGAGGAGATCGAGACCCGCTCGCCGGTCGAGCTGATCGCGATCGGCATCGGCCATGACGTGACGCGCTATTATCGCCGCGCGGTAACGATCGTGGACGCGGAAGAACTCGGCGGCGCGATCACCGAAAAGCTTGCCGAGCTCTTCAGCGAGACCAACACGGCGCCAACGCAAGCGGCCGGTCGCCCGCGACGCAAATTGCATTCGTGAGCACGCATCCATCCCGCCGCAGCTTCGTCAGCCTCGCGGCGGCGGGATTTTCCACTCTCGCGCTGCCGCGCTTGGCGCAGGCGCAGCTGCAGCCCAAGACCGAGCCGCCGCCGCGCGCCCTCCAGCTCGAGCATGCCGTCACCGCGCCGGTCAGCGTCGAGGTCAACGCGCGTAGCATTGCCAATTTCGAGCCGCGCGACCGCTCGCGCACGCGCTTCGGCTCGCTGGATTTTCGCAGCGGCCTGGTGCTGACCTCGCCCTATCGCGGCTTCGGCGGGCTGTCGGGCCTCCGCTTCCTCGACGGCAAGGGCGAGCGCTTTCTCGCGATCTCCGATCAGGGCGGCTGGTTCACCGGCAGCATCCGCTATTCCGGCCGCGAGATGATTGGGCTCGCCGACGTCGAGGCCGCGCCGGTGCTGGGCGCCGACGGGCGGCCGATCACCGAGAAGCGGCTCTGGTACGATACCGAGTCGCTCGCGCGCGACGGCAACCTCGTCTATGTCGGGCTCGAACGCGTCAACCAGATCCTGCGCTATGATTTCGCCAAGGGTGCTACCGGCGCCCGCGGCGAAGTGATCGCCGTCCCGCCGGCCTTGCGCAAGCTGCCCTACAACAAGGGGCTGGAGGCGATGGTCGTCGTGCCCAAAGCGCAGGGACCGGGCAAGAGCCAGGCCCAGCCGCTCGCGGGCACGCTGATCGCCTTTTCCGAGCGCGGGCTCGATGCCGACGGCAACCTCCTCGCTTTCCTGATCGGCGGCTCGACGCCCGGCCAATTCAGCGTGCGGCGCTCGGAGAATTTCGACATCAGCGACGCGGTGCTGCTGCCATCGGGCGATCTGCTCATCCTCGAACGTAAATTTTCCTGGTTCACCGGCGTCAACATCCGCATCCGCGCGATCCCGCTGAAGGGAATCGCGCCGGGCGCCGTCGTCGACGGCCTGACGCTGTTCGCCGCCGATCTCGGCCACGAGATCGACAACATGGAAGGCATCGACGCCCACGTCACCGCCGACGGCGAGACGGTGCTGACCCTGATCTCCGACGACAATTTCTCGATGCTGCAGCGAACCCTGCTGCTGCAATTCACGCTGGCGGAGTAGCCGGCACTGCCCTGCGGCAAACTCCGCCGTCATCCCGGCTCGCGCGAGGCGCGCCCCGGGATGACGGCGGAGTCCGTGGCGCAGCTGACCATCAAGCCATTGCCGGAATGCACGAACAGGCGACCCGCCATTCCCGCGCCCCGCTAGCAATCCGCCGCGCGCCCACTACACTGATCCCATCTCCCTCCATCCCCCGGAACTCCCCGCATGTCCGTCCTGTTTTCCCCGATCAAGCTGCGCGGCCTGACGTTGAAGAACCGCCTCGTGGTGTCGCCGATGTGCCAATATTCGGCCGATGACGGCGTTGCCACCGACTGGCACTTCACCCACATCAACAATCTTAGCCTGTCGGGCGCGGCGATGTTCTGCATCGAGGCGACGCATGTCGAGGCGATCGGCCGTATCACGCCGGGCTGCCTCGGGCTCTACAGCGACGCCTGCGAGGCCGCGCTGAAGCCGATCCTGCATTCGGTGCGCAAGCATTCCTCCACCGCGATCGCAATGCAGCTCGCCCATGCCGGCCGCAAGGCCTCCAGCGCCCGCCCCTGGGACGGCGGCCAGCTGATCCCGGTCGAGCAGGGCGGCTGGCAGACGGTCGGGCCGTCGGCGGTGCCGCACAAGGAGGGCGAGGCCGCGCCGCTCGCGCTCGATGCCGCGGGCTTGAAGCGCATCCGCGAGGCCTTCGTCGACAGCACAAAGCGCGCCGCGCGGCTCGGCATCGACGCCATCGAGGTGCATGGCGCGCATGGTTATCTCTTGCATCAATTCCTGTCGCCGATCTCCAACAAGCGCACCGACGAATATGGCGGTAGCCTCGCGAACCGCATGCGCTTTCCGCTGGAGGTGTTCGACGCGGTGCGCGCCGCGTTCCCCGCCGACAAGCCGGTCGGCATGCGGGTGTCGTCGACCGATTGGGTCGAGGGCGGCTGGGATCTGGCACAGACCATCGAATTCGCAAACGCACTGAAGGCGCGCGGCGTCGACTGGATCGATGCATCCTCCGGCGGCGTCTCGCCGCTGCAAAAAATTCCGCTCGGCCCCGGCTATCAGGTGCAGTTTGCAGAGGCGATCAAGCGCCAGACCGGCCTGCCCACCATCGCCGTCGGCCTGATCACCGAGTCGAAGCACGCGGAGGAGATCGTCGCGTCGGGCAAGGCCGACATGGTCGCGCTCGCCCGCGGCCTGCTCTACGATCCGCGCTGGGGCTGGCACGCTGCCGCCGAGCTCGGCGGCGTGGTCGAGGCGCCGCCGCAATACTGGCGCTCGCAGCCGTCCACGCAAAAGGCGCTGTTCGGCAAGACCACGTTCGGGGCGAGGTGAGAGCGAGTGAGGTGCGCGCGCTGCGACCCCTCACGCATCCGTAAACCTCCTCACCTTCCATGCCCCCCAAAACTGGCCTAACCTCTCCATACTCAACGCCTCGCGGAGGCTGGCCATGCGCTTTCGTTTTCGTAAAACTGCCCATGTGTTCGAGCGCGTTGGCCTTGCCATGGCGGGGGCCGCGTGCGGATTGTTCGTCGGCGCCTATGTCGGCTCGGCGATCCCCACCCTCACCACGCAGGGCTTCCTGCTGCTGATGATGCTGCTCGGCGGCATCGGCTTCTATCTCGGCATCGACACGCCGCAGATGCCTTTCGACGATGCGCACAGCCAAATTGACGCCGCCGAGCTCATGAGCGCCGCCGGCACGCTCTCCGCCACGCTCACCGCCTTCGCCTCGGTCGCCGTGATCGTGCTCCGGCTCGATCCGCACATGGCCTGGACCTGGCTCGTCTTGGTCGGCTGGATGGCCGGCGTCGCCATGCAGATCGTCGCCGGCGCCAAGGCCAGGCTGCGTAAGTAGCTCTCTTTGTCAGGATGGGCCCGCCTGAAGCGGGCATCTCGAAGGACAGCCGCCGGGAAAAGCTCGCAATTCCGAGTGCCCGTCGTTCACGGCAGGGTTCGGCTTGCCGCAACTGCCTTGCCCGGCACCGTCTCTCTCTCTGTCAACCCGTCATCCGGTCAGGGCGCCGTTCGGAGCATTGCGCGCGCATTGGTCTTGAAGAGTTCATCTTTGCAACACATCTTGTGGCGCCCGCAGGTAAAGGCGTACCCTGCATCTTCTGCGGCTTTGATGCGAGGACCTGGGGATGAGCGGACCGGACGGAAGCAGGCAGTTGATCAAAAAGCACGATTTCGTTCAGGTCAGCGCAATCGCCGGGCTTCTCGCCGCCGCGTTGGCCCTGTCCGGCTGCGACAAGCCGGCATCGCAGGCTGCGGCTCCGCCAGCGCCGCCGGTGACGGTCGCCCAGCCGGTCAAGCGCACGGTCACCGATTGGGACGAGTTCACCGGCCGCTTCGAGGCGGTGGAGGAGGTCCAGGTGCGGCCGCGGGTCGGCGGCTTCGTCAACTCGGTCGAATTCCAGGACGGCGCCATCGTGCGTCAGGGTGACCTGCTCTACGTGATCGATCCGCGCCCGTTCGAGGCGGTGGCCACTCAGGCGGAGGGCCAGCTGTCCGACGCACGGGCGCGAGTGGAGCTTGCCAGGCGCGAGCTCGATCGTGGTCTCAATCTGGTGCAGACCAGCGCCGTCTCCGAGCAGGTCGTCGATCAACGCCGCCAGGCGCTGCAGGCCGCGCATGCCGCAGAGATGCAGGCCGAAGGCGCGCTGAAGGCTGCCAAGCTCAACATCGAGTTCACCCACGTGATAGCGCCGCTGACCGGCCGCATCAGCCGCCATCTCGTCAGCCCCGGCAATCTCGTGCAGGGCAGCGACACCGGCACCTCGACGCTGCTCACCTCGATCGTCGCGCTCGATCCGATCTACATCTATTTCGACATGGATGAAGCGACCTTCATCAAATACAGCAAGCTGTGGTTCGAAGGCCGGCGCCCGAGCTCGCGCGATACCGCAAACCCGGTGCAGGTGACGCTGGCCGGCGAGACCAAGCCCTCGCACGAGGGCGCCGTCAATTTCCTCGACAATCGGCTGGACGTCTCGACCGGCACGCTGCGCAGCCGCGCGGTGGTGAAGAACACGGATCTTTCGATCCTGCCCGGCCAGTTCGGCCGCGTCCGCCTGATCGGCAGCGCGCCTTACGAGGCGCTGCTGATTCCGGACGCTGCGATCGCAACCGACCAGTCCCGCAAGATCGTGTTCGTGGTCAAGCCTGATGATACGGTCGAGGCACGCCCCGTCGTGCTCGGTCCGCTCGACGACGGCCTGCGCGTGATCCGTGAAGGGCTGAAGCCGGACGATCGCGTCATCGTCAACGGCATCCAGCGCGCCCGCGTCGGCGCCAAGGTCGCTCCCCAGACCGCGCAAGCGCCGGCCGGTGGCAAGTCATGAATCTTGGCCGCCTCTCCATCAACCAGCCCATTTTGGCGATGGTGCTGTCGATCGTGCTCCTGATCGTCGGTGCGCTCGCCTACACCACGCTGCCGGTCTCCGAATATCCGCAAGTGGTGCCGCCGACCGTCGTCGTCACGACGCAATATCCCGGCGCCTCCGCCCAGACCGTGTCCGACACGGTCGCTGCTCCCATCGAGCAGGAGATCAACGGCGTCGAGGACATGCTGTATCTCTACAGCCAGGCAACCTCGAACGGCCAGCTCACCATCACCGTCACCTTCAAGCTCGGCACCGATCTCGACAAGGCCCAGGTGCTCGTGCAGAATCGCGTCGCCATCGCGCAGCCGCGCCTGCCAGAGGAAGTGCAGCGCAACGGCGTCACCACCCGCAAGAACTCGCCCGACATCCTAATGGTCGTGTTCATGCTGTCGCCGGACGACACGTTCGACCAGCTTTACATCTCCAATTATGCGCTGCTCCAGGTCCGCGACCAGCTCTTGCGCATCGACGGCGTCGGCGACATCCAGATCTTCGGCGCCCGCGACTATTCGATGCGGCTGTGGCTCGACCCTGACAGAATCGCCAATCTCGGCCTGACCTCGGCCGAGGTGCTCGCGGCTATCCGCGCCCAGAACGTGCAGATCGCGGGCGGTCAGATCGCCGAGCCGCCGATCGCCGATCGCGCCTTCCAGCCCAACCTCACCTTCACCGGACGTTTGAAGGACCAGAAGCAGTTCGAGGATATCCTGATCAAGGCCGGCCCTGACGGCCGCACGGTGCGGCTGCGCGACGTCGCCCGCATCGAGCTCGGGGCGCTGGCTTACAGCACCAACAGCTTTCTGCTGCGCAAGTCGGCGGTCGCGATGCTGGTGACGCAGCGGCCGGGCTCGAACGCGCTCGCGACCGCAAAGAACATCTCCGACACCATGACGAGGCTCAAGGAGAGCTTTCCCAGGGGGCTCGACTTCAATATCGGCTACAACCCGACCGAGTTCATCGCCCAGTCGGTCCACGAGCTGATCAAGACCATTTACGAGGCCATGCTGCTCGTGGTCGTCGTCGTGCTGGTGTTCCTGCAGGGATGGCGGCCCGCGATCATTCCGATCATCGCGATTCCGGTCTCGCTGGTCGGCACGTTCGCGGTGATGGCGGCGCTCGGCTTCTCCATCAACAATCTCACCCTGTTCGGGCTCGTCCTCGCGGTCGGCATCGTGGTCGACGACGCCATCGTCGTGGTCGAGAATGTCGAACGCCATCTCGAACACGGCCTCAGTCGTGGCGATGCCGCGCTGAAGACGATGGAGGAGGTCGGCGGCGCACTGGTCTCGATCGCCCTGGTGCTATGCGCGGTGTTCGTCCCGACCGCGTTCCTCGGCGGCATCTCCGGGCAGTTCTTCCAGCAATTCGCCGTCACCATCGCCGTTGCGACGGCGATCTCCTGCTTCTGCTCGCTGACGCTCTCGCCCGCGCTGGCCTCGCAGATCCTCACGCCACACGAAGAAAAGCGGCCGCCGGCCGCCTGGAACATCATCGCGCGCGGCTGGAATGCGTTCACCGGCGTGTTCAATCGCGTGTTCGACCGGCTGGCGCATGGCTATGCCGGCCTCGCCAATTTCGCGATTCGCCATTCGGTGGTGATGCTGCTGATCTACGTCGTGCTGATCGGCGGCGCCGGCTGGTTGATCGTGACCACGCCGCAGGGCTTCATCCCGGCGCAGGATCGCGGCTACGTCATCATATCCGTGCAATTGCCGGGCGCGGCGTCGCTGGCGCGTACCACCGAGGTCGTTCGCGAGATCGAGCGGATCTCGCTGGAAACGCCGGGCATCGTTCGAGTCGCCGCCTTTGCCGGTTTCTCCGGCGCCACCCGCACGCAGGCCGGCAATGCGGCGGCGCTGTTCCCGGTGTTCGACGAGCCCGAGGCGCGGCTGAAGAAGGGCCTGTCCGCGAATGCCATCACCGCCGAGCTGCGCAAGCGCCTGTCCGCGATCCAGGGCGCTTTCATCATTGTGATTCCGCCGCCGGCCGTGCCCGGCATCGGCACCGGCGGCGGCTTTGCCATCCGCATCCAGGACCGCCAGGGCCGCGGGCCTGAAATGCTCGCAGCCGCCACCGACGAGCTTGTCGCCGCCGCGCGCAAATCGCCCTCGCTGCTCGCCCCCTCGGTGTTCTCGCCGTTCACGGCCAACACGCCGCAGCTCTTCGTCGACATCGACCGCACCAAGGCGCAGAAGCTGGGCGTGCCCATCTCCAACATCAACGAGACGATCCAGACCTATTTCGGGTCGACCTATGTCAACGACTTCAACCTGTTCGGCCGCACCTACCACGTCACCGCGCAGGCCGACTTCCCGTTCCGGAAAGAACCGAGCGACCTTGCGCGCCTGCGCACGCGCAACGCTTCCGGCGACATGGTGATGCTCGGCAGCGTGGTCGAGTTCAAGGACGTCTCGGGACCCGACCGCGTCGCGCGCTACAATCTCTATGCGGCGTCCGAACTCCAGGGCGAGCCGGCGCCGGGCACGAGCTCGACCACCGCGCTCAACGCCATCAAGCAGCTCGCGAACGATACTTTACCGAGCGGCTTCACCTTCGAATGGACCGACCTGTCCTATCAGCAGGTCACCGGCGGCAATGCCGGTCTCTACGTATTTCCCATCTGCGTGCTGTTCGTCTATCTCGTCCTCGCCGCGCAATATGGCAGCTGGACGCTGCCGTTCGCGGTGATTCTGATCGTGCCGATGTGCCTGCTCGCCGCCACCATCGGCGTTCGCGTCATGGGCCAGGACGTCAACATTCTGACCCAGATTGGCTTCGTCGTGCTGGTGGGACTGGCGGCGAAGAACGCGATCCTAATCGTCGAATTCGCGCGCGATATCGAGAACGAAGGCAAGCCGCGGCTGGAGGCCGTCATCGATGCCTGCCGCCTGCGCTTGCGGCCGATCCTGATGACCTCGTTCGCGTTCATCCTCGGCGTCTTGCCGCTGGTGATCTCGACCGGCTCTGGCTCGGAGATGCGCCAGGCCGTCGGCGTCGCCGTGTTCTTCGGCATGATCGGCGTCACCCTGTTCGGCCTTCTGTTCACGCCGATCTTCTACGTCGTGGTGCGGAACCTGGCGGAAGGGCGGCGCGACAAGAAGCCGGAGGCGATGGCCTGACGTCTGTCTCGATGGCCAAAGACTCCGCCACATCCTCCGCTGTCATCCTCGCGAACGCGGGGATCCATAACCACAGGGAGGAGTTTAGCGCGACAGCGGCGAGTCTTCGCCAAACACCATCCTGTGGTTATGGGTCCCGGGCTCGCGCTGCGCACGCCCCGGGACGACGGTGGAGAATGTGGCACGCAGAATCCCATACTAACGACCAACATGAAATGGATGGGCGCGCGCGGGGTTCTTCACTACTATCCGCGCGATTTCACAGAAGAATGCCGGGAGTTAAACATATGAAATCAGCACTTTGGGCCGCAGCGGCCTCGGCCCTTTTGATTGCGGTTCCCGCCTCCGCGCAAGGCGTCAAGATCGGCATCCTCAACGACCAGTCCGGCGTCTATGCCGATTACGGCGGCAAATGGTCGGTCGAAGCGGCCAGGATGGCGATCGAGGATTTCGGCGGCGAAGTACTCGGCCAGAAGATCGAGCTCGTCACTGCAGACCACCAGAACAAGCCTGACCTCGCAAGCTCGATCGCGCGGCGCTGGTATGACGTCGAGAACGTCGACATGATCACGGAGCTGACGACCTCCTCAGTCGCGCTCGCGATCCACGAGCTCTCCAAGGAAAAGAAGAAGATCGACATCGTCGTCGGCGCCGCGACATCGCGCCTCACCGGCGATGCCTGTCAGCCCTACGGCTTCCACTGGGCCTACGACACCCGCGCGCTCGGCGTCGGCACCGGCGGCGCGCTGACCAAAGCCGGCGGCGACACCTGGTTCTTCCTCACCGCGGACTACGCCTTCGGCTACGCGCTGGAGAAGGACACCAGCGAGATCGTCACCGCCAATGGCGGCAAGGTGCTCGGCTCGGTGCGCGTTCCGCTCAATTCGTCGGACTTCTCCTCCTTCCTGCTGCAGGCGCAGAGCTCGAAGGCGAAGATCGTCGGCCTCGCCAACGCCGGCCTCGACACCACCAATTCGATCAAGCAGGCGTCCGAGTTCGGCATCGTCGCGAGTGGCCAGAAGCTCGCGGGCCTCCTGATGACGCTTGCCGAGGTGAACGGCCTCGGCTTGCAGGCCGCGCAAGGCCTGGTGCTGACCGAAGGTTATTACTGGGATCTCAACGACAGGACGCGCAATCTCGGCGAGCGCTTCCTCAAGCGCACCGGGCGGATGCCGAGCATGATCCACGCCGGTACCTATTCGGCGACGCTGAGCTATCTCAAGGCCGTCAAGGCTGCCGGCACCAAGGATCCGGATGCCGTCGCCAAGAAGCTGAAGGAGCTGCCGGTCGACGACGACTTCGCGCAAGGCGGCAAGGTGCTCGATAATGGCCGCATGATCCACGACATGTATCTGTTCGAGGTCAAGAAGCCCTCGGAATCGAAGAAGCCCTGGGATTATTACAAGCTGCTCGCCACCGTCCCCGGCGACAAGGCCTTCTTCACCGCCAAGGAGAGCGGCTGTCCGCTGACGAAGTAGGGAAGTGGCACAGCGAGCGCCACACCCTCGCTGTCGTCCCGGACAAGCGCGCCTCAAGCGCGCGCCGATCATGGACCCATAACCACAGGCACGCGTGGTTACGGGGACTCGGAGTGATCAGCTCGCATCACGACATCTTCCTGTGGTTATGGGTCCCGGATCGGCGCTTACGCTTGTCCGGGACGACAGCGGAATGTGTGGCGACGGATTGCCTCACACCAACCGCAGCACCACCGCCCCGAGCGCCCCGACCCACAGCGCCATTGCGGCGAGCGCCTGGATCGCAAAGCCGGTGCCGCGCTTGGCCACGGCTTGCGAATAGCCGATGAAATAGACGATCCGGCCGATGATCCAGATCACGCCAATCGCCGCCGCGATGGCGTCGCTGATATAGATCGCGAACAGCCAAAGGGCTGGCAGGACGATCGGCATCCATTCCAACGTGTTCATCTGGATGCGGAAGGCCCGTTCGAAATCCGGATGCCCCGACATCGCAGGTACCTTGACGCCGGTCTTGGTGCGCGAGCGCGAGACGTTGATGGAGGTGAAGAAATAAAACGCGATCGCCAGCAGCGTGACGAGGGCGGTGAGATGATACATCGTCGGTTCCTTCATAGAAATCGCGCCTCAATAGCCGGTCAGCTCGAGATAGCCAATGCCGTCATGTGTGCCGGCAAAGCTGATCGGCCCTTCCCAGTACGAGAAGCCGGTCCCCATCCAGGCGTTCGGATTGAGCGGCTTGCAGAGGATCGAGAATGATCGCGCGGGGATCGCGATCTGCCATTGCACCGGCAACTTGCGTCCCGCAATCTCAGCCGTCGCCCTCGGCATCATCTGGATGTCGCTGCCTGCAATCATCTGCGTCTCGCCGGCCGCGCTGATCCAATTGCCGAACGGATAATTTCTGCCGTCCTTCTGCCGCAGCCGGTACAGCATCAGCTTGTCTCCGGATGACAGATGCAGCGACAGCCAGTCCCAGCCGGTCTGGTCGGCGTCGAGCGGCTGGCTGCTCCATTCCCGGTCCATCCAGGCCTGGCCCGAGACATCGACCGGCTTGTCGTCGATGCTGAGCGTACCGCGCGCGCGGTAGAACGGCTGACTGTAGTAGTACGAGGCCTGCCCACGCTCCGACTTGCGGCTGAAGCCGCGATCGCCCTGCAGCACGACCGGCCGGTCGGCCTCGAGCGTCAGTGCGTAGCTGAAATCGGCGCCAGCTGCCTTCAGCGACAGCGGCGCCAAAGCGCGGTCATCGGTGCGGTCAAAACTCTTCATCTCCCAATCGTCAATCCAGGCATCGAACGGTTTTGCCGTCACGCCGGCTTGCCCGACGCCACCCCGTGAAAACGTTTCAGAGAAGCGGTGAGTGTCGGCGCGCGTCACCGCGGCATGCGCCATCCATACCTGTTGATTGGCCCAGCCCTCGCCTTGCGGACCTGGCTGCGCCGCCTGGCGGAACAGCGTCCATTGCAGGCCGCACGCCGCGCCGCGCGCGTCGACGAGGTTTGCCGTGAGATACCACCACTCGATACGAAACTGCGGATGCGGTCCGTGATCTTCGGGGAAGGTGAATGTCTTTCCCGGCGTTACCTTTGTAAACCCATCGGCGGTCTCGGCGAGTCCGGCATAGCCCTGCGCGCCGGCGCGGCGCGGGAGGGCGAGGGCGACGATTCCACCGGCGAAGGCGCGCCGCGTGATGGCTTCAGCGCTCATTGGCAAACACCTTGACGAGATTCGCCGGCTGCATCCGCGCCAGCCGCACCATCGGGAGCAGCGCCGCAAGCAGCGAGGCGAAGAGCGCCACCGCGACCAGCTCCACCAGATGCAACGGAAAGACGTGGAACGGCAGCCGCCATCCGAAAGCTTTCACGTTCACGATTGCAATCAGGCACCACGCGACCAGCAGTCCGAGCGGCACGGCCAGCAGTGCCGTGAACAGCGCGACCGAGAGCGTCTTGGTCAGCTCGATTGTGGCAAGGCGTGGCCGGGTCAGGCCGATCGCCCACAGCGGCGCAAGCTGCGGCAGTCGGGAGTTCGCCAGGGTCAGCAGGCTCGTGAGCAATGCGATTCCGGCGACGCCGAGCGTGAAGGCGTTCAGCGCCGACGTCACCGCGAAGGTGCGGTTGAAGATGCGGATCGATTCCGCCTTCACCGTCGCCTGGTCGGCGATTCTGCGGTCGTCGAGCCCAAACTGCTTCTGCAAAGCCGCAATCAGGCCGGGGATATTCTCTCTCGCGACGATCAGGCCGATCCGCGTCTGCGGCGTCTGCGGAAACTGCCGGATCAATGCGGCGACGTTCACAGTGAGCTGCCCCTTGGGGTTGCCGTAATCGGCATAGATGCCGACGATGTCGAGCTCCCAGGTCCCGCCCGGCGCCGGCACCTCGACGACGTCGCCGATCTGCACGTTCAGCCGCCGGCTCAATTGCTCGCTGATGAAAGCGGCATTGCCCGGCACCAGCCGGGTCCAGGCGCGCGGCGCGGTCTCGATCAGCGGCCAGCGCTCACGATAGAGCGCGTGATCGGGCAGGCCGAGCAACTCGACCGGCTGGCCCTGAAACTGCGCCTCCGCGCGCCCGCCCGAGAGGATCGCCTGAACATCGCTGCGATCCTTCAGCCAGTTCCGGATCGCGACGCCTTGCGCATTGTCGGACGCGCTGACGTAGACGTCGGCGGCGAGCCGCCCGTTGAGCCAGCCGATGAAGGTGCGGCTGAAGGTCTCCACCATGGTGGAGACCCCGACGTTGACGGCAAGCGCGAGCAAAAGCGCCATTAGCGCCAGCGACAATCCGGAGAGCTGCTGCCGGCTGTCCGCCCAGAACCACAGCACGAGCGGGCCTCGCGCGAAGCGCTGGCCTACGAGCAGGATGATGTCGAGGAAGGCCGGCAGGATCAGTGCCGCACCGAACATCAGCGCGGCCAGCACGCCGAACCCTGCGATCAGTGATTGCCCGTAATGGAGCAGCAGCAGCGCGACGGCGAACGCGCCGCAGGCCGCACAGCTCTGCAGGATCAGCCAGCGGCGTTGCCGCTGCTGCCAGGCGCCCGGCTGCGCCGTCGCCAGCACCGGCATCCTGATCGCCTTGATCAGGCTGGTCGCCGCCGCCACAAGCGCACCCGCCACGCTGATCCCGATGCCGGCGAGCCACCATTCGGGCCGCAGGCTGAGCTGCCCAGGGATCTGCGCGCCATAGAGTCCGCGCAGCGAGGCCGCGACATCGGGCAGCAGGGCGGCTGCGATGAAATAGCCGCACGCGAGCCCGATCAGGCCTGCGACCAGCGCCAGCGCCACCAGCTCGACCACCAGCACCGTATTGACTAGCCGCGCCGAGGCGCCACAGGCCCGAAAAGTGCGCAGCATTGGCAGCCGCTGCTCGAACGCAAGGCCGACGGCCGAATTGACGATGAACAGGCCGACGAAGAACGACAGTAGGCCGAAGGCGGTGAGGTTGAGATGAAAACTGTCGGTGAGACGCTCGAGCTCCGTCTCCGCATTGGGCTCGACTCGCTCTAACTGCTCGCCGACCACGCTCGCGAGCGGTGCGGGCTTGCCCCTCGGCTTGCCGATCAGCAGCCGCGAGACCTGGTCGGGCTTGCTCAGCAGCCGCTGTGCCACGCCGATATCGACCACGAGCACATCGGGTGCGAGCTGCGGCTGGACCCGCAGCGGCGGCAGCCTTGCGCCGCTGCTGATCGCCGGGGCCGTGCCCTCTGCTTGCTGCAAGCCCCTCAGCGTCTCCCGGGCCACCAACGTCTGGCCGGGCGGAGCAACGAAGCTGCTGAGATCCGTGGTACCCAGGCGTGGCGCGTTGCCGACATCGACCGGCAGCGTGACCGGCTCGATGCCGAGCAGCCGCACCGAATGCCCGCCCACCTGGACGCGTCCCTCCAGCACCGGCGACACCGGCCAGCCGGCGCGGCGGAGCTTTATGAACAGCTCCTGCGGGAAAGTCGCCGCATTGGGAGCGACCAGCATCGCGGTGCGCACGCCGCCGAACGTCGCTGCAGCGCGGTCATAGGCATTGCGGGCCTGCTGATTGATGGCCTGCACCCCGCTCCACAGCGCGGTCGCCGCAATCAGGCCAATCAGGAGCGTCGCGAACTGCATCTTGTGGCGCCGCCAATGGCTGAGCAGCACGGCGAGAACCCAGAGCGCGCGCTTCATGAAATGCGCCCCGCATGCAACGTGAGATGACGGTCGAGCGTGGCGGCGAGATGCAGGCTGTGCGTCACCATCAGGAAGCCGCAGCCGGTGCGCGCGACGAGGTCGCGCGCCAGCGCCAGCACCTCCTCGGCGGTAGCTTCGTCGAGATTGCCGGTCGGCTCGTCCGCCAGCAGCAGCGCGGGCTTTGTCGCCAGCGCCCGGCCGATCGCGACCCGCTGCTGCTGGCCGCCTGATATCTGCTCTGGATACCGTTTGAGCAGGCTGCCGAGTCCGAGGCGCTCGACAAGCTCTTTCGTCCAGGCCGCATCATGCCGGCCGGCGATCCGCGCCTGGAAGGCGAGATTGTCCGCGACGGAGAGGCTCGGGATCAGGTTGAACTGCTGAAAGACCAGGCCAACGCGATTCCGCCGCAAGCTGGCGCGTCCGGCATCCGATAGCGTGGTGACCTCGGCGTCACCCAGCCGGATCGAGCCGCCATCGGCGGCGTCGAGGCCGGCGATCAGGTGCAGCAGGGTGCTCTTGCCGCTGCCGGATTCACCGGTCAGCGCGACGCGCTCGCCAGCCCCGAGGTCGAGGTCGACGCCGCGCAGAACATGGACGGGCTCGCCGGCCGAAGAGAAGGTCTTTGAGAGGTTTCGGATGCTCAGCACGATGACGGCGCCGGACGGAATTAACGGAATTGCTGCCTAGCACACCTGATGCGGAAATGCCGGGGTTGCGTTGGCCCTGAAGCCGCTGTTAGCTTTCAAAACGGCCAAATCAAGAAAGTGCCGAAAGAGACATACGGGGAGAATGATGAGCGCTCAGGAAACGCCGAATGTGGCGGCCAAGACGACCAAAACGCCAAAGGGCGCCTGGACTGTTACATTTCTCCTCTTTCTTTTCATGGTGGTGAACTTCGCGGACAAGATCGTGGTCGGTCTCGCCGGCGTGCCGATCATGACCGACATGAAGCTCAGCGCCGAGCAGTTCGGCCTGCTCGGGTCCTCGTTCTTCTTCCTGTTCTCGATCTCGGCCATCGTGGTCGGCTTCATCGTCAACAAGGTGCCGACGCGCTGGGTGTTGTTGACGCTGGCGGTGATCTGGGCGGTGTCGCAGTTCCCGATGGTCGGCACAGTCTCCTTCACCACGCTCTTGATCTGCCGCATCGTGCTGGGGGCGGGCGAAGGGCCGGCCTTCTCGGTCGCCGCGCACGCCATCTACAAATGGTTCCCCGACGAGAAGCGCACGCTGCCGACTGCAATCCTGTCACAGGGCTCGGCCTTCGGCGTCATTCTAGCGGTGCCGGCGCTGAACTGGATCATCGTCAACCATTCCTGGCACTACGCCTTCGGCGCGCTCGGCGTCGTCGGCCTGATCTGGGTCGCAGCCTGGCTCGCCCTCGGCAAGGAAGGCCCGCTGGAGGATACCGAGGTCCTAGCCGTCACCGAGCCGAAGATTGCGTACGTGCAGCTGCTGACCTCACGCACCTTCCTCGGCTGCGTGATCGCGACCTTCGGCGCTTATTGGGCGCTGTCGCTCGGCCTCACCTGGTTCACGCCGTTCATCGTCAAGGGGCTCGGCTTCTCGCAGAGCCAGGCCGGCTTCATCTCGATCCTGCCCTGGGTGTTCGGCGCCACCATCGTTCTCCTCACCGGCTGGATCTCGCAGGTGATGATGGCCCGCGGCTACACCACGCGCGTCTCGCGCGGCGTGCTCGGCTCGGTGCCGCTCATCGTCGGCGGCCTGATCCTCACCGCGATGGCGCATGTCGAGGGCGCCGGCCTGCAGATCGCGCTGCTCGTCGTCGGCTCCGGACTCTGCGGCGCGATCTACGTGGTCTGCCCGCCGATGCTCGGCGAGTTCACGCCGGCCTCGCAGCGCGGTGCAGTGCTCGCGATCTACGGCGCGCTCTACACGCTTTCAGGCATCATCGCGCCGAGCGTGATGGGCACCGTGATCCAGCGCGCCAGCAGCATGCTCGACGGCTACCTGACGGGCTTCACCATCAACGCGGTGGTCATGATCGGCTCCGGCGTCATTGGCCTGCTGCTGTTGTGGCCGAACACGGAGAAAGCCAGGCTGACACGTGGTGCGGCGGCGCAGGGCACGGCGCTGAAGGGCGCAGTGTCGCCGACGTAAGTCGCGGCTCTCTCTTACCCTCCCCTGGAGGGGGAGGCTCGCTGCGCATGTAGCGAAGCGGAATGCGTAGCGGGGTGGGGTGACGGTGTTTCCCATCCGGCAGTGCCCGAGAGGAGAGATCACCCCACCCCGCTCGCGCTGCGCGCGATCGACCACGGGCGAGCTTCGCTCGTCCCGGACCCCTCCAGGGGAGGGTAAGCGGCTGCCTCGTTAGCCTTCGCAGGAACGACAGTTGAATTTGTGTCGATGCCGACGGCTCAATTTGCTTTCGCCGGCCGGCGCTCCGTGAACGGCGACAGCACCACCGTCGCCACCATGAAGATCACGGACGCGCCGAACACCCAGTGCGGCGCGCTTTGATCCATGATCCAGCCGAACAGCAGCGGTGAGACGATGCCACCGAGGTTGAAGCCGGTAGAGGCGATGCCGAAAGCGCGCCCCGCGGCACCCGGAGGCGCGGCATTGCGCACCAGCATGTCGCGCGAAGGCGCGATCACGCCGGAGAGGAAACCTGCGGTCGCCATCGTCGCCGTCAAGGCCCAGCCCGGCAGCGTCACCAGCGCGATCAGCAGCACGATGGCCGCATTCGCGGCGAAGCAGGCCGCCGCGACATAGCCGTGGCGCTCGGTGCGGTCGGCGAGGAAGCCGCCGGCGAGTACGCCCGCGGCGCTTGCGGCGAGAAACGCAGTCAGCGCGACATTGGCGATCGAATAGGACGTGCCGTAGCCGCTCATCAGCGCCACCACGCCGAAATTGTTGATGCCGGCAACCGACAGGCTCAGCAGCATGAACAGCGCAGTCAGCGTGATCAGCGCCGGCGTGATGATGGCCTGCTTTGGCGCGCTCTCGCTGCCGGGCTTCTTCTTGTGCGCACCGGCATCGGGTATGTTCATGATGATCAGCAGCAGCGCCACCGCAATACCGATCGCGCCCGAGGCGATCAGCGCGCCGGTGCCGCCGGACAGCGTTACGAGCGCGGCCACGATCGCCGGTGCGACGGCGCCGCCGAGAAAGCCGGCAAAGGTATGGATCGAGAAGGCGCGGCCCATCCGCCCCTCGTCCATGTGCTCCGCAAGAATCGCGTAATCGGCGGGATGATAGACGCTGTTGGCAAGACCCAGCAGCACTGCGCAGGCGATCAGCGAGGCGTAGCTGAGATGCAGACCGAGCAGGATCAGCGCGGCGCCGCCGAGCGCGAGCCCGGCCAAGAGAATGCGCCGCGCGCCAAAATGGTCGACGAGGTAGCCGGTCGGCGCCTGGGTTAACCCCGATACCACCGCGAACACGGTGAGGGCGAAGCCGAGCTCGACATAGCCGACGCCGAGCTTCTCCTTCAGGAACGGAAACAGCATCGGCAGGACCAGCAGATGGAAATGGCTGACCCAATGCGCGATCGAGATCCCCGTCAGCGTGCGCAGCGCACTGTCCGTCTTGCCTTGTTGCGGTGCGGCGAGAACGTCGACCATTGCAGTTCCGTTTCACTCCCGATGGACCGGCAAACTATCGGGGCTGGCGGTTATTTGTCCATGAACGCAGGCGCATGGCAGGTAGTGCGGGTAGGGCTCCATCCCGCTAGCGCGCGATCAAAATCAACGTCCCCCTCAGAACGGCTCGTCGTCCGGGCCATAGCGGTCGCGCTTCGGCGTTGCGATGTCGCCGTCTTCGTAATCGTCGTCATCGGTCTGGGGCCGGCGCGGGGCTCTCTTCGCCTTGTTGTCCGCGGGCTTGTTCTCGGTGGTCTTGGGCGGCTCGCTCGGCTTGCCGGTCTTGGCCATGGCTGGTCCCGGATGGTGATGCTGCATCCGAATGTACCTGCCAAATATGTGCGGCGCCTGATTTATCTCAAGGGGCGACGAGATCGTCAGTGCACCACCGGCCCGCCTGCCTTCTTCCAGGCATCGAGGCCGCCGGCGATATGCGCGGTGTTGAGAAGCCCCGCCTCCTTTGCAGCCGCAACGGCCATCGCCGAGCGTTCGCCGAAGGCGCAGAAGAACACCACGCGCCGCCCGGTTGCGGCCGCGACCTCGCGCAGCATGCCGCCGGGCTTGAGGCTCTCCTCGACGGAGGGATACGGCGTGTGCAGCGCGCCTTCGAGCATGCCGTGCTTCATCCGCTCATTGGTCTCGCGCAAGTCCACCAGCAGGATGTCGGGCCGGCCGAGGCTGCGGATCGCCTCGATCGCGCTGAGCGCGCGGCCTTCCTTCTCCAGCTCTTCCTGATGCAGGCCGACATGCATGTTGGCGGGGATCGCCACGTCCATCATCTTCGGATTGGGCAGCTTCAGATTGGCCATCAGCTCGACATATTCGTCGACCGAGCGCACCTGGAGCCGCGGATTGTAGCGTCTTTCCTCGCCGATGGTGGAGACGGTGTCGCCCTTGTAGTCGTGGGCCGGAAACACCATCGTCTCGTCCGGCAGCTTCAAGAGGCGGTTGAAGATCGAATCGTATTGCGCGCGCGCCGAGCCGTTCTGGAAATCGGTGCGGCCGGTGCCGCGGATCAGCAGCGTGTCACCGGTGAAGACGCGGTCGCCCATCAAATAAGAATAGGAATCGTCGGTGTGGCCCGGCGTGTACATCACGTCGAGCGACAGGCCCTCGATCGTCACCTTGTCGCCGTCGGCCACCCGCATGGCGACGACGTCGGCCTTGGTCTGGTCGCCCATCACGGTCATGCAATGGGTGCGATCGCGCAGCTCGCCGAGGCCGGTGACGTGGTCGGCATGCAGATGCGTGTCCACCGCCTTGACCAGCTTGAGGTCGAGCTCGCGCAGCAATTGGCAGTAGCGGTCGACCTTCTCCAGCACGGGGTCGAGAATCAGCGCCTCGCCGCCGGGGCGGCTGGCGAGGACGTAGCTGTAGGTGCCCGAAACGCTGTCGAAGAGCTGTCGGAAGATCATGGCAGAACCCGGCTTGGAACTGACTTCCAAGATTCTACTACAATACGGGTCGGAAAGAGAAGTAATTCACTGCATGAGCAGAAAAATTTAGAAGATTATTATTATGGCCGCATGATCGCGGACAAAACACATCATCCCAGTCCTGCAATGCCTGGATTGCCTTCGACGCCTTTCAGCATCACGCCGGAGCCGAGCCGTTCGGGCATCATCCGGCCCGAGCGCAGATATTTGCCGACCACGTCCCACACCGGCGCGCCCTGCTGGCCGCTGACTGAGGCCCAGCCCGCGACCTTGTAGCGGTGGCTGGCGTTGAGCGCCTTGCCGCTGCCGAGCTTCAGCTCCGAGATGCGGCTGCCGATCGCAGCGTCCGGCGTGCAGGTGTAGCTGAGCCCGCCGGCACGGACCATGTCGCCGCCCTGCTGGTAGTAGGGATCGGCGTTGAAGAGGTTGTCGCAGACGTCCTCGAGCAGGTCCTTGATCTGGGCCCCCGTCATCTCCTGCACATAGGTCTCGGGATAGGTGATCGCGGTTTCCGCCAGCAGATCCTCCATGGTCATGGCCTGGCCGGACAGCGCGGTGACGCCCCAGCGGAAGCCCGGCGACAGCGCGATCTCGGTGTCGAGCTCGGTGCGCAGCGCAGTGCAGATCAGTTCGTCCATGGGCCCGGAGAAATTGCCGCGGCGATAAAGCAGCCGGTCGGGTGTCGCGATCTTTTCCGACCAGTCGGCCACGTGCGGTGCACGGACCCGGCCTATCAGCTCGGCCATCGCCGGATCAGGCTTCAGCAGCTCCGAATAGACCGGCAGCAGACGATATCTGGCATCGCTGACCTTGCCGCTGTCGAGCGCGAGGTCGAGCACGCCCAGAAATTTGCCGTTGGAGCCGGCATTGGTGACGAGCGTCGTACCACCTGCGTTCTTCACCGGCATGGGCTGCGGCACGGCATCATGGGAGTGGCCGCCGAGAATGACGTCGATGCCGGTAACCCGGCTGGCGAGCTTGAGATCCACGTCCATGCCGTTGTGCGACAGCAGCACGACGGCGTCGACCTTGTCGGTGCCGCGTAACGCATCGACATGCTTCTGCAGCTCCTCCTCGCGGATGCCAAAGCTCCAGTCCGGTGTAAACCTCCTGGGATGCGCGATCGGAGTGTAGGGAAAGGCCTGGCCGACGATTGCGATGCGATGCCCGCCGAGCTCCTTGATGACGGAAGGCTTGAACACGCGCCCAGTGGCCTTGTCGAAGGCGGGCGCGTCGTTGAACGCGGCCTCCTCGGTCAGGAACACGTTCTGCGCCAGGAACTCGCCCTTGAAGCGTTCGAGATTGTCGCGCAGCGCCTGCTCGCCATAGGTGAATTCCCAATGGCCCGTCATCGCCTCGATGCCGAGCAGATTGGCCACCTCGACCATGTCGCGGCCCTGCATCAGGTTGGCCAGCCCCGTGCCCTGCCAGAGATCGCCGCCGTCGACGAGCAGCGAACGCCGCTCGCCGACATCGGCGCGCAGGCGATCGACCAGCGTCTTCAGATGGGCAAAGCCACCGAGCTTGCCGAAGCGGCCTGCGGACTTCTCGAACTCGAAGCAGGTGAAGGCATAGGCATCGGCGCTGTCGGAGCGGATGCCGAAGCGCTCGAGAAAGGCCCGGCCGACCAGATGCGGCGGCCGTCCCGCCATCTCGCCGATGCCGATATTGACGCTGGGCTCGCGGAAATAGACCGGATTGAGCTGCGCATGCGTGTCGGTGATGTGCAGGATGCGCGCATTGCCGAACCGTTCGAGGTCGTAGATGCTGGCGGCGTCAGCGCCGCGGGCGAGCCGCGGCAGGCCAATCGTTGCCGCGGCAAGGCCTGCACCTTTCAGGAAATCGCGGCGGCGGATCGCCATTCAAGAATTCTCCGCGCCTCTCGTGGGGGGACTGCGTTCACCGCGGGGCAGTCTAGCGGATTTCCATCGCCTTCCAGGCTTCTTTTTCGGAAACAGCCTGGAAGATCGACGCCTTCGCCAGCGCTTCGGCTTCCCTGGCCGCGGCCACCGCACGGCCGAAATCGCCGCCATCGGCAGCCCTTTTCGCGGCCGCCAGCGCAGATACGGTCACCGTCCACTGGTTGCGCATGCCCGCCGCCTCCTTGGAGGCGGCTTCGGCGGCGGCATAGGCCGCCTTGTAGTCCGCCTCGCTCGCCGCGCGCGCGGATGGCGCAAGGCTCAAGGCGAGCAGCATGGCCAAGCCAAGTGACAGCTTCATGGCCGTGCTCCCGGTCCCGAGATCGGCAGGCCGTTGGCGACGTAGGACAGGAAATATTCGACGTCGCGATATTCATCAGCCTGCGGCTCCAGTGGAACCGCGCGGGTCTGGCTGTTGCAGGTAACGAAGCGGCGGCTGGTCGTGCCCATGCCGCTCCATTCGGAGCGGTAGATCGGCATCGCGTTGAGGATGCCGAGCGCCGGCGCCAGGGTCTCGGCGCGGATGCGCTCGCCCGGGCTCTGCACGTGGCAGCTCGCGCAGGAGAAATTCATCTGGCCGCGCCGCGTGTAGAAATAGCGCTTGCCGTTCTCGTACGCCGCCAGCGCGCGGGGATCGTCGGGTATCTTGATGTCCATCAGCTTGCCGCGCGAGGTGTAGGCCATGTAGGCGGTGAGCGAGGCCATCTCGTCCTTGATGTAGGAATAGGGCGCCTCGCCATTGGCCTCGCGGCAGCGGTTGAGCGCGAGCTCCAGCGTGATGACCTTGCCTTCCCCGCTGTCGAAGTACGGATAGTTCTGGCGGATGCCGATGCCGCCGTTCGGGAAGCAGTCGGCATAGGTCTTGCCGTTCTTGAACGGGGTCGAGAACATCTCCTTGCCGGCCTCGAGCGCGAACTCGTAAGGCGGAAATTCCTCCTTCTCCTGCCACTGCCGCTTCATGTCCTCGTTCATGGAATACGGACCGTTGACGAAATCCTCGTGCTTCACGTTCGGAAACTTCTGGAAGAAGAAGTTCTGGAACGCCCTGGCATCGGCAACGGGATCGACCTTGTCGGCCGCGACCACGTCCGGAGAGGTAAGGGCGAGCGCGACGAGCGCGGCGACGAGCGAGGCAAGCGGGATGTGGATGCGGGCGTTCATCACGCGATCTTCGCGGTGATCGTATCCGAGCCGCCCTTGTTGTCGGTCCAGGAGATTTTGAGCTCGTCGCCCTTCTTGGCGCCCTTGAAGCTGAACTTGACGTAGGGATCCTTGGAGACCGCTGTGCCCCAATCGGCGACGAACACGTCCTTGCCGTCACACTCGAACTTCAGCTGCTGGATGAAATGCGCCGGGATCAACTCGCCCTTGGAGTCCTTGACGAGGCCGGTGTCCATGGGGTGCTGGATCAGCGTCTGCACCTCGGTGATGTCGCCGGTCGACGTTGCGCGCACGCGAATGCTGGATGCCATGTCGAACTGCCTCGCTTAGCCGCCGCAACCGCCGACGGTGACCTTGACCTCCTTGGTCGCGCTGTAGAGCTTGCCGTCGGCCTCTACGATCGCGGTCAATTTGGTGGTCCTGGCCATCTTCAGCCGGTTGGCGACGGCAGGGATCGTGCCATCGGGAATCCTGTAGCTGGCCGCCAGCGCGTTCGGGTTCTCCGCCACGAAGAACGAGATCGAGGTGACCTTGTCCAGCGTCGTCGTCACCGAGATCGGCACGACGCCGCCGTTCTCGGCGATCTCCGGCGCATCCAGCTTGACCTTGTCCGACGGCTCGGCGGCCTTGCCGTAGAGCGCCTTGATCGCATCCGCCTCGCTCTTCTGCCTGAAGGCCTCTTCCGGATATTTGTCGTTCGCCGCGGCGCGCGCGGGCGCGAACGGCAGATTGCCGAGGCCGAGCAGCGCCACGGAGGCAGCGCCCTGAAGGATCAGGCGCCGCGTCGGATGAGGCCTCCAATGAGGCTTGGGGGTCGTGGTCATCTCAAATCTCCTGGGCCGCCGGCGGCTACAGCGTCTGCAGGAAATCAACGATCGCGTCGATCTCCTGTTCGGTCAAAATCCGGTTCCGGCCGAACGGCGGCATCATGGTTTGCGGATTGCGCTTGGTCTCGTCGAAGATGATCGCGGTGAGCTCGCTGCGATCGGGGTATTTGGCCTTTATGTCCTTCAGCTCCGGTCCGATCGTCCCCGGCAGGTCGCCGCCTTTCATGACGTGGCAGGTGAGGCAATTGCCCTTGCCGCGGTCGAAGGCGAGCTTCTGGCCCTCCGTCACGGTGGATTGCGCCTCCGCCGGGGTCATGGCCGCGCCGGCGAGGAGGGCCAGCGCAGCAAGCAGAGCGGGCTTGCGAGGAAAGGCGGTCAAGGCATCGTCCGGGCGTTATCTCGATGATCTCGTTTGCGGAATTGTTCAAAAGCACAAAGGCCATCGCCTGACAATCAAGACTATGCACGCGGTGAAATGGAGTTAATATCCTGCGCATTGCAACTGACGAGATAGTTCGTTCATTCGGATGGGCGTGAACTAGCAGATTATTCTCGGACGTTTGGCCGCCTTTTCTGGTTCGCATTTTTTGGGGACGTCACTTGGCTGAATATGTGGTCGAATTTGGCAGGGATGGCGGACGGGTCGAGCCGGATGGCCGGCTCGATGCGCCGGCCTTCCATCGCAATCACGAACCGATCTGGGCGGCGCTGGAAAAGCATCTCGCGGATGCGACCGGCAGCGTCGTGGAACTCGGCAGTGGAACCGGGCAGCACGTGGTGCATTTCGCCCGCCACACGCCGGGCCTGATCTGGTGGCCGAGCGATCTCAACCAGCGCCACCTCAAGAGCATCGAAGCCTGGCGCGTGCATGCCGGCCTGCCGAACATCCGCCCACCCCTGCGCATCGATCTCACCGATCCCGACTGGTGCCCGGAAATGAAAAGCGGGCAGGGGCCGACCAGCCTCGCGGCCGTGTTCTGCGCCAATGTCATTCACATCGCGCCCTGGGCCGTGGCCGAAGGCCTGTTCGCCGGCGCCGGGCGTTATCTGCGCCGCGACGGCAAGCTGTTCCTCTACGGCCCCTTCAAGCGCGACGGCAAGCATACCGCGCTCAGCAATGCGGTGTTCGACACCTCCTTGCGCGAGGGCAATCCCGAATGGGGCGTGCGCGACGTCGCCGATGTCGAGAAGCTGGCGAAGGCGGCAGGCCTCGGCCTCCTCGATACGATCGAGATGCCCGCGAACAATCTGACGCTGGTGTTTGCAAGAGGCTAGGAGGTCGTCATGCCCGGGCTTGTCCCGGGCATCCACGTTCTTCGGGCGGTAAGGCAAGGCGTGGATGGCCGGGTCAAGCCCGGCCATGACGATGTGGAGACGTCAGCGCACCCAACTCTAGGCTTCATCCCGCCACCCGATGTTCTCCTTCAAGAACCGATAGCCCAGCACCTCGAAACCGGCGCGCTCCTTGTTGTCCTTGCCGTAGCCGTGGCCGCCTGCGGGCGGCTCGTAGAACCAGGCCTCATAGCCCATGGCCTGCAGCTTTGCCGCCATCTTGCGGGCATGGCCGGGATGGACGCGGTCGTCGCGCCGCGTGGTCGCAATCAGGATCGGTGGGTAGGACTGACCGTCCTTGACGTTGTGATAGGCGGAATAGGTCTTCAGCCATTCCCATTCGTCGGGCTTGTCGGGATCGCCATATTCCGCGATCCAGCTCGCGCCGGCGAGCAGCCTGGTGTAGCGGCGCATGTCGATCAGCGGGATGGTACAGAACAATGCGCCGAAACGCTCGGGGTAGCGTACCAGCATGTTGGTGATGAGGATGCCGCCGTTCGATCCGCCCTGCGCGGCGATGCGCTTCGCGCTCGTCACGCCGCGGCGGACGAGATCGGCCGCGACCGCGGCGAAATCGTCGTGCGAGAGCGTCTTGCCGGCGAGCCGGCCGGCATCGTGCCAGCGCGTGCCGAACTCGCCGCCGCCGCGCAGATTCGCCTGCACCGTGGTGCCGCCGCGCTCCAGCCAGAGCTTGCCGAGCGAGGAATTGTAGTACGGCTTCACTGCGAGGCCGAAGCCGCCATAGGCGCTCATATAGACCGGCGCGTTGCCGGTTTCGCCGGCGGGACCGGTCTGCACATAGGGAATGCGCTCGCCGTCGATCGAGATCGCCTCGTGCTGCGTCACTTTGAGGCCGTCAGCGGTGAACGTCTTCGGCGCCTGCTTCAGCACGATCGGGCTTGCGACGCCGCGCTCGATCAGCAGCAGCGCCGGCGGTGTCAGCGGATCCTGCACATTGGCGAGCAGATCGCCATTGCTCTCCGATGCATGGCGGTCGAGCGGCCAGACATCGACGACGCCGATCTGCGGCAGGCCGCCAAGTATCTCGCGGCTCCAGCTAGTGGCAGACGGTGTGCAGATCTCGAAGCGAGGTTTGAGCTCGTCGAGAATCGACAGCACCAGCTTTCCTGCCGCCCAGAACAACCCTTGCAACGCGCGCCGCGGTGCGGGCTCGAACAGGACGACAAAATCGCGGCTGCCGGCGAGGAAGGCCGAGAGCGAGATGCCGAGCACGGTGTCGGTGACATAGGTCCGGCCATCGACCTGCCAGTCCTTGCGTAGCTTCATCGCGAACCAGTCGCCATGCGCCTGCATCCAAATCCCGGTCGGCAGATCGAGCTTCGTCGTCGTGCCGGCCGCATCGCGCAGCCAGATGGCGTGGTTGAAGAAGTCGATCTGGTCGACGATCCAGACCCGGGGCGCCGCTCCGGTGTCGTCGGCCAAGCCATAGATCACCATGTGATCGGCGGTGGTCCCGATGACCATCTGTGCCTGATCGACCGGTTGGCCGCGCCGCCACAGGCGGACGGTGCGCGCATAGCCCGAGCTCGTTGCCATGTCCTCGCCATGCGCGCTTGACAGCAGCAGCGTGTCGGCATCGAGCCAGTCGACGCCGCCTTTCGCTTCCGGCAGCGCAAAGCCGTTCGCCACGAAACTTTTCGTGGCGAGGTCGAATTCCCGCAAGGTGACGGCGTCGCTGCCGCCGCGCGACAGGCTCAGGATCGCCCGCGAGCTTCCCGGCATCGTGGCGATACCGCTAAGCAACCAGTCCTCGTCTTCGCTTCTCGCGAGCTGGTCGATGTCCAGCATGGTCTCCCATGCCGGATCGGCTTTACGAAATTCCGCAAGCGAAGTCCGCCGCCACAGGCCGCGCGGGTTGGCGGCATCTTTCCAGAGATTGTGCAGGTCGTTGCCGCGCCGGCTGACATAGGGAATGTTGTCAGGTCGGTCGTAGATCGCCGCGAGGATGTCGCGATCGTGCTCGAAGGCCTTGCCGCCGAACGCGGCGAGCGTCAGGCTGTTCTGCCGCTCGACAAAATCGAGCGCCTGCCGGCCCTCGATGTCCTCCAGCCACAGCCAGGGATCGTCGTCGGGCGCTTGAAGCGTGGGCCTGTCGTCGACGGACATGAAGGTAACTCCCGGGAAGATCGCGGCGGATAGGATTTGATCGAGCGCAAGCCGTCAAGGGTGCGCAGCGTTATCATTCCAGCGATTGCGTCAGGGGCATGGCCTGCGCCCGTTTGCGCCGGTTGCCGGCCCTCACTCACCCCTCCATAGTGCCGCGAATCAACAGAGCCCTTTAGGCGGAAATGCCGATGCTGGACGTGACTGCCGCCAATGAGATCGCCGACGATGCCCGCGTGCGCGCCAACGTGGTGCGCCTCGCCGCCGCGCAGGCGCTGACCGGCGCCAACTCGGCGGTGATCTTCGCCACCGGCGCGATCGTCGGCGCCACGCTCGCGCCGGACATGTCATTCGCGACCGTGCCGATCTCGATGTATGTGGTCGGGCTCGCCGCCGGCACGCTGCCGACCGGCGCGATCTCGCGCCGCTTCGGCCGCCGCGCCGCCTTCGTCATCGGCACCGGTCTCGGTACGCTCACCGGCCTGCTCGGCTCGTTCGCGATCCTGCGCGGCTCGTTCGCGCTGTTTTGTCTGGCGACCTTCCTCGGCGGTCTCTACGGCGCGGTGGCGCAATCCTATCGCTTCGCAGCCGCCGATGGCGCCAGTGCGGCCTACCGGCCCAAGGCCGTGTCCTGGGTGATGGCGGGCGGCGTGTTCGCCGGCGTGCTCGGTCCGCAGCTTGTGCAATGGACCATGGATGTCTGGCAGCCTTATCTGTTCGCCTTCAGCTTCCTGGTGCAGGCCGCCGTGGCGCTGATCGCGATGGGCATCGTCGCCGGCGTCGATATGCCGAAGCCCGCGCCGGCCGATCTGCACGGCGGCCGGCCGCTGCTCGCGATCGTGGCGCAGCCGCGCTTCATCGCGGCAGCGCTGTGCGGCGTCATCTCCTATCCCATGATGAACCTGGTCATGACCTCGGCGCCGCTCGCGATGAAGCTGTGCGGCCTGTCCGTGTCCGATTCCAATTTCGGCCTGCAATGGCACATCGTTGCGATGTACGGGCCGAGCTTCTTCACGGGCACGCTGATCGCGCGCTTCGGCGCTCCGAAGATCGTCGCCGCCGGCCTGCTGCTGGAAGCGGGCGCCGCCATCATCGGTCTCTCCGGCCTCACGGCGATGCATTTCTGGGCGACGCTGATCGTGCTCGGCGTAGGCTGGAATTTCTCCTTCATCGGCGCCTCCGCGTTGGTGCTGGAGACGCATCGCCCGCAGGAGCGCAACAAGGTGCAGGCCTTCAACGATTTCCTGGTGTTCGGCATGATGGCGATCGGCTCGTTCTCATCGGGCCAGCTGCTCGCCAATTACGGCTGGTCCGCGGTGAACCTCGTGGTGTTCCCGCCGGTGGTGCTGGGCCTTGCGGTGCTCTCGCTGGTCTCCTGGGCGAAGCGCCGCAAGGCGCGGCTGGAGGCGGCCATGGGCGAATTCCCCGACGCCGTGTGAGTGGCGGGAGGTTGTCAGCAGCGTTGACACTTCGATCCAGGTCGAAGTGATTTTCTGAGGAAGGTTATTTAGATGTCGTCATGGCCGGGCTTGTCCCGGCCATCCACGTCTTTGCGACGTCGGAAGAAGAACGTGGATGCCCGGAACAAGTCCGGGCATGACGGAGCAAAACAAACGGCAGATGAAATGCTCGATAATCCTCAGACCCCAGCGACCGACGAATCCTCGCTCCGCTATGAAGGCTGGCGCATCGTCGCGGTCTGCTTCCTGCTCGCCACCTTCGGCTGGGGGCTCGGCTTCTACGGCCAGAGCGTCTATGTCGCCGAGCTGCAGCGCGCACGGGGCTGGCCGGCCTCCCTGATCTCCTCCGGCACCACGTTCTTCTATTTGTTCGGCGCGCTGCTGGTCGTCTTCGTCGGCGAGGCCGTGCGGAAATACGGTCCACGGCTCAGCCTGATCGCCGGGACGCTGGCGATGGCGTCCGCCGCGGTCGCGATCGGCGCGGTGCGCGAGCCCTGGCAGCTCTATCTCGCCAATGCCGTGCTCGCCTTCGGCTGGGCCGGCACCAGTCTCGGCATGATCACCAACACGATCAGCCTGTGGTTCGACCAGAAGCGCGGCATGGCGATCAGTCTCGCGCTCAACGGCGCCAGCTTCGGCGGCATCGCCGGCGTGCCGCTGCTGGTGGCATTGATCGGCCATATCGGCTTTGCCGGTGCGATGTACGCCGCCGCCGGCGCCATGCTGATCCTGCTCGTGCCGGTCATCCTCCTTCTCGTCGGCCGCCCGCCCGATCGCCACGGGTGGCAGGCGGCGGCGAAGGCGAAGCCGCAATCATCGACTGAGATCCGCGCCTGGGCGCTGCGGGACGCCGGCTTCCTCACGGTGACGATCGCCTTCGCCCTGGTGCTGTTCGCTCAGGTCGGCTTCATCGTGCATCTGATCTCGTTCCTCGATCCCGTGATCGGACGCGAGCGCGCCGCCGTGGCCGTCGCAGTGCTGACTGCGATGGCGGTGGTCGGCCGCGTGCTGTTCTCGCTGGTGATCGACCGCATCAATCAGCGCCTCGCGTCCGCGCTGTCGTTCCTCAGCCAGGCCGCCGCGCTTCTCGTCGTCGTCAACCTGCACAACGATTACGTGCTGATCGCGGCCTGCGCCGTGTTCGGCTTTTCGGTCGGCAACCTCATCACGCTGCCCTCGCTCATCGTGCAGCAGGAGTTCGACTCCGCCGCCTTCGGCGTGCTGATCAGCCTCAACACCGCGATCAACCAGGTGACCTACGCGTTCGGTCCCGGCGTGGTCGGTTTCCTGCGCGATCTCTCCGGCGGCTATACGCTGCCCTTCTATCTCTGCATCGCGCTGGAGGTGATGGCGACGGCGCTGATCATGGTGCGGGGGAAGCGGCGGGCAAACTTCTCTTCAGCGGGATGAGACGCGCTGGAGCGGCGTCAGAGCATGATCCGGAAAAGTGTGTAGCGGTTTTCCGATACGATCATGCTCAAACAAATTAGTCCGCCACGATCTTGACGCGGTCGCGCACCTTCACCTGCGCGGTGCGATCGAGGCCGTTCAGTACGCGGAAGCGCTCGGCGGGATGGTCGACGCCGGCCATGCGGTGGGAGAGCGACTCCACGGTATCGCCGGGCTGCACAGTGATGACCTTGATGCGCAGCGGGCGCGCGGCCTGGATTTCCTCCAGCGTCAGCCGCCGGAACGAGTTGACGGTCTCGCGCGCATTCCGCTCGCTCTCGGTCGATTTCTGCCGTGCCGCGAAGATGAAGCGATAGACGTCGCTGCCGAAGCGCAGCGCATAGACCTTGAACTGCCACTGGTCGCCCTTGGCGGTGGCGGACGCCGCTGGAAAACCGTTGACGGTGAGATCCTCGGTCGAAGCCTTCTCGACGCCTTCCATCCAGCCGGAATTGAGGTAGTCGCCGAGCGACTGTTCGGCCGGCACGCGCACGACGTCGAAGCGCATCGCCTGCGCGCCGCCCTCGCGGACGCCGATCACGGCCTGCGCGGTGTTGTCGAGCGTGAAATTGTCCGGCGCCTGGAAGGTGAAGCCGAGCTTCGGATGCAGGAAGCGCCGGCCGCGGACAAAACCTTCGCTCGGGTCTTCGCCATAGACGAGGTTGTCGATCGCGGCGAGATAGCTTTCGCGATCGCGCTCGGCGCCTTCAGGCGCGGTGTATTGGCGGGCAATGTTCTGCGCGTTCTGGACGCGTTCCGGAGTTGCCGGATGCGACGAGGTGAAATCCTGCGCGCGCGGATCGAGCGAGCTCTTGCCGGCCTTCAGCTCGGCATTTCGCTCCATCGCGGACAGGAAGCGCGCCGCGCCGTACGGGTCGAAATGCGCCTTGGCGGAGATGCCGACGCCGATGCCGTCGGCCTCGAACTCCTGCTTGCGCGAGAAGCTCGCCATGGTGAGCTTGGTCTTGGCCAGCGCCAGCGCGGTGAGGTCGGGATCGTTGCTCATGTCGGTGACGACGCGGGTGACGATCGCGGCCTGGCGGGCCTGGTCCTCGCGCATTGCCGCGTGCTTGGACAGCACATGCGCCATCTCGTGGCTGAGCACGGAGGACAATTCGGAGGTGTCGCTGGCGAGCGCGAGCAGGCCGCGCGTGACATAGAGCTGGCCGTTGGGCAGCGCGAAGGCGTTCACCGCCCCGGAATTGAGGATGGTCACCTTGTAGCCCTGGTCGGGCCGCTCGGAGGCCGCGACCAGCCGGTCGACGGTCTTGCTGACGAGCGCCTCGAGCTTGGGATCGTCATAGGTCCCGCCATAGCTCGCCAGGATGCGCTCGTGCTCCTTCTCGGTGGCCGGGGTTTGGGCGACGGCGGGCTTCGGCTTCGGCATCGCGACGGCTGCCGGGGTCGCCGCAGTCTGGAACCGGCCCATATCGCCGCAGCCAGCGAGAAGTCCGCCCAGCGCAAGGCAAAGCGCGGCCGGCGCAGCCCGCAGGCGGCGGCAATCGCCCAGTCCGTGCCGTTCTAGCACCCCATTCACGTCGTTTAACCCGTGCCCGGCCTGTCTTAAGGCCTTACCCCTGTCGGCTCGTTTGCGCCCAGCAACTCGATCTGCCCCACGAGGCGTACATCGATGCGTGGCCCCGTATTCCCCTCAACCCAGCCCCGAACGCGAATACGCCGATTCTCCAGGGACTTAAGGGCCATACCAGCGCTTTCGAACGCCGCTAGCGTGCGCTTTGAAATAGTCACGGCAAAGCCGCGTGTCCAGTTTCGTCCGAAGTTGAGGTAGGTCGTTGCCCCAGCTTGCCGGACCGACAGGACTTTGCCTTCGACCACCGTAAAGCGCCCGATCTCCGCCAAAATATCGTCCGGACTTTCCGCGTTTTTTATGGCCGACGGGTCAGCCCAGCTGCCCATTTTTTGGCGCCGCGCCGCAGCTTCGGACGCCATCAGGGCGGCCGCGCAGTCCTTGTCCAGGATCTCGGCGGAGGCGATGGCATCGCCCCGAGCGAGCAGCATGGCCTGCACCGAGATGTCGCCTTCGCCGATGAAGACAAGCGCACTCTGGCGGCCGTAGCGATCAGGCGTGTCGTCAGCGCTCCGCAGCATCACGTCGTGGCCGGCGAGCAGCGAGGTCAGCGCCTGCTTCGTGGTCGCGGTCGGCGCGATGCCGCTGAGGCGGATCTCGCGCCCGTCATCGAGCCGCACGCTGCGCGCATCGACGATGGCAGCGACGCGGCCTTCGCCTTGGGACTCGAACTGGCAGGGGCCCGCGAATGCCGAGCTACTTGCGACGAGAAGACATGCGACGATGAAGCGAAGCCGTTGCGTCACGTGATCCGGAGAGGTTGCATTGCGGCCAGACTTTAACTCATGCGTGGTGAGACGCGAAGGGGCTTTCTCACACCCTTCATTGCGAGGAGCTCTTCGCGACGAAGCAATCCAGACTGTTTCCGCGGACGCATTTCTGGATTGCTTCGCGGAGCCTGTCATCGGGCCGCGCTTCGCGCGGACCCGTTGGCTCGCAATCACAATGCGGGGACAGCTTCCGTCCTCGCGGCATTCCGCTTTGCGGAAAGCGCGCATTGATCATTCATCTGCATCGCACCTGCGCTTGCTGCGCTCTTGCGCATGCGGCATGATTGCGGCAACAGCGAATAGCCAAGAGCAATAACCCAAGAGCAATAACCAAGCCGCCATCAGAGCACGGCGCGATAAGGGAGGTCGTTTTCGATGAAGACTATTTTGTCCGGCATTTTTGCCGCCGCGTTTGCCCTCAATGCGAGCGCCGCACAGGCTCAGGACAAGCCGCCGCTGAAGATCGGCGGCATCCTCGACATGTCGAGCCTTTATGCAGATATCACCGGCTCCGGCAGCGAGACTGCGGCGAAGATGGCGGTCGAGGATTTCGGCGGCGAGGTGCTGGGACGCAAGATCCAGGTGCTGGCGGCCGACCATCTCAACAAGGCCGATCTCTCCGCCAACATTGCCCGCGACATGCTCGATAATCAGGGTGTCGAGATGATCTACGACGTCGCGGCCTCCGCGACCGCGCTTGCCGCCGGCGAGATCGCGAAAGCGCGCAACAAGATCATCATGTTCAACGGGCCGGGCTCGATCCGTCTCAGCAACGAGGCCTGCGGTCCCTACACCATCCACTACGTGTTCGACACCTATGGCCAGGCCAACGTAACCGGTCTTGCGGCGGTGAAATCTGGTCTCGACAGCTGGTTCTTCCTCACCGCCGACTACGCCTTCGGCCAGGATCTGGAGAAGGACACCAGCGCGGTCGTGACCAAGACCGGCGGCAAGGTGCTCGGTGCCGTCCGCCATCCGCTCAACACGTCGGATTTCTCGTCCTTCCTGCTCCAGGCCCAGGCCTCCAAGGCCAAGGTGATCGGCCTCGCGAATGCCGGCGGCGACACCATCAACGCCATCAAGCAGGCGGCGGAGTTCGGCATCACCAAGGGCGGCCAGAAGGTCTCGCCGCTGCTCGCCTTCGTCACCGATATCGACTCGATCGGGCTCGAGACCGCGCAGGGCCTGCTGCTCGCGGAAGCGTTTTACTGGGATCTCAACGACGACACGCGTGCGTTCTCGAAGCGGTTCATGGAGCGCACCAAGCGGGTGCCGACCTCGGCCCAGGCCGGAGTCTATTCCTCCATCACGCATTACCTGAAAGCCGTGAAGGCCGCCGGCACGACCGACGCCGCGGCGGTGATCAAGGTGATGAAGGAGACGCCGATCAATGACTTCTTCGCCAAGAATGGCAAGATCCGCGAGGACGGCCGCATGATCCACGACATGTACCTGTTCGAGGTGAAGAAGCCGTCGGAATCCAAGGGCCGCTGGGACGATTACAAGTTGCTCGCCACCGTCCCCGGCAACGAGGCGTTCCAGCCGCTGGAGCAGTCGCGCTGCCCGCTGGTGAAGAAGTGACGCGAGGCGTCATCCCGGGGCGCGCCTCTTGGCGCGAGCCCGGGATCCATAACCACCATCCTGAGTATGGATTCCGGGCTCGCGCCAAGAGGCGCGCCCCGGAATGACGGAGCAAAATCGAAAACGAGAGGCACCTCATGAGCAACGACATGGTCCTGCAAAAGCTCGAAGGCGGGCTGCTCACCATCACGATGAACCGGCCGGAGCGGAAGAACGCGCTCAATCCCGAGATGGTCGCCGGGCTGGTCGAGGCGGCACGGCGCGCGGCTGATGATCCCGAGGTGCGGGCGGTGCTGTTCAAGGGCGCCGGCGGCTCCTTCTGTGTCGGCGGCGATGTCAAGTCGATGGCAGCAGGGCGCGCGCCGCTGCCGTTCGAGCAGAAGCTCGCAAATCTGCGCCGCGGCATGGAGGTCTCGCGCATTCTGCATCAGATGCCGAAGCCCGTGGTGGCGCAGCTCGACGGCGCAGCGGCCGGTGCCGGCCTCTCGATGGCGCTGTCCTGCGACCTGCGGATCGCCTCCGAATCCTGCAAGATCACCACAGCCTTTGCCAAGGTCGGCTTCTCCGGCGACTACGGCGGCACCTATTTCCTGACTCAGCTGCTCGGCAGCGCGCGGGCGCGCGAGCTCTATCTGATGTCGCCGGTGCTCACCGCGAAGGAGGCACATGCGATCGGCATGGTGACGAAGGTCGTGCCCGACGCCGAGATCGACGCGGCCGCGCACGAGCTCGCGCTGTCGCTGGCGCAAGGGCCGTCGATCGCGCTCGGCTTCATCAAGCGCAACATCAACAACGCCGAGCACCTGGCGCTGGAGGATTGCTTCGACGGCGAGGCGATCCATCACACCCGTTGCGGCGACACCGAGGATCACAAGGAGGCGGCCAAGGCCTTCGTCGAGAAGCGCAAGCCGACCTTTAGGGGCGCATGACCATGGCGCCCTATATCCGGCTGCGTCAGATCTGCCTGGTCGCCCCGCAGCTCGAGCCCGTCATCACGGATATCGGTCGGATCATGGGTCTCGCCGTCTGCTACCGCGACGGCAATGTCGCCAAATACGGCCTGGAGAACGCGCTGCTCCCGGTCGACACGATCCTGCTGGAGGTGGTCGCGCCGTTCAAGGACGGCACCACGGCCGGCCGCTTCATCGAGAAGACCGGCGGCCGCGGCGGCTACATGGCGATCTTCTGCTGCGACGATCCGGACGAGCGCGGCCGCAACGCCAATGCGCTCGGCGTGCGCACCGCCAATGTCATCGACCACGCGCCGTATCACGGCATCCAGCTCCACCCCCGCGACTGCCGCGCCGCCTTCATCGAGTTCAATCACACCGAAGGCAGCGACGACATCCTCGGGCCGTATCCTCCGGCGGGACCGGACTGGCAGAAATTCATCCGCAAGGATGTGACCGAGGCGCTGACGGCGGTAGAGATGCAGAGCCCGGATCCCGCGGGGCTCGCCGAGCACTGGGGCAAGATCATCGGCGTCCCGCCTGAAGGCACCGAACTGAGGCTGCCCAACGCGACCTTCCGCTTCGTTAAGGGCGCCAGCGAGATCATGAGTGCGCTGGAGTTTCGGGTGGCTGACGTGGCGCAGGTGCTGCATACAGCCAAGGCCAAGGGGCTCGCGGTTGCGGGCAACGAGTTTCTGCTGGGCGGAGTGACGTTCCGCGTGAGTTGAGCGACTCATGCGTAGCAACCATTAAAGCGGGCGCCCGATTGCCTTGAGCATGACGCCGCGCTTGCGACCGTCAAGGCGTGGCCTGGCGGCAGCGGGTATGAGGCGAGAGCAGAGCGACGGCCAGCCTTGACGGCCGC
>NZ_JADYVO010000028.1:0-73459 GCF_020193825.1 Bradyrhizobium sp. NBAIM18
GTCGGGGGCACGACACGGGGTGGATGAGGCGCCCGTGTCGGACGCGGGATCCACGTGGAGATCGGCCTCAGATACTCAGATCAGTAGCAGGTGCGAACGCGGCCGACGTACTGGCCGAAGGCGTTGTACTGGGCGACCCAGCCGCAGCGGTGATAGCCGTGGTAATAGGGATCGTTGCTGGCGGCGATCGCGGAGCCGACGACGGCGGCGGTGGCGATGCCGGCACCGACACCCCAGACCCAGCCGGGCTGCTTGGCTTCGGCCGAGGTGGTGGTGGACGCGATGCTGCCGGTGACGGCGAGGGCAGCGAGAGCTGCGGCGGCAATCTTGGTCTTGATCGACATGTGAAACTCCATCCGGGGTTGAGGCGGTCCGTTGTGGCCCGCGTGCCCAGTTGGACGGAGGCTGCTCGCGTCCGGTTCGAAGACTGCAAATGCGCTCGCGAAGAATAGATCTTTCCTGAATGAATCCAGGAAGATGCCCCCTAGCCGAGGGGACCCTTGGCAAGCCTGTTCACGTCGAAGTTATCGACCTCACCCAGCAGCTCGCAGAACGCCGTCGCGCCCTGATCGAGCAGCTGCTCGCCCTTCTCTGGCTGCGCCAGCGTCGCGTTGCCGACGGCACCGCTGGTGTTGAGATCCTGCGCCTGCCAGGCGAACGGCGCCGGCCGCTGCGTCGACAGCCAGCGATACTGCTGCTCGATCGCGATGCTGCTCGCGGGAAAATCGGCGATCGCATCCTTGCGCACCTGATCCGGATAGCGCGCCAGCATGATCGAGGTTTCGACCGCGCCGCCGTGAATGCCGTGCCGCACTTCATCGGCCGGGAACAATTTGTCGGCGCCTGAGAGCCGCGACCACGACGTCGTCACCACGAACAGCTTGTGATGCGCACGCAGATCCTGCGCGACCAGCATCATCGCCGCGCTGTTGCCGCCATGACTGGTGACGATGACGAGCTTCCTCACGCCGCGGCGTGCAACGTCCGCGCCGATCGCTGCCCATTTCCTCAGCGCGATTTCAGTCGGCAGCGTCTGCGTGCCCGGATAGTCGATATGTTCGGTGGAGATCCCGACCCGTTCGACCGGGAGGAAGCTCGCCGGAATGCTGGTGGGTAACAGCTGGCGCACACGTGCCAGATAGGCGTCCGCGATCAGCACGTCCGTCGTCAGCGGCAGATGCGGGCCGTGCTGCTCGGTTGCCGCCAGCGGCAGCACCACGATCCAGCGCGACGCCTCGCCGGGGCTCGCATCAGCCCAGTCGATGTCGATCCAGTCGCGGGAGGGCGTCATCGAGGTTTCCTTGCCCGAATTTGTCACGTAATTTGCGGTATGAGGGGATGCGGGCCCGGCCGGCTCGCATCCCCTGATGTCATGCGGTTCTATCGCGTTGCCTTCAGCCGGACCAGACGCGATTGGGCCAGCCACGATCGACGGAGTGCCATTATGACCCCCTTTCATCTGCGGCGAGCGTTAGTTGCGGGCTTGTTGGCCGCTCTCGCCTCTTTTGCGCCGGCGCGCGCCCAAACGCTCGACAAGGTCACCTTCGGCACCAACTGGGTCGCCGAGGCCGAGCATGGCGGCTTCTTCCAGGCGGTCGCCGACGGCACCTACAAGAAATACGGCCTCGACGTCACCATCGTCCCCGGCGGCCCGAACGAGAACAACCGGATGCTGCTGATCGCCGGCAAGATCGATTTCTTCATGGCCGCGAACACGCTGATGTCGTTCGACGCCGTCGCCAACAACGTTCCCGTCATCACCATCGCCGCGATTTTCCAGAAGGACCCGCAGGTGATGCTGACGCAGCCCGACGCCAAGGTCGCCAAGCTCGAGGACCTCAAGCCGCTGACGCTGTTCGTCTCCAAGGAAGGCATGACCAGCTACTTCCAGTGGCTGAAGTCCGAATATGGCTTCAGCGAGAAGAACGTCCGCCCCTATAATTTCAATCCGCAGCCCTTCATCGCCAACCCGAAGAGCGCCATGCAGGGTTACGTCACCTCCGAGCCGTTTGCGGTGGAGAAGGCCGCCGGCTTCAAGCCCAATGTGCTGCTGCTCGCCGATTACGGCTTCAACACCTATTCGACGCTGATCGAAACCCGCCGCGAAATCGTCGAGAAGAAGCCTGACCTTGTGCAGCGCTTCGTCGATGCCTCCATGATCGGCTGGTACAATTACCTCTACCGGGACAATTCCGCCGGCAACGCCCTGATCAAGCAGCTCAACCCGGAGATGACCGACGATCTCATGGCCTATTCCGTCGTCAAGATGAAGGAGCACGGCATCGTCGATTCCGGCGACAGCTTGAAGAACGGCATCGGCGCAATGAGCGACGAGCGCTACGCCTCCTTCTTCAACAAGATGGTCAAGGCTGGGGTCGTGAAGGCGGATCTCGATTACCGCAAATCCTACACGCTGCGCTTCGTCAACAAGGGCGTCGGCCTCGAGCTGCGCCCGAACAAGCCGTAATGTTGAGATCAGGCACGCCGGTCAGGCTGGCGCCCACCTCTCCCCGCTGGGGAGAGGTGACGTGCCCCGCCATGTTCAGCGCGTGATGACAGAGAGCAGAACCGCGCCCGCCGTCGAGGCCAGCCTGACGCATCTCGCCGTCAGCCTGCGTGGCGTGACGAAAACTTACGACAACGGCGTGATGGCGCTCGGCCCGTTCGACCTTGCCGTCCGCAAGGGCGAGTTCATCTCGCTGCTGGGCCCGTCCGGCTGCGGCAAATCGACGGTGTTGCGGCTGATCGCCGAGCTCGGCGCGCCGTCGTCGGGTACGGTGCGGGTGGCGCGTCATGAGGGCGAGGCGCAGCCAGGTCACGGCATCGGCTTCGTGTTTCAGGAGCCGACCCTGATGCCCTGGGCCAACGTCCGCGAGAACGTGCGCCTGCCGCTGAAGCTCGGCGGCGTGCCGAAGGCGGAGGGGCGCGCGCGTGCCGACGCGGCGCTCGCCAGCGTCGGCCTTGCCGATTTCGCCGATGCCTTTCCGCGCGAGCTCTCCGGCGGCATGAAGATGCGGGTGTCGCTGGCGCGTGCGCTTGTCACCGATCCCGATATCCTCCTGATGGACGAGCCGTTCGCCGCGCTCGACGAGATCACTCGCTTCCGCCTCAACAACGATCTGCTCACGTTGTGGCGACGCTTACGCAAGACCGTCATCTTCGTCACCCATTCGGTGTTCGAATCCGTCTATCTGTCGCAGCGCGTCGTCGTCATGACGGCGCGCCCCGGCCGCATCCAGGCCGACATCCGCATCGAGACGGTCGAGCCGCGGGGCGAGGAGTTTCGCACCTCGACGGCCTATTCCGATTATTGCCGACGCGTGTCGGCCGCGCTGGCGCCGTCCTATTCGGGTCAGTCGACGCTATGAACGCACAAGCTCCCGTGCCCGCAAAGTCGTCCGGCGCGCAACGCGCGATGCGCTTCGTGCTGCCCGTCATCGTCTTCGCAGCCGGCCTCCTCGCCTGGGAACTCGTGGTCCGCATCAGGGAGATCCCGCCTTACGTGCTGCCGGCGCCCTCCGTCATCGTGCTGACACTGATCAAGGACTGGGCGGTGCTGTCACAATCGCTGGCGGCGACGCTTGTCACCACGCTCGAAGGTTTTGTCGCCGCTAGCATCGGCGGCATCGCACTGGCGCTGCTGTTCAACGAGTCGAAATGGGTGGAACACTCGCTGTTCCCCTATGCAATCGTGCTGCAGGTGACGCCTGTCATCGCGATCGCGCCGCTCTTGCTGATCTATCTGGAGCAGCAGACCGCGGTGGTCGTCTGTGCCTTCATCGTCGCCTTCTTCCCGGTGCTGTCGAACACCACGCTCGGGCTGAACTCGGTGGACCGCAACCTCGCCGGCCTGTTCCAGCTCTATGGCGCATCGAAGCCGCAAACCCTGCGCTTCCTCAAGCTGCCGGCGGCGCTGCCCTACATCCTCGGCGGCCTGCGCATCGCCGGCGGCCTGTCGCTGATCGGCGCGGTCGTGGCCGAGATCGCGGCCGGAACGGCCGGCGCCGGCTCCGGGCTCGCCTACAGGATCGCCGAGTCAGGCTATCGCTTGAACATACCCCGCATGTTTGCCGCGCTGCTTCTGTTGTCGCTGGCCGGGATTGTCATCTATGGGGTGCTGGCGCTAATTTCCCACCTCGTTTTACGGCGCTGGCATGAGAGCGCGCTTGGAAAGGAAAACTGATGGCTGCCGGTTCGATTTCGTCCGAAAAGATCGACCTTCTGATCTATGGGCCGGTGCGGCCGATCCTCGAGAACGGGTTTTCCGATCATTTCGTCGTGCACAAGGCGGAGACGCGCGGCGATCTCGAGCGGCTGACGCCGGCGGTCCGCGACAAGATCCGCGGCGTCGCGGTGACCTACCACACCGTGCGCGCGGACAAGGACTCGCTGTCGCAGCTGCCGAAGCTGGAGATGGTGGCGAGCTTCGGCGTCGGCTACGACCACATCGACGCCAAATATGCGGCCGAGCACGGCATTATCGTCACCAACACGCCCGACGTCTTGACCGAGGAGGTCGCCGACGTCGCGATGGGCCTTCTGATCTCCACCTTGCGCGAGTTCATCAAGGCCGATCGCTATGTCCGCTCCGGGCTCTGGCAGACCCAGAACTATCCGCTCAGCGTCGGCTCGCTGCGCGACCGCAAGGTCGGCATCGTCGGCATGGGCCGGATCGGCCAGGCCATCGCGCGCCGGCTCGACGCCTCGCTGGTGCCGGTGGTCTACCACTCCCGCAATCCCTCCAAGGACGTCTCGTACAAGCACTATCCTGACCTGATCGAGATGGCGAAAGCGGTCGACACGCTTGTTGTGATCGTGCCCGGCGGTGCCAGCACCAACAAGATGATCAATGCCGAGGTGCTCAAGGCGCTCGGCCCGCGCGGCGTGCTGGTCAACGTCGCCCGCGGCTCGGTGATCGACGAGCCGGCGCTGATCCAGGCGCTGAAATCCGGCACTATTCTCGCCGCCGGGCTCGACGTGTTCGCGGCCGAGCCGAACGTGCCCGACGAGCTCAAGACCATGCAGAATGTCGTGCTGTTGCCGCATATCGGCTCGGCCTCGGTGGTGACGCGCAACGCCATGGACCAGCTCGTGGTCGACAATCTCAAGGCCTGGTTCGCCGGCAAGGCGCCGCTGACGCCGGTTGCGGAAACGCCGGTCAAGGGACGCTGATGATCGCTCGTCGTCTTCTCGCATATGTCGTTGCGGCCTGCCTGGCCGCGATCGGCGCCGTCGCGGCCTCCTTGGCTGCGATCGGCATCGCGCATGCGCAGGATGCGGCGAGCCTGAAGAAGCAGATGCCAGGACAGTGGGAGCTGTCGACCACCGAGCGCAGCAAGACCTGCGTCGTCACGCTGAAGGCTGACGCCGCAGGCCAGGGTTTCAAGCTGGAGCTGGAGCCGTCCTGCAAGACCGCGCTGCCCTTCACCAAGGACATTGTGGCCTGGAGCGTGAGGGGCCTCGACATCGTGCGCCTGCAGGATGCGACCGGCGAAGCCGTGATCGACTTCACCGAGGTCGAGGCCGGCATCTTCGAGGGCCTGCGCCAGGGCGAGGGCGTCTACATCCTGCAGGATCTCGCCGCCGCGCGCTCGATGGCGAAGTCAATGGACCAGATGATCGGCGATTGGTCGATGGTGCGCCGCAACGGCCAGCCGGTGTGCGGGCTGACGCTGACCAACACCGAGGCTGATGCGGACAATTTCCAGGTCTTCCTCAAGCCGAGATGCGACGCCACGATCGCGCAGTTCAACCCGACGCAATGGCGCCTCGAGCGCGGCCAGATCATTCTGATGTCGAAATCCGGCGAAGCCTGGCAGTTCGAGGCCGACGACAACGCGCAATGGCGCCGCGTCCCCGACACCGCCGATCCCCTGATCATGCTGCGCCAGTAGGGCGTCGGCCGAGACCGCTAAGGCCGTGCGGCGTTTGGTCGTGCCCTGACGGGACGAACTCGGATGGGCCAAAAATCGCCTTGACCCCGGAATATTGCCGGCTCGAACTTTTCTCGCATCTGGAGAGACCAAGACAGGAATCGTTCAAACTCGATCGGGCTTTGACATGAAATTCGTTGCCCTGGCCTTTTCGTGCCTTCTGCTTGTCGCGACGCCCGCCAGCGCGAATGACAGCCGCACCTTCAATGCGATGGTCGCGTTGGCCAATCGCGGAGATGCGGAGGCGCAATATCATGTCGGCATGATGCACAATAGCGGCATCGGCACACAGCAGGACCGCAGCCAGGCATTCGAGTGGTTTCAAAAATCGGCTGCGGCCAACGATCCGCTCGGAGCCTACAAGCTCGGCTGTTATTATGACGGGCAAGGCGTGGGCGTCGTCGCAACGGATCCGGATCAGGCATTGAAGTACAAGCTTGTGTCCGCCAAGGCCGGTTACGCGCGTGCCCAGCACGACGTCGCTCTCATGTATGACCGACAAGGGAATTGGGAAGAAGCGCTGAAGTGGTGGAAGATGGCCGGCGACCAGGGGCTCCCCAGCGCCCTCTTCAGCCTGTCCCGCGCATATTCCGCAGGAAAGGGCACGCCGAGGGACCTGTCCCTGTCGTATGCCTATTTCAAGCTCTCGAAGGTGGCGCCGGCCAAGAATGTCAACGAGATGGCTTCGATGTTATCGAAGCCTGAGCTCGAGAAGGCCGAGAAACTGGTTGCCGAATGGAAGCCGCAACCGACCGCTCTGACGCTGAAGGCATTCGCCGGCATCTCGGCCGCGGAAGACCATTTGAAAGCCGCCAAGAACCAGGCGTTCTGATAGTCTAGATCAACCGCAACCCCCTCAAGCTCGCATGCCCGCTCTTGCCGACGATGATATGATCGTGCACGGCAATCCCGAGCGGCTTTGCAATCTCGATGATCGCCTTGGTCATCTGGATATCGGCTTGCGACGGCGAGGGATCGCCGCTTGGATGGTTGTGCATCATTCTCGCTCAGGGGATATCGCTTTGATGTAGGGCCATTTTTGTCGCAGCAAAGAGCCATTGGGGTATGGACCTGGGATCGGTCCACGATGATCCAACGTGAACATCACCCTCACGACGGTCTGCGCATCGACCGTTTGCTTTAGAGCACGCTGGATCACGAACGAGTCTACACTACCTTCTGCGATCTCTCAAAGACAGGGGACTCACGTCGAAGCGAGTACTCAGCTCAACGTCGCCTTCTCTCTATTGAGTATTTGATCATCGCTGGAAGGCCCGTTGGGAAAATGGCCCAGTGGCGCGAGCTCATTTTCGACGTGGGCGACGATTGACGACGTACACCGCCGAGCGTGGAAAACTGTGCGCGGTTGGCGAGTATCGCGGCATGAAGGATGCGAGCCTACAGTGTGCGGGCCTGAGGGAGCTAGCTTACTCCAGTCCTTTCGACGCACTACAAATCACAAGATTTCTGCGATCCCAAGCGTCAAGCTCACTGACCGGGTATAAGACGGCTTTCCCGATCTTGATATATGCGGGCCCTGTTCGCATCGCGCGCCAATTCCGCAGCGTACCAACAGTGACCTCGTTACGATATCGTGCGGACACTTCCTCCGGGGTAAGGAATTTAGCGTCTGTCATTCGTCTTCTCCAGCACTCTGCCGCGCGAGACGTCACGGTCGAGACAGTTGCGATGGTGACACCCAGAATGCCGGAAGAAAACGATATTCACGATGACGCGCATAGCTCTTGTCGAACCGGGACGAGTTGGCGCGTCGACTTTAGTTCACAGTCGCAAGATGGCGTTACAGGGCGTAGCAAAAATACTTGCGCCTCTCGGCTGCCGGCACATGACCTAGTCTGGCTGCGGGTATGTCCCGAGACTGAAAAGCGGACTCGGCCAATGCAGCCTCGCCGCGCGGTACGCCTCGGAAAATCACATGGCGCGCTCACTTGCCTCCGCTCGAGCCAAGAGCTCGTTACCCCACGCTCAACGCGCCTTCAATGATTGTCCCGATGTAGATTCAGCTTGAGCTTGTCCTGGTATACGCCAATCCGCTTCTTTGCTCACTCGACAAGCGCGCCAGGGGCGCCTGGGCGGAGATGCTGGGCCCACCCAGTTCATCGGCTGCACGAGCTTCTGCCCTGGAATTGGACGCCATCAGCGTTCTCCGCTCGAGCGGCATGACCATGCGCCGACAAGGGCAAGACTGGGGGCATCGTCAAATCGGAAGGGACGCAGGAATTCAATTCAGAGGGTCCAGGGAGGTCGCGACCCCAGAAAGCATTGGTCTTGCGAGCGCGATCGCAAACCTGGGTGTTCCGCGACACGTCAGATTCTCGAAGCCGCTTCCTGGCCAATGCGGCCTCAATGCGCGTAAGCACGTCGGCTTTCTGTTATCTGCCTGCGGGGTGCTCATGCTGACCTCGGGTAATTCGGAGTTGATCTTACCGGGAACCCTTGCAATGGGATTCACGATTGGCTCAGAATTTGACCTCGCTCTTTTCCTTGTCGGCAGACGCTTCCCACCAGCGCACTTCAGCACGTTATTTGGCGGCATCTATCTCGCGGTGTCGATCGGTGGCGGCGGTGGGCCGATTCTGGCCGGAATGCTCTACGATCGAGCCGGCAACTACTTGCCCTGGTTTGTAGTCGCCGCAACCTGCCTGCTCGTCTCGTCCCTTCTTTGCCTGGTTGGTCGGTTCTCGGTCTTCCGCGACAGTGCGATCGCGCCGAGCGCGGCATCACGGTGACATTCATTTGGTATCGGCAATGAACCTGGATCAAAAATTTCTGCGGCAATACCGGTCGGGGGAGGGATTGCCGGCTGCTGTCAGGTCGACCTCCCTCGCCGAAGCCTTGGGAACCAAGCTTGAAGAAATCGACCTCTTAGGGCCAAGTATCGAGCTGTCCTTCCTTGTCGGTGAGCAGTTCTTGCAGGCTGAGGACGTCATTCACGGGGGCGCGGTCACGATGATGCTGGACTTCGCCATGGCGTATGCCGCGCTGCTGGCAATTCCTGACGGACTTTCCGTCGCAACGATCAACATCAACGTCTCTTATCTCAGGTCGGCCAAACCGGGGCCATACAGAGCAGTCGCCGAAGTCGAACGCTGCGGAAAGGCGGTCGTGTTCACGCGCGCGCAGCTTCTGGATCGCGAGAACAAGGCTGTTGCCACCTCGGTATCCTCGTTGGCCGTCGTGGCGCCCCGTCGCAAGTCGTTCATTGAGCCACCCGCCGGCGCCGAGATCGCGTGACAATGCGAAGCCGGCGAGAATTACGTCTTTGATTTCTGTCGCGACGCCTTGGACTTAGACTCCGTGGAAAACATGGCATCGACGCTCCCGCAAAGGAGCGTGATGAACTCTCCATCCAGCGGCTCGCCGAAAATCAAGCGCCGGTAGATCGGCGAATAAAGCATCTCGACAGCCCAGGCCGCATCAATGTCGGGCCTGAAGAGGCCCTCCCGCTGCCCCCGCTTGAAGGTCTCCTGAACGAGACGCCGACGGTTCTTTGCGAACCGTGCATTGAACTCGGCCAACAGCGCATTGTTGTCATGACCTTCGCACAGGATCTGAACGACCAGCTTCCCGGCCCGGCCGCTGAAATACTGCGCGAGGGAAGTCAGGTGCCGTTTGATGGCGGTCCGTGGATCGACGGCGGTTGGCATCGGGGTATTGCTGAAATGGGATTCCATGAACGCGTCGATGACCAGCGCGCCCTTGCTGTCCCACCACCGATAGATCGTGGCTTTTGAAACCCCGGCGTCGCGCGCCACTGTTTCGATCGCGAGATCGCTGACCGAAACCGTCTGCAGAAGGGCCATTGTGGCCGACAAAATCGACCGCCTGGAGGCGAGATCGCGCGGTCTCCCGATCGGCCTTGGATCCGAGGGGTCGGTATCTTTAGAGTTTATCGGTCCGCGTGCTGGGACGCGCTTGGGTGATGGCATGGCCAGTGTCGAGCAAACTTCAATGGATATCGAGCCAGTGCGTTTCCGTAGCACGGCGTCACGTCTTCCGACAAACGACTTCCCTCGAGAGCTGTTGAAAGCTGGTAAACGACCTCGCTTGACTCTCGACCGCAGTTAACGATACGATACGTTTCGTATAATAACTAGGAGGAAGCCATGAAGCTCGGACGAATTTCAGTCGCAACGCCGTTCGGAACGGTCACGCGCCTTGTCGCTGTGGACACAGCGAAGAGCAGGGTGGTCGACCTCGCGACGGCGGAAATCCTTCGTCGGCAGGCGAAGGGCGCGACGGAGGAGGGGGCTCAGCGGTTAGCCTCGGCGATCTTCCCCGGGAGCATGTCGGCAGCGATTGGTCTTGGAGATGTCTTCCTGGAAACCGCCCACGAGGCGCTACAGACGCGCGCTGACGATGCCTCCACTGCAATCTCGAGCGTGAACTGGCTGAGCGCGGTCGATCCTCCGGTCATCCGGGATGGCCTGACATTCGTCAAGCACATCAAGCAATTTCATGAGCGTGTCGGGGGCGAGCCTGCCGAAGCGTTGCTCGAGATTCCCGGTTACTTCAAAGGCACCCCGTTCACCGCGGTTGGTCACGATGCCGAAGTGCCCAAGCCATTCTATACCGACCACTTCGATTACGAATTGGAGCTTGGCTACATCGTCGGGCGCGTCTGCCACAACCTGACACCCGACGAGGCGCAGCGGGCGATCTTCGGCGTGACGATCTTCAACGATTTCAGCGCGCGCGACATCCAGAAGCTTGAGATGAAGATCGGCATGGGCCCCGGGAAAGGCAAGGACTTTGCCTTCGGCATCGGTCCATGGATCGTGACGATGGACGAGATCGGCCGCCTCGATGATCTGGAGATGACGGTTCGCATCAACGGCAAGGAATGCTCCCGCGGCAATAGCGCGGAGACCGTTTGGGCGCCGGGTGAATCCCTGGCTTACATGTCGATCTCGGAATACGTGCAGCCGGGCGACCTGTTTGCTTCGGGTACGGTTGGCAACGGATCCGGTCTGGAGATCGGCCGGAAGCTTGAGGCCGGTGACGTTCTGGAGCTTGAGGTCTCTCGGATTGGCACGCTCCGCACCAAGATCGGTCCTCCCGAAGAAAAGCGCTGGTGGCCCGAGAAGCGCAAGAAGTTCTGGTGATCCGCAGGGGAGCCCAAGCGGGGCCGATAGCACCTGTATCTAATCCGCTCATACTCAGTTCGAGAACCAATCATCATGGCAAAACCCGTTCGTCGCATCGTGACCGGACATCGCGCTGACGGCCGTTCAGTCATTGTCTCGGATAGCGCAGCACCCAATGTGCATGTCGTGCCGGGTACACCGGGGTTGGCGGGAACCGTTCTCTGGGTTGCCGACAGAACCCCTGCGGATATCGTGCAGCAGGTGGAAACCGCTCCAGGCAATCGCAAGCTCGCCATTGAACCTCCGGCCGGCGGGAATGTTTTGCGCATTGCCGAATTTCCGCCGGACAGCCTCTACTCTCGCGAGGAGCTTGAGAAGTTCAGGAAGGGGATCGGCAGCCCCGAAGCCTTTGACACCAAGGCGCGGCACTTCTTCTTCCACAAAACGCATACGCTCGACTACGCGATCGTGCTGGAAGGGGAAATCTGGGCGATGCTCGACGAAGGCGAGACGCTGATGCGGCCCGGCGATGTCTTAATCCAGCGTGGCACCAACCATGCTTGGTCCAATCGTACCGACCGGATCTGCAGGGTCGCCTTCGTGCTGATCGACGCCGAACATCAATAGAAGCAAAGCTGGTCAAGATCGATGTTGAATCCGACCATCATCACTTGCGCGCTGACCGGTGCCGGCGACACAGTTAGCAAGAATCCCGCAGTTCCGATCACGCCGAAGCAAATCGCTGATCAGGCAATAGACGCCGCAAAGGCAGGCGCGGCTGTCGTGCACATTCACGTTCGCGATCCGGCAACGGGTGCACCGTCGGTCGAGTTCGGGCACTATTCGGAAGTCGTCGAAAGAATTCGGGGGTCATCAACGGACGTCGTGGTGAACTTAACCAGCGGCCCGGGTTCGCTATATGCGGCGGAAGGTCTGCTGCTCCACCCGGCCCCAGGCGTGAATCCGCCGATGACTCCACAACAACGACTGGAGCACATCCTGAAGCTGAAGCCGGAAGTCTGCAGCCTGGATGTAGCTACGTTGAATTTTGGACGAATCGCGATGGTCAACCTCGTTCAAGACCTTGAGGTGATGGGGCGGGCAATAAGAGATGCAAACATCAAGCCCGAAATCGAGGTTTTTGATCTGGGTCACATTCGGTTAGCCAAACACCTACTGGAAGTCGGGGTTCTGAAATCTCCGGCGTTCTTCCAGTTTTGTCTGGGCGTTCCTTGGGGAGCGCCGGCCCAGTCGGACGTCCTTCAGGTCATGCGCGCCATGCTTCCTCCCGGAGCGCTCTGGAGCGCATTTGGAATTTCACACGATCAGTTCAAGATCGCCGCTGCGGCGTGCGAACTTGGAGGCCACGTGCGGGTGGGTCTCGAAGACAATCTCTACATCGCAAAAGGACAACTTGCGTCGAGCAACGCCCAACTCGTCGAGGAGGCAGCTCGGGTTATCACGCGCCAGGGGGCGAGACCGGCCTCCCCGGCGGAGGCACGGAAGATCCTCCTCGGTGGATAGTTGGCCTTTCGAGGCCAAGCGGAGCCACCAATTGGGTCACACCTCGGTAACGCCGGTAGCACTTCCGAACTTGCGGCGCTTTAGCGAACTCGCGTCGCCTGCTGGTCTACGAGAACTCACGTTTGCGCATTTCGCAGGGTTTCCTCACGGTAACTTTGTGAGATTACAGGTACTATCTTAACGTCGGCCGGCGAGAAAGCTATACAGGCCTCCTCAATCGCAAGACAGAGGCTGCGGCCCCTAGGAGTTCATATGCATTTAATCGTCCGGCCCGTCGCAATGATTGCGGCTTCCATTTTTATACTGTCCCTCGGCAGTAGCGCTGTGATGGCCGCCAGCGCGCAGGAAGAAGCCAACCGCGCCGCCGTGCTGGCCTTCTACGAGAAGGGCCTCAATCAGAAGGACGCCGATTCGGCCCTTGCTTATGTCGGAAATCGTTATGTCCAACACAATCCAAATGCGCCCGATGGTCCGGAGGGGTTCCGAAAATTTATCGGCTTTCTTCGCGAAAAGTTCCCGAACTCGCATAGCGAGATCAAGCGCAGCTTCGTGGATGGCGACTTTGTCATCCTGCACGTTCACTCCGTCGGCGAGCCCGGCAGCAGAGGCCGCGCGATCGTAGACATCTTTAAGCTGGAGAACGGCAAGATCGTCGAACACTGGGACGTGGTGCAGCCTATTCCCGATAATCCAGCGAACAACAACACGATGTTTTGATGCCGCAGATCGTAGTAGGGGTGAGCAAAAGGCGCGCTCTTGGCGCGCCTTGCTCCACCAGCCAGACAGGGAGCACACCGCCCGGCCGCACGGGCGCCTTCGTCGCCTTCAGCCCGTTCGCAAAGTGCGTCATTGTGGGAATGCACTTGTCGGCGCCCAATAGACAAGTCGCAGGTTCCGCTCATTAGAAATGTCAGTGGGAGAGGACAGCCGGCTCGCCTGGTCGCCCTTTGTTTGACCCGCCGGAGGCGCGGTCGATGGTCGGGATGTCCTTCGTCCCGACGCCTCCCGGCCCGCCGCCGCGCGCAGGAGCGGAAGGATCGAAGACCGCCGGAGGCGGTGGCTCAAAGGGCCGTCCTTGACGGCTCCGAGCACGGTGGCTCTCTTTCTCAGTTATCCACCAATTCGATGCTGGCGCGCGGCACCGCTACTTGGGCTTTCCAGCGCAGAAGACCTGAAAGGATTGAGTATCGCCTCCATTTCCCTGGATCCTCAGCCGAACGGCAAAACTGTTGCGCAGATGTTCGAAGAGACCAATGAGGTTGTGATGAGGTCAGGTCACGTCGCGATCGAATGGTGGCTTCGGCGCAAAGATCAGACCTCCATTCCAGTCAGGATAAGTCTTGTCGTCTCGAGGTTCGAAGGCCGTCCGATCGTCGTGTGTGTTTGGCAGGACATAACCGACCTGGTTCGCATGCGGGAAGAGAGACTGAGTCTTGCGAAGAGGTTTGACAGTGATGTGTCGTGGGTCGTGGACGTTGTGGCGAGCTCGATGCAGGACATGAAAGCGGTCGCATCGGAAATTACTGCTTCGACGGGAGATGTCTGTCTTCGCACTGAAGCGATGACGAAATGGTGAAAAAGACCGAGGAAAACTCGACGGCCGTGTCCTCGGCTGCTCAGGAATTATCGGCGTCGATTTCTGAGATCAGCCGACAAGTGTTGACCGCAGCGAATATTTCGCAAAGCGCGCGCGGCAAGACCGCACACGCTGAAGCAACATTAAGTGAGCTCGTTGCTTCGGTGACAAAGATCAGCAGCGTCGTCCAGATGATCGAGGGTATAGCCTCGCAAACCAATTTGCTGGCGCTCAACGCAACCATCGAGGCAGCACGGGCTGGCGAAGCGGGGCGAGGCTTTGCAGTGGTGGCGGGAGAAGTGAAAAATCTTGCTGCGCAGGCAGCCAAGGCGACGAGCGAGGTTGATACTCAGATTCTCGCCATCCAACAAAGGACGGAGCTGGCGACTGCAGCGATGGGTGACATCGCCGACATCATCGACAAAGTGCAAGAGATATCGAGCAGCATCTCGGCAGCGATAGAAGAGCAATCGATTGTGACGAACGACATCTCAAGAAGCATCACCAGCATCAGTGTTGATATGCGCGAAGCTTCCAGGGATATTGACCGGTTGAATGCCGCCTCGCGCGCCTCTGGATCATCGGCAGACCAAGCCGTTGGGAAGGTAAGGCATTTGAGCAAAAATATCGCTTCGTTACAGGGGCAGGTCGGTGACTTCTTGACTAACATAAGGGCGTAGTACTGCGCGGTCGGTATAAGCGCAGGTCGGGAAACTAATGCGCCATGAATGTCTGCACTCAAAGTTGCTCGGGCCGCGCGCGTGGACCGATGACCTCGGAGCTCAACATGCGGCGCTTCGTAGGCGGGGTCAGTAGCTGGTTCGAAAGGTAGGACCGACCAATGCTGTTACGAAGATCTATTGCCGCGTAAGCGCGTATCCATTGGGCAGTGCAGAGGTTGATGCTCTAGCGATGCTGCGGATTTGCGGTTCAAGTGTCAGTGTTGTATCTGAAATTTGCGATGCTTTAAGATCTGCCAGGAATCGTGACGCATGTTTGCCGAAATCTGCATGAAACCTGCATAGTCCCGAGCAAAAAATCCGCTAAGCGCCGAAGGAAAGAGGGAGATGCCCTGGTGCGCTTTCACCGTCAGAAGAGTTTGCTGGGGAGTGCCGCAATCCGCCGACCACGGTTAATCAAAACTCCGGCAAACTCGCAACCCGAAATAGTCAGAACCATCTGGAGTCCATTTCTCTGACGTTCGCCGATGTTTCGTTCAGGGCCGCTCGCCAACATCACCGGCGACACCGGCACGCTCAATCGCCAGGCCAAGGCGGCCGCGCGCTCGGCCTTCGAATCCGCCAAGCAGCGGTTCTTCGGCCATCTGCTCACCAGCATGAAGACGCCAACCCTGATCCGCTCCGTCGAGCGCGATCTGGCCGAGGGCCATGCCGCGGTGATCCAGATCGTGTCGACCGGCGAAGCGCTGATGGAGCGCCGCCTCGCCGAGATTCCACCTGAGGAATGGAACGACGTGCGCGTGGACATCACGCCGCGCGAGTATGTTCTGGATTACCTCGCCCATTCCTTCCCGGTGCAGCTCTATGAGCCCTTCACTGACAGCGACGGCAATCTCTCCTCCCGGCCCGTCTTCCGCGATGGCCAGCCGGTCGAGAGCCGCGAGGCGGTCGCCCGCCGCAATGAGTTGATCGAGCGGCTCGCATCGCTTCCGCCCGTTCCCGGCGCGCTCGACCAGATCGTGCAGCGTTTCGGCACGGATCTTGTTGCGGAAGTGACCGGACGTTCGCGGCGCGTGGTGCGCAGGGGTGACCGCCTTGCCGTCGAGAACCGTGCCGCCTCCGCCAATCTCGCAGAGACCGCCGCCTTCATGGACGACTTGAAGCGCGTGCTTGTCTTCTCGGAGGCTGGCGGTACGGGTCGCAGCTACCACGCCGAACTCTCGGCGCGGAATCGCCGGCTTCGCGTCCATTATTTGCTCGAACCGGGCTGGAAGGCCGATGCCGCCATCCAGGGTCTCGGTCGAACGAACCGCACCAATCAGGCGCAGCCACCGCTGTTCCGCCCCATTGCCACCGACGTGAAGGCGGAGAAGCGCTTCCTCTCAACCATTGCCCGCCGGCTCGACACGCTGGGCGCGATCACGCGCGGCCAGCGCCAGACCGGCGGCCAGGGCCTGTTCCGGCCGGAGGACAATCTTGAGAGCCACTACGCTCGCGATGCGCTGCGCCAACTCTATCTGCTGCTTGTGCGAGGCAAGGTCGAAGGCTGCTCGCTCCAGATCTTCGAAGACGCCACGGGCTTGAAGCTCATGGACGCGAATGGCAAAAGGACGAACTCCCGCCCATCACGACGTTCCTGAACCGGCTGCTCGCGCTCACCATCGACCTGCAAGGTGTGCTGTTCACGGCCTTCGAGCAATTGCTGAACGCCAAGGTCGAGGGCGCTATTGCCAGCGGCGTCTACGACGTCGGCCTGGAGACCCTGCAGGCCGAGAGCTTCATCGTCACCGATCGGCGCCCGATCTACACGCACCCCGCGACCGGCGCGGAAACCCGGCTGCTCACGATCACCGAACGCCGGCGCAATCACCCCATGACGCTGCATCAAGCGCTCGATTATCTCGCCGATGCTCGGGCGGTGCTGCTCCTCAACGAGCGCTCGGGGCGTGCCGCGCTGCAGATTCCGGCGCCAAGCCTCATGCTCGATGACGGCGAGATCGAACGCCGCGTGCGGCTGATTCGCCCGATGGAGCACCATCGCGCTTCGATGAAGATGATGGACGAAAGCCACTGGCAACCTGCGGATCGCGAGACATTCGCCGTGGCATGGAACGGCGAAGTCGTCGACGTCCCCGAGTTCGCCGAGAGTACTCTCCACATCGTTGCCGGCTTGCTGTTGCCGATTTGGAAGCGACTTCCGAACGAGTCGACCCGCGTCTATCGTCTCCAGACCGACGAAGGCGAGCGCATCATCGGTCGCAGAGTCTCGCCAGCCTGGGCGGCGAACGCTTGCGCGACGGGCACCAGCAGCCTGACCCCGGACGAAGCTTTCTCGGCGCTGATGGAGGGGCGCACCGTCCTCGACCTCGCCGAGGACCTGCAGCTTCGTCGTGTCCGCGTGATGGGCGCCCATTGCATCGAGCTGTCCGGCTTCACCGATGCGATGCGTGACCGGCTGCGCGCCTACGGCCTCTTCAGCGAGATCATCTCGTGGAAGCTGCGCATGTTCGTGCCATCAGATGCGACGGGTGCCGCGGTGTTGGCAAAGGTGCTCGACCACTATCCGGTCGCGCGCGTCAGTGAGCGGGAGGCCGCCTGATGGCCCGCGACAACGTCTCCGAACTGGCCCGCCGTCTCGCGCGTGACGCCGAGGCGGTGTGCCGCCATTACCTGTCCAACGGGCGGCGCCAGGGCCGCTACTGGATAGTCGGCGACGTTCGCAATACGCCCGGCCGGTCGATGTTCGTCCGGCTCAGCGGACCGGAATCCGGTGCTGGCGCCGCCGGGCATTGGCGAGATGCCGCCTCGGCCGAACATGGCGATCTCCTCGACGTGATCCGCGAGAGCTGCGGTTTCACTACTTTTCGCGATGTCGCCAATGAGGCCCGACGCTTTCTGAATCTGCCGCGTCCAGAACTGGAGGTAGAGCTAAATCGGCCCCCGTCACGAAAATCGCCCGCGCCCCTCGGATCGCCCGAGGCAGCGCGGCGACTCGTCGGCATGTCGCAGTCGATCGTGGGTACACTCGTGGAAGCGTATCTCCGCAATCGCGGCATTACGGCTTTGCACGAAACTGGAAGCCTGCGCTTTCACCCACGTTGCTACTACCGGCCCGACGACCACAGCCCGACCGAGACCTGGCCGGCGATGATCGCCGCCGTCACCGATCTGAACGGCCACCTGACCGGCGCGCATCGCACCTGGCTTGACCCCGGCGGCTTCAGCGAGACGATGCTCGGTAAGGCGCTGATCGACACGCCGAAGCGGGCGATGGGCGACTTGCTTGGTCACGCCGTTCGATTTGGCGTAGCTGGTGAAGTCATGGCAGCCGGCGAGGGTATCGAGACGATGCTCTCGCTCCGCAGCGTTCTGCCGACCATGCCGATGGTCGCAGCCCTCTCGGCGGCGCATCTCTCCGCCATCCTTCTCCCGGACACGCTCCGCCGGCTCTACATCGCCCGGGACGATGATCCTGCCGGTGACGGCGCCATGGCGACCTTGATCGATCGGGCGCAGGAGGCCGGGATCGAGGCAATCGTGATCTCGCCGCGGCTTGGCGACTTCAACGAGGATCTTCGCCTGCTCGGATTTGACGCCCTTCGGGCCGCGAGCCGCGTGCAGATCGCGGCGCAGGATGTCGCGCGCTTTATGGAGTTGGCGGCATAGCCGGAACGGGATGAGGGGCGAGGCGACCGCTTCGTCTTCGAGGCCGGTGGTCATTGCGGCTTCCCCTCTGCGCCGGAGAGGGCCGCACCCACGGCCTTCTGAGAGGGCGATCGGGCGGCAAGCGGCCCGGACCGGCAACCTCGTGGGCCGACTATTTTCCGTCGGCGGCAGAGCCGCCTTTACATCGCGAGGCAAAATAGTCGGCCCCCTTCGGCCCTCCGCCAAGGCTCCGGCCCTCCGCTCGCGCTGCGGGTGCAAGTCCGTTCCGCCTGCCGCTTTCGTCGCCATGAAGGCCGCGATGGGCGCGGTCGATCCGACGAGGGAAAGCCGCAATGACCACTGACGACAATTTCGAGCCGCAGCACAACTCATCCCCGACCGACCAGGTCCTCCAGGAACTTCAGCTCTATGGCTACCGTCCCTTCCACGATGAGCCCGATCCCCGGCGGCTCCCTGAAGCGCAAGTCCTCGCCGGTAGCATCCTCGACATCTTCGATGCCCTGGTGGTGGCGCTGTCCGATACCCGTCTCGAGCCCGACCTCGAAGACCTGCTCTGGTCGACAGTGAACGTCTTCCATCGTGCCATCGACAGGATCGAGCGCGAGCTTGACGATAACGAGCTGGCGCAGCAGCGGTCGCAGCGGGAGCAGGACGGCAGCGAGGTGAAATCCGTCGAATTGGAGCGACTGACGGCGGAAGGGCAGACGCTGATCGAGCGACGAGGCGCCTTCGAGCTGATGCGCGACCAGGCCGCCGACGAGTTCGAACGCCACACCCATTCCGCTTGGCGACCGCGCAACGGGTCAAAGGTCAACCACCGCAATCTGACCTCCGCGATGATCGACAGCCGCGATTTCCTCGCCGCGAAGAAGCGCGCCGACAATCAGGTGCTCCTGCCACCCGGCCCGAAAGTCGCGCTGACTGGTGGTCTCGACTTCAACGATCATCGTTTGATCTGGGCCAAGCTTGACCAGGTGCACGCCAAGCATGCCGACATGGTGCTGCTGCACGGCGGATCGCCCAAGGGGGCTGAGCTGATCGCTGCCAAATGGGCCGACAACCGCAAGGTCCCGCAGATCGCTTTCAAGCCCGACTGGACGAAGCATGCCAAGGCGGCTCCGTTCAAACGCAACGATGCTATGCTGAAGACGCTGCCGATCGGCGTGATGCACTTCCCCGGCACCGGGATCCAGGACAATCTCGCCGACAAGGCCAAGAAACTAGGTATCCCGGTCTGGAAATTCGGCGGCGCGTGAGCGCTGCCGCAAAATCCGTCCGGCTCGCTCAATGCCGCTGATTGTGAAACCGGCCGCGGCCCCGACGCGCTGGCCGCAGCCTGGCACCAGGTCCGCTCAGATCTTCGTTCAGATCACAATTTTGATTAAGGCTCCCACTCTCGTCCCCGCGCGCGGCATTGATCACCTCTCTGACGTCAAGGGCGGTGTTGGCGGTTGTCCATCCTTGCAAGCCGGAGGTCTGCCGTACCTCCTCATCACTCGCGGCAAGGATTTCCTCGCTCAGCGCTTGGAGCAGGCGGGCCAGATCGCCAGTCGGATGCCAGCGTGTCATCACTTGCTCCAGTTCCGTTGATCGCGCAGCAGAGCGCGTCGCATCCGCCGTCGCGTCGTGTCGTAGTCGAGCTCGGATATATCGTGGATATTGCAGATCTCCCTGGCCGCCAGGCCATCAGCCATGCCGGCGATGATCTTCAGCGCCAGCGGATCGGCTTTGAACAGCCGATAGATGTTGGCCAACATCTGTGCGGCGGCCAAGACCCGCTCCGGATCGGGCACCTCATCGCCCTCATCATCGGGGAAACTTCTCTGGTCCGGATCATCGCGGCTCACAAGTAGCCTTTGCTCGAGCCGCGCACGCCGCCAATGGTCGTTGCAGATGCTGCGCATGACACCCGACAGAAACGCCAGAATGGGGACGTCGGGTGGCCAGGGGCGCGAGCCATCGAGGACGCGTGCGATCGCCTCGTGGAGGATGTCGCTCCAGCCGAGGCCTCCCGGCAGGTCGCGGCTCCACGACCGCGCCAGAGCTTTTAGCCGCACGAGTTCGAGATCGGACAATGCGTCGATCGCGGCTGCGGCATCGCCCGCGGCCGCCCGCATCATCTGCCTTGGGAGCTATCGTTAATCTTTCCACGGTCACACCAATATGCGCTTCACCGGGCCCAGTGCGGACATCGGATGAGAATATTTTTTGACATGTCTGCGCAGGCGGACATCAGACGCATCGTCTGTATCGTAACAGGAGAGCTTTCATGGACCATACGATGGCAGCTGCGCGCCGCTGGTATGCAGAAGATCTGCGATACAAGGTCCCCGTCCTGCGTAACCCCCAGCTGATCGAGGCATTTGCGTCTGTTCCACGCGAGAAATTTGTCGGTCCCGGACCGTGGCGCATCATCTCGGAGCCGTACCGCGATGCATTCCTGACCCCCGATACTGACCTGCGCTGGCTCTATCATGACGTTCTTGTGACGATCGATGCGAGCCGCAACCTTAACAATGGGATGCCCAGCTTCTGGGCGCGCAACTTTGAGCATCTCGACATTGCGCGCGGCGAGCGCGTGCTCCAGGTTGGTGCCGGAACCGGATACTATTCGGCGGTGTTGGCCGAGATTGTCGGGTCCACTGGTCGCGTGACAGCAGTTGAAACCGACCCGATGCTGGCCTCGCAGGCCCGAGCGAACCTCGTGAACTGGCCGCAGGTCGATGTCATCTCAGGCGACGGCCGGCCGGTAGACGTTGGTGAACTTGACGTCATCATCGTCTTCGCCGGATCGACCCATCCATCCCGCCTTTGGCTCGATCGCCTGGCCGAAGGCGGCCGGCTTCTGATGCCACTGAGCGACGAATCTTGGAAGGGCTTTCTTCTTCGCGCAGTCCGGTGTCGAAGACGGTTCGAGGCCGCTTCGATTGGTGCCGTCTCAATTTATCCATGCATAGGTGGCCGCGACGAGGAGGCGGGAAAACGTCTGCATGCCACGCTCGAAGGCCTGCCGTCTGGCGAGGTTCCGATTCGCGCGCTGCACGTCGGCGATCCAAAGCTCTAACGATACCGAAAAAGTCTGGTTTCAAGCAGCAGGGTTTTGGCTGGAACGCGAGCCCGCCGGCGCGGATGTTGCCGCTTCGAAATGATGGGCTGATTCGATCACCTCGAAAATTAGACCGGCTGCCTCCAGAACCGAGTGCTGTAATTGTTAAGACCTCGGGTATGCGAATCGACCGTCGCCTGAAATGTCTGCGGAATCTTGTCGCCGTCGCCACCTTCTCTGAAATAATCCCTAACCGAATAGAGCGCTCCTCTCATCAGGTGCTGCCATGTTTCATACAGCTCGGTCTGCCGATCCTGCTCCCGCCTGGCGGCGCTAAGCTTTCGCTTGGGAGTAGGCATCGTATAGTTGGGACGTAGATCTACGTCATGGATGAATGTTATGCTGCCGGACGTCCACTCGTCATCGACCGTCCGCCGCCACCGATAGCTCACTCTGACATTCAGGCGCTTATCGCAGCGGTAAGGCGGCACGATCTGATCATCGACGTAAAAGAGCTGACCCTCCTTCTGTTCCTCTTCCATTCGTCGCTTCATGGCCTCGACCGCGTAGGACAAATCAGTGCCCGCGCGTCGGAGGGTGTTTTCTGTTTCCGCGCGCTTTCGCGGTGCCTTGGCCTCACGGTGTTTCGTCAAGGCCCGTTCAAAATAAAGAAGTTGTTTTGCAACATAGGGTCCGCAATTCGCGAGAGGAAGACGGTGCAGATCACCCAATCGCTCCTCGCGGACCGCTTGCCCGATAAGCCTGTCCAACTCACTGTTATCGATCGCCGCGAGGGCATTTTGTTGATCGCGGGGGATATTGATCTCTCCCATGCCGGGTATCCTCGTTTTTTGTTGAGGCTTGAGTGATCGTGACGACCTCAGGCCTGCAGAAGTAGGTGGGAAGTCAGCTACCGTAAGAATCGCAATTCCTGAATCATATCAGGACAAGTCTCATGAATCCGAGGTTCTCTTCCTACCGCGGTAATCGCTGATGTTCGGAGGCCGGGCGTTCGGCTACAACGCTTTCTGTCTATCGAGTATCAACACGTGTACGTCGGCGCATTCTGCGGCGCCGGAACCACGTGGCTGCCGCATTTCCGCTACGCGGCTTCAAGCGCTAATGCGGTCAGGCAGTCGACGGACTACCCTGCATTTGATGATCGGCCCGTCTGGTCCGGCTCGCCGGTCACGGCGATCCTCGCCACCTGCGCATAAAAGGCCAGCTCGGTATCGTTCTCGATCGTATCATCGAGCAACGTCTTCATGTCGCTCTGATCCGAAGCCGACTGAAACGGCCCAGGCTGACGCTCGATCGTCAGCACCGCGATCGCGAGAGCTTTTTCACCAGATGCAGGTCGCGTCCTGTGAACTCCGCCATGCCGGCCTCCTCAACCGCACGTCAATCCGCAATCCATTCCAACCGATCAGCCACCGCACTGTGACGGCAACGATGTTCCAGCCGAGAGCCGCGCAGACCCGGCATGCAGTCTCCTGTCCGGCGAACACCGCCCGCTGCATCGGCGCTGATCCTTGATCCGGGCGCTGGCCTGACGCCATCAACCCGCATATGTGGAACGGCCCGCGGTGCAAGAGTGTTTTCAGTCGATTTCCCAGCACGAGGACGGTGCGGTCATATGTCCGGCCTGTTTGCGCGGCAGTTGACCGCTGGCCTCGATGAAGTCCGCGAAGCAGTTGGCTGAATCAAGGGGGCGCGCTTTATGCGCGTCGCGGGTTTCGGCCTAGCCTGTCTCGGGATTTCGTCCCGTGGGTTCATCGTCTGCTTTATACACCTCGCTTCTGCCGGCCCTTGCCGGTCAGCTCCTTATGGCGGCCCTGCTCATCCCCTTACCGGCTCCGCCATTATTTGCACAGGGACGCGGTATACGCCCCCTCTGTTCAACAATGCCCAGATTATCCGAGCGATCTTATTGGCAAAGCTAGCGCAACCGCTACGACCTTGAAGGGCCGCCGCTGGAGCATCTCCACGGCCATGCCTTGTCGTGGTATCGCACGTGACGAAGAACGGATGCGGCTCCAGTCGTAAGCAAGGACCGCAACTCCTGATTTCCCATTTTTGAGATCCGCCCCAGGCGCTCCTTGCCGCCACTCGAATGCGTTTTTGGCGTCAGGCCAACCCAGGCTGCGAAGTGGCGACCTGACTTGAAGCCACCGGGATCGGGAACCAAAGCCTTCACGGCCATGGCGATGATGGCTCCGACGCCCGGGATGGTGGCAAGGCGGCGCATATCAGCATCTTGCCTGGCCCGGACGACGATTTCACGCTCGAGCTTGTCGATCTGCTCGGCCAGCAATTCGATCTGTATAATCATCTCGGCCAAGGCAAAGCGCGCAGCTGTTGGCAGACGTGCATCGCTTTCATCCCGAATGATCTCGCCCAGCCCTTTGACGTTGGATATTCCGACCGGAGCGATGATACCCAATTCTCCCATATGCGCACGCAGAGCATTTATCGCTTGCGTTCTCTGACGCACGAGCAAGGCGCGCGTCTTCAGAACCATAGCGGCTGCCTGCTGCTCAGCCGTCTTGACCGGGACGAAGCGCATAGTCTTTCGCGTTACAGCCTCGCTGATCGCTTCTGCGTCGGCAGCATCAGTCTTCCCGCGCTTGACGAATGGCTTCACGTATTGAGGTGGCAGCAGTTTGACGTCATGACCTAAAGCCGCGATCTCGCGCGCCCAATAATGCGCGCTCGCGCATGCTTCCATTCCGACCAAGCACGGTGGCAATTTTGCGAAAAAGCGCAAGACATCCGCGCGCCGCAGCTTTCGATTGAACTGCGGCGCGCCTTCAGCGTCGGCACCATGAACCTGAAAAACCTGCTTAGCTAAGTCCAGCCCAATAGTAGTAACATCTTTCACGGAACGGTCCCTCCTTGTGGCGTTTACAACAACGGCCACGATCTTAGCACTCTGATGCTGTTGGAGCGGGCCGTTCCACCTCATCAAGGGGTCGGCTTACGCTGAAGCGTGCCGCCGCTTGTCTTCGCCTGCGCGGTGATTGCGGCCCACGCCCGGACACATCGGGCGCCTGTCGCGCGGGGATGGTCCCCGCCTCAGAACAGGAGCCGGACCGATGTCTCAAACCCTTGCCTTCGCCAGCGCATGGAACCTCGCCACCACCCTCATGGTCTGCGTCGTTATCTTCCGCACCGGCATGGGCGGATACGGCGTCATGCCCGCCACCGAATACGACGGCGATCCGGCCGCCGTGATTTACGAATTCGATCCGTTCCAATGACGAAGGGGCGGTTCAAATCGCTGGCCGGTGAGCGGAGGTCCTTTCGGATTTCCGCTCCCCGTCGCCGCCGTTTTTGGTTATGCTGTCGATTGCGCCGTGGTGGTGGTGGAAGGCGCGACCGTCAGACCTTCATCTCACGGAGACCACCACCATGATCATCTTTGGACCACTGCTTGTCCTCGTTGGCATCGGCTTCTTCTGCTGGTTGCTGTTCACGCTCGCTGTTTCTGCACTGCCTTTCTTCGTTGGCCTGACGATCGGCACCTGGGCCTTCCACACCGGCGCCGGAGTGCTCGGCGGCGCTGCAGCAGGGCTCGTAGCGGGCGGTGCAACCATTTGCATTGGCCAACTCGCGCTCGCCTTCGTGCCATGGACTTGGCTTAGACTCTTGATCATCCTCCTCTATGTCGCGCCCGCCACCGTCGCCGGTTACAGCGCGACGCATGGAATCGCCCAGATCGCGATGCCTTCGTCCACCTGGCAAACGGTCTTCGCGATCGCCGGGGCCGTTGCGGTCAGCATCACGGCCTTGGCTCGCTTCACCGGCATGGCCGCAGACGGGCCGGCGAGACAACGCTTGACGCCGGGCTGATATCAATACCGGGGCGGGCCCGGAAGGGACCCAATCAGGCCGAATATCACGACGGCTTCGAAACTTTACCGGCGATCGATGCGGACGCAGACACAATCAGCATCATGGGACGTTCGAGTTCTTCGGCCAATTGCGGCATCTGCTGGATCTGCTCGCGTGTTGGGGCAAACTCCTCCACTCGCCGAATTTGAAAGCCCGCGCCGATCAGCGCGTTCAGGGTTGTGCCAAGCGTCCTGTGGTATTTCAGAACGCCCTTGGCGAACCAGTCCGTCCGACGTTCACCCTCGACGGAATATCGATTGACCGGCCAAGTTTTGCGGCTCTCCTCATCGGAAATCCAGTGCGGATGTGCCGCTGCCATGAAGATCGGATGCTCAATCGTAAAGACGAAATGCCCGTCAGGAACGAGCGTTTTGCGGATCACATGTACGAGGCGGCCAAAATCCTGAACATAGTGAAAGGTCAGTGCGCTGTAGGCGAGGTCGAAAGCCGCCTCAGGGAGGTCCAGTGTGTCGAGATCGGCGATGCGATACTCGATGGCGGTGTCCGCTGTGTCCGCCCTGGCACGCTCGATCATGTTCTGCGACAGATCCAGACCCAGAACCGAGGCCGCGCCCTGCTCGCGCATCCAGCGCGAGGCCCAGCCGAAGCCACATCCCAGATCGACGACACGTTTCCCACCCAAATCGGGCAGCATGGCCCGGATCGCGGGCCATTCAGGAGCGCCGTCCAGCCCATGCACCTGCCGGGGCAACTGGCTGTAGCCAGCGAAGAAATCGGGATTGTCGTAGATATTCTGCGCCATGTCTGCCTGCTGTTCGGCTTTTCGCTCTGCGCCGCTTCGGACGACTCTGGTCGATCCAAGCAGGACTGTCGCGGCGGGCTGCGACACTTCGTGGTCCTACTCAAATCAAGCGCATTAAAGATCTTGAGTCGGCGGACTTCTCGCGCTGGAAACGAAAAACCCCGGCATGAGAACCGGGGCTCCCGTGATGCCACGGCGTACATCCGGCCGCGACAACCAAGCGACAGTTAGCACGGGGTTCTCGAAGAAAATATGACCTTCGCGACCGTCGCTCTTGAATGTCGGTTGATTTCTGGGGGCTTGCACATTGCACGATCGATCACGCCGGGCATTTTATTGTCTCTGTCCAAGACCTATGACCGAGCGAGACAACGGATCTCTTCCGAGCCACTATTCGCGTGGAGACTTGCGACCGGGTCGTTGATTGATTTAACCGCAATAGCCGTTGTCGCGCTATACTCAATGCGTTGCCGTAGCTCCGAACGGCCTAATACAATGAAAACGCAGTGCGGCGGAGCGAGTGTCAGTCAATCTCCGTCGAAAGATAAAGCATTTTCAACCTTCCCAGAACCAAAACCCACCAATCCAGCTAACGGACGAAGATGGATTTTCATCTGCGCGAACACGCGGCTTGGAAGCATCAGCGTCGCTCCAATCCATGCGCCTGCGCTCCTCGCAGATCAGACGACAAATCTCCGTGACGGGTGACTTTAACGATCTACTTGACTGTCACGGCGAATTCCGCCGCCACGGGCGGGGTCTCCTGCCGGGAGCGATCGTGAAAGATGTAAGCGATCGTGTACTCGCCGGGTTCACCGATCGTGATGCCGGCGGTCACGAAGTTGGTGAAGTAGTCGAGCGATTCCGGAAACGGCGGCGGAGAAGCACCCTTGTAGGTGTGCTCGTCGGGAAATGCCTTTACGACCTTGCCAGTCTCGTCCCGCACTTCGATATCGAGGCCAATCTCGTAACTGGCCATCGGCGTCCCGACATCCTTACGGCCGACGTTTTCGAAATAGGCGTGGAGGAATATCTCCTCGGCCGGCGCAAAGACGTTTGTCGGCCGCTCGATGAGCTTGCCCTGCTGGAAGGCCGCCTTGTCGGCAAGCATTTTCCGGGCAAGTTTCATGGGGGGAAGTGCCGCCTGCAGTGCGACGGATGTACTATCGACCCTCACTGGTGCGATGCGCTTGCCGTCAGGACCCGGTGGCGTGGTGAAGTAGATTTGGACCAAAGGATAGCAGGCCGCGCTCGCTTGCGGATGGTTGAGAACAAACAGCATTGTGCCGCGCAAACTGCTGCCGTCGTTGCCCGGGCCCAGTTGGACAAGGGCGCACATCGGCCATTCGGCCAGCGCGCTAACGCCTTTGAATTTCGGATCGGTCTGGAACTGTTGCTTCAGTTGAGCGAGCGACTCGCGGAATTCGCGGGAGTTCTTGTCGGGCGTGGTCGTGGTCATGAGGTGCACGACATTGTCCGATGCCTTCGCCTTTGCTGCATCGTCCCTGGCCTTTCGCAAGACCGAATCGTCGCCCAGGAGCCGATAGGTCCGGACAAATTGCCCGCCCTTCGATGCCTTTGCCGCCTGTTGCCATGCTTGCATGTCGAATTGATGTCCGCTGCGTTCGTCCAAGACGAAGAAGGCCGGAGCGTTGCCGTTCTCGGCATGAGCGGAAGTCAAGAACAGGCTGGCTATCATGCAGCTGGCGGCAAAACGCTTCATGCGATTCCTCCAGTGAGACGGCGGATGCGACCGAACTTATCGCCATCCAAGTGAGCCTCATCCCCCTCGGCCGGGAGCGCGCCCTTCGGACAGAAACGTGGCGCGCGGACAATGAACGAGTTCCATGGCTCGATCCTTCGTAAGGAGACCCGCCAAGCCCGCGTCGATGAGCAAGATGAGAGGTGCCGTCTGGGCTCGATCGACCGGCGCCCATTCCACCCAATTGGCGCGCACCACCTGCCACGCCATGGTTTCCTCACCCCGGCGCAGAAACGCCTTCGTAACTGAAACGGCGTGATCAAACAACGGCACTTTGCCGTCCATCATGTCGAACAAGGGATCACCTCGTCGTCGACACAGTGCATGCAGGCGAAGATGAACCGACGTTCCTGTGAGCAATTTCGATTCCACTTCGATTTCATGGCGGCGTCGAAGAGATCTGGCCTTGGTATCTGCGGCCTCGGGCTGAAGATATCGAGCTCGCCATACGACCGGATATGTCCGTCTCCAAGAGCGTACTCACCGAGCCGATCGAGTATTGTGAGCAGACGATAACGAGAGCCCTCGATCTTTGTTTCCGGAAAACCCCAGGGGTTTGCCTTCAGATCCGCCTCGACCCGCTGTGAAGCGGCGTCGGCCACGCGGGCGATTGCGCGCCAATCTCCCGTCTCGCGCCCCGCACGTCCCAGCAGCAGGACAAGCTCGTCAAAGACATTGCCCGCATAGACCGCGTAGGGATTGGCAATCAGCCGCGCGGCCTGAGCGATCACGACGTCCCATCGCCACAGATAGGCGGACAGCTCTGCTGCAGAAGCCGCAGCACCGTCGTCGCCCGCCTCGGCATACTGAGCGAGAATCGGCAGCGCCGTTTCGACATTTCCCCGAAGCGCTTCGATGCGGGCAAGATCGATTTGGCTCGGCTGTACCATTGATGCTCCAAACAGGGAATCCACTGACGCAGCGCCTGCCGTCGGTCCTTACTGCGGCAGCCGACCGGTAAGCCGAAAGAACAGGTTGGACGTAATCTGTACATCGGGCCGGGAGAGGTGCTCTTCGAGCGCTTCGATATCTCGCTCGAGGTCCTCCCGTGTCAGGAACTTGCCCTCGACCAGCTTGTCGCGAACATTACCAATCAGGCCACACGGGAACGAGCGCCGCTCATGGCCGGTTGGGAAGACGTGAATGATCGCATCGACCTGGATATCGACAACGCCTGCATCGCGGAACAGCCGGTGGAGATGCCGTCCGACCGACAAATCGATCCCTTGCGCCTGCGCATAGGCGGCGTACGCGTCGAGCAGACGGGTCCATGCGGGTAAAGGCGGGTCGAAACAGTGGGGAACGTAATCGGCCTCAAAGCTTGCGACCCAACCACCGGGCCGCACGAGCGAAACCAGCTCGCGCACGATCCGCTCGGCCTCCGGCACGTTGACCAGCAGAAGCCGCATGTGAGCCCCGTCGAAGCTGGCCTTCGGCAATCCGGTATCGTACGCATCGCCCTCCCGGACATCGACTTGCGACAATCCGCGATCCGCAACGAAGCGGCTCGCCAACTGCACGAATTGGCTGCTTCGGTCGATGCCTAGCACCGACCCATTTGCTCCGACGCGCTCCGCAAGAAGATGCAGAGCGCCTCCCGGGCCACAACCGAGGTCAACGATACTTTCGCCGTTCTTGATTCCGACCCGATCCAGCTGCGCGTTGGAATCGACGGCAAGCATCTCGATTTGCCGCTTGAGCCGCTCCACTTCCGCACTGCCCCGACCGAGCAAGTAAATATCCGGATTCATTGTTGTCCTTAGTTACGGATGATCGGATTATCGATATTTCTGGTGTCTGATCGTGTCAGGTTTGTGGAGGGTGTCGTCGAACGCGGTGCGCTCTCGGGCTCGGTAGAACTGTAAACGCTCAATACTGCCGCCTGCGCCCGCATCCGCGTTGCTCTGGATCGCCGCCTCACGACGTTCAAGGAACCGGGGCTGCTCGGAACCGACCGGCGGAGGCGACATGCACACCGCGCACATCGAGCACGCAAGTTATCGGATTTATTTCGTAATCGCGATGATGCATGTCTTGAATTCTCCGTCTGATCGAGACGGATCGCTTAGCCGCAAGGCGCTCCCTGATCGACGGACGACCAGCGCTCGGCGGCCGGATCGTCAAGCCTGGACGATCGAGAGGAGATCAATCATGAAAATTGCGGGAACGCTGATTTTTGGTCTTGCGTGCTCGATCGTCGCGCTCGTCTCCCCGAGCGCATTTGCTCAGGAATGGCCGGCAAAAGCGGTCACGATCATCGTTCCGTTCGGAGCGGGTTCTACGCCAGACATGGTGGCGCGGCTTATCGGCGACGAATTGCAGAAGAAGCATCCGGGCTCGGCCTTCGTGGTGGAGAGCAAAGCGGGCGCGGGCGGCGTCATTGGAACCGATGCGGTCGCCAAGGCTACGCCGGACGGCACAACCATCGGCGTCAGCATCGGCGCCCCGCTCGCCATTGATACCCTGCTAATGTCGAAATTGCCCTATGATCCGGCGAAAGACATCGTGCCGATCACCCAGCTTGTGACGACCGCCAGCGTCATCGCCGTCAATTCTTCCCTCAATGTGAATTCGATGGCCGAATTGATCGCGCTGCTTAAGAAGGAGCCCGACAAATACAATTTCGGCTCGATCGGCAACGGCTCGCTATCGCATCTCGCAATGGAGGCGATCGGCCTCAAGAGCGGTGCAAAGATGGTGCAGGTTCCTTATCCCTCCTCACCCGCAGCCGTGATTGGACTGGTGAGTGGTGACGTGCAGCTCGCCGCGTTGCCGGCCGTAGCCGTGATGCCGCAAGCAACCTCCGGAAAAGTAAAAGTTCTTGCCGTTTCGCTGCCCAAGCGCTCATCCTTCCTGCCCAACGTGCCTACGCTGAAGGAATCGGGCATTGACGTCGAAGCCGACGCGTGGATGGGGCTCATTGCGCCGCGGGGCACGCCCAAAGCGCTTGCCAACACGATCAACAAGGAAGTCACAGAGGCGATAACCTCAAAGGCGGTGCGCGAGAAGCTCGCGACCCAGTACATGGAGCCGGTCGGCAATTCGCCCGAGCAATTTCGGGCGGTCATCAACGCGGAAATCGCACGCTGGGAGCCGATCATCAAGGCTGCAAAGATTCAGAAAGTTGACTAGGCGTTCAAAGCAGTGGGGGCGGCCAAGGCGAGCAGAGCAGCAACGGCACATCATCGCGGGGAAGATACTCGCGATCGCGGGGAAAAGAACTCGCGCCTGCCGCACCGTTTGAGAGGATCAGAATGCTGAGAACGAGCACTCTTGCGGCTGTCATTCTGCTCGCAGGCGGAGCCTCTGCCCAGACCGTGTTTACCGGTCGACGGACCAAGGTGCAAGAACGAGTCGCGACCCGGATTCGGCCTGCGCTGCGAACCTGCCCGGGGCCCGCCGGCTACGCAGTGCAGTTCTCGGACGAGGGAAACATGGTGGCACTTACCATTGCGCCGTCGCGGGCGACCGAGAAGGCCGGAACCACGGCGCAATGGCGCGATTCCGGCAAAGCATTCGGTGAAAAAGTACATTGGGTCATGCGCGGAGGCATCCCAAGGGCCGCGGTAATCCGGACCTGGCGGCGGGCGGACGACGATAGCGAGGTTCAGGAGCTCTCAGTCTTTGCAATTGAGGGCGCGAAGGCCTGCGCCTACGGAACGGTCGACATCCACATGGCAAACGCGAATGAAGCCGCTCTTGCCAAGGCCGATGAGGCGGCTGGCTCCGGTTGTCGGAAGAATTAGTGCTGCATCTCCTTCTCATGAAAACAAACGCGTCACGCAGTCGTTTAGGCGGCGACTGCAGGAATGTCACCTGCCTCCGCCCGTCAACCAAGCGGCAAGTCCGGCGACTGCACCATCAGCGGCGTAGAACAGCATGAGGAAAAGATCGAAGACAATGCCTTGCAATGTCGGCAGACTGTCCTTTGTCAGCAGAACCCCACCCTGACTGTACGAGAAGCTGCTGCCCTTGATGTAGGTCAGGACGTGGAAGCCTACAGCCACCAGAAGATAGAGCGCCGCGCCGATGACGGCGCCGATCTTGATCGCGTCCCATCGAGTCGTGAGTCCGCAGGCGCTGGAGACTTTCCAGGCCGGATAGCCAAGCGCGAAGCAAATGACCAGGGAGGTCGGCAGTCCGACTGCCGCCATGAAACCAATGGGACCGAAAATCTCTCCGGCGGTGGGCCAAACCGTGTCACTGCGAATCAGCGAGGAGACGGCGCCGGCGAGCAGCGGCAGCATCGTGGCCACGATCATGAAGAAGCTCCACGCTGCCAGCGAGGCCGCGAGCAAGCCTCTCGCGCGACGAGGATGACCGATCGCCATGACCGAGTTCCGCATCGGGGATGACCTCCATCGCTTCGGCAGTCGAATGCTCAAATGTGCAAGCGGACTATGCGCATTCTGGGGCATCTGCGCCGATCGACTTGGATTAGGCTTATCGCGACTGGTCAATCGAGTGTGATCAAATGTCTCTCGTGGCGGCGGCGCAGCGCATCATCTCTCTTGCTGGCGGCTTCGTCTTCCTGGCATCGACCGTCGGTGCCGCCACTGCGGCCGATGAGTTTCGAGGTAAGTGGTCGAGCAATCCACCACGCTGCGAGCAGGTGAATGGTGAGGTCGATGTTCTGACCATTACGTCATCGGAACTCGAATTCTATGAAATCGGCTGCAAGCTTTGGAGACCCAAACGCAGTCATGGCGAGACCCGATTTGCCGCGCGCTGCTACAAGGGCGGCAGTCCGGAGACGCCTGGGACGGTGGTGATCCGGCGTCGGTCACCGGAAACCATTGAGCTTGCGCTGCATGGCTTTTCCTGGATTGCCGAGAAGCCAGAGGTGTTTCATCGTTGTGCCGCGCAGTAACTGCGGCCGACTATTCGGAGAATGAGCTGATGGCAAGACTTCCGATCGGTATTGCGGCGGCGTTTGCCAGTTCGCTGTGCGGCCTCGGGCTCGTGACGTCGCAGGCCGAGGGCGCTGCAGCAAAGGAAGGACTGTTCGAGCACTGCGCGAGCGTTCGCAACGATGACAACGTGCGAAATTATGGACCCACGCTGCGGGAGCCGACCGTCAAAGCCTTCAAGAAGTTGTTCCCTGACGCCGGAGCAGAACCAGATCCTTCAACATTCGCGACCCAGGCGCAGTACCGCTGCATGGATGGACGGGTCACGGTCTGTTTCATCGGAGCAAACCTGCCCTGCGTGAAGATCAACACCGCGAAGGACAACCCAGGAGCCGATGCCTTTTGCAGAAATACCCCGGATGACGCGCCCGTTGCAGCCTACGCCACCGGCCACGAATCGGCCTATTCCTTCAAGTGCCGAGCCGGGAGGGCCGTCGTTGATCGCCAAACGTGGAAGCTCGACAAGCGCGGCTTCGCGGAGAAAATTTGGACCACGCTTCCGCGGCAATAAGAGAGCAAGGTGCTTTGCTCCGGACTCGAATCAATCCTCCCCGTCCGACGGAATTGGAACATGGGCGCGCTTCGGATATTCCTGCTGCTCGTTTCAACTGTGCTGCTGATGGGTCAAAGCGCGCTCCCAATAGAAAACTTTGGCCCTGACTTCGCCCTTCGAAACGTTCTGATCGACGATTTGAGCGCTGGCGATGTCAGCCGCGGGGCGCGAAAGGAAATATCTGCCCGCCTGATCGGCTACTGGCGGCAGGTTCTGGAGGGACTGCCGGCCTTGACCGAAGCTGAGCAGCGCCGGGCAGTCGGTAAAGTTCATGAGTTGCAGGGAGAGGCGCGGACGAAATACGTCGTATCAACCGAATACACCGTCGCCTTTATGCATGGATTCACGAGAACCTGCATCGCCAGAGCAGTCACTCTGAACAAGCATGTTGCTGACAGCGACGCGGCGGAGCCATTTGATTGGCTGCGCATGATGGGCTGCTACGCAGATAACCCGGGCGTGTTCTTCAGATTCAATACGCTTCGTTTGGCCGGCGGAAATCCTGTCAATGTCATGAGACATTTCGATCCATTGGCCCGTTATGTGTCTGGTCCCCTTGCAGATGCCTTACAAAGCGAGGCGAACGCTAAAGCAGGTCAGTTACGACGTTAAGGCTCTGCGCGACGGCGCCACCACGGCAGCCCGCAAGCGAAGACCCAGTTGAAATAGATGAGAGCGATAACCGCCCCGGCTATGGGACCCTGCACGCGCCAATAATGAAAGAAGTAGTTTGTACCTTCGGCCAGCGTTGGCATATGCAGTCCCCACGAGCACGACGCCTGCTGCTATAAGCAATCCAATGGCGATATGGAGCGAAGGTTTGGTGCCCAGTGCGTTGAGCCAGGCGGCAAACGTGATCGGAGCTAACGGCAGACAACTATACGCGCCGGCAGTCCAGCCGTGGCCAGAGCCGGCGAAGGCGATGGAACCGAACAGCAGCAACGCGCCGAACCTCGAGGCGATCATGTATTTCCTGCGCGTCTAGGTTCCGGGGCAGGCTCGCGCGACCTCGGCTCGATGCTCAGACGATGAGGCGGTGTCGACGTTCATAGGTTAGCTCCTAGCATTCTTTGAGCTAGTCCGAATCACGCTTTCAAGACACGTGGGAGATATCCCAGTTGGCGCTCGAGGGCGGCCAAAGTCAGGCGCGCTGACTCCATTAGTGCAGCCGCCTCGTCTAGGGTGGCCCGCGCTTCGTCGTGCCGCGAGACAGCTGCCAAGGTAATCTCGATGCTGTCCTTGAGAGACCGCGGGTCTTCGCTCTTTGTGGCGCGGCGCAATTTAATCAGCGCTTTGGTCAATGATCGATGCGCGGAACGCTGTTTTCTCTCCAGGCGCCCGACCACGGCGAAGGCCTCACGATAGTTCCATATCGCTTCGATGGCTCTGTTTTCAAGATCGCTTTTGTCGCTCATCCGGTTCTCTTCTCACTCGAGCTCTTGGCGGTCATCATTTGCGCGAGATCCCTCCTTTTGGTCCGCGCGGCGAATTGTCGTAACCCCTGTAGGGGCGGCAAGTCTTGGCGCAAGCCGGCAGCGTCATATTGGAAGGGGCTGACTGGATCAGGCATCCAGCGTGCTCGCGATTCTTGTCTTTGAGCTACACTCAGAGCGGCCCAAGCGTCGAGCCTCGACCGATCATCGCAGGGTGGCAGTTTCGTGGCGGTCGTATGCGGCATCGACCAAACGGCGACGGATCACAGATACGGCCAGCCGCTCTCGTGAATGTGGTGTGCTGTCGACGCGCTATCGTGGAAGCGAAGATCGGTCTACCTGCAATAAAGAGAGCTCATCACCATTGGATCCGGTTGCGCCAACTCTTTCAGTGGACTCGCAGATCGCCACGTTCTCCTTGATGTCAGCTCTGTTCGGACCGAGCGCACCAAGCGGCCTCTTCGATGGATTGATCTGGCCGAAGGACGGCTGACGCCTCGACCGCCTATGGCGCAACGGCGCCGATCGACTTTCTTCCCCTGCCGGCTGCGCCGTCATTCCTCGCGAAACAAGAAAGTCGCCTGGCTGCCATCCTCCGCTGACGCTTCGGCCCCTTCGGGGTGCGCCGTCGATCGCCTCCGGCCTGTCGATCACCATCGAGGCCGCAAGGTGCGGGCTCGGGAAACAGAGATCAGGAGAATTACCATGGCGACCATCGGCACCTTCAAGAAGACCGGCAACAACGAGTTCAACGGCCAAATCGTCACCCTCTCGCTTCAAGCCAAGAACGTCCGGATCATCCCGGAAACCAGCCGCTCGGGCGACAACGCTCCCAGCCATCGGGTTTACGTCGGCCGTGTGGATTATGCGGAGCTGAGCGTTATGCGGAGCGGCGCGCTGTGAACGCAGATTTTTCCGAGCTTTGTCGACCGCGGCACTCCGCATAATCCCGTGGAGGGAACCGCGGCGCCTCGCCGGAGCGAGACGCCGCAAGCTTGCGGGTCAGCGCGACCAGACCAGCGCATAGCCGTCATCGACCGCGACGAGGTTGGCGTAGATCGGCGCCGAGAAGGACGGGTCGTCGAGCTTAACCGAGTGATAGACGGTGTTGTCTTTGGAGGTCCGCTGCCACGCGGCGCCTATTTCGACATTGCCGGCCATCACGCGCAGGTTCGGAGCCTTCTCGTTCTCGGATGGTTCGGCCGGCAGGAAGCGCGCCTTGATGTTGAGCGAGAGCGTCTTGATGGTGCCGGTGTACGAGCCATCTTCGGCGCGGGTGAAGGTGCCAATCTGAGCCATGGTGATCTCCTGTTGCTGTTTCCAAGCCCGCGACCATCGCGGCCTTGATGGCGATCTGTGAGCGCCGCAACGACCGACCCGCAGCCTTGGCCCGCAGCGTCAGCGGAGGATGGCGGGCTGAGCGATCTTGTTGCCTCGCGAGGAATGCCGCCGCTTGGCGGCAGGGGAAGAAGATCGCGAACGAGCCATTGCGGGTAAAGGTCGGCGAGCGCAGCGAGCGTATTGTGGCGCGTGATCCGCCAGCAAAAGGCCGCCATGGACGTGGGCCCAAGTCAGCCCCACAGGAGGGCATGGCTCAAAGACACCGCACCACCGCCGCGACTGCGACACCACACCAGCAGCGCGCTGCAGGCACGGCGGCTTGATCCGTCACTCCGAGCCAACGAAGAGGGCTCGATTGCTCCTGTGGACGGCATCGTCATGCTGCCGCGTCGGAGCGGAACCGAGGTATTTCGTCGTGACGGTGGACTGCTCGACGTCTCTCACGCCGAAGATAGGGATGCTTCCTCCAACAGAGAGGCGATCAGCGCGTCTGGCGCCTTGAACCGTCCGCGGCGTAACTCGGGCGGAATGACCGCTTCCACCGCCTCGAGCTTTTCGGAAGGATCCATGCGCAGATAGACCTCGGTGGTGCGGATGTCGGCATGCCCGAGCCACAATGCGACCTTTCGGACGTCATGGGTGGCCTGCAACATGATAACGGCGCAGCTATGCCGCAGTTGATGCGGCGTCACGGAGCGATCGCGCAAGGATGGACATTTTTTGGCGGTCGCGCGCGTGTGCTTGTCCAAGACATATTCGAAACCGGCCCGCGTCATTGCCGTCCCCTCGGCGTTGACGAAGAGCTCGGGGACGCGAACATCGCCCCGTAAGGCCAGCCAGGCCCGCAAATCGGCGGCGGTTTCCTTCCAAAGCGGAAGGCATCGCTCCTTGCGACCCTTGCCCTTGACAAGAAGGCTTGGCGTCCGCTGCAGACACAAATTCGCCGTCATAGCCCCGACCAATTCCGAGACGCGTAGCCCGGCGGCGAAGCACAGGTGCATCATCGCCCGATCGCGCACGCCGAGCCGCGTTGCGAGGTCGGGCGCGTTCAAGATCGCGCGCACCTCCTCCATGACCAAATGACGGATGAGCACCTGATCGTGGCGCTTGGTCGGGATAGCGTGGATTTGACCGATCTGCTCCAAGGCAGACGGTATCTGGTATTCAACATAGCGCATGAACGTCTTGATCGCGGCAAGACGCAGATTCCGGGTCGTGGCTCCATTGCGGCGCTCCCGCTCGATGTGACCGAGGAAGTCCATGATCAAGGCCGCATCGAGCTGCTCGATATGCAGTTGCGAAGGCGTTGTCCGCAGCCGCTTGGCGGCATAGGTGAACAAGAGCCGGAAGCTGTGGGCATAGGTTTCACAGCTATGTGGACTGTAACCTCGTTGGCGGGGCATGTAGTCGCGCAAAAAGCCGGTGATCAGAGGCGCGAGCAGGGTCATGGAGCCACCTCCGCGATCAGTTTTTCGGCAGCCGCGGCGATGTCGGCCATCAGTTCCGGCGTCGCCTCAAGGTACCAGTAGGTGTGCGCAATATCGGCGTGGCCGAGATAAGTCGACAACGCAACAAAGTGCCGCGCAACCTCATCGCGCTTGGTGCCGCATTGCTCGAGAACCCGCGTCGCAAAACTGTGGCGGAGGTCGTGGATGCGGGGCCGCCGTGCGCGGCCTGGCGCGATGTCGGCAAGCTGCAAAATGCGGCGGAAGGCACATCTCGCCGTGGAATAGGCAAGCGCAGCTCCCTCCATCAATAAGAACAGGTGATCATCCGATCCGGCAGATCGACGACGCATATCGAGGTAGCGGTCGAGAACCTCCACGACGGTCGCATGCAGCGGTACAAGGCGACTCTTGTAGAACTTGGTTTCGCGGATTTGGAGAACCCCGCCCGGCAGCACATCGCCAAGCCTCAGATTGAGCGCTTCGGAGACCCGCAGTCCGGTGGCGGCAATGAGCCCGAACAGCACCATGTAGAGTTGCCGGCGCAGCGGGTTGGGCTTTAGCATGCGGAGCCGGCCGGCGGCTTCGAGCATGCGGGCCAATTCCTCCGGACTGTAGATATAGGGAGCAGGTCGCACTTTCGGTGTGGCGAAGAGGCCGGTTGGGGGCATCTCGTGCTTGTCATCCTCGGCGCGCAAGAACCGAGCAAACCGCCCGACATCGCCAATTCGGCGATTCCGGGCATCCAGCGTTGGTGCGGCTGCCGCCCACGTTATGACGGTTGCCGCGCAAATATGGGTTTCGCCCTTTTCCGCGGCGACGCGAGCGAAGGCTTGGAGGTGCCGGGCCGGTTTCCGGAGTTGGAAGCCAAGCGAGCGACGAAGCGCGATGTAACGTTCGACATCGTCGATCAGCATGACAACCTCCCCACCCAGGGCTGGGCAATCTCCGACAGGAGACCGAAGTCGACCTTGGCGTAATGCAGCGTCATTGCCGGCGACCGGTGACGCAAAATTGTACCGACACCGCTCAAACTGACGCCTTGCCGCAGCATTGCGGTGGCCGCCGAGTGGCGTAGCACATGGGCGCCGCGATGGACGCTTCTGATCCCCGCCCTCAGCAATGTCCGGCGTACGATGCATCTCACGGTGGTGCGCGTGAGCGGGCGGATCGGCGCGAAGTCCGTGAAGAACAAGTGGGACGTCGGCAAACGTGGTCGCGCTTGTTCGATGTAGGCGATGATCGCATCGCCCACCTCCTGCGTCAGCGGAAGCCACTCCTCGCGCCTGGATTTGCCGGCAATGGCAAGCCGTCCGTTCCTCCAATCGATATCGGTGAGCTTGAGGTTGGCGACCTCGCTCGCCCTCAAGCCAAGACGGGCGAGCAGCAAAACGATCGTTCGATCCCGTAAGCGGCTTTCGCCCTCGCAAGCGGCTATCGCCCGCTCGATGTCGTCGGCCGCAAGGAATCTCGGAACCGATGCCAACTGCCAGTTCGCAAAGCGCGGAACGGCGTAGTGTCGTCCCGCGGGGCATTGGCCGGTCGCGACCAGGAATCGGAGGAACGCGCGCGTCGACGTCGCGATTGTCTTGGCCCGGCCACGGCTGTGCGGTCTGGTGCGCTCAAGAACAAAAGCCCGCACCGCGTTGGTAGTAAAGGCTCTTGGATCGTCGCCGAGAGCCTTGAGAAGATCGACAAGCGTAGTTTGATAGGTATCGAGCGTGGAGTCGGTGACGCCGCGCTGACTTTGCATCCAGGCCCGGAATGCTCCGAGTATGGGCCAGGTCTCCGTCGGAGATGGCGGCTTCGGAGTCGACGGCAGCGCCCCTTGTTCCCGAAGATAGCGGATGAACAACGCGCCCGCCCCGCGCGGTGCCCTTGCCATTTTGCCGCCCTTGAAGACCGCTGCGGATGCATTATAACCGGCTAAGATATTTTTGAGGGCGAACCCGGCCGCTTGCAGCCACTCGGCCCAGCAGGCAAGGAGACGCACCAACTCCACGATCGTGGTCGGCCGATAGCCGTCGTGGCGAAGCCAGCTCCTGAATCCATCGACGTGATCTCCCAAGAAGCGCAGCCGTCCCTCTACGCTCTTGCTCTGCTTTCGCTTCTGTTTCCGCTTTGACATGACGCCTCCCTGGCTTGAGTGGAGGCTGAAGCATGCGGCGGTCTGCGTCGGACCGGAGACGTGGTGTCAGGACAAGTCCCGCTGTCCACAGGGAATCGGAGTGCTTGGGATTTGTGTCAGTGCCTCTTAAACGGCTTCCGCGGTCTTGTCCTGTGCGCGCCAAGCAACCGGGCGTCTCAGTGTGACAAGGCTCAGATTATCCGTGCTAAGCGGGGGATTTAGACGATCCCTCCGCGGCCAGATTTTCGACATCGAGCGGATTGCTGACAATCTTTAACGAGCCGTCCGGATTGCGCGGCCATTCCTTCTCCGGTCGATCCCAGTAGAGCTCGACGCCGTTGCCGTCCGGGTCGCGGAGATAGATCGCCTCCGTACCACCGTGGTCGCTGGCGCCGGTGAGTTGCACGGCCGCTGCGCGGAGGCGGCCGAGCGCGCGGCCGAGCGCGGCCCGCGTCGGATAGACGAAGGCGACATGGTGGAGGCCCGTTGATCCTTTGGGCGGCGGCAAACCGCCCCGGCTTTCCCAGGTGTTGATAGCGAGGTGGTGGTGATAACTGCCGGCTGCCAGGAACGCTGCTTCGTCACCAAGAAGCCCGTGAAGGCCGAAGCCAAGCACCCCGCAATAGAATTGGAGCGATCGCTCAAGGTCCGCAACGTTCAGATGGACGTGCCCGACGCGGACGCGCGGATCGATCGGCTCGCCCTCGGTCGCGATGGCCACCGGTGTTGTCAGTCCCATCATCTTCCAGCTCCTTCGCAGTGCTTCCCTGGCGAAGCAGATTGCGCGGAAGCCGTTTTGCCACAAGACAGCATAAACTGGAATTATCATCCATAATTCTGCATAATGGGTCATGCGGATCGATGAGATCAGTGTCTTCGTCCAGGTGCTGGAGGCGGGCAGCTTTGCGGGCGCGGCTCGACGGCTCCGCATGCCTGCCAGCACAGTGAGCGCAAAGGTGGCGGCGCTGGAACGGCGCCTCGGCGTCAGTCTGATCCAACGCACGACCCGCAAGCTCCGTATCACGCCGGCGGGCCAGGCTTATTTTGAACGGTGCCGCCTTGGACTTCGTGAGATCGAGGCAGCCGAAGCCGCGATTACGGCAGAGGCAGGAGGCCTGACCGGGCTGCTTCGGCTCACAGCGGCCGTCGATATCGCGCAAAGCCTGCTGCCGCCCATCATCGGCGCGTTTCGCGAAGCCTTCCCGACGGTGCAAGTCGAGCTGATCGTCACCGACCGGATCGTCGACATGATCGCAGAGGGCGTCGATCTCGCCATCCGCGTCGGTCCATTGCGCGATTCAAGTCTGGTGACCAGGTCTTTCGTAACAGGCCCGTCGGGACTGTTCGCAAGCCAGCACTATCTCGACCGACGCGGCGTCCCCGTTCACATGGATGATCTGAAGCACCACGACCTGATTGGGTTCGGCAAGCCATGGGCCCATCCTCTGCCCATGCTGATGGGAACGCGGAAGGTCAGCGTCGATTTGTCGGGCGGCCTGACCTGCGACGATCTGCTGACAGTCAGAACCTTTGTCGGTATGGGCCTCGGGATCGGATTTCTGCCGGCTTTTTTTGCAGACCAACTGCGGCTGGTGCGCGTGTTGCCAGCTCTTCGCTCGCCGCTGACCGGACTCTATTTTGCCTACCCTACCCAGAAATTCGTGCCGGCGCGCGTCAGAAAGTTCATCACGTTCGCAGCAGCCAGCGTGAAGCGCCTGCACTTACATCCGTAACCCGGTTCGCGGCGAATCGGGGGGCCGGACAGTATCGAATGTCCTCGCACATTCGGCGGGGACAAATGGTGCCGACCGGTCGATGGCGAGGTCGGAGCGGACGCCACCGCCGTGCCTCCCGATACCGACGAGCCCGGTTCTTCTCGTCGTTGCAGGCGCTCAGTCGCGCGCTGTTGTATCGAGAGTGCGCTGCTGTCGTAGCTTTGGTGTCGCAGTCGCGGCGGTGGTGCGGTGTCTTTGAGCCATGCCCTCCTGTGGGGCTGACTTGGGCCCACGTCCATGGCGGCCTTTTGCTGGCGGATCACGCGCCACAATACGCTCGCTGCGCTCGCCGACCTTTACCCGCAATGGCTCGTTCGCGATCTTCTTCCCCTGCCGCCAAGCGGCGGCATTCCTCGCGAGGCAACAAGATCGCTCAGCCCGCCATCCTCCGCTGACGCTGCGGGTCAAGGCTGCGGGTCGGTCGTTGCGGCGCTCACAGATCGCCATCAAGGCCGCGATGGTCGCGGGCTTGGAAACAGCAACAGGAGATCACCATGGCTCAGATTGGCACCTTCACCCGCGCCGAAGATGGCTCGTACACCGGCACCATCAAGACGCTCTCGCTCAACATCAAGGCGCGCTTCCTGCCGGCCGAACCATCCGAGAACGAGAAGGCTCCGAACCTGCGCGTGATGGCCGGCAATGTCGAAATAGGCGCCGCGTGGCAGCGGACCTCCAAAGACAACACCGTCTATCACTCGGTTAAGCTCGACGACCCGTCCTTCTCGGCGCCGATCTACGCCAACCTCGTCGCGGTCGATGACGGCTATGCGCTGGTCTGGTCGCGCTGACCCGCAAGCTTGCGGCGTCTCGCTCCGGCGAGGCGCCGCGGTTCCCTCCACGGGATTATGCGGAGTGCCGCGGTCGACAAAGCTCGGAAAAATCTGCGTTCACAGCGCGCCGCTCCGCATAACGCTCAGCTCCGCATAATCCGCGTTATGTGGTGCACCGCATAACGCGGAGATCGGGGCCGCCTGGTCCAAGCGCTCCAACGAGGGCCGCGACTATCTCGGTCTCAAGCTCGACGATCCGAGCTTCACCGCACCGATCTTCGCCAACCTCTTCGCTGATGAAGAGGGCGAGGGCTTCAGCTTGATCTGGTCCCGTCCAAACCGTCGGAACGGCGACTGATCCGATCAGCAATGCCTCGCCCGGCTGGTCCGGGCGGGGCATCGCTAAGCTCAAGAGCTGGCCGCGCAAAGCTTGGCGAGCCGGTGCACGTGCCGGATCGATCCCGATCAGCGAGCGCGAGCCTGCCCCGCCTTGATCGGCCGTCTCTGATTGGCCTCCAATACGGTTTCGACGATGTCTCCCCAGTCGGGGCAAATTGCGACGAGACGATCTAGCACCGTAGGATCGCGCTCGATCTGGCCGAGCGCCTGAGCGCGCCATTGGTCGTTGAAGCTGATGCTCATCAACCCCAAACATTCGACGACCGAACTGTCAGGCGGCAAGTGTTCCAAGATTGCCGTCACTATGCCGGTCCATTGTTGAAGTAGACGCCAATGCTCAGCGGCGGGCCCGCTCTCCAACTTCTCTTGAAGGAGATCAATCAGCAAGAGGAAGCGAATCCGCCAAGGTTGGGTCCTGAGGTCCTCGACGTAAGCGTCCACGACTTCGCGGATGTCGGCTGGTAAGTGCTCGTACAGGGTCATAAAGCCCACTCCATCTCACTCAGCACGCCCTTCCATCCCTGGACAGGTATGCGTCTTTGGAGACAGACCAGATTTACGCAAAGTCGCCTATCAACTTATGCGTGACGCAATACCGAGTTGATTCATAACGTGCCAAGGGTGCGATGGAGCACAAATTCGTCACATCATCGAGCCCGATGAGGATGAACCGCCGTTCGTTTGATCAGATCGGTGGCTTCGACCCCTAGCGCCTCCGCGATTCGGCCAAGCACGGTTACGCTGGCCGACACATCGGCGCGTTCAATTGCGCCGACGTAACGGACACTTAGCCCAGCACCATCGGCCAACTCTTCCTGCGTCATCTCCTTCTTATGGCGTATCCGACGCAAATTGATCGCCATGACCTCCTTGAGATCCATGACGACAAGGGAACTCACATCGGAACGATCGTTCCAGGAACGATCGTTCCGATTCGTACCGAGCCGTGCTATTCATATCGTCTGGCTTGGGCCGAGTTTGCCGCTTCCGGGGAGCGCCGCGATGCGATTTGCGCATCACGGCACAAATCGCGTGCGACGATTTCCCAGCTTTGCAAAGTTCCGGAATTTAGATGGACTCTAATCGCTGCATCGATGCTGAGGGGCAATTGCAATGAACGAGGCTCCATTCCAGGACAGCCCGCCAATAACTGATCGCGTCAACGCCTACGACGAGAAACATCTTGCAATCTACGTTAGGTTGTTAATGGCCGAGGAGGAGGGCGCCGACTGGCGTGAGGTGGTCAGCGTGATCTTCGGCCTGGACCCCGCACGCGAACCGGATCGTGCCAAAATCGTCCACGACAGGCATCTCGCCCGTGCGCGATGGATGTCGGAAGCCGGATATCGGGACCTTTTGCTGCCGCGGATGCAGTGAATTTGCGTTCTATCACACAAATTGCGGCATCGCGTAATGCAACCTAAGGGTCTAGTTTCTTGTAGCGTCTTTCTGGATTCGTGGTGCGGGGCACAGAACGAAAGACGAGAAGACCATGCCGACCCAGTATTGGCGGGCGCCCGAGACCATTGAACGCCTGAATCGCCTTGAGCGTCCGGGTTTTGCCCTTGAGTTTCTGCGGCGCAATGCCGACTATCGCCGCGATTTCGTCCGTACTGAACGCCAGATCGCGCGCGAGGGCGCTGAGCCCGAAACCATCCGAACCAGTTTCGCACATCGATGGAGGTTGCGGTGTCGCCCATGACCCCGCCTCTCCGGTTGGGCCCGAACCAGCCATTTGGCTTCCCGAGGCATCACCGGGCACATTGATCCTCCAGTCCGCGCCGCCGGAGTTTGAGACCGTTCATCCGATTGATCGCAAGTCTTTCGGACTGGCGACCGTTGAGCAGACGGATGCTGACGGTCGCGAGCTGGTTGTCTCCGACGGCTCGGGCGAGCTCCATGTCCGGTTGCGCGACGAGCAGGCCATGCGCCACCCCGCCGTGCTTGTGCCGCTCGACAGCATGGGCGAAATGCGCGCCGACGTGGCGCTACACTTCGCCCGCCGCCTTGCTGGCCGGCGCACCGGTCTTCTGCCGGCGGCGCTACGGCTGACGTCGTTTCAGAAGCGGAGACTGATTCAGCTCCTCCACGCCTTCGACGTCCACGACCTGGGCGGAGGCCCGCGAGACGTGGCAGCGAAAGTGCTCGCCTCCGACCATGCCCAACGTCGTTCGGTCGAGTGGAAGGATTCTCATGCCCGCCGCAAGGCGAACCGGCTCATTCATGATTCGATTGCCCTGGTTGAGCGCGATTATCTGAAACTTCTACGCGGCCTCTGATCGGCCACCGATCTCTCAAAGCTATCGCCTCCAATGCACGTTATGCCGATATCGGCATACTGTGCTTCAGGAGCGCCGATTGCCCGTTGACGATTGATGCAGCCGCCGCAAGACAGTAGGATACCTCAGCGCTCCGGCATGAGGGTTTAAGACGATGAAGACCTTGTCTGCGGACATGATACCCGACCATTTCTGGCGGATTAGGTACGATCAACAGCACGATCCCGATTCGCCAACCCTGCCGAGCCTTTCAGAGAGCCCGAACTGTCAGAACTTCGCCTACGCGCTGCTCAAGCATTTCGGATTTGACGTTTACCCATTTCGGTCCAGCAATCTGTGGGAGGACACCACCGAGACCTGCTTGGTGTCAGCTGAATTGAGGCCCCTCGACCTCTTGCTTTTCAATCGAACCGGGAACCCTTGGGGAGCACATGTCGCGCTCTATCTGGGTGATGACCAAGCTATTCACCTGAGCAAGAAGCAGTCCGCTCCGGTGATCTGGCCGTTTGCTCAATTTCTCGAGCTTCCCGAATATCGAACCTTCGTTGGCGCAAAGCGGCTCCGCCAAATTGGGGTGGGCCTATAATCGAACGCAGTCTTTGCACGGTTATGGCCGGCTGCTTGCTAACGAGGCCAGTTCCTATCTCGTCGATTATGCCGAACTGCCGCATGGCCAAGAGTAGGCGTAACCGCCGTCAAACTCGGCCATGCGGCATAATCCGGCTTAGTCGCCCGTGAAGAATTCGGAAGCGATTGATCTGTCGCAGGGATTTGACGCGAGCAAGTATTCGATTTTGCAAGAAAGCCGTGGGTAGGTCCTGGCTTTCTTGCGTTTTTGGATTCCGGATTGGGCGGCTTCGTGATTCCTTTGACGGCGAGATTCGCTGTTGGGGAGAACCCATGAGCCATCCGCGCGACGATCGTCAGGACGATCTGTTTCGTCCATCTCTGGAGAAGATCATCAACCTTCGCCATCCGTTGGTGCGTCTGGCGGCGGAGATCGATTGGGACTTCGTGGCGGGACGCTTCAGTTCGGTCTGTCGCCTCGGGCCGGGGCAGCCACCGTTGCCGACACGATTGGTAGCCGGACTATTCATCCTCAAGCACATGCACAATCTCTCTGACGAGGCGCTGTGCGACAGGTGGGTCGAGAACCCGTATTTTCAGTATTTCTGCGGCGAGGTGGTGTTCCGGCACGACTTGCCATTCGATCGCTCGTCGCTGACCCGCTGGCGCCAGCGGCTGGGTGAGGAGCAGATCGCCGCGCTGTTGCAAGAAAGCCTCTCGGTGGCGCATCGAACCGGGGCAATCGAGACCAAAGATCTCGAGCGGCTCGTTGTGGATACCACCGTACAGGAGAAGGCGATCGCGCATCCGAGCGATGCGCGGCTCATGCACCGGGCGATCGAGAAGCTGGTCGGTTTGGCCAAACGCGAGAGCGTCGAACTGCGCCAAAGCTATCTGCGCGTGGCCAGGCGCGCCGCCATCATGGTGGGACGCTACACGCATGCCCACCAGTTCAAGCGTGCCCGGCGAGAGCTCAAATTCCTGCGCACCCGGCTTGGCCGCATCATCCGTGACATCAGACGCAAGATCGAGGGCGACCCTGCGCTTGAGGATCGCTTTGGTCCGCTGCTCGATCTCGCCCACCGGGTTCGCCATCAAGAGCAGCGTCAGCGCGGTCCCAAGGTCTACTCGTTGCACGCCCCCGAGGTGGAGTGCATCGGCAAAGGCAAGGCCCGGGCACCTTACGAATTTGGCTGCAAAGTCTCGATTGCCACGCCTGCCACCGCGCCCAAAGGCGGGCAGTTCGTACTGCATGCCAAGGCCCTGCACGGCAATCCCTATGACGGCCACACGCTCGGTCCCGTCATCGCCGACCTCGAAAAGCTCACTGCTGTTGCAGCGCGCCGCATCCACGGCGACAAGGGCTACCGTGGCCACAACTATCCTGACCGGTTCAAGGTCTGGATCAGCGGCCAGGTTCGCCGTGTCACCAAAGCCATCCGCCGCGAGATGCGGCGTCGCGCCGCCGTCGAGCCTGTGATCGGCCATCTCAAGGACGACCACCGAATGCGCCGTAACCATCTCAAGGGTCGCGACGGCGACCGCACCAACGCCGTGCTCGCCGCCGCCGGCTACAACTTCAGCCTGCTCCGCCGCTGGCTCACCGAACTTTTATGCGGCCTGTTATGGATACTCTGTCGCCACCTATCGCAACCACACCTTGCGTAAAACGGTGCTCAGGGACGTTCTTCACGAACGACGGCTTATGGCATAATGAGTTAACTCGCGCCCCCGCTGGTAGCCCTCGGCTTCGCCTGGTTGCGACGATGGGGGGACACAAATCTACGTAGATTTTCGTCCACCCCCAACGCCTGAACTCTCCGCCACTCTGGCCCGGACAAGCCGCGATTTGGCCGCGGCGCTTCGAGGCAAGACGGAGATTTCCCATGCTCGACCGGACCGCGCAGCTCTCGACCCGCTACGTGCGCACGCCCGAGGCCGCGCGCCTCCTCGGCATCTCGCCGCGCACACTTGAGAAGTATCGTTGCCATGGCAACGGCCCGACCTTCCGCAAGCTCGGCGGGCGCGTCGTCTACGCCATCGGCGATCTTGAAGCCTGGGCCGATCAGGCTGCCTGCAGCTCAACGTCGGATCCTCGCTATCTCGAGGCCCGCGCCGCCGGCAACGCGCATCGCTAAGGCAACGCCTGCCATGTCGCGTCGCCTCATCACATCAAGCGAGCGAAGCAAGCTCGACCCGTTCGTTGTCGCCACGGGCGATGCCAGCCCGCGCGATCAGCGGGACCTGATGGAGCGCCCGTTCTTTTCGCTCGCCAAGTCCAAACGGACGGCGCCGATCCTATACGAGGCCGGCGACATCCGCGTCGAGGTTTATGCGGTTCCAGAGCACGGCATGGCGACGATCTGGGACGCCGATGTGCTGATTTGGGCAGCCAGCCAGATTGTCGAGGCCGAGAACCTTAGCCTGAAGACCTCGCGCTTCATGCGCTTCACACCTTACCAACTTCTGACCGCAGTCGGCCGACAGACCGGAGCCCGCGACTACAAGCTCTTGAAGGGAGCACTGGCGCGCCTGCAGGCGACCGTGATCCGCACCAGCATCCGGCAGGGCGAGCATTGGCGGCGTCACCAGTTCTCCTGGATCAACGAATGGGAGGAATGCGCGCGGCGCGACGGCCGCGTGGAAGGCATGGAATTTGTCCTCCCCGACTGGTTCTATCGCGGCGTCATCGATCGCTCGCTCGTTCTCACCATAGATCCGGCGTACTTCCGGCTGACTGGCGGGATCGAGCGCTGGCTCTACCGCGTCGCGCGCAAGCATGCCGGTCGCCAGCCAAAGGGTTGGCTGTTCGAGTTCGCACACCTCCATGAGAAATCCGGCAGCCTCGCCAAGCCCGCTGACTTCGCCTTTGATCTCCGCCGGATCGCTGCCCGTCAACCGCTGCCAGGATATCGCCTGAGCGTCGAACGCAGGGAAAGCTGGGAACTACTGCGCATCCTTCCAGCTAAATCATTCACAGCACCTGTGGATGGCGCTGTGAATCAGCTCGGGACTTCGGGCGTGCGCACTATCGGGACTCCGGGCGTGCCCGTATCGGGATTTCGGGAGTGGAAACCGCAGCTAACGCTTTGGCCGGAAACCGCGATTCCGGGTCCTAACTTAGAGTCTAACTTAGAATCTAACTGTTGTAGCGGGGCCGCGCGTCTTGCGGATAACGCGGACGCTCCTGTCGTTGCCCCCAGAAGCCGAGACCGGGGGCCCAAATGAGTAGACAGGCCCTCAAATCTACGACTGTGGCCCATCATCATGCGAGTGGTGGCCCCTCATTGTGCGACTGGCGCGGCCCTTCAATCGTCGTCGCTCTCGCGCAAACGAGCGACTGGACGCGGTCGATGAGTAATCTGCCCCGCAAATCGGAGACTCATTTTCCCTTAATCGTAGACCACCGCAATGGTGAGTCTCCGTTCCGGCTTCGGCCGACGGCGCGACCGCCAAACGAGCGCATCTCCAACAGACCCGCGCACCAATCGCCGCTGCCTTTCGACAACAAGGCGGGAGGCAAACAATGATCGTCGCGCTGCTCAATCAGAAGGGCGGTGTCGGAAAGACGACGCTCGCCCTGCATCTTGCCGGTGAGTGGGCACTGCGCGGAAAGCGAGTGACGCTGATTGATGCTGACCCCCAGGGCTCGGCATTGGACTGGTCGCAGCAGCGCGCGCGGGAGAACGTCGCTCGGCTGTTCGGCGTCGTTGGCCTCGCGCGCGATACGCTCCACCGCGAGGCGCCGGAGATCGCACTCACGGCCGATCATGTCGTCATTGACGGGCCGCCGCGCGTCGCTGGATTGATGCGTTCGGCGCTGCTGGCGGCGGATCTGGCGCTGATTCCCGTGCAGCCGTCGCCATTCGACGGCTGGGCCTCGGCCGAGATGCTCGCTCTGCTGCGGGAGGCCCGCATCTATCGGCCGCAGCTTGCCGCTCGCTTTGTGCTCAACCGCTGCGGCGCGCGCACGATCATCGCCCGCGAGACGGCTGAGGTTCTTGCCGATCACGACCCGCCGGTGCTCGCCAGCACCATCGGCCAACGCGTTGTCTTCGCCGACGCCGCTCAGTCCGGACGGCTCGTCTTCGAGTTCGCCGAGCAGAACGCCGCCGCCCGCGAGATCGCCGCGCTCGCGGCTGAAGTTGCGAGGTTCGCGCCATGAGCGAGCGCTCCACCAAGCGCGACTTCGCTTCGCGTCCCGGCGATGCCGAAAGCTGGATCAAGGCCAGCGACGCACCGCCGCGCCGCGTGGATGAGGGGGCCGCATTCAGCGCGCGCCTGACCATCGACGTCACGCCGGCACTTCGCGGCCGTATCAAGGTCGCCGCGTTCCAACGCGGCGTGACCGTCGCCGACATGCTGCGCGAGTTGCTGGCGCGAGAGTTTCCCACTGACGCTGGAGAGCCGTCATGAATGACAATGAGGCCTTGCCGCCGCGTGCGGTGCCGTCCTCGCATCGACGCGCCGTCGCGCTGACCCATGTCGAGCTGACCTGGATCGAGAAGCGGATCGAGCACTGGCTGCGCTTCGGCCGTCGCGCGGAGGAGAAGATCCTCGACCGCCGCCGCAGCATCTCCAGCTTTACGCCAGGCAGTATCTTCGGCTTTGTTCGCTGGGCATCGAACGATTACGGCACCGTGGTGTCGCGCATGGACATCGTGCGCGCGGTGGAGGCCGGCCAGCGCTATCAGACGCTACCATTTGTCCGCCCCGGCGGCGAAATCCTGCTGCGCGTTGATAGCTGGCCGAAGGTTGAGCGCGTCTTGCAAGCCATCGACGCCATTGAGGCGCTCTCCATCGATCCGGCTGACGCCGCACCCGAATACTGGCGACATCTCCACAACCGTCTTGCCGCCGACCACGTGCCACGCGCGTACACGCGCGAGCAGCATGTCGCCTGGCTCAAGCGCCGGAGCGTCACGCCATGACCCGCTTCGGCTATCTCATGTTGACCTACCTTGCGGCGCTGGTCGCCGGCGCCCTGGCGTTCGTTCATCCTGCGCCGCGGCTGATCTGGAACGCGACCGCGAGCACGCCAAGAGGGCTTTACGCGCTACATCCGCTTGGAGAGCCGCGCGACTTGGAACTGGTCGCGGTACGGCTACCGGAGCCGATCGCGAGCTTCCTTGCCGATGGCGGCTTTCTTCCGAGAGGTGTGCCGCTGCTGAAGCGTGTGATGGGGCTGCCGGGGCAGACCGTGTGCCGGTCAGGCGACACCGTTTCCGTCGATCACGTCGATGCCGGCACCGCACACGACCGCGATCATCGCGGCCGTCCGCTGCCGCGTTGGAGTGGTTGCCGCGTCCTTCAGCCGGGCGAGGTCTTCCTTATGAATCCGACCGTCCCGGACAGCCTGGACGGCCGCTATTTCGGCGCGCTCCCCGTCACCTCGATTATCGCCCGTGCAGTCCCGCTTTGGACGGACGAAGCCGCCGACGGCCGCTTCGTCTGGCGTACCGCCACCCATTGACCCGTTTCCAACCCAACAACCAAGGAGCTTTCCCATGGCACAAATCGGCCAGTTCACCCGCGACAAGTCCGGCTTCACCGGGCGCGTTGAAACGCTGTTCTTCGAGCGGATTCTCACCCTCGTCCCGGCCGAATCCTCCGATGCCGAGAACGCGCCGGACTACCGTATCCGCCTCGGCGATGCCGACGGCCCGGAGATCGGCGCAGGCTGGAAGCGTACCGGCGAGAAGGCGGGCGACTACGTTTCGCTCGTCATCGACGACCCGGCGCTGCCGCGGCCGATCCGCGCCAATCTCTTCCAGTCGGGCGACGACAAAGCGGCCTGGACGCTGAACTGGAATCGTCAGCCCCAACGCGCCGAGCGGGACTGATTGCATGCAGGATCCTGTCGCGCGTGCCGCCAACCAGGCTCATCAACGGTCCACCTCCTTGTGCGGGGGAAAGCCGTCTCATCCCTCCGGTCCACGCAACCGTCGGGCGGCCGCCACGCACAGCGGTGGTCAAAGCGGCCGTCCGTACGCACCGCAGGTAGGCAGCACGACGACTCGCTGTGATGCCGGAACCAGGGCGGGCTTTGCCGTTATCCTCCTTACCGGCCTGCTAGCGATTGGTGGGTCAGCGCCGGCGGCGTCAGCAGAGAAAGCGTCGACGCGAAGTCAAACAGCAAGCGACCGCTATGTCGCTTATGTAGCGGAAGCTGCGCAGCGTTTTGGCATTCCGGCTGCATGGATACGCGCCGTCATGCGAGTCGAGAGCAATGGCGATCGGCGTGCCGTATCACCGAAAGGTGCGCTCGGCCTGATGCAACTCATGCCCAAGACCTGGACGGACATGCGAGTTCGCTACGGTCTCGGACGCGATCCCTTCGATCCCCATGACAACATTCTCGCTGGCGCCGCCTTCCTTCGCGAACTGCACGATCGCTACGGCTCGCCGGGCTTTCTCGCAGCCTACAATGCAGGTCCCGGCCGCTACGAGGAATTTCGCGACAGGCATCGTCCACTCCCCGCCGAGACGACAGCCTATGTCGCAGCCATCGTCCCTTTTGTCGATGCGGAGGAGGCATCAGGGCCTCTTCCCCTCGCGGCCTTTTCTCGTTCATCCTGGACGCGGGCGCCGCTGTTTTTCGGTCGCGTTGACGGTCCGTCTCGTGGCGTGCGAGCGGCGCTCGATCAACCCGCGCAGGGCGGCTCAGCTGCCACTCCGGTGCACGATGTTTCGGCGATTGCGCCGCAGTCGGAGGGCCTGTTCGTCGCGCTCTCACGCACCCTTGTTACGGCGGCTGCACATCGGGCAGCTCGTGATATCAGCCGTCAGTTTCCAGGTTCGCTGGCGCCCCGTGACGGACATTCGGTTTGCATTCGAAACGCTGCAACACAATCGTACGGGCGATGCCTTCGGCCCGCGCTCTACTCGTCGCTTCGCTCCTCACCGAGCCACCCTGCGGGTGTCTCGGCCCTTCGGGTAACGATCGCTATCGCAAACACTCGCAAACAGTGGGGGCTTCCGCGAGTACCGACCGAACGATGGCGAGATAAAAGGCCGCAATGTCCGGCTCGGTCGGTCGGTTGTTGTTGCTTTGTTTTTTTGCTGATCCGGCAATGTGTGGCTTCGGCACGCAATGTGCGCCCCACCATCAACTCATTGCACGGGTTCTGCATTTCGCACATTGTCGAGGCTGGCCATGGCTGAGGAGAAGGAATTTCAGCCTCGGCCTGGCCGCATCCGCTCCTCGCGGAGCCAGCGGGCCAAGCCCTTCATCGCTCAGGCGCTTGCCGCCGCTCAGCGCGCCGGCGGCGGCGTTTCGCGAGCCGGTCATCTGACCAAGCATCGTCGTTCGCGCTTCGGCCGCGGCCGCCTCGCCTCTGAACGGGCGAACCGTCTGCTTACGGGCCGCTCTCGCCTGGTGACGGTCAAGACCCGCGTCGTCCGTCACACGGCGAGATCAGCGCCGCTCGCCGCGCATCTCGGCTATCTCCGGCGCGAGGGCGTCACCCGGGACGGGGAGAAGGCCCGTCTGTTCGGTCCGGACACCGAGGATGCCGATCCCAAGACCTTTGCTGAGCGCTGTCAGAATGACCGCCATCATTTCCGCTTCATCGTCTCGCCGGAAGACGCAGCCGATATGGCCGAGCTCAAAGGTTTTGCCCGCGAGCTGGTCGGCCAGATGGAGAAAGATCTTGGCACCAAGCTCGACTGGGTGGGCGTCGATCACTGGAACACCCAGCATCCGCACGTCCACATCATCGTGCGGGGCGTTGCCGAAGACGGCCAGGACCTCGTCATCTCCCGTGACTACATCAAGGAGGGGATGCGCGCCCGCGCCCAGGATTTCGTCACGCAAGAACTCGGGCTGCGCTCCGATCTCGACATCTGCCGCTCGCTCGAGCGCCAGGTCGAAGCCGAGCGGTGGACGCAGCTCGACCGCCAGCTTGTTCGGGACGCAGACCGGCGTGGCGTCGTCGACCTCGCACCCAATCCGGAGCGGCAGCCCGATCAGTTCCATTCGTTGAAGGTCGGCCGGCTGCGGCGCTTGGAAAGCCTTGGTCTCGCTCATCAACTTGGGCGGGGCCAATGGGTGATGGACGAGAGTGCCGAGACGACCTTGCGCGAGCTCAGCGAACGCGGCGACATCATCAAGCGCATCCACCGCAGCTTGACCGAACGCGGCATCGAGCGCGGCTGCGCCAGCTACGTGCTGGCAGGTGAAAGCCTAGATGTTCCCGTCATCGGACGCCTCGTCGATCGCGGCCTCGACGACGAACTCAAGGGGACCGCCTATGCCGTAGTCGACGGCGTCGATGGCCGCACCCACCACATTCGGCTGCCCGACCTCGACGCCGCCGGTGACAGCGCGCCGGGCTCGATTGTCGAACTGCGTAAGTTCGTCGACGCACAAGGCCGGCGTCGGGTGGCGATCTCGGTCCGCTCCGATCTCTCGATCGAAGCGCAGGTGACAGCGAGCGGCGCGACATGGCTCGACCGCCAGGCCGTCGCGCGCGACCCTGTGGTGCTCGGCCAGGCCGGCTTCGGCGCCGAGGTTCGCGACGCCATGCATCGCCGGGCCGAGCAGCTTGTTGAACACGGTCTTGCGGAACGGCAGGCGCGTGGGCTGGTATTCGCGAAGAATCTGATTGGCGCGCTGCGCCGTCGGGAGGTGGATGCTCTCGGTAAGCAGCTTGCCGCCGAGACCGGTCAGCCGTTCAATCCGTCGGCTGGCGGCGAGTATGTCGCCGGCACCTATCGGCAGCGTTTCGCGCTCGCTTCCGGCCGTTTCGCCATGATCGACGACGGTCTCGGCTTCCAGCTCGTGCCCTGGACGCCCTCACTGGAAAAGCAGCTCGGCCGGCATGTCTCCGGCGTCGCTCGCGCAGATGGCGGCATCGATTGGGGTTTTGGACGCAATCGGGGGCTCGGCCTGTGAACGATCCCTCCAATCACCGGCGTCAGGAGAGGGCGGCCGCAATGTCTGCAACCAGAATCCTCTGGGGGCAGGTCATCACGGTATTCGCGATCGTCCTGCTGACGACCTGGGCCGCGACGGAATGGACGGCGTGGCGGCTCGGCTTTCAAGCCCAATTGGGACAGCCCTGGTTCGAGCTCTTGCATTTTCCTTTCTATCTTCCGCCTGCCTTCTTCTGGTGGTGGTACGCCTATGACGCCTATGCACCCTCCATCTTCACCGAGGGCGCCTACATCGCATCATCTGGCGGCATCATCGCCGCAGCCGTTGCGATCGGCATGTCCGTCTGGCGCGCTCGCGAAGCAGAGAATGCCGAGACCTATGGCTCCGCGCGATGGGCGGAGGCAAAGGAGATCGAGCAGGCGGGCCTGCTCGGGCCGGACGGCGTCGTGCTCGGCCGGTTCGAGGGCTCCTATCTCCGCCATGATGGACCGGAACATGTCCTGTGCTTCGCGCCGACCCGGAGCGGCAAGGGCGTCGGCCTCGTCATTCCTTCGCTCCTGACCTGGCCGGGCTCGGCGATCGTCCACGACATCAAGGGGGAGAACTGGCAGCTCACCGCCGGCTTCCGCAGCCATCACGGCCGCGTTCTTCTGTTCGATCCGACCAACGCGAAGTCGTCAGCCTATAACCCGTTGCTTGAGGTCCGCCGCGGCGAGTGGGAGGTGCGCGATGTCCAGAACATCGCCGACATTCTCGTCGATCCAGAAGGTACCCTTGAAAAGCGGAACCACTGGGAGAAAACCAGCCACGCGCTGCTGGTCGGAGCGATTCTCCACGTCCTGTATGCCGAGGAGGATAAGACGCTCGCCCGGGTCGCAGCCTTCCTGTCCGATCCCAAGCGGCCGATCGAGGCGACGCTTGCCGCGATGATGCGGACTGCGCATCTCGGCGACGCCGGTGTCCATCCCGTCGTAGCGTCCGCTGCCCGCGAGTTGCTGAACAAGTCCGGCAACGAGCGCTCCGGCGTCCTGAGCACTGCCATGTCCTTCCTGGGCCTCTACCGAGATCCCGTGGTGGCGGAGGTGACACGGCGCTGCGACTGGCGGATCACCGACATCGTCGGCTGGGACCGGCCCACCACGCTCTACCTTGTGGTGCCGCCCTCGGATATCAACCGCACCAAGCCGCTGATCCGTCTGATCCTCAACCAGATCGGCCGCCGGTTGACCGAGGATCTTCAGGCCAAGGCCGTCCGGCGCCGGCTCCTCCTGATGCTCGATGAGTTTCCGGCGCTCGGCCGGCTCGACTTCTTCGAGTCCGCGCTGGCCTTCATGGCAGGTTACGGCATCAAAAGCTTTCTGATCGCCCAGTCGCTGAACCAGATCGAGAAGGCCTACGGGCCGAACAATTCGATCCTCGACAATTGTCACGTCCGGGTCAGCTTTGCGACCAATGACGAGCGAACGGCGAAGAGGGTGAGCGATGCCCTCGGGATGGCGACCGAGATGAAGGCAATGAAGAACTATGCCGGCAGCCGGCTGGCACCTTGGCTCGGCCACCTCATGGTGTCCCGGTCAGAGACCGCCCGTCCGCTGCTGACGCCCGGCGAGATGATGCAGCTGCCGCCATCCGATGAGATCGTCATGATGTCGGGCCTCCATCCGATCCGGGCCAAGAAGGTGCGCTATTATGAGGACGGGCGCTTCAAGGAACGCATTCTGGCGCCGCCGATCCTGACCAAGGCCAACGACGGTAGGCTGGACGACTGGAGCTCACGGCCGCTGCCGCCGCGCCCAATAGCAGTGCAGGCGCCGACCGACGACCAGACGGATGACGATGACCCCAAGACCGCGGATCGCCGGCGTCATCCGGAATTGGACCAAGAGATGGTGGATAAGAAGTCGGTCGACAACGAGTTCGCGTCTGACCTCGCCGACGAGTTCGATGAAGATGCCCCGCGGATCCGGCGCATGAGCGACATGATGCAGGGCGTCGCACGCCAAGCCTCGCTCGATCCTGGTGACGATCTCGGACTGTGAGGCGGACATGACCGCTCCGAAGAGAAAAGCCCAGATGTCGGTCTATCTCGATCCTGATGTCATGAAGGCGCTGTCGGCCTTTGCCGCCCGGCGCGAGCAATCGCTGTCGCTTATTGCCGAAGCCGCCATTGCATCCTTTCTGTCGCCCGACTCCGATGAACGGCGGGAGGCCGCTATTGCCAAGCGACTCGACCAAATCGACCGCCGGATCGCGCGGCTTGAGCGGGATGTTGGAATTTCGGTCGAGACCATCGCTCTCTTCATCCGCTTCTGGCTCACAACGACACCGCCTCTCCCCGAACCAGCTGCAAAGGCGGCGCGGGCGCAGGCAGGTGCGCGCTACGACAATTTCGTCGCGGCGCTCGGGCGCCGGCTGAGTCAAGGGCCGAAGCTGCGACAGGAAATCCCGGATGACGTGGAAAGCGTCCAATTCAGCCCAGAAACAATGAAGGCGGACGGCCACTAGTGTCCCGAGTCACAAGTTCGCAATCGTAGATTCGCGTTAGATTCGCGTGGCGGTGCCAGAGATGGTGGCTGCAGCAGCGACGGAGGATCTGATGACGGCCCAGCGACTTGCGCCCCTGATATTGAGCGATGATGAACGCGCTGTACTTCAGTCGCTGACAATGCGGCGAAAGACGGCGCAGGCGTTGGCTCTGAGAGCCCGGATCGTGCTGGCCTGCGCGGAAGGCGGTCAGAACAAGGAAGTGGCGGCCAAGCTGGGCCTGGAAAGTCTGAAGTCGCCGCGTTCCGGCGAGCCGGGGGCAAGATCGGATGGGCCTCAGCCGAAGAACTCGATGACTCCATAGTCGCTGATCTCATAACCCAAAACAGGTCTCGACACGGAAGCACCCAGGGTCGCGACTGGATGGAAAGGATACTCGCCGGGCAGAGAAAGGCGGGTGTGTCGCAGTTCGGTGCCGCAGCTATTTCCGAGCGCAACAACGAGATAACCGGGCTTGCTGTTTTCTATCGCTTTGGAACGGCACTTCACTTGCGCTACTTCGGGGCAGACTACAGTCGCGATCTCAAGGATTGCAGATACTTCGTCTTGTGCTATTACGAGCCCCTCGATTACGCTGCGGCGCGCGGTCTCACAACATTGCGGCTTTCTACCTCCTCGTTACGTGCGAAAGTGAACCGAGGGGCAAAGATCGAGCCGCAAGCGATCGTCATCAAGTGCGTTGGTGAACAGCACATCTGCGACTCTGACGTCAAGCGGCACAATCTGCGTATGATCAGACAATATCAGAATCAGTTCGCAGGCCATCTTTGCAGGGAGTGAGAGTTGGTCGAGCGTTATCAAGTTGCTGGGTGAGTAACTGCGAGATTGAGCAAGATTCGCCGAGGCCTTTGGTCGGGTACGGTGCCCCTCGGCCTAACGCCAGGACTTGGACTGAAGATGCCGCGCTGGTTCTTCAAGCCGGAGCACGGCGAAGGGATACTCAAGGAGAAACTGCTGCGCACATTCTGGGATACGGTGCTCGATGACGTCATGACGGCTGACTGAGGTCTCGAGGGTCGGCGGCGAGCACTTTTGTGGCACGGGACTTCGCGTGATTTCCGAACGAAATGGGTAGAGCCCGGCAGTCCCGACGACACTCCCGCGTGGCGAGTTGATAGAATCCAGCCTAAGCGAGTTTTCCGGGTTCAAGCAGTGCTTCCTCTCGAGAGGACGTCGGCGCGGCCTGACCTTTTTATGCATTTGGCAAGGCGCGAGCCAGACTCGCCGCCGACGATGTCGCCAAACGCAACAAGCCCAAGCTGCGCGCGCGCCTGAAGCCGGATGCGGCCTCGCTCGCGCAACTGCTCGGCAAGCGGGTCTTCGCCTTCGCCGGCATCGGCCATCCCCAGCACTTCTTCCGCACATTGCAGGCCAGCGGCATCGAGGTCGCGCGCACGCGCCGTTCGACGATCATCACATGTTCTCGCGCGAGGAACTCGCCGCGCTCGCGGCGGAAGTACAGCGCGAGCAGTTGACGCTGGTGACGACGGAGAGGGATCTTGCGCGACTGCATGGCAGCGAAGGCGTGCCGGCGGGCATCGTGCTGTTCGCCGTCCAACTCGAATTCGACGACCCGGCCAAGCTGCGGCAATTGATCAGCAACCATCTCTACGAGGCTCGCGAGCGGCGCTTCTCCAGACGCTGATCTCGTCGGGTGGACAAAGCGAAGCGTGCCCACCAACTTCGTTCCGTACTCGCTAAAGCTACCGCCTCAGCAGACAGTCATGCTCACCACACCCCAACGACCATCATTCCGATGATGGTCAGGCACGAGACGCAGGTCACCATAACGGTATAGCATTCGGGTGTGTTCATCGCTGCCTCCCAAGCTGTTTTGGTCACTGCCATGCGGGAGTCTTGGTCGCTTCAGTGCGGCGCGCCGCGACCGGTCTTGCGGTATGCCGCCGCCCTCTCGTCACTCTGATCCGAAAGAAGGTAGTCCGCTTCGAGTGCTTCAAAGAGTTCAGCTGCGATCAGAAGCTGCTTGCGCATTTCAGCGAGGCGGGCGCGGCAATATTCGCGATAGAGCAAGTCCAGTATGATGGGCATGATCACCCCCATCGATTGACTTTAAATTGACAGATATTCCACCGCGGATTTCGAGGTGATCAGTAGCCCGTCAGGTGGCTCTTCGATATGAGCCCGCTCACAGACTGCGCCAATTCCAAAACTCAACGGTCGTTTGGTTGACTTGATCGTCTGTGCGGTAAAAAGAACAGGGCTAGTTACCTAGCGCGCAGTTTAGCAGCGCTGTGTTTCAGCAAGACTTCGTCAAACAACTTAAGGGCGCCGGACCGCGACGAAAATCCCAACCACAAAGCGAAATGACTTACCTCGGAGTGCAAGCACGGTTGGATGCAACGCGGATCGACGCGACGAGGGTGATGTCGCGATAGGCCTGCAGGTCCCGTACGGTCGGTTAACCTTGCGACCGCGCGAAGCGTGCCGGTGTAACCCACCAACTTCGTCCCGCATCCGCTGAGACATGGTGTCACGCCAGCGGACTGCGCTTCGCGCAGCCGCGACCAGTTCGCCATTCAGCTGGCATTCATCGCAAAACTTCTATCGCTTCCGGACGATCAGGAGAGTTCGATGAAACGCCGTCCGCCGTCGTTGCCGCTAGCCTTGTGTGTCTAATTGTTGGGCCCATGTTCGCGCAAACGACGGCGCCGTCGGCCGCTCCGACTACCGTGCCGGTTCCCGCGGCCAAGCGCGTCACTTGTCTCGCCACGACGCAAAATCTGGAGGGACAGGACAAGCGCGACCAGATGCAGCTGTGCATGGCGCAGGCTGAAGCAGGCGATCGATCAGAAGGTCGTTGGGGAGTCCAGGAGGAGTTTCATCAAGAGGTGCGTAGGCGGAGATGCCACGGAGCAGTGAACCGGTTCGAAGGGCCGGTCGGGGGGCGGTGCTTGCTCTGCGCAAGCGAGAGATCACACCTTTCGTTGTTCAGGCTTAGGCGTGATCGGGTGCTCCCGTGAGGCGGCGGCAAGGCTGCCACGCATCGTTCAGATGATCGGATTAAGTCAGGTTAGGATGCGATCCGGCGGCTCCGAACTCCAGCGGGGCTGCGCATTTGTCGTTAGGCGCCATCGAGGTCGTTTACTTGGCATCACGTTAATAAAAGCCGTGACTTCCTCTCCCGCTGCATCACCCGCTGGCGTCTCTGCTCCAGCAATGCTTCCGGGGCAATTTCATGATACCGACGACGCGGCTCGAGCATTTCGAGGCCGTCTCAGGGCCGCGATCAGCGTTTTGAACGATGCGCCACGAATGACACTTTCTGACCTATGCTTGGTAGCATTGGCTGGGACCGGGGCACCGCATCCGCACGAAGCCGGCAAGAAGACCTTTACGGCGGGAAGGCGCGAGGCCTTCGCTGTGGGTTCAGCTAGGGCGTCCCGGCTGTACCACCGCGAGCGCCTCTTGATCGAATAGCCCCGCGGGCCGCTCCGTCCTTCGGGAACTGCAAGGGGGAGCTGCGCATCCGGCCTGACCATGGACTTGGTGTCCATGCCCGCGCGCATGCCTGACCCTGTGCGATCTGATTCATCGACATTTTGGAAGCAATCGCGTTGCGCAAGCGGAGAAAATAATCCCTTTGAGCGCTGCGGGCCTGAGCTGCCGCAATATCCATCCATTTGTAGGCGAGAACGACATCCTGCGGGACGCCATGGCCTTTATCATACATCAGGCCGAGCATCGCCTGGGCGAATGGACTTCCGGCATTTGCGGCCTGAATATATAGGCCGACTGCAGCATCGTAGGCTTTTGGTGCGCCGAATCCGTTTTCGTACATGAAACCAAGCATCGCCTGTGCTTGCGCGTTGCCGCGTAAAGCAAGTGGGGTGAGCTGGCGGACTGCTTTCTGATAGTCCCCATGTGCATAAGCGCTCCTTGCCGATGCAATTGCGTCTGCGCGTGCTGGCGCTAACGCGACAAGCAGAGCCATCATTTGCGCCAGCACGAACCAGATGATGTCGCGTCGAGCCAACAGCGGGATATGACAATGATCAGCGGACATTGCGGACACGCAAGTCATCTGTAATGCTCGCGCCGACTGCACCGCGAAGCTTCGAACGTAGCTCCTCTGCCAGTTGATGCGCATCGCTGCCGGTCTGGATGATCTGGGGTCGAATGAAGATGATCAACTCTGTCCGCTCGCCCTTCTTTCTCTGGTGTGAAAACACATCGCCAAGACCGGGAATCTCGTCAAGTAGCGGAATGCCGCTGCGCTTCCCATCGTGGCCTTCACTGATCAGTCCGGCCAGGACCACGGTTTGGCCGTTTGCCACAGAGACGGCGCTCTTCACCCTGCGTTGAGACACGGTCGGCGTAAGCTCGGTTGAACCGGCCGAGGATACGTGGCTGATCTCCTGTTCGATCTCGAGACTGACGTGCCCACTTGTGGTGATACGCGGCACAACGCGAAGAATAATGCCCGTGTTGCGGTAGTCGATAGTACTAACCACAGCGCCGCTTTGCGATGGATAACTTGTTTTGCTAGTCTGGACCGGAACAACATCGCCGACCTGAAGGGTTGCGGGCTGGTTGTTGGTGACAACGAGTGACGGATTGGACAACACATTGACGCTGGTCACCCCGTGCAGCGCATCGAGGATAATGGCCGGCTGTGACTCCGATCCGATCAGGAAGTTGAAGCCCGGAATGCGATTTAGCAGCGCGCTCGCGGCCTCACTCACTGTCCCGCTGGTCGAGGTCGACGTAAGGATAGAACCCTGGTCGGCCTTCAATCCAAGCTGCTTGCTGGTCAGATAGCTCTGGACACCGTAACTCAGCTCGTTGGTGAGCTTTACCTCGGCGATCGTCGCCTCGATGCCGACCTGCAGCACGGGTTGGTCGAGCTGCTTCAAGGTGGAACTGATGATCCGATAGTTTTCGCGACTGGCATAGATCAAGACAGAGTTATTCACGATATCAGGGGTGATCCGTACGTTGGGCATGACCGGCGGTCCACCCCCGGTTGGTGTATCAAGTCCACCGCTGGCATCCGTTCCGTTCGACGAATTCATGCCTGATGGGAAGGGGTTACTTACGCCGTTGCTGCCCGATGCGGGGGCGGACAGGCTGGGGGACGGGGCGGACGTATTGGCAGACAGCCGTTCGGCAGCCGAGGTCGTGCGAGCGACCTCCTTATCGGCGATGTCGATCGACGTTGAGGCGCTGCCGACGAACATCTGGTTCAGCAGCTTGGCCAAGTGGCGGGCATCACTATAGCGGGCACGATAGACACGAACGCCGGTTTGAGCCGAGTCTGCCCGATCGAGCCGATGGATCCAAGTCGCTACGGTCTGGAGTAAGGGCGGCTTGCGAGTTACGACCATGATGGCGTTCAATCTGGAGACGACTTGAAGCTTCACAAGGTCATGACTGAGCCCGTTGTCGCCGGAATCCAAGATACTCTCGAGCTCTGCGATCAGAGGCTCCGGCGCGGAATTGTGGATGGGATAAATGCCTACCGATTGGCCTTTCATCCAGTCGACATCAAAGCTCAGGGCGGTTTCGACGGCCATTCGCCGCTCGGGTCCGGTCCCCTGGATCAGAAGCAGGTTTCGCGTGGGGTCCGCACGTACACTTCCGGCGCGAGTTGCAAAGCTGTCCATCAACTTGAGGATGGTTTTCGCTGCAACGTATTGCAGCGGTACCACTGACACTCCATAGCCGGCTTCGGAACGACGAGCATCAGTATCGACGTGGCCTGCTCCAGTGGCGTTGCCGAGGGGCGTCACTTTGTATCCGCCCGTATCGCGTACCAGCGCAAGCCCGGAAAGTCGCAGCGCGCTCTCAAGCACGAAAACGATGTCAGATCTGGGCACCGGTCGTGCGGACGACAGGCTGACTGTGGCCTGCTCGCGTGGATCGATGGTATAGCCGAGACCGAGAATGTCGCCGAGCACCGCCTTTACCACAGTGGCGACAGGCAAGTTCTCGAAGTCCAGATTGTAGCCCGGACCATTTGGGGTCTGCTGCGGCCGCGCCTCCGTGGCTTCGGAGATCTCTGAACCCGAATAGGTGCTGCTTGCTACACCGCCTGAGTTAGGCGATGCTTGGAAAGCCGTGATCGGCTGTTCGCCGCGCGGAACGATGTCGAGCGATCGGACCTTGTCGAGCACGTCCAAGTCAGCGGGTGCTGTCGTGGATGTGCCGTTCGTGACGATGCTACATGAAGCGAACAGAAACATTGCCGCGACAAGCAGCATGTTGCGCGCGACCCCACCGCACTGACTGCGACTTACTGGAAGGCTCACTGGATTGCTGATCCACTTAGGCTAGTGATGGATGTGGCTTGGAGCTCCGCGGCAGATTTACTGCCCCGCGCACGAAAGCCAGCCAGGTGGGGGTACCGATCCGCCGCGATTAACCACTTCCATGTCGATAGCCAATCGTTTGAAGTTGAAGCCCATTCCGCCGGAGGACGGGTGATCTCGCCACCAAGTTTATCTTGCCGAAGCACGAGCTCGATCGCTTATGTCCGGCCGACTCATCCTGTTATCGGTTGCCCGCCCACGTCTTCTTCGAAGTGCAGTGGAATGGACGACCTGTTTGCCCGTTGCAGTATTTGATGCGCTTGAAGTCGCTCCGCCCACATCGACGTTACTGAAGAGCCGGATGGCGACCCTGAAGATGCGCAATGGCAAGAAGAGCTCAACGTTGTGGCGAGCGCCCAGTCTGCGGTGTAGTTCGTCGCAGGCATTATCTCGTACCCTTTGAGTGGCCAAGCGTCATAGGCCCACGTATCCAAGTGCCGCTATAGGAAGACGTGTCGTTGGCGCTCGCCACCGGCGGTTGGTGAAGCTCAACGCCTCTCCAAACGACGGGCCTCGTGCGGATAGCGTTTCATGTTTTGGCTGGTTTGACCACGCGCCTCACTCGCCGGCCGCGGTCGCCGGGATCGTTCAAGGCTCAGTGCCAGCGCCACAGATGTCGTCCAGAAGTAGCCGTGGCAACTCGTGAACGTTCATCGATGCGCCGCACCAGCGCCGGATCGTCGCCTGGTTAGCGACGGGTGGCGGCCGTGGCGCTTGAGCGGACAAGACCGAGCAACGAGCAGTGCCGGCGACCAGCGGTTTCCATGATTGCTGCGCCGTACTTGCCGCTGCCGCTCTCGAACGTGCGGGCCACCGGCTCCAGAAGTTGCTGCTTTCGTTGCTCCGGATGCAGCTGATAGCGCTGCGTCAGATTGGCCTCTGTTGCATGCCTCTGCAGCCCCTTCAGCGCGATGTTCGTATTCAGCGCCGCATCAATCGTTCGTCTCGTGCTCTGGGTCATTCTCCCCTCTGTCGCTTTCGGCGGAGCGGCCCAAGTCAAATTGGTCAACCGGTCAGAGTCTCAGGGCCGCCCCAGCTTTAAGTCTTCTGCAAGGGCTGTACCAAGCTGCAGGGGCGACATGGCGGCGCTCTGAATGTCGCGTTCGCGACGGAGCTGGCGGCATATAGACCTCGCTCCACTTTTTGTTCGGAGTCGAACACTAGCGCATTCGAGCCGACGAAGCGCGCGGCTCGCCGTCGGACGATCTGCCTAAACAACATTGCGCGCCGATGTCAGCGTCTCTCGCAATTTGGCATGTGACTTGCCAGAGATGTTTGACGAGTCGACTCGGGTCCGATGCCGACCCTTGGGCGCGGATCATGTTATGTGCGGTACATCGTCAACGCAATTCATCGAGCATCTCCGGCGCATGTGTTCGGCGCACCCGGAGGGCGACGCTCAAACCGGTGAGCGGCCGACGAGAACTTGGGAGATGTTTGACCTATCGGCAGAGTCATTTGCCGACGAAGCCGCCCGCTTTTCTGGTCTCGAACGTATTACGCTGCGGGAAATGATGGCGGCTGCTCCTGCAATCGACCAGTTTTCGCCAGCCTTTCTTCGCGAAGTGGTGGCTTTTCCTCACCGCGTTTCGGATGGCACACCGGTCTTCGCCATGGCGGATCCCACCGACCAGCCCTCGCGTAGAGCTGCGGAGCTGGTGTTCGGGGGGCCGACCTCATTTAAGGTAGCTTCGATAGAGGACATTTCTATCTGTCTCGATCAGAAGCTCGGGGCTGCGGAAGAGAGGGGGCAGTCCGCCGTTCAGCAGCTACGCGATGACGATATCGAAAGTCTGCGCGACCTGGCGAGCGGCGCGCCCGTCGTGCGCGCGGTCACTGATCTGATCGAAAAAGCCCTCGAAATGCGCGCGAGTGACATTCACATCGAGCCGTTCTCAACGGGCCTTACGGTTCGGCTGCGGATCGATGGGCTGCTTCGTGCCATTCAGCCGCCAGCGGGTGTGCTGCCCCAGGCAGTCATCTCTCGCATCAAGATCATTGCTGGGTTGAACATCGCGGAACGACGTCTGCCGCAAGACGGAGCTGCGCGAATTCGGGTCGGCCGCGAGATCGACGTGCGTGTTGCTATCATGCCGACGCAGTATGGCGAGTCCGCGGTTCTGCGCCTTCTGCCGAAGGACCGCTCCCAGCTTGCAGTAGACCGTCTCGGCCTTTCCGAGCGCGATGAGGCTGTTCTGCGCAGGCTGATCACGGCTCCGCATGGCATGATTGTGGTCACAGGGCCGACTGGCAGTGGCAAAACGACAACTCTCGCCACCATAATGTCCATGCTCAATGTGCCAGAACGGAAAATCCTGACGGTCGAGGACCCCGTGGAGTACGACATCCCCGGAATCAATCAGTCGCAAATCAAGCCTGCCATCGGGCTTACTTTCGCGAGTGCACTCCGATCCTTTGTTCGTCAGGATCCCGACGTGATCATGGTCGGTGAAGTCCGAGATTCGGAGACGGCGAATGTGGCCGTCCATGCCGCGCTCACGGGACATCTTGTGCTCACGACGCTGCACGCCGAAACGGCCGCGGCGGCCGTGCCGCGCCTGCTTGATCTCGGTGTGGAAGGCTATCTTTTGCGATCGACTTTGCGTGGCGTCATCGCACAGCGGCTGGTGCGACAACTCTGCGAGCATTGCAAGGCGCCGACACCGTTCGGCGAGGATGAACAGAGCCAGGACACCACAGTGAGCCGCCTCGGGCTATCTGCAGGGGAAATCATGTGGCAGCCGCGGGGCTGCGCACGCTGCAGCCACAGCGGTTATCGCGGTCGGATCGGAGTATTTGAGCTCCTCGAACTCAGCAGCGGTTTGCGTGAGCTGATCGCCGATAATGCCGATGGGCTCGCAATCGATCATGCGGCGATCGGCGAGGGGATGACGACGATGCTGGACGATGGGATTGCTAAATGCCGGGCTGCAATCACAGCGCCGGCTGAAATTCTTCGTGTTGTTGCTGCACGCTGAATCAGGATTATGCCAAGTTTCCGCTATCGAGCGTTGACCCAGTTCGGAGAGATCGTTGCCGGCTCGTTGGTCGCATCGACGCAAGCAGAGGCCGAGCGCCGGATTTCATCTCTGCATCTGCTACCGATTGAAGCCGTGGAGGAGGCCCGTTCCCCGTCGGTCTTTCGCCGCGGATTCTGGCCTAACCGCCCTTCATACGCGGAGGTCACGAGTTTCACGCGCGACCTTGCGCTGCTTCTGAAGGCAGGAGCGCGCCTTGATGACGCTCTTGATCTGTTGTCAGACGATTGCGATGTTGGCCGGCTGCGGCCGGTGATTAGAAGATTGAGGTTGGCCGTACTTGGCGGCGAAAGCTTTACCGATGCAGTTTCCGCGCAACCTGATCTGTTTCCGTCAATGTATGGCGCACTCATGAAGGTCGGTGAAGCCTCTGGTACGCTCAGCCAAGTCCTTGAGGTTCTGGCGGCGGAGCGGGATCGGACCGAGGCAACTCGGCGGAAGCTCAGTGATGCCATGCATTATCCGATCTTCGTTTTGCTTGCGGCGGGCTGCGTTATGCTGTTCTTCATTCTGGCTGTGTTGCCACAATTTTCATCAGTGCTGCGCGATTTCGGCGGCCGCGCCGACCCGGCACTTGGCTTCTTCATGGAAGCCTCTGATCTGATGCGAGCTAACCGCGCTTTGCTGCTGATCTCAGGCGCGTTCGTCCTGGCCGGGGGCTGGTGGCTCATGCGGCAGACCAAGGTACGTGCTTCGATCGTCGCTGCGCTTGCAACGCTGCCTGGAATTGGCAGAATCTTCGTCTTCCACCGCACGAGCCTGTTCTGTCGGAACTTGGGACTGTTGTTGGGGTGTGGTGTTAATCTCACCGCAACGCAGCGCATTCTCGTCGACGTGATGTCCGTGACCTCGTCTCCTGCCCCGTGGATCGAAGCGGCTGATCGCGTTCGGTACGGCGGCAAGCTGTCGCAAGCGCTGGCAGAGTCCCACGTGCTCCCGCCCATGGCAGTTCGCATGCTACGGCTGGGCGAGGAGACCGGCGAATTGCCGGTGCTGGCCGGCCGAATCGCGGAATTCTATGAGGCGAAACTCCAGCGCAGCCTTGATCGTGTCTTGGGAATGGTCGGGCCAGCCGCAATACTGACGATCAGTATTGTCGTCGGAGGCCTGATCGTTTCCGTCATGACGGCGCTGCTTTCCGTCACGCAGCTCGTCGACTGACAAAGCGCAGAGGAGCTCAGCATGACAACAGAATGCCGGCCGGTCGCGGAACGTCGTGCATACCAATCGAGACTTATATGGCGTATTCCAGTGGAGGCCCCCGAAGGGGAGCGCGGATTTACCTTGGCCGAGATGCTGGTTGTGATCACCATCATAGGCCTGATCATGGGGCTGATCGGGCCAAGGGTCCTCAATTATCTCGGGGAGTCCAAGGTCAAGGCAGCGAAGATCCAGTTGCAGAGCTTCGCGAGCGCACTGGACCTCTTTTATCTGGACGCGGGTCGTTATCCCACAGCATCCGAAGGGTTACGAGCCTTGGCGAGCCGGCCCGCCGGCATTACGGCCTGGAATGGCCCATACCTGAGAGGTGGCGCGATCCCCGCCGATCCCTGGAATACGCCTTATGTTTATCGCTCCCCTGGCGAGCGTGGCCCATACGAGATCATATCCTATGGCGCCGACGGTCAGGAGGGAGGTAGCGGGACGGCTGCTGACATTATGCTCGGTGCGCAGACGAGTGCACGCAATGAATGATGGTCAACGCGGCTTCACATTGCTGGAGGTGGTTTGCATGCTCGCGATCACCGGAATGATCGCGGCAGTGCTATTGCCGTTCGTGCCGCGGCAGACATCCAAGGCAAGGCTGCAGGCCTATGCTCTTGCGGCCGCCTCGATCCTGAAAGCTGACCGGGCGATGTCGGTCGGCGGTGGCGTCAGGGTGGATACTCTGGTCGATCCGCCACGCCGGGCGATTCATTCGGGCGCCAGCTCCGCTGCTGTCCAGGTGCCGGACGACGTCAAATTCGAGGCGATATTGCCACGCAGCTGCAACCAACGTCCGGTCTTATCGGCGATCAGTTTCTTTCCCGACGGCCTGTCCTGCGGTGGTGCGATTGCGCTCTGGCGGGCTGACCTGCGTGTCGAGATCAGGATCAACTGGCTGACTGGGAGGATTGAGGTTGTCTCTCGTTCCCTCATCAAAGGCTGAAGAGAGTGACGCTGGCTTCACTCTGATAGAGATGCTGGTCGCGCTCGCGGTGCTCAGCCTGTCACTTGGGTTAATTGGCACTGTCGTATCAACCAATATGCGTGCCGTTCGTAAGATCGAGGAGAGGGTCTCAGTCATCCAAGAGGCGAGCGCGGCTCTTGTCACCGCGATTCCAGGCCGTGATCGGTTGCTACCGGGTACATTCCGCGGTGCGTCCGCCTCCGGCGAGTGGACTGTTCTGGTTGCGCCGATCGGGACGGGTTGGGACGTCGCCGCCGGTCAGGCGGGCTGGATTCCTCGCATGGTGGAGCTGCGTCTTCGTTCGGCATCGGGCGCCGTCGTCGATGTGCGCACAGTGCGACTGGCGCGGACTGCAGGCTGATGTGTGCGGCATCAGAACATCGTGACGCGCGAGCCGGTTTTACCCTGATCGAGGCCCTGGCTGCGCTTGTTGTCGCGGGGCTCGTGATGTCGGTGCTCGCGACAATGACGTCGCAATGGTTTCCGGCGTGGAATCGCGGCCTCAATCGTGTTCAACGCGCGGAGATGCTCGGTTTGGCGCTGCGCCGAATAGCCAACGATCTTTCTGCAGCGGAGTTTGTCCCGTCCAATCGCGACCAGACGCAGCCGCTGTTTGAAGGGGGAGAGCTGGGGGTGACGTTTGTTCGCAAGGCGATTGGACCGAATGTCGGGCCTGGCCTTGACATCGTCCAGATTGGCGAAACTGCTAACGGATCCGATGTTGCGCTCGTGCGCTCGCGAACCTCATTCACACCTTTGCCGGTCGGCGTTTCACTTTCCGAAACTCTGCATTTCGCCGATCGAGTGGTGCTGCTTAGTCCTCCCTTCCGACTGTCCTTTGCCTATGCGGATGCGAGCCTTGCTTGGTGGCCGGATTGGCATGAGGCGGGTCGGCTTCCCACTGCGGTTCGCTTGACTATTCTAGATCGTAGTCGGGGCGGATTAGCCATAATGTCGCGGGTGGTCCGGATTCATGTCGATGCTCCGGCTGCGGGATGTATTGAAGGTGAGAGGGACTGCGTGAGCTCGAGGCCGGACGAGCCGCAGCAGGGCTCTAAGGCCGCTCTCGGTGGCGCGCGGAGCGATTGATGTTGCAATCGAAAGGGCAATCGTCACGCAAGGCTGGCCCTTGGGATGGCTTCATCCTGGTGGCGGTGCTCTGGTTTCTAGCAGTCTTGGCCGCGCTCATCGTGGTATTCTCACAGTACCTTTCGAACTCGGCGCGAGTCTTGCGGATTGATGATGACGCCTTGCAAGCAGAAGCGTTGGTCGCTGCCGGCGTTGAGCTAGCGGCTTATCAGTTGCTCATGGCGAAAAATGAGGAGCGGCCAAGGCGCGGTGGATTCAGCATCCGGATCGGCGGTGACGTTGTGGCGGTCTCGTTCCTAACCGAGGCCGCCCGAGTCGATCTCAATGCCGCGCCGAAGGAGATGATCGCCAATCTCTTCAATATCCTTGGCGCAGACGCCGAAGCGGCGCAGGATTATGCCGATAGGGTGGTATCGTGGCGTACCAAGCCGGTGGATAAGGCGGCTGCGCGATCGGAAGAGGCGCTTTATGCAGCGGCGGGACGTAAATATGGTCCGAGGCTGGCCCCCTTCGTCCATGTCGACGAGCTACCGCTAGTGCTCGGGCCGCCGTCCTGGCTGCTTGACCGAGTGATGCCGTTTGTCACCGTCTTCAGCGGCTCGCCTGGGATAGACATTTTGGCCGCCCCGGCGGAGGTGGTCGCTTCAGTTCCGGGCATGACGCCGCTGATCCTGAAGGATTTCCTCGCCTCACGAGACGCGTTATCCGCCGACCCGGCTGCTATTGCGCAGGCGCTGGTACCCGCAAGTGCCAGGGTCATCGCGGGCAAGAGCAACGCGTGGAGGTTGCGCGTGTCATTGCGGGCAGCCGATGGTCGGCGGCGGTCGTCGGTGGTCGTAATTGAATTGGGCGAAGGGAAATTGCCTTATCGAGTTCTGTCGCACGAGGAGGAGGGCGCGCAAACACACGACGGGCGAGGTGGGCATGAAGATGGCAAGTGACATCGAAATGGCGCTTACCGCCTGGTGTGCCCTGGTGGCTAGCGCTCTTGAAGCGATCGCGAACCGTGTCCACCGGCGCCGTCGGGTAAGCGCTTGCCACGACGGAGCGGATGGGCTGACGCTACAGCTGCTGCAGCACTCCGCACGCAAGCTGCAGCCAGAGAATGCCCAAGTTCGGCTGGCCGGCGACCATAACCTGCCAAGCAACTGGATTGGGGTACTGCGCGGGTGCGTAATGGACATTTACCTCGCCCCAAACCAAGTGCTGGTTCGGCAGCTCGACTTTCCAAAGCAGGCAGAACCATTTCTAAACGGAATGATCCGTTCACAGATCGATCGACTAACGCCCTGGAGTGCCGAACAGGCGCTCTTTGGTTTCAGTGAGCCTCAGTCGGCACCCAAGGAACGCATCGGCCTCATTTTAGCGGCGGTGTCGCGTGCCACGGTAGAGCCGCTGGTCCAGTTCGCGGATCATGTCGGAGCTGCCACAGTCGCGATCCATACACAGAGTGAGTTGTCCTTGCATCCGATTACGCTTTTCACCGCAGGTCTTCGTTCGGCGATCTCCGGTCGCCGAGACCTTGCGAAACTCCTGAAGTTTTTTCTGCTCGGCGCTGGGACTGCGACTGCATTGGTGCTGATAGTAACCATGGTGCTCAGCACAAAGGCAGACGGAGCATTGCAAGAACTGCGCAGCACGATCGGGCGTCAGCGGGCAGCAGTCAAGGGCGATCCGAGCGACGCTGCATCAACTGCCGGCGCGCTGCTCGCTCGGCGTAAGCAAACGACGCCAGCGACGGTGTTGGTCCTGGATCATCTTTCGAGCATCCTGCCCGATGGTACCTATGTCACCAACCTGCGTGTCGAGGGCAATCGGCTGCAACTGATTGGTCTGACTCAGGATGCCCCGACGCTGATCCAGCTGATCGAGCAGTCACCGCAGTTCAGCCGAGCCGCATTCTTCGCACCGACAACCAGATCATCGAACGAGCCCGGCGAGCGATTTCACATCGAGGTTCATGTGAATGCCTATTTCAGGGGAAGCACATGAGGGGATCCGCTTTCTTTCGGGTGGCATTTCGGTCATCACCTGCTGCAGCTGCTTCAGGCTATGGTATCGCAGTTCTCCTTTTCCTCTGGGTAATCGTAAGCGCCATCACCGATCTATTTGCGCGATACGACCAGCTCCACGAGGCTGGAGTGCTATTGCCTCAGTTCGAGGGAGGAGCGGTTCGGCCTGATCGCAGCGGCGAGCCTAATCTGACCGGACCTGGAGGTTCGGCCTTTCTCGAAGGAAAGACTGTGACCGTTGCAGGCGCTGCACTGGTGCAAAGGGTGGTGGGCGCCGTCACAAAAGCCGGGGGCAACGTCCTGTCGACCGAGGTCGAACTGCAGGGTAAGCATTCGAAAGCAGGCTTCATTAGTGTAGTGACGAGCTGCGAGGTCGAACAACCAGCCTTACAGCAACTGCTCTATGACCTGGAAGCCGGTCTTCCATTCCTCTTTGTGGAGCAACTCTTGGTCGAAACGTTGTTGACCGGCACGACCACCCCGCCAGGAAAGCTGCGCGTTTCGCTGACGGTATCGGGTCAATGGCAGGAACGCAAATGATGCGTCCTATCGCAATGATCCGTTTCGCCGCCGTCGTATTGGCCATGACAAACCTGTCGGTCTGCGCGGCCATAGCGGCTGTGAAAAGCGAGGAAGTGACGGACACTGGTTCGATAGGGCAGCGGGAGGGTGGGGCAGGAGTCGACAAGCCTGAGCCCTCGTCATTGACCATCAACTCGGTGTCGGCGCCGAAAGAGCCGGCATCCAGTGCCAATCCCTTGTGGGGAATTTCGTTGACCCGGCTATCCGCTACCCGGGACCGTCCCATCTTCTCGCCCTCACGACGGGCGCTGGTCCCCGTGCCGACGCCGGTTGCCGCTGTGCCCGTGCCTCCGCTGTCCTCCAAGAGGCCGGAGAAGCCGGCGCTCGCGCTGGTTGGAACCGTTGTGGGAGGTTTCGAGAGCTTCGGGATCTTCATCGATCAGTCCAGCAAGCTGTCGCTTCGGATCAGGGTCGGCGAACAGCATGATGGCTGGGTGCTACGCGAGGTGCGAGCTCGCGAGGTGATGTTGGAAAACCCCTCCAAGAAGGCAATCATGTCTATGCCCCAGCCTGGAAAAGGAAGTGAGGGAGAGATCCAGCTATCACCTTTGAACTCGACGACCGCCGAACAGGAGCTGGGACCTCGACAAACGCAGTAGTGGTCCGATCCAACATCCGATCCTCCAAACAACGCCTGTGTTTCGTCTTACTGTCAATCTAATCTATGTAGTCGCGGAATGAATGCGCGTTGCCTTTGCACGCTTCTCCGCTGCATGGATTCAATGCCCGAGCGCCCAGCGAGTTCGACTCGCCTGTGCGTGTGTCGAGGTTCTCGATCGGATTTTGGTAAGCGCGCAATTTCGTCAGGGTCCAGGAGCTAGTCGTGAGCATGTTGTTGCTCGGGATCCCTAAAACACCTTCATATCCGAAGGAATGCCGCAATCGCCGTTGACCTCAATTTTCGTCATTATGTGACCTCTCTTGCGCCAGAGCGGGTGCATAGGCGAGGCAGCACGGCGCGTTGTTGTGGCGCCGTGAACGTCCGGCCGTATTCTGGCTGGCGGCAATAAACCATCCAGTAAATTGATAGTCTGGAAAGGCATACTTGCAGCACTTGTCTGCACAGCAAGCACGACGAGTAGGCCGACGACCAGAAATGGTCCGAACGGGATCGACGTTCGTGCGGTGACGCCTTGCCCGACCATATGGAGGCAGAGTACGACGAACAGCGCCGCGACGCTTGCGGCAAGCAACAGAATCGGGAAGTCGAATAGTCCAGTCCAAAGCGTAGCGGCGGCGAGGAACTTGACGTCACCAAGGCC
>NZ_JADYVO010000029.1:0-68261 GCF_020193825.1 Bradyrhizobium sp. NBAIM18
TGAAGCTAATCCGCTGGTCCATCGCACAGCTCTCTCGCCAAGGCATCGGCTGATCCTCCCAGCCGATAGAGAACTGTTACCCATCCATCCGGTCTACTGTGTTACCCATCTATCCGGTCTGGACAGCTTTCTTCCTTCTCCCCTTGTGGGAGAAGGTGGCGCGAAGCGCCGGATGAGGGGTTGTATCCGCGCACTCGCATTGAGAGAGTCATGCGCGGATAGAGACCCCTCACCCGGCTTCGCTTTCAGCGAAGTCACCCTCTCCCGCAAGGGGAGAGGGTGCAGCGGTGTCGTGGCGAGGAAAAAGAAAGGGCGGGAAGCAATGCCGGAGATCAATCGCGACGGCGTCAACATCTACTACGAGGTTCATGGCAACGGGCCGCCGCTGCTGCTCACGCACGGCTATTCCTCAACGTCGGCGATGTGGCATGGGCAAATCGACGCGCTGGCGAAGGACCACACGCTGATCCTGTGGGACATGCGCGGCCACGGCCAGTCCGATTACCCTGACGATGCGAGTGCTTATAGCGAAGACCTCACGGTCGGTGACATGGCGGCGATCCTCGATGCGGTCGGCGCGAAGCGCGCCATCATCGGCGGGCTTTCGCTCGGCGGCTACATGTCGCTGGCGTTCTACCGCGCACATCCGGAGCGGGCCCGCGCGCTGCTGATCATCGACACCGGCCCCGGCTTCAGGAAGGACGATGCGCGCGAAGCCTGGAACGCGCGGGCGCTTGCCACCGCCGACCGGCTCGACCGCGAAGGCCTCGAGGTCTTGAAAGCGGCGACGCGCGAGCGCGCCACCGCGAGCCATCGCAACGCCAGCGGGCTTGCGCTCGCCGCGCGCGGCATGCTGACCCAGCGCGATGCGCGCGTGATGGAGCTGTTGCCTGAGATCAAGGTGCCCAGCCTGATCGTTGTCGGCGCCGACGACACCCCGTTCCTTGCTGCCTCCGACTACATGGCGGCGAAGATTCCCGGCGCACAAAAGGTCGTGATCCCCGCGGCCGGACACGCCGTCAACATCGATCAGCCCGAGGCTTTTGTTGACGCGGTCGTGCCTTTCCTGAAGAACTTGCCGGCATAGGGCGATCGAGCAAGGACACAGGCGATGAAGCTGATGATGCTGGCTGCGGGCACGATACTGCTGTCGATCTCCGCGCAGGCCGAGCCGTTCGGCGCCGTGCCGCAGCGCCAGCCTTTCGTCACGACCTTGTCGAACAACATTCCGCTCGCCTTCGGCATGGATGCCGAACAGACCGCGCGCGCCCTCGGGCAGCAGCTGCAATATGTGCGGGGACGTCCCGGCCACGAGATCTATCTCGCCTTGCGCAACATCGGCGGCAGCGGCCTGATCCCGTATCGCCATCGCCTGTTCCTGCAATTCCGCCACGGCCGGCTGGCCGGATGGAAGGAGGATTACGGCGAGAACTGGATGTGGGAGTAGTGTTGAGCGCCGATATTCCGGATCGTCATGGCCGGGCTTGTCCCGGCCATGATTAGCGCGTGGAACGAACGCGACCTCGGATCAATACCAACCAAGAAGGACAACCCGCGTGGGACAGGACATCAAGCTGACGGCCTCGGACAATTTCCAGCTCGGCGCCTATCGCGCCGATCCCGCCGGCACGCCGAAGGGCGCGGTGGTGGTGATCCAGGAGATCTTTGGGGTCAATCACCACATCCGCTCGGTCTGCGACCGCCTCGCCGGGGAAGGCTATGTCGCGATCGCGCCGTCGATCTTCGACCGGACGGCGCCGAACTTCCAGTCGGGCTATTCGCCCGACGAGATCGCGGAGGCGCGCAAGTTCGTGGCCAACCCGGACTGGGCCGCGATGCTGCGCGACACGCAGGCTGCGATCGATGCGGTGAAGAGCGTCGGGCCCGTCGGCATCATCGGCTTTTGCTTGGGCGGCAGCATCGCCTTCGTCGCGGCGACGCGACTGACCGGCCTGAAGGCCGCGATCGGCTATTACGGCGGCGCCGTCGTTCGCTTCGCCGACGAGACGCCGAAGGTGCCGACCCAGCTGCATTTCGGCGAGAAGGATGCCGGCATTCCGCTCGCCGACGTCGAGACCATCAAATCGAAGCGGCCGGATGTGGAGGTCTTCATCTATCCAGGCGCCCAGCATGGTTTCCATTGCGACGAGCGCGCCAGCTACGACAAGGCCAGCGCCGACATCGCCTGGCCGCGCAGCATGGATTTTTTCGCGAAGCATTTGACGAAGTAGCGCGCGGCTCTTTCCACTGTCATTCCGGGGCGCGCGCAGCGCGAGCCCGGAATCCATCGTGCGTCAGCGTTCGTGGATGAATGGATTCCGGGCTCGCGACTTCGTCGCGCCCCGGAATGACGAAGGAGAGAGTCGGGCTTGAGCCCTAGAACCAGCGCTCGCCGACGAACACGGTGTCGCCGGGCGCGAGCGGCGTGCCGAGCGGCACCACGGCGCGCATGGCGCCGCCGTTCTCGGTGTGCGTGACGGTGACCATGTCGCGCTTGGCGCGCGGGGAGAAGCCGCCGGCGATGGCGACCGCGCTCTCGACCGTCATATTCGGCACGTAGGGATATTGGCCGGGCGCGAGGACCTCGCCGAGGATGAAGAACGGACGATAGGTCTCGATCTCGACCGCCACCGAAGGCTCGCGGATGTAGCCGTTGCGCAGGCGTGCGGCGATCTCGCCGGCCAGCCCTGCCGTGGTGCGGCCGCGGGCGGGCACCGCGCCGATCAGCGGCATGGTGATGGAGCCACCGGCGTCGATCGCATAGCTGTTGGTGAGACCTTCCTGGCCGTAGACCACGACGCGAAGCTTGTCGCCGGCGTCCAGATGGTAGGAGGCGCCATTGCGCACCGGCACCGCCATCGGCGCGGCGTAGCCGACCGGCATCGGTGCGGGCGAAGCGGCAAAGGAATTACTGAGCGCTGCGATTGCGCCACCGCCGTTGTTGGCGACGACGACCGGCCGCGGCGCATTATAGGGCTGGCCATAGGCCATGGCATCGAGATCGGGACGAGGCTGCACCATCGCGACGGGAGTTGCGGTCTGCATGCAGCCGCCCAAAGCGAGCGCGGCGGACGCTGCCAAGGACGCCAAGTTCGACCATCGAAACGCGCGTGCAACCGGCACCGGACCCATCCTCGAAACGAGACAGCTCCAGTGATGCACCGGTTATGGTTAATAAAGCGTTGAGTGTCTTACCCTCCCCTGGAGGGGTCCGGGACGAGCGTAGCTCGCCCGTGGGTCGATCGCGCGCAGCGCGAGCGGGGTGGGGTGACGGTCTCTCCGCGACGGACAGTGCCCGAGTGAAGAGATCACCCCACCCCGTCACGCGATCTCGCTTCGCTCCATCACGTGCCGACCCTCCCCCTCCAGGGGAGGGTAGGCGACACCTCGTTTGCGGCGATACCCTCTCACGCCGATACCGATTGCACTTTTCCGGATCGTGCTTTGGTCGCGGAAGAGTTGAAAGCTCAATCCCGGGAATAGCCGATCAAGGGCTTGCGCGGGCGGAACAGGATCATCAGGAGGATGCCGAGAATGCCGAGGACGGCGAAGACCGGCTGCTCCAGCACCAGGCGGATCACCGAGGTCCAGAGCCAGGGCGCCTTGGCCTCGACCCAGGTGCGGAAGGCCGATTGGCTGGCCTGATTGATGTCGTTCCAGAACTGGCCGAAACGGGTGAATTTGAGGGTCTGGTCGGCCACCCAGCGGGCGCCGTCATAGACCATGAAGATGAACCCGCCGGCGAGCAGCAACAGCCCTATCAGTCGGAAAAAGCCGCGGATCATGCCTCACCTACGATGGCCGTCCGAGCAGACGACCTTTTCGGAACGATGCCAGCCAATAGCCGGGCGACGGCAGAAATTCAACCTCTTCAGGGCGTTACGGCACTCATCCAGGCCGCCAAAGGCGCGTTTCCGGCGCCCGAAAGCGTTGACGGTGCGAAAGACCCTCTCTATAAGGGCGCCAACTGGCGGTGGGCGCAATCCCGCCGCCGCTGTTCTTTGAGCAGTTGCAGGCACCCTGGGCTTCAGGACTCATCCGAGCTTGAAGACACCTTGGAGCCTCAGAGACAGCCGCAAGGCGGTCGCTCATGTTCCGGGAACGGCCCAGCAACCGAACACCCTAAATCCGAGCGTCGATTCCGCGGTCAAGCAAGCCGGCGCTACCCGACCAAGACGCGACCGGTACCCGCAAAGGACATTGAGACCATGGCCAATACCACTTCCGCCAAGAAAGCGACGCGCAAGATCGCCCGCCGCACCGCCGTCAACAAGTCGCGCCGCACCCAGATGCGTGGCGCCGTGCGCAACGTCGAGGAAGCCATCGAGAGCGGCGACCGCGCCGCTGCCGTGAAGGCGCTCGCGACGGCCGAGCCCGCCTTGATGCGCGCCGCCCAGCGCAACATCATTCACAAGAACAACGCCAGCCGCAAAGTCTCGCGCCTCACCGCGCAGATCGCCAAGCTCGCGAAGTAAATCTGCTAAGTCATCTTGGCGACATCGCCTGATCGGTCGATCCGGTCAGCGCGTCAAAAAGCCCGGCCTCGCGCCGGGCTTTTTTGTTGGCTGTCATATTCACGCAAGCTGTCACGCGAGGCTCATGTGTCGCTTGGACGATTTACATCGTCTGCGTCAGTCTTCATTCCGTAATTCTACCTGCCGATGTTTTGCCACAGCGGAAACTTCACTGCGTTGCAAAAAACCCCTGTGAGGCGGGCGCGAATTGAATCGGTGGTGGACGAGAGTTCTGCACACCGTAGATTCACAGGAAAGCGTGTGACGATGGAGTTACCCTGTGAAACGAGACTCAAAAAACGATGTCTCGCTAATCACTTATCGACATAGCGACCGCAAGCATTTGGAAAATTCGGCCCGCGCGTCGAACGCGTGACAAATTTGTAAAAAAAATCGGCGGTGGCGGAGAATTGTCACATGAGGTCCGGCATTTTCGATTCTGTGCACGAATCCAAAAACTTGCTCCGAGCCTGTGCACAACCCACGTGCGGCGTTAACTGACGTCAAGTTTTTTTGCTGGCTCAAGTGTGAATCAATTCGTTGCGAGTCTTTCCGCTTAGTGTATTCCTTAGGTCGTCAGCGGCGCCCACGATCTTGAGACCAGCGCGGTATCGGAAACGGGGCGAGCGTGCAAATCGGCGGCGATGTGCACGTAGGCGACGCTTCAACAAGTGATTGTCGGTCGAACCCACAGCAATGTGGGAAGGGTAGTTTTTTGTCTGAATGTCTCCAAGCGGGATCTTATCCATCCCGTCGCGCCAAGGCGTACAAGAGAGACATCGCGAAGCTATCCCGGCACACAAGGTGGCGAAGTCGAGCGGACGACTAGTACATTTGGGCAGACATCCGCGACAGGAGTACGGCGCGGTTGTCTTCAGGACACGCAGGACCTTGCCGTGAGTGATCACGGCAGGACGGGGAGGTATCATGTCTTACGGACTCAACGCGGTATTTCAGCACGTTTCCTTTTCCAACGATGCCGTTTCAGCCCCGTCGGATCTCCAGCCTCCCGCGTGTGACGGAGCGCCGAGTACGCGCTGACCTCGCGACCCCTCCATCTCTGACATCGCTGATCTGACCCGCGGCGTTCGCGCCGAACGGTCGAGCCATGCCCGACGATGGACTCGCTCGAGGTCGCGCCAGTTCAGGGTCCGTGGCAAGAACCCTGCATGGCGCTCACAACGCAACTATATCTCTCAAGAGAAGTTTTCTGACGATGACAATGGAACAGGATCGCTGGTCACGCGTGAAGGGTCGGCTGCGCTCGAGCGTTGGCGAGGACGTCTACACGAGCTGGTTTGCACGCATGGATCTGGAAGGCGTGCAGGACGAGAGCGTGCGGCTCTCGGTGCCGACGCGGTTCCTGAAGAGCTGGATCCAGGCCCATTATGCCGAGCGCGTGCTGTCGTGCTGGCAGGCCGAGATGCCGGAAGTGCATCGCATCGACCTCACGGTGCGGTCCGCCGTGCGCCCCTCGGCGCAGCCGAAGGAAGCGCCCGCGCCGGTCGAGGCGCGCCGCGCGCCGACGCCGGAATTGCGCTCGACGGCGACCGCGCCGGTCTCGGCCAATCACGACGCGCTCGGCGGCTCGCCGCTCGATCCGCGCCTGACCTTTGCGAGCTTCGTCGTCGGCCGCTCCAACACGCTGGCCCATGCGGCCGCGCGCCAAGTCGCCGAAGGGCGTCGTGGCGACCCCGTGATGTTCAACCCGCTCTACATCCATGCCGGCGTCGGCCTCGGCAAGACGCATCTCTTGCAGGCCGTGACCTGGGCCGGCAATTCCGGCAACGAGCGCAAGGTGCTGTATCTCACGGCCGAAAAATTCATGTATGGCTTCGTCGCTGCGCTGAAGACGCAGACGGCGCTGGCCTTCAAGGAAGCGCTGCGCGGCATCGACGTGCTTGTCATCGACGACCTCCAGTTCCTGCAGGGCAAGTCGACGCAGGCCGAGTTCTGCCACACGCTGAACGCGCTGATCGACGCCGGCCGCCAAGTCGTGATCGCGGCCGACCGTCCGCCATCGGATCTGGAAAGCCTCGACGATCGCGTGCGCTCGCGGCTCGCCGGCGGGCTCGTGGTCGAGATGGGATCGCTCGGCGAGGAGCTGCGCCACGGCATCCTGAAGTCGCGCGTCGCGGCGGCCCGCGCCCATCACGCCACGTTCGAGGTGCCCGAGGAGGTGCTGCATTATCTGGCGCGCACCATCACCCATAACGGCCGCGACCTCGAAGGCGCGATCAACCGGCTGCTGGCGCATTCCAAGCTCAACAACCGGCCGGTGACGCTGGAGATGGCCGAGCACGAGGTGCGCGACCTGGTGCGGCCGCAGGAGCCGAAGCGGATCAAGATCGAGGACATCCAGCGCGTGGTGGCGCGGCAGTATAATGTCAGCCGCTCCGACCTCTTGTCCTCGCGCCGCACCGCCAACGTGGTGCGCCCGCGCCAGGTGGCGATGTATCTCGCCAAGACGCTGACGCTGCGCTCGCTGCCCGAGATCGGCCGCCGCTTCGGCGGGCGCGACCACACCACGGTGCTGCACGCGGTGCGCAAGATCGAGGCGCTGGTCTCCAAGGACACCGCGCTGTCGGAGGAAGTGGAATCGCTGAAGCGCCAGCTTCAGGAATAAAGGCCTAGGGCTCCCGCCCTGCTCCCGCCGCCCCGGCTTGCCTGGGCGGCGTCTTCGTTTTGAGGCGGTAAATCGTGGGGAACTGGCCCCAATCCCTTGAATCTGCGGTCCATCCGCGCCACCTTGCGCGACCCAGACGGCTTTGGTCATATCGGCAGGAATGATCCGGCCTTGCCGGGGTCTTCGGTGCCGTGGCGCGCGTCCCGCCGCCCGGCCTTCTCAACGCTGTGTTTTCCTAAGGGATCGGGCGAGTAGTGCAATGAAGGTTACGGTCGAACGCGCACAATTGCTGAAGTCGCTGGGCCATGTCCACCGCGTGGTCGAGCGCCGCAACACGATCCCGATCCTCGGCAACGTGCTGGTGCGCGCCGAGAACGCGAAATTGTCGCTGAAGGCGACCGACCTCGACCTCGAAGTGACCGAGACGCTGCCGGCGGAAACCGCGACCGCGGGCTCCACCACCGTGCCGGCGCACATGTTCTACGACATCGTGCGCAAGCTGCCGGACGGCTCGCAGATCGTGCTGGAGGCCGACGGCGACCGCGCCGTGCTCGCGATCCGCGCCGGCCGCTCGCGCTTCACGCTGCAGACGCTGCCGGAGAACGATTTCCCGGATCTGGCCGCCGGCGACATGTCGCATTCGTTCTCGCTCGCCGCCAAGGACGTCAAGCGGCTGATCGACCGCACCCAGTTCGCGATCTCGACCGAGGAGACGCGCTATTACCTCAACGGCATCTATCTGCATGCCGCCGGCACGGCGAAGGCCGCCACCCTGCGCGGTGTCGCCACCGACGGCCACCGCCTCGCCCAGCTCGACCTGGTGCAGCCCAAGGGGGCCGAGGGCATGCCCGGCGTGATCGTGCCGCGCAAGACGGTCGGCGAGGTGCAGCGCCTGATCGAGGACACCGAAGCCGAGATGACGATCGAGCTGTCGCAGGCCAAGATCCGCTTCACCATCGGCAACGTCGTGCTGACCTCGAAGCTGATCGACGGCACCTTCCCCGATTACGGCCGCGTCATTCCGCAGAACAACGACAAGGAGCTCGTGGTCGACAAGAAGGATTTCGAGAACGCGGTCGACCGCGTCTCGACGATTTCGAGCGAGCGCGGCCGCGCGGTCAAATTGTCGCTGTCGGCGGGCAAGCTGGTGCTGTCGGTGACCAATCCGGATTCCGGCAGCGCGACCGAAGAGCTCGAGGTCGAATACGCCTCCGACGCGCTCGATATCGGCTTCAACTCCCGCTATCTGCTCGACATCGCCGCCCAGATCGAAGGCGACGTCGCAACGCTCCGCCTCGCCGACCCCGGCTCGCCGACGCTGGTGCAGGACCGCGACGACAAGAGCGCGCTGTACGTGCTGATGCCGATGCGGGTGTGAGGCGATTTCTCTCTTCTCGTCATGGCCGGGCTTGACCCGGCCATCCATCAAGCAAGATGACCTATTGGGTGTACATCCTCGCCAGCAAGCCCGGTGGAACACTCTACATCGGCGTCACGAACAATCTGGTCAGGCGCGTCTACGAACATCGCGAAGGCCTGGCGGACGGCTTCACCAAGCGTTACGGCGTGGAGACCCTGGTCTATTTCGAGGCGCATGACACGATCGCCGCTGCCCTTCAGCGCGAAAAGAACATGAAGCACTGGTCACGCGAGTGGAAGATCGACCTGATCGTGAAAAGCAATCCCGCGTGGCAAGACCTATATGATGAAATAGCCCGCTGACGCGGGCGATGGATTGCCGGGTCAAGCCCGGCAATGACAGAGTGATATGACCCCCTCCCGCATTCATCGGCTGACGCTGACGCATTTTCGCAATTACCGGGCGGCGGGGCTCGAGACGGCGGCTGATCTGGTGGCGCTGGTCGGGCCGAACGGGGCGGGCAAGACCAATTGCATCGAGGCGATCTCGTTCCTGTCGCCGGGCCGCGGCCTGCGCCGGGCGACGCTGGAGGATGTCGCCGACAACCAGGGCGACGGCTCCTGGGCGGTGTCGGCGCAGGTCGAGGGCGCGCTGGGGCTGGCGACGCTCGGCACCGGCATCGATGCGCCGCGCGCGGATACCACGGTGAGCCGGCGCTGCCGCATCGACCGCGAGCCGGTGGGCTCGGCCAGCGCCTTCGGCGATCATATCCGCATGGTGTGGCTGACGCCGGCGATGGACGGGCTGTTCATGGGCGCAGCGTCCGAACGGCGGCGCTTCTTCGACCGTCTCGTGCTCGCCATCGACAGCGAGCATTCCAGCCGCATCAACGCGCTCGAGCGCTCCTTGCGCTCGCGCAACCGCCTGCTGGAGACGCGCAATTACGACGACCATTGGTGCGACGCGATCGAGCGCGAGACGGCCGAGCTCGCCGTCGCGGTGGCGGCCACGCGCGGCCAGACCGCGGCAAGGCTCACCGGCATGCTCAACGCGCGCGCGCAGGCATCCGCATTTCCGTCCGCTCAAATCGCGCTCGACGGCTGGATGGAGAACGCGCTGCTCGAGGAGACCGCGACCTCGGTCGAGGACCGCTACCGCCAGATCCTGCGCGACAACCGCCCGCGCGATGCGATCGCCGGCCGCACCACCGACGGCCCGCATCTCACCGACCTCCAGGTGATCTACGCGCCCAAGAGCATGCCGGCGCGCGATGCCTCCACCGGCGAGCAGAAGGCGCTGCTGATCGGCCTCGTGCTGGCGCATGCGAGCCTCGTCGCCGAGATGACCGGCATCGTGCCGCTGCTGCTGCTCGACGAGGTGGTTGCGCATCTCGATCCGAACCGCCGGGCGGCGCTGTTCGATGAGCTGAAGAAGCTCGGCGCGCAGGTGTGGCTGACCGGTGCGGATCCTGCCGCCTTCGCCGAGATCGGCGCGGGGGGCGAAGTGTTTGACGTCGAGAGCGGACGAGTCTCGGCCCGCAGCTAGGCCGCCGCATTGAACCCGCCTGTTCCAGATCGCGACTAGCTGCTTGAGGCCGCAAGAAGCGGCCATCGCGCAGCACTCCGACATGCGCGACATCCTTCGCGATATTTTTGGAGCATGAGCATGACGGCGGTGAGGCATGGGGCGCAAGCTCCGGCACGATGGCAGTTGTTTGCGTGCGGCTTCGCCCTGTTTGCGATGTGCATGCTCGCGGCCAGCGCCGGTGCCTCGCTGCCGCATCTGTTTCCGACGCCGCTCACGCTGGATTCCGATGCCAAGCTGCCCGCACCGACCCGCTATACTTACAGGGGGATCCACACCACGCTGATGCAGGGCGTCGACGCGCCGCTCCGCGTCAGGCTGGAGGCCACCGTGCCCGCGGGGCTCAGCGACGTGCTCGCCTTCTACCGGACCGAGCTTCGCAAGCTCGGCTGGCAAGAGCAGCATGATGGCGCCGTGATCAATGCCGATCACATCCGGCTCGCCTTCGTCTCGCCGCTGGGGCCGGCCGCGCTGAAGCTCGACCGCAAGGATTCCGGCACCTCGGTTCATCTGGTGCAGAAGAACGCGGACATGGCGACAAAGGCGAACGTGCTGCCCGAGCCCGGCCAGGCGAAGCTGGTGTTCAGCAATATCGGCGACAAGGAAGCGGTCCTCACCATCAACGAGCGGACCATCCCGCGCCCGGCCGGCGCGAACGCCGTCGCGCTGGACCTCGCGCCGGGCGAATATTCGTACAGGCTGGGCGTCCCGGGCCAACCCGCCACCACGAACATCCTCACCGTCGCCGCCGGCGACACCTGGGAGCTCACGGTCGGGCGCGACGGTGACGCCTGGCCGCCGCTGCAGCTGTACTGAGCCTGTTGAACCTCTCCGGTTCCCGGCGCGACTTCTCGTCTGAGGCCGCACCGACGGCGCCGCAGCCCGCCAATGCGCAAGGGCATGACGACCCGCGCGACATCCAGGAGTTTTTTGACGATGCCGATGATCCGGCGCGGGGCGCAAGTCCCGGCAAGATGGCTGCTGCTTGCCTGCGGCATTCTCGCGATAGTGATCCCCTCGCGTCCCGCCGGCGCGGCAGACGACGGCATCGTCGACGTCCATACGCTGCCGCGGCTCGACGGCGCGGTGGAGGACACTTCGCGTCCCGACACCTATCGCGTGATCTACACCGTGCCGACCCCGCTTGCCGCCACGTCGGACGCCACCAGGAAGCTGCTGAGCGCCGACGGCTGGGTGCCCTATGTGTATCCGCTGGATGAGAAAAGCACAGCGTTGACCTTCAAGAAGGGACGGCAGGGGCTGCGCGTTTCCTTCACACAGGCGCGCGGGCGACCCGACCAGTCCGCCGTGTTCTACACGCCGAACCGGATCTATGCGAACGTGCCCTTTCCGGAAGGTGCGATCGATCTCGTGTTCGACGAGACCCGGCCCTATCTCAGCTGCATTGCGCCCGGCGCGCTCGATGCGACCGCAGCATTCTTTACCAAGGACATGGCGGCGATGGGATGGCGCAAGCTGAACCCCGATACGGCATCGCGCTGGCCGAACGCCGATCTTGCCGGGGACGTTCCGAACGGCGTTCGCGCCTTCTACGACCACCCCGATCGCGACGCGACGCACGTCTACCAGAAGCCGGTGATGCTGACCCTGACGCGCCGCGACGATGGCCGCACCAATGTCGAGATCCGGGTCGCGCCGTTCGCGCTGCCGGAGGTGCTCGAGGCCGACGACGATATGGCCGGCCTGCCGCGGCCGAAGCCGACCAAATCTGCACGGGGTCTCGGCAGCGCCAGCTCGAACAAGCGCGAGATCTCGGCCGCCGCGATCGCCGAGCTGCCCGCCGTGCGCGCCTTCTATCAGCGCGAGCTCACCGCGCGCGGCTGGCAGGAGGACGGCCGCGCGCCGCTCGCGCCCGGCGACGAGGTGGCGATCAAGATTTCCAACACTGATGAAACCGGTGTGCTGCGGCTCGGCCGCAAGTATGATTTCACCATGGTCAGCCTGACCGCGCAGGTGAAGGAATCCGCGCTCGCCGCTCGCGCCAAGGCGAAGAAGGAGGCCGACGCGCGGTTCCTGAGCGATGCCTTGGGTACGGCTCAGCAGCTCATTGCGGCCGATGATATCAGGCGCAAGACGCAAGCCGCCGCCCTGTCGGACGCCCCGCTCACCGCGCTCGCTGACAGCAAGACGCCGGTGCCGCTGCCCGAAAACGCCGAAGCCGTGAAGTTCGAAGGCGGCGACGGCCGGCTGGAATTCTCCTCGGCGTCGAGCGTGAAGGCGCTCAGCAGCTTCTATCGGACCGCGCTGAAGAGCTCGGGCTGGAAGGAGCAGCCCTCCGTCATCAACCAGCCGAACATGGCGGTGATGGCGTTCTCGAAGGGCGGCAAGTCGATCTCGATGACGGTGATGCAGATGGGCCCGAAGGTGAATGTCCGCGCCGACGGATCGGGCCTGGTGACCGAAGCGGCCAAGGCTGCGGCCGGTGCGGAGGTGGAGGTTCAGGCCAAATCCGCCGAGCCGCTCAAGCCCGATCCTGAGTCCCCGCTGCCGGTGCCGACGCAGCGTTCGTCGAAATCGCTCGCCACCACCAAGATACCCGGAGGCGAAGCGCCGCTCCGCCGCGAGCTCGAGGCCCGCATCCCCGCTTCGCTCGACGAGGTCCTCGCCTTCTACCGGGCCGAGCTTGCAAAGCTGGGCTGGCAGGAGAAGACCGACGGCGTGGCCTTGTCAGCGGAACGCGCGCAGATCGAATTCACCTCGCCGCAAGGTCCCGCCGTGCTCAAGCTCGGCCGCGCCAAGGGCGAGACCACGGTCAGCCTGGCGCAGAAGAATGCCGATGCCGCGACCAAGGCCGAGATCATGCCGAAGGCGGGACAAGCGCGGCTCATGCTTGGAAACATGGCAGCGAACGAGGCCGCGCTGACGATCAACAAGCAGTCGGTGAAGATCGCAGCCGGCGCCGGCGGCCCGCAATCACCGAAAGGCCCGATGCTCGACCTGCCGCCTGGCAAGTACGTGTACGCGTTGCGCCTGCCCGGCCGCCCTGCGCGTAGCGAGTCCCTGACCGTTGCCGCCGGCGAGGCCTGGGGCCTTCTGGTGGGCCCGAGCGGCGACGTGCTGCCGCTGCAGATGTATTGAGGCTGCACGCTTTCAGATTCGCGGTATCGTCATGGCCGGGCTTGTCCCGGCCATCCACGTCTTCCGCGACGCCAAGAACGTGGATGCCAGGACAAGGCCGGGCATGACGGCGATCGATGAATCAGTTTCAGGTGCCCCAAAACCACTCTTCCTGGCCCCGCAAAATCCACGGCTTTTCGAGGCAAAAAACTGCCCTCGAATCGGGCTTTTTGCGGCGCCCAGAATCGGCCCTCCGGCGCCTTGAAAGCCGGCCGAAAAACCCTATCTGCTCAAAGGGTTGCTGGAGGATACTTTGCGCTAGGCGCAAGCGGTCTTTCATGGCACAAATAGCCCCGCAAATCAGCGCCTTTTGCGCCGCTGATTCGGGCGACATCTCGAAGGCCTCTCATGACAGAACCTGCTCGGCAGCACGCTGCCGAAAACGAGCCCTCCAACGCGAGCGATTACGGCGCGGAATCGATCCGCGTGCTCAAGGGACTCGATGCCGTCCGCAAGCGCCCGGGCATGTATATCGGCGACACCGACGACGGCTCGGGCCTGCACCACATGGTCTACGAGGTCGTCGATAACGCCATCGACGAAGCGCTCGCCGGCCATGCCTCGCGCGTCGAGGTGATCCTCAACGCGGATAATTCCGTCACCGTGCGCGACGACGGCCGCGGAATTCCCGTCGACATCCACAAGGGCGAAGGCATCTCGGCGGCCGAGGTCATCATGACCCAGCTGCACGCCGGCGGTAAGTTCGACCAGAACTCCTACAAGGTTTCCGGCGGCCTGCACGGCGTCGGCGTCTCCGTCGTCAACGCGCTGTCGAGCAAGCTCGGCTTGCGCATCTGGCGTGACAACAAGGAGCACTATATCGAGTTCGCTCACGGCGATGCCGTCGCACCGCTGAAGGTGGTCGGCGAGGCGCCGGGCCGGCGCGGCACCGAGGTGACGTTCCTGGCCTCGACCGAGACCTTCAAGAACATCGAATACGACTTCGCCACGCTCGAGCATCGCTTACGCGAGCTCGCCTTCCTCAATTCCGGCGTCAACATCGTGCTCTCCGACATGCGCCACGCGGTCGAGAAGCGCGAGGAGATGTTCTATTCCGGCGGCGTCGAGGAGTTCGTCAAATATCTCGACCGCAACAAGAAGGCGCTGGTGCCGGCGCCGATCATGGTGCGCTCGGAAGCCAACGGCATCGGCGTCGAGGCCGCTTTGTGGTGGAACGACAGCTACCACGAGAACGTGCTGTGCTTCACCAACAACATCCCGCAACGCGACGGGGGCACCCATCTCGCCGGGTTCCGCGGCGCGCTGACGCGCCAGGTCAACGGCTATGCCGAGGCCAATGCCAAGAAGGAAAAGATCGCGCTGACCGGCGACGATTGCCGCGAAGGGCTCACCGCCGTTCTCTCGGTGAAGGTGCCCGATCCGAAGTTTTCGTCGCAAACCAAGGACAAGCTGGTGTCCTCGGAAGTGCGCCCCGTGGTCGAGAACGTCCTTAACGAGGCGCTTGCCGCCTGGTTCGAGGAGCACCCGAGCGAAGCCAAGATGATCGTCGGCAAGGTGATCCAGGCCGCGGCGGCCCGTGAAGCTGCGCGAAAAGCGCGCGAACTGACGCGCAAGAGCCCGCTCTCGGTCTCCTCGCTGCCGGGCAAGCTCGCCGACTGCCAGGAAAAGGATCCGGCCAAGTCCGAGCTCTTCATCGTCGAGGGCGACTCGGCAGGCGGCAGCGCCAAGCAGGGCCGCAACCGCGAATTCCAGGCCGTCTTGCCGCTCCGCGGCAAGATCCTGAACGTCGAGCGCGTGCGTCCCGACAAGATGCTGTCGTCAGAGCAGATCGGCACGCTGATCACCGCGCTCGGCACCGGCATTAGCGACGAGTTCTCGGTCGAGAAGCTGCGCTATCACAAGATCATCGTGATGACGGACGCCGACGTCGACGGCGCCCACATCCGCACGCTGCTGCTGACGTTCTTCTACCGGCAGATGCGCGACATCATCGATGGCGGCTATCTCTATATCGCCCAGCCGCCGCTCTATAAGGTCTCACGCGGCAAGTCCGAGCAGTACCTGAAGGACGAGCGGGCGCTGGAAGACTATCTCATCGACGCCGGCCTCGATGATTGCGTGTACATCCCCGGCACCGGCGGCGACCGCTCCGGGCGCGATCTGCGCGCGCTGGTCGACGACGCCCGCGTAGTCCGCAGCGTCCTGCGCAACCTGCACAGCCGCTATAATCGCAAGGTGGTCGAGCAGGCCGCCATCACCGGCGTGCTGAACAAGGAGATCTACGGCGATCCCGAGAAGGCGGCGGCCGCCGCGCAATACATCGCGAGCCGGCTGGACAACCAGGCCGAGGAGGTCGAGCGGGGCTGGGTCGGACAATTCATCGAGGGCCAGGGCTTCCTGTTCGAGCGCACCGTGCGCGGCGTCAAGGAAGCCGCCGTCATCGACGATGCGCTGCTTGGCTCGGCCGAGGCGCGCAAGCTCGACGAATACACGACCAAGCTCCAGGACGTTTACGCCCGCTCCGGCAAGCTACGGCGCAAGGATTCCGAGCACGTGGTCCACGGCCCGGTCGATCTGTTCGAGGCCGTGACCGATTCGGGTCGCAAGGGCATCAGCCTGCAGCGCTATAAAGGCCTGGGCGAGATGAACCCGGAGCAGCTCTGGGAAACGACGCTCGACACCGAGGCACGCTCGCTGCTCCAGGTGAAGGTCAAGGAGGTCGACGAGGCCGACGACATCTTCACCAAGCTGATGGGCGACGTCGTCGAGCCGCGCCGCGATTTCATTCAGGAACATTCGCTGAGCGCGACGATCGATATTTGAGGGCTCGCTGCTTCCGCGGCGTCATGGCCGGGCTTGTCCCGGGCATCCACGTCTTGCCCCCGCGGAACAAAGAACGTGGATGCCCGGGACAAGCCTGGACAAGCCCTGGCATGACGGCAGCACCAATCCGGCTCTGAACCTCTCCACGCGCCGTCGCGACGAAACGGCATGACCCCGCAAGGCCAGTTCCGGCCGGGAAGTGTCGCGCCATGACCGCCTCTGCAACGACCAGCTCCGCCGCGCCCTCACGCCGTCTCGGCATCATCGGCAGCATTGTCGGCGTGCTGGCGCTGATGGCGGCGGTGCTGCCGCATTGGGTCGTGCCGATCGTGTTTCCGCCGCCGCCGGCGGACAAGGTGATCGTCGACACCGGACATCGCATCAAGGACCGCATCGTCGCGAAGGTGAAGGGCGTCGAGTATCAGGCCCCGAAGGTCGAGAAATCGGCTGGACGAAGCTGGAGTGAAACCGCGTCGGTCACGGCAATCTCGCTCGGCCTGCTCGCCATCCTGCTTTCGGTGCTCTCCCTGATCTTTCGGGAGGAACGGCTCCTCGCCGCCGTCGCCGCCACACTCGGCACCGGCGCCATCGCCATCGAAATCTCCTTCGTCATGATGGGGGCCCTGATCCTGATCGCGATCCTCTATGTGATCGGGAATATCATCGGTCTGTTTTGAGGCCTCTTGCCACAAGCTCCCGTCCTCATCCTGACGAGCCCGCGAAAGCGGGCGTCTCGATGGATGGCCACGGGCGACATAGGGGCCTGCATGGTTCGAGACGCGCGTTCCGCGCTCCTCACCATGAGGGATCAGCAGCCTCGCCTGGGCTCACGGACCGGCCACGAACCACCGCCCACTACAATTGCTCCCGCGCTCAAATCTCTGTAGTTTCCGCCCGAAACAGGCCCTCCCACTCAACAGGACAGCGAGAACCCCGTGGCGCCCATCCAATACATCGTCGAGGGCGGTCACCGGCTCTCGGGCTCGATCGAGCCGTCCGGCAACAAGAATTCGGCGCTACCGATCATCGCCGCCGCGCTGCTGACCGAGCATCCGGTCGTGCTGGAGAACGTGCCGCGGATCCGAGACACCGAGACGCTGGTCGAGCTGGTCCGCTCGGTCGGCGCGTCGGCCGAATGGTCCGCGCGCAACACGCTTCACATCCACGCCAAGAGCATCCGCGCCGCCGACCTCGACCCCGAGCTGTGCGTGCGCATTCGCGCCTCGATCCTGCTCGCCGGGCCCCTGCTCGCCCGCTGCGGCGAGGTGATGCTGCCGCCGCCGGGCGGCGACGTCATCGGCCGCCGGCGACTGGACACGCATGTGCTCGCGCTGGAGCAGCTCGGCGCCAAGGTTACCGCGACCGACCGGCTCGAATTCCGTGCACCAAAGCTCGCGGGCGCGGACGTGTTCCTGGACGAGCCGAGCGTCACCGCCACCGAGAACGCGCTGGTCGCGGCGGTCGCCGCCGACGGCATCACCTATTTGCGCAACGCGGCCTCCGAGCCGCATGTGCAGGACCTCGCCAATTTCCTGGTCGCGCTCGGTGCCAGGATCGAAGGCATCGGCACCAACACCATGATCATCCATGGTCAAGCAACGCTCGGCGGGACGACCTACCGGATCCAGCCCGACCACATCGAGGTCGGCTCGCTGATCGGGCTTGCCGCCGTGACGCGCTCTCCCTTGCGCATCGCGCGCGCGGGCGTCGAGCATCTGCGCTCGATCCGCATGGGCTTCGAGCGGCTCGGCATCGTCTGCCGGATCGAGGGCGACGACCTCATCGTGCCCTCCAACCAGACATTGAAGATCCAGGACGATTTCGGCGGCCATGTGCCCAAGCTGGAGGACCAGCCCTGGCCGGCCTTCCCGGCCGACCTGATGTCGATCGCCATCGTCACGGCCACGCAATGCGAGGGCGTGATCCTGATGTTCGAGAAGATGTTCGAATCCAGGATGTTCTTCGTCGACAAGCTGATCGCGATGGGTGCGCGCATCGTGCTGTGCGACCCGCACCGCGCCATCATCGCCGGCCCCAGCCGCCTGCACGGCGCCACAATGACCTCGCCCGATATCCGCGCCGGCATGGCGATGCTGCTGGCCGCCGTCTGCGCCGAGGGCACCTCGACCATCAACAACGCCGACCAGATCGAGCGCGGCTATGAGCGCATCGAGGAGCGGCTGAACGCGCTTGGTGCGAAGATCAAGCGCGTGCCGGAGCGGAGCTAACCTGTTCTATTTTGGCGGATTCGCGTCGAAGGCCTGTTTGCAGGCCGCGGACAAGCTCGCGTAATTGTCGCCGAGGCATTTGCGGATGCGGCCGCTCCCGGGCATGGTGCCGGCGCAGAACCGTGAATAGTCTGCCTTGCAGGCCTGCTTCGCCTCACTCCGCGCATCACCTGCGGAGGCTTGCGAAAGAAACAGCACGAGAAGTGCGATCAGACTCGCGGCCGCAAGACCCGCACGCACGTAGACCGCCGTCCGATGCGAGAACCTCACCACTGGTCCGCTTGCCGTCCTGTCAAATCGTTGCACCATATCATCTCCACCAATTCGCAGACATCGATGTAGGTGATACGTCTGGACGGGCCGAATCCCTCGTTCACTTTGCGCGACTCAGCGAAAATAGCCGCCGACGAGCTGTCGGCGTCCTTTCGCTGAAATTCGTTCCAGCATCTCGACGAAGGTCGAGACGACGATGTCGCCAATCTTCACGCGCTTGTCGCGGGCATCCTTCACGGCTGCGTCCAGCTCGGCCTTGTCGAGATTCGTCTGCGCCGCCGTTTTCATCGCCTTCATCAGCGCGAGCCGGTACTCGGCCTGGAGCGGGGCCAGCTCCGCCTCCTTGCCGCGATAAATGCTCCACAGGATCTCCGCGTCTTCCGCCGGAAGTCTCTCGGCGACACGCTCAATCATGCGCAGCGGCACGCCCGCACCGGCCCTGAAGCCGCCGGGCCTTAGCCATTGCACCGAGACGTAGGTGAACAGGACGACGTTGACGCACAGCGACAGCAGCATGAGCGCCCGCCAAGGCGTGAACCATTCTCGCCAGAACTTCATTGCACCGATCCAAATCCCATTGCATAGACGTCGAAGACGCCGCTCATGACGGACAAGGGGTCCGACGGCGAATGGACATAGGGCAGCGCTCCCGCCAGCCACACACCCACCATCACAGAGCAGGCGAGACTTGCGGCGGGAACGAGCGCCGGCCAGCGCAGCAGGCGCTGATGCAATGCCGGCCTATGCTGCTGCGGGATGGCGGCGAGCCTTTGCAGGACCAGAAAGCTCGAACGATCCACTCTCGCAGCCTCGATCTCCGGGGCGACGGCAAGGAGCCGGTCGAGGCGCGACTGCTGGTCCAGGACCGCAGCGCCTTCCGCAGTCGCCGCAATCCGCCGCGCGGCTTCGCGCGTCGGCGCGGGCCAGCGCTCGACGTCACCTCCCCATGTCTCGGCCAATTGTCTGAACTGTTCGGGCGTCATACGTGGCTCCCCGTCTGCTGTATTTTCTGAACATTTGCCTTGAGCGCCGTGCGGGCGCGGCCCAGCAGCGATTCGAACGCCTTGGCGCTGAGATTCATCGCGTTCGCCGCCTCCTCGCCGCTCAATCCCTCCATGTGGAAGAGGGCGATCGCACCGCGCTGCCGGTCCGACAGGCCGGCCATCGCGCGGTTGAGGAGGCGAAGCTCCTCATCGGCGATGAGCCGTTCGACGGCGTGCGGTCCCGAATCGGGCACATCGCCGGCGTCTTCGAGGGGCTGGAACGTTCGGCGCCGCGTGCGGTCGAACGTCAGGTTGAGGACGATGCGGTAGAGCCAGGTCGTGAATTTCGCAACCTGCGGGTCGAAAGAGGCTGCGTGAGTCCAGACGCGCATGAACGCCTCCTGGCCGATGTCGTCGGCCTCGGCCGGGTCGCGCACGATCCGCTCCGCGACGCGCAGCGCCCGAGGCATATGGCGCCGCATGAGGACGCGAAACGCGTGCTGCCGCTGCGCCGAAACCTCCGCCATCAAGGCCTCGTCCGATGGCTCTTCCATCACATCGATCTGTTGCTCTGGCCTGCGGACATCGTAGCCGAGAATTGCGAACCGATCCTACCAGGCGATAGCCGCCTCCAACCGAGCATCAAAAGCGCCAATAGACTCCGGCGCGCACCGTGTGCGTGTCGAGCCGGGACTCGCGCGCGCCGAAGGTCGTCGCGCCGACCGTCTGGGCGGCCAGCGTCTTCGAGCCGTAATTGTCATAGAGATATTCGAGCCGGACCGAGGCCTGTGGTGCGAAGCGGAATTCCCCGCCCGCTCCGATCGACCAGCCGATCCGTGTATCGCTCCAGCTCGCAACGGCCCCGATCCCATTGTCGAACGCCTTGCTCTCGGCGCCCGCGACGGCAAGGCCACCGGCGGCGAACAGCAGCGTTCGGTCGAAAGCATAGCCGATCCGTCCACGAAGGTGGCTGTTCCAATTGACCGCGGATTGAAGCTGCGTGACCGCGGGGGTCGGCGCAAAGCCGGTATCGATCGTCGCGCGCGCATCGACGAAGTTCACGTCGCCCTCGAGCCCGGCGACGATCCGGCCCCATTGCGCCGAGAAGCCCGCCGTTGCACCCACGATTGCGCCCTTCGGATCGACAAAGTGGAATTCACCCGTCGCCGGCAGCGAGATATCGGAACGGCCGGAAACATAGCCGGCCTGAATCCCGACATAGGGCCCCGCCCAGCTCAGCAGGGCTGCCGATGCCGCCTGCGGGGGCGGCGCTGCGGGCAGCCTCAGGTCGGCCGCTGCAGCGGCGTCGGTACTAAGGATGGCGGAACCGATGAACAGTGCGGCGAACGTCAGTCTAAATCTCGTTATCATACTCAATTCCCAATGTGAGACCGGCCCAGATTCGCCGCACATGACGAATACGGCGCAACCCGACCTTTCCTTCGCCTGAGCCCCGCCTTTTTTTCAGCGGCACCCGCCCTCACATTTCTTTGCCGTTACTTCGCCGATCGAGGCTGCTATGTCCCCGGCATGACCGAGCTTTTGGATACCAAACGGCGGTACCGGGCACGCCTGGACGCACGGCAGAGCCACCTTGCCGAAGAATTCGTCGAGACGCTGCGCCTCGCCGTGCCGCTGATGCTGACGCAACTCGGGCAGATCGCGATGATCACGACCGATCTTGCGATGATCGGGCGGCTCGGCGAGGAGGCGGTGGCCGCGGCGGCGCTGGCACATACGGTCTATTTCGTCAGCTTCACGTTCGGGCTCGGATTGACGTCCGCAGTGTCGCCGCTGGCGGCGCAGGCGTTCGGCGCCGGCGACGTCAGGCGCATTCGGCGCTCCTTGCGCGTCGGTCTGTGGGCCGCGCTGCTGATTTCGCTGCCGATGATGGCCTCGCCGCTCTATGGCGAGCAGATTTTGCTCGCGCTCGGTCAAACGCCGCACTCGGCCGCGCTGGCGCAGCACTATCTGAACGGCCTTGCCTGGGGCATCGCACCGGCGCTCGGATTCATCGCGCTGCGCAGCATGATGAGCGCGGTGAACCGACCGCAGGCGCCGCTGTGGATCACACTGGCGGCGATCCCGGTCAATGCCGCGCTGGTCTATGCCCTGATCCACGGCCTGTTCGGCCTGCCCGAGCTCGGCCTGTTCGGCGCGGGGCTTGCGACCACGCTGGTCAATCTCGGCACCTTCCTCGCCGCGCTCGCGATCGCCGGGCTGCGCAAGCCGTTCGCAGACTATCACCCGCTTGCGCGCCTGTGGCGGATCGACTGGCCCTTGATGCGCCAGCTGATCGCGATCGGCGCGCCGATCTCGTTTTCCCTGCTGCTGGAATATGGCCTGTTCTCCTCGGCCGCGCTGCTGATGGGCTTGATCTCAACCACCGCGATTGCCGCGCACCAGATCGCGCTCCAGGTCACCGCCGTGCTGTTCATGGTGCCGCTCGGCATCGGCATGGCGGCGACGGTGCGGGTCGGCCACGCCTTCGGCCGCAATGATCCGGCGGCGGTGAAGCGCGCAGGGCTCGTCGCAGCCGTGCTCGGCCTCGCGCTGGTCTCCGCGCTGACGATCGCCATCGTGATCGGTCGCTATCAGCTCGGCCGGCTGTTCTTCGGCGCCGGCAGCGAAAGTGCGGCCACCATCGAGCTGACGGCAACGCTGCTGCTGGTCGGGGCCAGCTTCTTCATCGCCGACGGCCTGCAGACCATCATGGGCGGTGCGCTGCGCGGCATCAACGACACCAAGATGACCCTGCTGTTCGCCGCGATCGGCTATTGGGGCGTCTCTTTTCCCATCGGCTGGTTGCTGGCGTTCCACACAGGGCTGGGCGCGATCGGCGTCTGGATCGGATTCTCGATCGGCACGTTCGTCTATGCCGGGCTCCTGATCTTGCGCTTCCGGATGCTGACGCGCAAAATGGCGGGATGATCGGGACGGTCCGCGAAGTCGCGCCTGAAGTCGATGCCGATGCGCTGCTCGCCGGCGCGCAGTTCATCGACGCGTTTTGCGTGGACATCGGCGCCGCGGCGGTGAATGCCCGCGAAGCCTGCACCAGGATGGTGCTGCACGGGCCGCGCTGGATCGACGCACTGCTGCGCCTGCGCAACATTCTGGTGAGGCCGTTCGGGCTGAAGACATCGGGCGAAGGCGCCCCGGCGCCGGGCGGCATGATCGGCCTGTTTCCGGTGCTGAGCGAGACGCCGGAGCAGCTGGTCGCGGGCTTCGATGATTCGCACCTCGATTTCCGCATCGTGGTCGACGTTTCAGGCAATGCCGCGCGCCGCCATGTGACCTCGACCACGCTGGTGCGCACGCACAATTTGCTCGGCCGGACCTATCTTGCGCTGATCATGCCCTTCCACAAGCTCGTGGTCCGCAACATGATGGGACGCATCGTGGAGACGGCCCGATGAACTGTGCGGGCCGACATTGAACGAACACGCCGTGTTCAGCCCACCGGCCCTGCAGTCCAATTGTCGCCAGCGAGCGGACTGACTTTCACGTCAGGAATGACACCGAGGTCCATGCTCGGATCGAAATGGCGCATCGTCCGCTCATTGAGGTCGATGATGCGGCCAGGTCTTAGTGGTCCCACATCGTTTATCTTGACGATGACCTTCTTGCCCACGGCCTCGACGAGAGCATATTTCGGCCTCGCGCCAAATCCGACCCCACCGAATTTCCGGCGCAGGCTCGTCTTGATGGCAGCCGTCCAGGCAGCGGGATCATAACGCTCGCCGGAAGCCGTCTGCGGACCGCCCTCCTCCTTGCCGGGCTTGAACGGATTATAGGTGGACGCCGCGCCAACAATCGCATCGCCGGAGGCGGCATCGACGACGGCACTTGAGTGATCCCCACGCGTTTCACTTCGAGCAACGGCAACAGAGAAGGCAAGCGTAACCAGGGCGCCGCAAACTGCGACGCTCGAGCGGAAGAGCATCATGAGTCCTGTGATTTTTTAGATTGTCCGGTTCCAGAACCGCAAACGTGGTCAAGCGAACGCAGCAGCGTTCATGAACTTGCCGATCGTTTTGCGGATTCGAGCCAACCCCTGGCTACGGAACCGTTGTGAGAACCGGAGTGGTCTCACGTCGTGTTTAGCTTCTCGCCGATTAAAACAGAGAATGCGTCAGCAACATGACCCGATGGAACCTCGTGCGTGGAGCGACTCAGAGCCGCAGACCGCCGATCACCGCCGCGCTTCGCACACGCGCATTACTGTCGAAAGCCGACGTTGACGACGACGCGGCCGAACTCACTCCGCAACGCGTGCGGTTTTATCTGTCGAGGCCTCCGACCATTCGCCGACGACGCGGTCGAGATCGCCGAGATTCTGGTGCATCTGCTCCAGGGAGAAGCCGAGCGCGAAGAAGCGCTCGGCGGTGTCGCTCGCGTGGCCGCGGATCAGGCCATCCTGACGGACGGACGCGACCGCCTCGGCATAGTGCTGGAGCGCGACATGGACGGGATGGATCGGCGGCGCGCCGGCGCCCTCGCGCAAGGCGCCAGCGGCCGAGCGGAGGAAGCGGGCGATCACGGTCGACACTTCCGACAGGGGCGCTGCCAGCCGCAATTGCACTTCCACCGGCAGCGGCACCACCGTGGCGCGGCCGATCATCACGACGTCATGGCGCAGCCGCAGGATCGTTCGCAGCAACGGGCCGGTGTCCGGACCGCTCGACAAGCGCGCCGCCCGCTCACGCTCGGCTTCGGAGCCGATCGCATTCAGATTGACCATCGCGGTGCCGATGCCGTCCTGGATCCGGTGCAGCGCGTCGTTGTCGCGGCCGCGCGTGAGGCCTGCCAGCAGCTCGGCGAGGGCATCGGCGATCAATTCGAGCAGAACCGCCGCGCTGGCGCGGATCTGCCGCACCGCGCGCGAGGGCAGCACCAGGAAGGAGACCAGCAATCCCGTGACGGCACCGACACCGACCTCGCTGACCCGATCGATCGCCGAGGTCAGCGGATCGGCATGATGCAGGGTCGGAACCAGGAGCACGATCACGGCGGTGACCGTGGCGGCGCTGAGGCTCGGATTGATCGCGGCGATGAAGGCGAGCGGAGCGACGGAGAGGACCAGCAGGCCGAGCAGGCCCGCCTCGCTGGAATAGGGAATCAGGATGGCGATGGCGCCGCCATAGAGGGCTCCGCCGATGGTGCCGAGCATGTAGTCGCGCGTCGCCTTCAGCGAGCGGCCGACGCTCATCTGGGTCACGATCAGCGAGGTCAGCACGGCCCAGAGCGGCAGCAGCAGATGCAGCGCGGTCGCGATCGCATAGGCCGCGGTCGCGGCGACCGTGACCCGGATCGCCAGCCCCAATTGCGTCCGCCGCGCCCGGACCCGGTCCAACAGCTGCCTTGCGCGCGTCATGCGGAATATCCCGATCCTTTTCGCCTAAGCAAAAGCATGGCTGATCCCCGCCGACGCAAGGCCGCTTGAAAGGCCAAATCAGCCCGCCTAACTTGCGCGCCAAATCGAGGAAACACGATGGCTCACGAAACCGCAACGCTCGCCGCCTATGTCTTCAATCTCAAGTACCAGGATATTCCGGCGGAGGTGCTGGAGCGCGCCAAGGTACTGACGCTGGACTTCCTCGGCAGCGCCATCAGGGCGCGGCGCGAGGCGGAATCGACCCCGTCGATGCTGAAGATGCTGGAGGCGCTGGCGCTCGACACCAAGGGCGAGTCCACCGTGTTCGGTGATGCCAAGACCTGGACGCCGGCGGTCGCGGCGCTGCTCAACGGCGCGCTCGGCCACTCCCTCGATTTCGACGACACCCATGCCGATTCCTCGCTGCATCCGAGCGCACCGGTGGTGCCGGCCGCCTTCGCCGTCGGCGAGATGGTCGGCGCCTCCGGGCGCGACGTGCTCACGGCGATCGTTGCTGGCTACGAGGTCTGCTGCCGGCTCGGCAATGCGCTCGATCCGACCTCGCATTACGCGCGCGGCTTCCACCCGACGGCGACGGCCGGCACCTATGGCGCAGCCGCGGCGGCGGGCAAGCTATTCGGCCTGAGCGAAAAGCAGCTGATTGCCGCGTTCGGCGTCTCCGGCAGCCAGGCCGCGGGCTCGCTGCAATTTCTGGTCAACGGCGCCTGGAACAAGCGCTACCAGGTCGGCGCCGCCGCGATGAACGGGGTGATCGCCGCGACGCTGGCGCGCAACGATTTCGTCGGTGCGACCGCGTCGGTCGAAGGCAAGCACGGCCTGCTCGCCGGTTATACCGACGATGCGCATCCGGACAAGGCGGTGGCTGAGCTCGGCAAGACCTATGAAACCATGAAGATCGGCGTGAAGCCGTATCCGAGCTGCCGCTACACCCATGCCGCGATCGACGCGCTGATCGCCATGCGGCGCGAGCACAATCTGACGCCGGAGCAGGTCAAGCGCGTAGAGATCGGCCTGCACCGCAACGGCATCACGCTGACCGGCGACGCCGCCACCAAGCGGCATCCGCGCTCGATCGTCGGCGGCCAGTTCTCGATGTTCTTCACCGGCGCGCTCGCACTCGACCAGGGTTCATTCGGCTGGGACGATTACAACCGGCTCGGCGACGCCGCCATCGACGCGCTCGCCGACAAGTTCGACGTGGTGCAGGACGATCGCCTCGAGATCGGCCGTACCCATCCCTTCGGCGCCCGCGTCAGCATCACGACGGACGATGGCGTGCACGAGCGGCTCTATGCCGATCCGTCCGGGGAGCCGACCTCGTTCCCGGATACGCAGGCGATGCAGCAGAAATTCCTGACACTCGCCCGCCCCGTGCTGAACGCGCGTGCGGAGAAGTTCGCGGATGCGATCATGACGCTGGAGCGGTTCGACCGCGTGGCGCGGGCGACGGAATTGGGGAGGTAGTTGGCGCCGCAGAGCGCGCCTCTTACCCTCCCCTGGAGGGTAAGAAAGAGCTCAGTCCACTCCCGCCAGCTTCCCCTTCTCGCGCGTTGCAGCGACCACATCGCGCACCAGATCGAACACACCGTCGGCGTGCGGCGGCGCGTTCGGCGAGCGCCCCATGCGCACGATCACCAGCTGCTCCGACGGGATCACGATGGTGTACTGCCCGATCGTGCCCTTGGCGAAGAAGGCATCGCGCGGCCAGCCGTGCTCCACGCGAAGATTTGCGCCGAAGCTGTCGCCCTGGTTGGTCCAGAAGCCGGCGCCGATGCCGACCCACGCATTCGGCGTGGCCGTCGCCGAATAGGTGACCCACCCTCCCGGCAGGATGCGTTTGCCACCGGCGACGCCGTCATTGAGATAGAGCTGGCCGAAGCGCGCCCAGTCGCGGGCGGAGGCGAGCATCTCGCTCGACCCTTCGATCGTGCCGGCGCCGTCGAGCTGGAGCACCACATTCCGCATGCCGAGCGGGGCGAACAATTCGCGGCGCGCAAAGCGCAGCGCGTCTTGCGGTGTGCCGCCGGCCGCATCGCGGATCAGACGCGAGAGAATGAGGGTGTTGCCGTCGTGATAATTCCATGCTGTGCCGGGCGCGGTTGCGAGCGGCATGCTCTCGGCATAGGCGGCCATGTCCTTCTCGGCAAATTTCATCCGGTTGACCGGCTCGAAGGCGGAGCCGAGCGAGGCCTGCAACGAGCTGCCGAGCGCAAGGCCCGCGGTGTGGCGCAGCAGCTGATCGACATTGATGGCATGGCGCGGATCGTCGGGATCTTTCCAGGCGGCGACCGGTGCGGGGCCGTCGAGCTTCAGCTTGCCCTGGCGCACCAGCACGCCGATCAATGCCGAGATCACCGACTTCGTCATGGAGAAGCCGAGCAGCGGCGTCTCGGGGCCGATGCCGTCGGCGTAGCGTTCGGCGACGACGCGGCCGGCCTTCATCACGACGATGGCGCGGGTGCGGCGGTAAGGCGGCTGAGCGGGCTCGGCGAAGGCGCGGTCGAGCGCGGCGCCGAGCTCGGGGCTCTGCGGCGGCACGATCGCGGGGCCGGCGATCGCGGGAAGCAACGCGGGCCGCTTGTCGTCAGGCAGCGGCTCGACGGAGGCAATGCCAGCGCCGTGCTCAAGCGTGCAGCCGAGGCCCTCGCGATACATGGCGTGGCTGCGGCCGAGGCCGAACAGCGTCACCGTGACATCCTTGCGGACGCGGTCGATTCCGTACTCCATCGCCCAGCTGATCAGGCTCGCTCCGGGCATGGCGTCGGTGGTCTCGGCGAAGTTGCGTCCGGGATCGAGGCCGGACACGAACGTCTCGGCGCACAGGATGTCGGCGACGAAGCCGGTCGCGACCTTCGGCACGTCGTGGGCTCGAGCCGCGCCGAGCGCGAGGCCGGCCGCGGTGATGGCGGAGGCGAAAAGGACGATCTTGCGGCGGCGGGTCACGGGCGTTCTCCGGCTGAGGCGTATGCCGGGGAGGAAGCGGGATGCGGGCGGGGGATGCTCGCCGGATTTGGAAAAGGGGTTGGTTGAAATCGGGGCGGGCTGGCCGATTTTGGAATAAGCGAGCTATTTCAGAGTGATACAAAAATGAGACAGCGATGGGTCTGCTCCCTCTCCCCGTTCTTACGGGGAGAGGGTTAGGGTGAGGGGGCTCTCCCCAGACGAGCCCGTCGTGAGACCTGTACCCCCTCACCCGGATCGCAAGAGCGATCCGACCTTTCCCCGCAAGCGGGGAGAAGTAAAGAAAGATCAAGCCGCACTCGTCTTCAACCGCCGGTACTCGGTCGGCGTCACGCCTGTCACCGCCTTGAAGGCGCGGTTGAATGGTCCCAGCGACTGGAAGCCGGCGTCCATGGCAATGGTGATGACGGGGACCTCAGCCTGGGAGGGATCGGCGAGCGCGGCCTTGGCTTCCTCGATGCGGTGGTTGTTCAGGAACACATTGAAATTGCGATAGCCGAGCCGCTGGTTGATCAGGCGGCGCAGCCTGTATTCGGGAATCCTGAGCCGGCCCGCCAGCACACCGATGGTAATGTTCTCCTGGCGATAGATCCGCTCGTCCGCCATCAGGCGCATCATGGCATCGATGAGTTTCTGGTCGGAGTCCTCGGCCAAAGGCTGGATCGGCGCGATCGCCGGTGCGGGCTCTGGCGCAATCGGAAACAGATCGGCGCCATCGACTCGCAACATTGCGTAGGCGATCGCGGCAACGATGCAGGCGAGCACGCCTGTATTGATGGTGTCGGCGACATCGCTCGCGCTGAAGGCAACGAGGATCTGGAGCAGCGCATTCAACCCGCCATAGAGTGCGGCGGCGCAGACGATGACGACGCGCAGGCGGCGGCGACGCTCGACCAGATCGGCGGACCACGATCCGATCGTCTGCACCACCGCGAGCGCGATGAAGCCGAGCACGATCAGGTTCACTGCCGTCACGGAGAACCGCGCGTTGCCGCCCGGCGCGATCCAGAGACATCCGACGAAGCTGAAGGCGGTCACCGCGGCCCAGATCAAACCATGCCACCAGCGTAGCCGAAACTCGTCGTCGAACAGCGCGCGCGTGAACAGCCAGAACACGACGATGTTGCCGGTCGACAGTGCAATCAGCGGCGCGTGCCAGATTAGAACGAGCGACGACAGGCCGACGGAATAGCTCGCGGCATGCGCCGCCGAGCCTAGCGCGAAGGCCGCGCCGAGGCGGGCCGCGAGCACATTGCGGAAATCGGAGAGCAATGACGCCGCCAGCACCAATAGCAGCGCGACGCTGGCAGCGCGGAAGGCAAGTTCGGTTGCGGCAAGGGTCATCAGACGGTGCGAGGGCAGCGGTTGAAGGCAGCCGAACATCGTTCGTCAGGCTCGTTTTTTCAAGCGGCATGCCACCGTTGGAGCGGCATTTCACCGCTGTCATCGCCCGCGAAGGCGGGGGATCCAGTACTCCGAGGCGGTTGTGATTGGATCGATAAGCCGCGGCGTACTGGATGCCCCGGTCAAGCCGGGGCATGACAGCGGAGTATGTGGGCTATCGCAGCTGTGACGTCGGGCCCGGCCTTTGTCGCGACGGCGACGCCAAATCCTGCTAGCGTCGCGTTCAACAAAGCCAAAAGGAGTCCCCCCATGAGCTGGCAGCCCTCGAACGATCCCGTGCTCGGCGATCCCATGTCCTGCGATGCGCTCGATCTCGTCATCGTGCCGCGCACGCGCGATCTCGGTGACGGGTTCGCGGTGCGCCGGGCGTTGCCGCATGGCAAGCGGCAGATGGTCGGGCCTTTCATCTTCTTCGACCATTTCGGCCCGGTGCAGTTCGTCTCCGGCAAGGGCATGGACGTGCGGCCGCATCCGCATATCGGGCTCGCCACCGTCACCTATCTGTTCGACGGCGCCATCATGCATCGCGACAGCGAGGGCAACGTCCAGGAGATCGCGCCCGGCGCAATGAACCTGATGACGGCCGGCCGCGGCATCGCCCATTCCGAGCGCACGCCGGACGCGCAGCGCGCCTCGGGCCAGAAGATGCTCGGCCTGCAAAGCTGGATCGCGCTGCCGGCGGGCTCCGAAGAGATCGCGCCGTCGTTCCAGCATTATGCGGCAGGCGATTTGCCGATGATTTCCGAGCGCGACTTCACTGCGCGGGTGATCGCGGGCTCCGCCTTCGGCATCGCCTCGCCGGTGTCGATGGTCTCGCCCTGGTTCTACACCGAGGTCACGGCGCTCGCGGGCGCGAGCGTGCCGCTCGACCCCGATCATGAGGAGCGTGCGATCTATGTCGTCGACGGCGAGGTCGAGATCGCCAACGAGCGCTACGAGGGGCCGCGCCTGCTGATCTTCCGGCCCGGCGACCGCATCACCGTGAAGGCGCTGAAGGCGACGCGAATGATGTTTCTCGGCGGCGATGCGCTGGAAGGCCCGCGCCACATCTGGTGGAATTTCGTCTCCTCCAGCAAGGAGCGGATCGAGCAGGCCAAGCAGGACTGGAAAACCGGGCGCTTCGCCGCAGTTCCGCAGGAACACGAGTTCATTCCGCTGCCGGAATAGGCTAATCCGGTGTCTGGCCGCGCCATCAGACGCGGCCAGATGTCCTGTGCGAAGGCTTTGCCGATGACCACCATGCTCTCCAGCGACCTGCCGCTCCCCAAGATCGGACGTGGCAAGGTGCGCGATATCTACGCCGTCGACGACGACCGCCTGCTACTCGTCACCACCGACCGCGTCAGCGCCTTCGATGTGGTGATGGGCGAGACCATCCCGATGAAGGGCGCGGTGCTGACCCAGATCAGCGCGTGGTGGTTCAATGAGCTCGAAGGCGTGGTGCCGCATCACATGATCAGCGCCGACACCGACGAGATCATTGCGGCCGTGCCGGCGTTGAAACCGCACCGCGCCGAGATCCTCGGCCGCGCCATGCTGTGCAAGCGCACCACCGTGTTCCCAATCGAATGCGTGATCCGCGGCTATCTCTCGGGCTCCGCCTGGAAGGAATATGCCGCGAGCGGCACACTGGCCGGCGAGAAGCTGAAGCCGGGCCTCGTCGAGAGCGAGAAGCTGGAGCCGGCGATCTTCAGCCCCGCGACCAAGGCCGAAAGCGGCCATGACGAGAACATCACCATCGCGAAGATGCGCGCGGTGGTCGGCGACGAGGTCGCCTACACGCTGGAGAGCATGACGCGGGCGATCTACACGCTGGGCGAGGAGCTCGCCCGCGAGCAGGGCATCATCATCGCCGACACCAAGTTCGAGTTCGGCCGCGACAAGGACGGCCGCATCATCCTGATCGACGAGGTGATGACGCCGGATTCGTCGCGGTTCTGGGCGGTCGACGCCTACAGACCGGGCCAGCCGCAGGCGAGCTTCGACAAGCAGCCGCTGCGCGACTATCTCGACGTCGAGCGCCGCGCCGGCCGCTGGAACGGCGACGCCCCGCCGCCGCCGCTGCCGGCCAGCGTGGTGGACGCGACCAGCAAGCGATACCTGGAAGCGTATCGGCGCGTGACGGGGACAGAGCTGAAGATTTAGGCCCGACTGTCGCGTCTCGCTCCGTCATTGCGAGCGCAGCGAAGCAATCCAGAGTGTTTCCGCGGAGGGATTCTGGATTGCTTCGCTCCGCTCGCAATGACGTGGAGAGGCCGGTCGGCCCCTCCAGCATTCCTGCCCGGCTCACATTCGCGACAACAACGGCCGGCCTACACCCCCGCCATCATCACGTATTTGATCTCGACATATTCTTCCATGCCGTGGCGCGAGCCTTCGCGGCCGAGGCCGCTTTCCTTGACGCCGCCGAAGGGGGCGACCTCGGTGGTGATGAGGCCGGTGTTGACGCCGACCATGCCTGATTCCAGCGCCTCGGCGACGCGCCAGACGCGGCCGATATCGCGGGAATAGAAGTACGAGGCGAGGCCGAACGGCGAGGCGTTGCACATTGCGATGACGTCGGCCTCGTCCTTGAAGCGTATCACGGGCGCGAGCGGGCCGAAGGTCTCCTCCTGCGACACCAGCGAGTCGGGCTTGACGTCGGCCAGCACCGTCGGCTCGAAGAAGGAGCGGCCGAGCTCGCTGCGCTTGCCGCCGGTGACGACCTTGGCGCCGCGCTTGACGGCATCGGCAATGTGGCGCTCGACCTTGTCGACCGCCTTCATGTTGATCAGCGGGCCCTGCGTCACGCCGCTCTCGGTGCCGTCGCCGATCTTCATTGCCGCGACCTTCTTCGACAGCTTCTGCACGAACTCGTCGTAGATATTGTCCTGGGCGTAGATGCGGTTGGCGCAGACGCAGGTCTGGCCCATGTTGCGATATTTCGAGACGATCGCGCCTTCGACCGCGGCGTCGATGTCGGCGTCGTCGAATACGATGAAGGGGGCGTTGCCGCCGAGCTCGAGGCCGAGCCGCTTCACGCCGACCGCGGCCTGCTGGTAGAGGATCTTGCCGACGGCGGTCGAGCCGGTGAAGCCGACGAAGCGCACCGCCGGATGCTCGCACAGCACCTTGCCGATCGGCGGTGCATCGCCGGTGATGATGTTGAGCACGCCCTTGGGGATGCCGGCCCGCTCGGCGAGCACGGCCAGCGCCAGCGCCGACAGCGGCGTCTCGTTGGCGGGCTTGAGCACCACCGTGCAGCCGGCCGCCAGCGCCGGCGACACTTTGCGCGTGATCATCGAGTTCGGGAAATTCCACGGCGTGATCGCACCGCAGACGCCGATCGGCTGCTTGATGGCGAGCAGGCGCGCATCGGCGCGCTGGGTCGGGATGGTCTCGCCATAGACGCGCCTCGCTTCCTCGGCGAAGAACTCGATATAGGCCGCGCCGATATCGACCTCGCCGAGCGCCTCGGTGAGCGGCTTGCCCTGCTCTGAGGTGAGGATCAGCGCGAGATCCTCGCGGTTGGCGGTGATCAGCTCGAACCATGTGCGTAAGGTGTTGGAGCGTTGCTTGGCCGTGTGCTTGGCCCAGGCCGCAAAGGCGCGCTCGGCGGCTTCAACCGCCCGGGTGGTGTCGTCGGCACCAAGCTGCGGCACCTTTGCGAGCTCGACGCCGGTGGCGGGATTGTTGACGGCGAAGACCGGCGTGCCGACCCAGGCGCCGTCGATGTAGCAGGCCTCCTTCAGCAGCGAGGGGTCCTTCAGCCGGTCGCGCAGGGTGGCGGTGGCTTGCGGGGCGCGGGCGGCGGCGGTCGGTGTCATGGCGTTTCTCCCTGGCGGCGATCGGATCGGCCGCAATATAGGGACAGACGGTGCGCAATGCACCGCCCTGCAAACGCACGTCAGATGGCAGCTAAACTGGCAGCGGCCTTAGGCCGCGCCGCTCATATAGGTCTCGCGGCGGCCGATCATGCGCTCCGCGGCAGCCTTGGCATCCGCTTTCGTGGACGTCGCGCAGGTCCGATACTCTAAATCGGGGACTGACGAGGTGTCGCGGCGACCGAACCATGACTTCGAGCCGACCGGCAGCAGCGCCAGCGCCTGCGCCAGATTGTCCACCGCCCCGAAGGAATAAAGGGCGCCGGTACCGGCGACGCGGACCTCGTAGATCCCCGGCGAAATCGGCGCCTCCAGGTTCTCGCCACGTCCCGGACGGGGATAGCGCTTCCATTCGCTCCAGGTCGAAATCATCTGAGGTCCCCCTCGCCGCCCATCCACGGCCGGCACATTTGCATCAAGTCTTAACGGCTCGTCGATCGGGCCGGGTGCTGAACGCGGCAGCTCACGAAATGTTTCAGGGGTTCGAGAACCACGAAGCATATCGCGAGAAACCCATCCGAGGTGAGGCGAGACACGTCGATCCACCGCAGATTGTAAAAGAGCGTACGCGCTCAGCCTCGTTGTCGTCCTGCGTTGGATCAAGACCGTCAAGTCACGACATCGCGACCGGTGCAGGTCCATAGATGGCGCTTGCCGCGCCGGAGATCCGGGAAGACAATCGATCACTTCCAACAATAATCAAACCCGAGGAAACGCCATGCAAAGCCAAGCACAGATCGATGAGATTCTGCGTCAGAAGAGCGAGACCAAGGAGATTCCGGGCGTCGTCGCCATCGCGGCCAGCGGTCAAGACGTGCTGTATCAGGGCGCGTTCGGCAAGCGCGATCTGTCCAAGCCCGATGCGATGAGTGTCGACAGCGTGTTCTGGATCGCCTCCATGACGAAGGCGGTGACCACAGCGGGCGCCATGCAGCTGGTTGAGCAGGGCAGGCTGTCGCTGGATGCGCCGATCGGCGATGTCTTGCCGGAGCTCGCCAATCCGCAGGTGCTCGAAGGTTTTGACGCCAATGGCGAGGCGAAGCTGCGCCCGGCCAAGGGGCCGATCACGCTGCGCCAGCTCATGACCCACACCGCCGGCTTCTGCTACAACATGTGGAACGGCGATCTCGCGGTCTATCTGGACAAGAACGGCATTCCAGCCATCACCACCTGCCAGAACGCGGCATTGAAGACGCCGATCATGTCCGACCCCGGCACGCGCTGGGAGTACGGCACCAATATCGATTTCGTCGGCAAGGCCGTGGAGGCCGTCAGCGGCAAGCGGCTCGACGCGTACCTGCGCGACAATCTGTTCGCGCCGCTCGGCATGCGCGACACCGCTTTCAAGATCACCGACGACATGCGCAAGCGCCTGGTCGGCATGCATGCGCGCGGCGAGGACGGCCAGCTGGCAGCGATCCCGTTCGAGCTGGAGCAGGAGCCGGAATTCCACATGGGCGGCGGCGGGCTCTATTCGACGGCGGCCGACTACATCAAGTTCACCCAGATGATCCTCAACAAGGGCCGCGGCAACGACAATCAGGTGCTGAAGGCCGACACGATCGCCATGATGAGCCAGAACCAGATGGGCGATCTCAACATGACCAAGATGACGACAGCGGCGCCGATGTATACCAACGACGTCGATCTCTATCCGGAGCAGGTGAAGAAGTGGGGCCTCAGCTTCATGATCAACACCGCCAAGACCGCCGAGGGCCGCAGCGCCGGCAGCCTCGCCTGGGCGGGCCTCGCCAACACCTATTACTGGATCGACCCGGCGCGCGACGTCACCGGCGTCATCCTGATGCAGCTGCTGCCGTTCGCGGATGCGAAATGCCTGGAGGCGTTCGCGGGCTTTGAGCGCGGCGTTTATGCCGGGCTCGATGCTGCCGGAAGCGGGCAGAAGGCGGCGTGACTCGCAACCTCTCACCTGACGTCATGGCCGGGCTTGTCCCGGCCATCCACGACTTGCCACGCCGCACAAAGAACGTGGATGCCCGGGACAAGCCCGGGCATGACGACGGGTAGAGTGTGCAGATCATCACTCACGAAAGGATTTCGACTTGGCGGACAAAGCGGACAGCTACGTTTGCGGCAGCTCGGACGCGCCGCTGCTCGGCCACACGATCGGCCGGAGTCTCGACCAGGCCGCGCAGCGCTGGTGCAATCGCGAAGCGCTGGTCTCGCCCAGCCACGGGGTGCGATGGACCTGGTCGGAATTCGCCGAACGGGTCGATGCGCTCGCCGCCGGCTTTCTCGCGCTCGGACTCGAGCGGGGCCAGCGGATCGGCATCTGGTCGCTGAACCGACCGGAATGGACGCTGACCCAGTTCGCCGCCGCCAAGGCCGGCCTGATCCTGGTGACGATCAATCCTGCCTATCGCCTGAGCGAGCTGGAATTTGCCCTTCGCAAGGTCGGCTGCGCGGCGATCGTCACCGCGACGGCGTTCAAGACCAGCAACTACATGGAGATGCTCAACACGCTATTGCCGGAGCTGTCATCCGCCAGGCCCGGACAGCTGCAAGCGGCACGGCTGCCGGCCCTCCGCAATGTCATCCAGATCGGCGGCCCGGCCGCACCGGGCACAATTGCCTTCGACGAGGTCGCGCAGATGGGTGGCGACCGGCACCGTCAGCAATTGGCCGCGCTCGGCGCCGAGCTGCAGTTCGACGATCCCGTCAACATCCAGTTCACCAGCGGCACGACCGGATCACCGAAGGGCGTGACGCTGACCCACCACAACATCCTCAACAACGGCTATTTCGTCGGCCGCGCGATGCGCCTCACCGAGCAGGACCGCATCTGCATTCCGGTGCCGCTCTATCATTGCTTCGGCATGGTGATGGGCAACCTTGCCTCCGTGACGCTCGGCGCCGCAATGGTTTATCCCGGCGAGGGTTTTGACCCGCTCGCGACGCTGCGCACCATCGAGCAGGAGAAATGCACGGCGCTCTACGGCGTGCCGACGATGTTCATCGCCGAACTTGATCACCCCGAATTCGCCGGCTTCGACCTGACATCGCTGCGGACCGGCATCATGGCCGGCGCGCCCTGCCCTATCGAGGTGATGAAGCGCGTCAACACCGAGATGAATATGCGGGAGGTCACCATCGCCTATGGCATGACCGAAACCAGCCCCGTCAGCTTCCAGAGCGCGGTGGACGATCCGCTGGAGCGACGTGTCTCCACGGTCGGACGTATCCATCCGCATGTCGAGGTCAAGATCGTCGATCTCGAGGGCAGGATCGTCAAGCGCGGTGAACGCGGCGAGCTGTGCACCCGCGGCTACAGCATCATGCTGGGTTATTGGGAGGAGAAGGAAAAGACAGCCGACGTGCTCGACGCCAACGGCTGGATGCATACCGGCGATCTCGCCACCGTCGACGACGAAGGCTATTGCAACATCGTCGGCCGCATCAAGGACATGGTGATCCGCGGCGGCGAAAACCTCTATCCGCGCGAGATCGAGGAGTTTCTTTATCGCCATCCCAAGATCCAGGACGTGCAAATCTTCGGCGTCGCCGATACTCGCTACGGCGAGGAGCTCTGCGCCTGGATACGCGTCAGAACGGGCGAGCAACTGACGGCTGAGGAAGTACGTGCCTTCTGCGAGGGCCAGATCGCCCACAACAAGATCCCGCGCTACGTCGAGTTCGTCGACGAATTTCCGATGACCGTGACCGGAAAGATCCAGAAATTCCTGATGCGCGAGGCAGTCGAGCAGCGGCTCGGATTGAAGGCGGCGAAGACGGCGTGAAAGTGTTGAACGCTCTCCATATACAACGACCGTCATTCCCCGCGCAGGCGAATCCAGTACGCCGCGGCTTCTCGATCCATCACAGCCGCTCGGAGTACTGGATCGCGCGGTCTTCGCCGGGCGATGACAGTTTTGATTGAGGCCCGCGCCTGCCTACATCGTCATTGCGAGCGCAGCGAAGCAATCCAGCTGTCTCCCCGCAGAGATTCTGGACTGCTTCGCTGCGCTCGCAATGACGGGGATGACGAGCGTTACGCCGCCGGATGCTGCGCGGCACCCTTAGTTCCAGCTATTTGGACAGGTGCGCCATTCATTCTGCTTGTGGCGTCTCCCACGCGCGTTCAATGTCGATCACCTGTGGCAGGCCCGGCACAGACATCGCGGCAGTACAATGTTACGGTCGTGTCCTGACTTGATCGATTGTTGATCTAGGGGGGAATGCCATGAAATTCGCTTGGAGAGCCATCCTGGCTGCAGGAGTTGGACTTGCAACCGTCAATTCGGCAAGCGCCGCAGATCTCGCGGCCCGGCCCTTCAAGGCACCAGCGACCGCCGTAGCCGTCTATAACTGGACCGGTTTTTACGTGGGCGTGAATGCGGGTTACGCTTGGGGGCAGTCGGATCTCGGCACCGTGCTCGATCCCACCAGCAGCTGGGCCGTGGAAGGCGTAGCGTTCAGGAACGAGTTTGTGGCGCTGAGCAATCGCCGCCTCGATCCGGCCGGCGCTATCGGCGGTCTTCAGATCGGCGCGAACTGGCAGACCGGTGCTTGGGTTCTGGGTGTAGAAGCCGACGCCAACGCAACAGATATCGGTGCGCGCACCGTTTTCACCGGAGCGAATCCGCCGGTGATCCGCACATTCGACGAAAGCATCCGCAACGATTGGCTCGTGACCGTTCGCGGCCGCGCCGGCTATGCGGTCGACAAGACCCTGCTGTACGTCACCGGCGGTCTGGCCGTCGGCAGCGTCAAGGGAAGCTGGGATCTCACCTCGTCCAATGGTTATACCAAGACGGGTTCGGTGTCCGAGACGAAGGTCGGCTGGACGGTCGGCGCCGGCGTTGAGCACGCCTTCGTGCCGAATTGGACGGTTAAGCTCGAATATCTCTACACCGATCTCGGCGGCGTGGATTACACGTCGACCTACGTGCCCGGCAGCACTTTTGCTCCGCCCGGCTCCAACTACGTCGAACGCATCTCGCAGGACCTCACCTTCCATACCGTGCGGGCCGGCCTGAACTACAAGTTCGGCGGGCCGATGATGGCCAAGTACTGAGAAGCGAAGAAGCCCAAGATCCCGGCTCCGGCCATTCGGCTCGGAGCCGTTTTTTTTGATCAGAAGCCAGAGAGAGCGCCTCGTTCTACGCGGCACGCCGGCAAAGTGCGGTCGCTATGCCGACCGCATCGTGGAGGCAGAGATAATTTCTTACGCCGTCAGCCCGCGCTGCTCGGCCAGCTCCTTCAACGATACCTGAGGCCGCGCGCCGATGTGCTGGATGACTTCGGCGGCGGCGAGCGCGCCGAGCTCGCCGCACTGCTTGTAGCCGAAGTTGCGCGCGAGGCCGTAGAGGAAACCGGCGGCGAACAGGTCGCCGGCGCCGGTGGTGTCGACCACCTTCTCGACCGGGAAGGCCGGCGCTGCGACGGCATCCTCGGACGACACCACCATGCAGCCCTTCTCGCTGCGGGTGACGACACCGAGATTGACGTCGTTGCGCAGCTGCTTCAGCGCGGTGTCGAAGTCCGAGGTCATGTAGAGCGAGTGCAGCTCAGACTCGTTAGCGAACACGATGTCGACGGTGCCGCCTCGCATCAGCGAGAGAAACTCGTCGCGATAACGATCAACGCAGAAGGAATCGGACAGCGTCAGCGCCACCTTGCGCTTGGCGTCATGGGCGATCTTGGCCGCCTTGACGAAGGCCTCCTTGGCGTTCTTGGGGTCCCAGAGATAGCCTTCGAGGTAGACGATGCCTGCGCCGGCAATCTCGGCCGGATCGATGTCGGCGGGCGACAGGTCCTGCGCCGCGCCGAGATAGGTGTTCATGGTGCGCTCGCCGTCGCCGGTGACCAGGATGTAGGAGCAGCCGGTGGCGGGGCCCTCCTTGGCGGCCGGCGTGTTGAAGGCAACGCCGGCGGCGCGAATGTCGTGCACGTAGAGCTTGCCGATCTGGTCGTCCTTGACCTTGCCGACATAGGCGGCGCGTGCCCCCAGGCTGCCGATGCCGACGATGGTGTTGGCGGCCGAACCGCCCGAGACTTCGGTGGCCGGCCCCATGTCCTTGTAGATGGCCGCCGCGCGCGCCTCGTCGATCAGCGACATGCTGCCCTTCGCCATGCCATGCTTGGCCAGAAAGGCCTCGTCGGTCCGAACCAGCACGTCGAACAGCGCGTTGCCGATGCCGAGAACGTCATATTTCACGTCAGCCATTCACCTTGATCCTGTTTGCCGGATTGCGATCTAACCGGAAATCCGCTTCCTGTCGGCCTGAAATCCAAGCTCGCGGCCTATCACGACCGGGCCTTGGCGGGCAAGCAACGGTATTTTCGAGAGCATGATCCGCTCCTTCCTGACCGTCTCGACGGGAACGCTGGCCTCGCGCCTGCTGGGTTTCGCCCGCGATTCCCTGATTGCGGCGCTGCTCGGCACTGGCGCGGTGGCGGACGCGTTTCTGGCGGCGTTCCAGCTCGTCAACGTGGTGCGGCGGCTGCTCAGCGAGGGCGCGCTGAACGCGGCGCTGATCCCGGCCTGGCTGCGGGTGCGGGACCGCGACGGGGTGGCGGAAGCCGCGGCATTCGCCGGGCGCGTGCTCGGCACGGTCAGCGCGGCCCTGATCGGGATCTCACTCCTGCTCGCATTGTTTATGCCGCTGATCATGACGGTGATCGCGCCGGGATTCCTCGGCAGTGGCACGCTCGATCTCGCGGTTCAGAACGCGCGGCTGATGCTGCCTTACCTCGCCTTCGCCGGTCCTGTCACCGTGCTGATGGGGCTGCTCAATGCGCAGGGACGCTTCGCGCTGACGGCGTTCTCGCCACTACTGTTCAACATTGCGCTGATCGCCGCGATCGCGATGCTGCTGGTCTGGCATGCAGACGCCGGCTTCGCCGCGTGGATCCTGGCAGCGACCGTCGGCCTCGCCGGCTTGCTGCAACTCTTGATGCTGCTGTCGCAGCGAAGCGCGCGCCTTGCGACACCGCTGCGCGCGAGTTTCGACAAGGAGATGCGCGGCTTCTTCGCCAAGGCGATCCCCGGCATGATCGCAAGCTCGGGGCCGCAATGGCTGATGGTGGCGGGCGCGATCATCGCGTCCGCAACGCCGTCCGCGGTGTCCTGGCTCTATTTCGCCAACCGCCTGATCGAGCTGCCGCTCGGCATCGTCGGCGTCGCCATGGGCACGGTGCTGGTGCCGGAGCTGACGCGCGCCGTCGCTAGCTCCGATCGCGACGCGGTGGCGCATGCCGAATCCCGCGCGCTCGAGCTTGCCGCCGGGCTGGCGCTGCCGGCGACGGCCGGCCTGATCGTGCTCGCCGAGCCAATCGTGCGGCTGCTGTTCGAGCATGGCGCGTTCGGCGCGGCCGACAGCGCGGCGACTGCGCGCGCGCTGATGTGGCTGGCGCTGGGCCTGCCGGCGCATGTGCTGATCAAGGCGCTGTCGCCGGCGTTCTATGCCCGCAGCGACACGATGACGCCGCTGCTCGCGACCGCCAAGGGCTTCGTGGTGACGGTCGTGCTCGCGGTTCTGCTCGGTCATGTCTTTGGCGCAAGCGGAATCGCGGCAAGCATCGCGGCTGGCGCCTGGAGCAGCGCGCTCGCGCTGGTCCGCAAGGGCGCGGGCGAGTTCGGCTTCTCGATCGACGCGGCGGCCCGCACGCGATTGCCGCGCATCGTGCTGGCCGCGATCGCCATGGGCGCCCTGCTCTGGCTGACAACGGGTCTGGTGCCGGCCGGCGCCCATGGGTTCATCCACTTCATTGTGCTGGGTGTGCAGATCGCAGCCGGGATCGCCGTCTACGGCTTGCTGCTGCAAAGCCTCGGTGCCGCCTCCTGGCGCGAGGCGGTTAACGCGTTGAAACGGCCCAGCTAGACCACGGCCTCCGCGAAAGACCCTTGACGGGGCAGCGCCGCTGTTGGAAACGACGGCCGAATACCTATGGGAAGGCTGACCATGCCATTCGTTGAACGGGTCTTTTCGGGCGTCCAGCCGACGGGCAATCTGCACCTCGGCAATTACCTCGGCGCCATCGTCAACTTCGTGAAGATGCAAGAAACCCACAATTGCATCTATTGCGTCGTCGACATGCACGCGATCACGCAGGGGGTGGACGTCTGGGGCGGACCGGTCGAGCTCGCGCGCAACACCCGAGAGGTGACCGCCGCGTTCATCGCGGCCGGCATCGACCCGAAGAAGCACATCGTGTTCAACCAGAGCCAGGTCTCGGGCCATGCCGAGCTCGCCTGGATCTTCAACTGCGTCGCGCGGATGGGCTGGCTCGGCCGTATGACCCAGTTCAAGGAGAAGGCCGGCAAGGACCGCGAGAACGCCTCGGTCGGTCTATTCGACTATCCCGTGCTGATGGCCGCCGACATTCTGCTCTACCGCGCTACCCACGTTCCCGTAGGCGAGGACCAGAAGCAACATCTCGAGCTTTCGCGCGACATCGCGCAGAAGTTCAACAACGACTTCGGCGACTCGATCCGCGCGCAGGGCGTCAATGACGGGCTGTTCTTCCCGCTGCCGGAACCCTTGATTACGGGTCCGGCAACGCGCGTGATGAGCCTGCGCGACGGCACCAAGAAGATGTCGAAGTCGGACGCCTCCGACAATTCGCGCATCAACCTCACCGACGATGCCGACACCATCGCGCAGAAGATCCGCAAGGCGAAGACCGATCCGGAGCCGCTGCCGACGGAAGAGAAGGGCCTGGAAGCGCGGCCCGAGGCCGACAATCTCGTCGGCATATTCGCCGCGCTGTCCGGCCGCTCCAAGGCGGACGTGCTGCGCGAGTTCGGCGGCGGCCAGTTCTCCAGCTTCAAGAACGCGCTGGCAGAGCTGTGCGTGACCAAGCTCGCGCCGATCGCCGGCGAGATGAAGCGCCTCGTCGCCGACCCTGGCCACATCGAGGCGATCCTGAACGACGGATCCGACCGGGCGCGCGCGATCGCCGACGAGACCATGAAGCTCTCCAAGGACATCGTCGGCTTCATTCGCCGGCGCTAGGGCGCGCTTCGCGATACCGGCTGGCGCCACGGCGCCGGCCGCTTCGCCCCTCCCAAACATCGCGGGAGTGTGGCAGCATGCTCCCCGTGCACAATCCGGGACATGCATGACCAGCAAGCGACTTTGCTACGAGCCGGGTCACAAGCCCAAATGCCTCGTCATCGTCGACGACAGCGCCGAATGGGATCGCGCCGTCTATTACGCCAGCCGCTGGGCGATTCGCGCCGGCGGCGGCGTGGTGATGCTGCGCATCATCGAGCCTGAGCAGCAGAGCCAGGAATGGCTGGGGGTCGCCGACATCATGCGCGCCGAGGCACAGGAAGCCGCCGAAGCCGCGCTCGACCGCGCCGCCGGGCGCGCCAACGGCATCGCCGCCATCACGCCGGAGCGCGTCATTCGCGAAGGCAGCGCGATGGAACAGCTGCTCGCAGTGATCGACGAGGATCCTGATATCGCCATGCTGGTGCTCGCCGCAAATCCCGGCGCGGAGGGCCCGGGGCCATTGGTCTCGCTGCTCGCGCATGCGCTCGGCACATTCCCGGTGCCGGTGACGATCATCTCGGGTGCCCTGAGCGATGAGAGCGTGGATTCGCTGTCCTAGCGACGATGCATCTTATCCTCCCCTGGAGGGGAGGGTCGGCTCATGTTGAGCGAAGCGAGGCATGAGACGGGGTGGGGTGACGGTCTCTCCACATCCGACACTTCCCGAGTGGAGAGATCACCCCACCCCGCTCGCGCTGTGCGCGATCGACCACGGGCGAGCTACGCTCGTCCCGGACTCCTCCAGGGGAGGGCAAGGCCAACCCACTGATTTTCATGAGCTAATATCCCGCCTCCCCTTGACCGTGCGTTAGCCGTCGCCATCTGCTAGGGGATAGAGCACGCGCCGGCCTTGAACCGGCGACGTCTGGAGAAAACCATGTTCATTCAAACCGAAGCCACCCCCAATCCCGCCACGCTGAAGTTCATTCCCGGCCGCGTCGTGGTCGACGGCAGCCCGATGGAATTTTCGAGCCGCGAATCGGCGGCGCGTTCGCCGCTCGCCGAAAAGCTGTTCGAGGTGCCCGGCGTCACCGGCGTGTTCTACGGATCGGACTTCATCACCGTGACGAAGGCGAGCGGTGAGTGGCAGCAGCTCAAGCCGGCGATCCTGGGTGCCATCATGGAGCACTACATGTCGGGCGCGCCGCTGCTGGCCAACGGCACGGCCACAAGCGAGGCCGATCTCGATGACGAGGACGAGTTCTTCGACGAGGCCGACGCCGAGACCGTTGACATGATCAAGGACCTGATCGAGACCCGGGTGCGGCCGGCCGTCGCCAATGACGGCGGCGACATCACCTTCCGCGGCTTCAAGGACGGTATCGTCTATCTCAACATGAAGGGCGCCTGCTCCGGCTGCCCGTCATCGACGGCGACGCTCCAGCACGGCATCCAGAACCTGCTCAAGCACTTCGTGCCTGACGTGGTCGAAGTCCGCCCGATGTAAGCCCCTTACGCCGCCTCCTTCTTCGCGCTGATCAGCTTGCGGTTGATCAGGACTTCGGCGATCTGGATCGCGTTGAGGGCGGCGCCTTTACGCAGATTGTCCGACACGCACCAGAGCACGAGGCCGTTCTCCACCGTCGCGTCCTCGCGGATGCGGCTGATGTAAGTCGCGTCCTCGCCGGCCGCTTCGTAAGGAGTGGCGTAGCCGCCGGGCTCCTGCTTGTCGATGACGAGGCAGCCCGGCGCCACGCGCAGGATGTTGCGCGCTTCATCGGCGGTGATCGGATTCTCGAACTCGATGTTGACGGCCTCGGAATGGCCGACGAACACAGGCACGCGCACGCAGGTGGCGGAGAGCTTGATCTTGGGATCCAGGATCTTCTTGGTCTCCGCCATCATCTTCCACTCTTCCTTGGTGTAGCCGTCCTCCATGAAGACGTCGATGTGGGGGATGACGTTGAAGGCGATGCGCTTGGGGAATTTCTTCGCGACCAGCTCGTCGTTGGTGTAGACGGCCTTGGTCTGCGAGAACAATTCGTCCATCGCGTCCTTGCCGGCGCCCGACACCGACTGATAGGTCGAGACCACTACGCGCTTGATCGTCGCCTTCTCGTGCAGCGGCTTGAGCGCGACGACGAGCTGGGCGGTCGAGCAGTTCGGGTTGGCGATGATGTTCTTCTTCTTGAAGCCTTCGGTCGCGGCCGCATTCACCTCGGGCACGATCAACGGCACGTCCGGATCCATGCGCCAGGCCGAGGAATTGTCGATCACGACGGCACCGGCGGCGCCGATCTTCGGCGACCATTCCTTCGACACCGACCCGCCCGCCGACATCAGGCAGATGTCGACGTCGGAGAAGTCGTAATGCTCGAGCGCTTTGACCTTCAGGGTGCGGTCGCCGTAGGAGACCTCGACGCCGACGCTGCGGCGTGAGGCCAGGGCCACGACCTCGTCCGCGGGGAATTTGCGCTCATCGAGGATGTTGAGCATTTCCCGACCGACATTGCCGGTCGCGCCGACGACTGCGACTTTGTAACCCATCGTTCACTCTCCGATGAAAAAGCCCGTTCCCGAAGCTGACGCTTAAACAGGAAGAGCAGCGCTTCTATGCGAGAACCAGCCTCAAGACAACGTTAAGACCATGCCTTAGGGACGTGGATGCAGTCGCCTGAGGCCAGCACGGCCGTTAGCCCTACCCAGATCCAGCTGACGCTCTTGGCCTTGGCCGACGAGGTCGTCGGCACGCTGGCGCATCTGGTCGCCTATGTGGGGGCGCTCGCCCTGTTTGCCATCCTCGCCCTCGCAGGCCTGGGACAGCTGCCTGACCTGCGTGGCGATGGTCCGGCGGACAGACCGGGCTGGAGCATCGCCGACCGCTCGCATCCGGCCTTCGCCGTCAGCCGGATCGATTCATCAGAAAAAACAGCCTCTTACGTCATCTTTAGGCATCCCGAGGGCGGCCGCAGGGACGTGCTGCGCTGGACCGATATGGCGGACAAGCCGGTGGCCGAACTCGAAATCTACCGCCAAGGCGCCGAATTCGACGTAACGCGGCCGGCGGCCGCGGGTTTGGCCGCTCGGATGGGCTTGAGTGCGGATACCCCGCTCGAGCAGGCTGGCCTGATCGACACCAAATTCGGACCCGTTGCCCTGTTCCGGCCGGTCGGCGGGGCAAAGGGGGCGCGGGCCTGCCTCGGCTATCTCAAGCGCTACGAGGAGCCCGCCTTGCAGATCTCCGGCTTCTCCTGCCAGGGCGACAGCTTGCCCGCCCGCCGCGCGGCGATCGCCTGCACGCTGAACCGGCTGACGCTGCTGGCCTCGGGCAACGAGCCGAGGCTGGCGGAATTGTTCGCCCATGCCGAGCTCAGGCGCCGCGGCTGTGACCCCCAGGGCTCGCCGGACTGGCTGCTGGGCGCAGCGAACGCGCAATTGCGCGGAGCGCTTTGACTTGCATCAAGGATTCTGCATCAAGCTCAAGTAGCTGGTTTGCATGCAACTTTTGCCGGCGCGCACGATTATTCCGAGCTGGTGTGACCCAATTGACCTAGTTGCGTCCGCCCCGGCCGGGCTAGTATGGGGTGAAATCGACTGGCGGCCTGCCGCATGAAGGGGACGTGATGAGCTTGAAATTTTCTGCCGCGAACAAACTGGCGACATTGCTTGCGGCGGGCGCCGCAATTGCCGTTGCGTTCGCGACCCCGGCCTCCGCCGACACCAGGACCAAGCGCTATTATGACGAACGCGGCCGGCCCTATTACGGCCCGAGCGGCCCCAACGCGGTCTATCAACAGGGCCGCACCCGCCTCTATGTGAGCAAGCGCTCCTGGCTCGATGGCGGCACCGAGGTCAATCCGGGCGACCGCAAGTTCACCGACTACGCCTTCCCCCCGGCCGTGGGCTATCCGTCCTTCGCTCGCGAGAACCTCAACCGGCCGATCGACCGCCAGCCGCTCTCCCCGCCGCAGGATGTCGGCGGCTATCCGCAGAACTTCCCGCTGTACTGAGGCGGGCGTCACGACCGAATCAAAATGGCCGGTGCTCACGCCCGGCCATTTTTGTTTTTCGCGAGATGCGTCCGTCTTACCCATTGGCTGCCGGATCGTAGCGCCGGCAAAACTCCTCGATGTCCTCGGAGCGGAAATCACTGAGGCGCTCGAAGATCAGCTCATCCGGCCAATCCCACCAGGCAATGCGGCGCAGGCTTGCGGAAACGGTATCGTCAAAGCGCTTGCGGATGGGACGGGCGGGGACGCCACCGACGATGGTGTACGGCTCGACATCGCGGCTGACGACGGCGCCTGCGGCGATCACTGCGCCATCGCCGACGCTCACGCCCGGCAGCAGAATGGCGGCGTGGCCGATCCAGACGTCGTTGCCGACGATCACCCGGTCGCCGCGCCTACCTGCGAAGAAGTCGCGGTCGCGCGTCGCGCCCGCCTCGTAATATTCGGGGACGTAGGTGAAGCGGTGCTGGGAGGGACGGCCCATCGGGTGGTTTGGCGCACCGATCCGCACCGAGTTGGCGATCGCCGTGAACTTGCCGATCACGGCGTCGGCGACGTCGCAATTCTCGCCGAGATAGGAGTAGTCGCCGAGCGAAGCAAATTCGATGCGCGTGCCCGCAAGCACCTCGCAACGCCGCCCGACCTGCGCCTCGCGCAGGCGCACCGTCTCATGGATGATGGTTTCCGCGATCTTGGGGCGGGGTGTATCCATGATGCGGTTTCCAATGAGGTCGTAGTGCGTAGGGTGGGTTAGCGCAGCGTAACTCACCATCTTAGTTTCCGTGGAGACAGAAGAGGTAGGTTACGCCCCGCGGTCTGCGCTTCGCGCAGTCCGCATGGCAAACCCACCCTACGATCTGTGCTTGCCGCTACGCGTGCAGCTTCTGCAATTCCTTCAGGATCGCTTCGCCCATCTGCGTGGTGGAAGCGGCCGTGGTGCCTTCCGACTTGATGTCGGCGGTGCGCAGGCCGCTGGCCAGCACGGCAGCGATGGCCTGGTCGACCTTGTCGGCGAGATCGCCCATGTCGAAAGAATAGCGCAACGCCATGCCAAAGGACGAGATCATCGCGATGGGATTGGCGAGGCCCTTGCCGGCGATATCGGGGGCCGAGCCGTGCACGGGCTCGTACAGCGCCTTGCGCTTCTTGGTCTTGACGTCGACCTCGCCGAGCGAGGCCGAGGGCAGCATGCCGAGCGAGCCCGTGAGCATCGCCGCGATGTCGGAGAGCATGTCGCCGAACAGGTTGTCCGTGACGATGACGTCGAACTGCTTCGGCCATTTCACCAGCATCATGCCGCCGGAATCGGCGAGCTGATGCTCGAGCGTGACATCGGGGTATTCGCGCTTGTGGACCTGAGTCATGACCTCGTTCCAGAGCACGCCCGACTTCATGACGTTGCGCTTCTCCATCGACGTCACCTTGTTCTTGCGCTTCCGGGCAAGCTCGAAGGCGACGCGGCCGATGCGCTCGATCTCATAGGTATCGTAGACCTGGGTATCGATGGCGCGCTTCTGGCCGTTGCCGAGATCGGTGATGGTCTTGGGCTCGCCGAAATAGACGCCGCCGGTGAGCTCACGCACGATGACGATGTCGAGGCCCTCGACCGCCTCGCGCTTCAGGCTGGAAGCATCCGCCAGCGCCGGATAGCACACGGCGGGACGGAGGTTGGCGAACAGCGCGAGATCCTTGCGCAGGCGCAAGAGGCCGGCTTCCGGGCGCACCTCGTAAGGCACGGCATCCCACTTCGGACCGCCGACCGCGCCGAAGATCACGGCGTCGGCGTCCTTGGCCTTGGCCATGTCGCCTTCGGAGATCGACACCTTGTGCGCGTCATAGGCGGAGCCGCCGACGAGGCCGGTGTCGGTCTCGAACTTGGCGATCCCGGCCGAATTGAGCCAGTCGATCAGCCGCTTCACCTCGCCCATCACCTCGAGGCCGATACCGTCGCCGGGAAGCAGCAGCAGTTTGTGGGTCGCCATGGTCGTGTCCTTTTCGATCCTCTCTCGTCATTCCGGGACGCGCCTCTTAGCGCGGGCCCGGAATCCATAGCCACCAGCCGGGGTTATGGATTCCGGGCTCGCGCTTCGCGCGCCCCGGAATGACGGCGCCGGAGTGCTAGAGCGGCGTTGCGCGCTTGGCAAGACACCATTGCCGCGCTGCGGCTGTGCAAGGCCGGCTGGGCCTGCCACACTGGACAGGCCGGAGTACCCCTTGCACGCACCTGATCGCCCCCTGCCCAACGCACACCCCGCGCGGCTGATCCTGACCCTGTCGCTGGCAGCCACCGTGGGGCTCGGCATCGGCCGCTTTGCCTATGCGCTGGTGCTGCCGGACATGCGGGAGGACCTCGGCTGGTCCTACTCGGCGGCCGGTTTCATGAACACGATCAACGCCGTCGGCTATCTCGTGGGCGCGCTGGTGGCGTCCCGCCTGATCCGGCGCGTCGGCTGGGCCGCCGCGATCCGCGGCGGAACAATTGCCTGCGTTGCCGCGCTCGCCACCTGCGCGCTGACGGGGGATTTCGTCGCGCTGAGCCTGGCGCGCCTGGTGCTGGGCCTGGGCGCGGCGGCCGGCTTCGTCGCCGGCGGCGCGCTCGCCGCCACCATCGCCCAGTCGCGGCCCGAACGGGCCAACTTCCTGCTCAGCCTGTTCTATGCCGGACCCGGCATCGGCATTCTGTCCTCGGGGCTGATCGCCCCGTTCACGCTGCAATATTTCGGGCCGGGCTCGTGGTGGATCGTATGGTGGGCGCTGACGCTGCTCTCGGTCGCGATGACGATCCCGCTGTTCCTGATCCGCATCGAGAGCGGCGCGCGCTTCTCCGAAGGCGGTCATGCCTCGTTCGCGATCCTGCCGGTGCTGATTTATCTGGCCGGCTATTTCCTGTTCGGCGCCGGCTACATCGCCTACATGACCTTCATGATCGCCTATGTGCGCGACGGCGGCGGCGGGGCCGCGGCGCAGGCGGCGTTCTGGGGGTTGATCGGTCTGAGCGCGTTCGTGACGCCCTGGGCCTGGCGCGGCGTGCTGGCGCTCGACCGCGGCGGGCTCGCCACCGCCATCATCCTCGGCACCAACGCAGCTGGCGCAGCGCTGCCGATGCTCGGGCATTCGCCGGCCTGGCTCGCGGTCTCCGCGATCGTGTTCGGCGTCGCCTTTTTCGCCGTGGTCGGTTCGACCACCGCCTTCGTCCGCTTCAACTATCCGCCAGAGGTGTGGCCGACCGCGATCGCGGCGATGACGATCTCGTTCGGCGTCGGCCAGACGCTCGGGCCGATCGTGGTCGGCGCGATCACCGATGCGCTGGGGAGCCTGAGTTACGCGCTGAATGTGTCGGCGGCGCTATTGGCGCTGGGCGCGGTGGCGGCGCTGTGCCAGCGGAAGGTGGGGCCGGCCAAGCAATCGGTGCCGTAGGGTGGATTAGCGAAGCGTAATCCACCAACTTCGCTCGGCAACTGCGGAAGTATGGTGGATTACGCCCACCGACTGCGCTTCGCGCAGCCGCTCGGCTAATCCACCCTACGACAGCGGAGCTAGCTCCCGCTGAACGAATTATACCCCTGGTCTTCCCAATAGCCGCCCTTGTAGTCGTTGGTGACTTCCATCGAGACCACGTATTTCGGGTTCTTGAAGCCGAGCTTGGTCGGCACGCGGATCTTCATCGGGAAGCCGTAGGCGCGCGGCAGGATCTCGTTTGCGTATTTGAACGTCATCTGGGTCTGCGGATGCAGCGCACTGCGCATGTCAAGCGGCGAGTTGTAGCCATCCTTGTCGGCGCACTGGAACCAGACATAATTCGCGCGCGTATCGGCGCCGATAAGCTTCAGGAAATCGCGCAAGGGCGTGCCGGTCCAGCTGCCGATCGCGCTCCAGCCCTCGACGCAGATGTGACGCGTGATCTGCGTGACCTGCGGCAATCGATGGAGCTCGTCCAGCGTCCAGGACTTCTTGTTGTCGACGAGGCCGCGCACCTCGAGCTTCCAATCCGCGGCCGAGATGTCAGGCGCGTCGTCGAGATCGTAATAGGCGTTGAACGGGAACGGCTTGGTGATCGCGCTTTCGGGGAAGGTCGGCGCCAGCGCGTCGGGATTGAACATCCAGGCCTGCACGGCGTCGTTGAACTTCGAGACCTTCGCCAGCATGGTCTCGGCCGAGGACGAGTCGATCACGTCGCAGCCGGTGAGCAGCGTCAGTGCGCCCAGGCTGGCGCCGCCCGCAATGAAGCGGCGGCGGGTGACGTCTGGCATCGTCTTGAGGGAATCCTTGATCAGGAGCCGCTTGTCGACGCCGGGAATCAGGAACGGGCGCTTCGCCATATTCTCCTCCTCAGCGACCGATGATCATCGCGCGCAGACTCTTCGGCACGAGCAGCGCAAGCAAGACGTGGACGACCAGAAACGCGCAGATCGCGGCCATGCAGAAGAAGTGGACATAGCGCGCGGCCGGATAATCGCCGAACAGCATCACGAGATAATAAAGCTGAACGGGCTTCCAAATCGCAAGGCCCGACAGCACGATCAGCACGCCGACCACGATGATGCCGGCATAGAGCAGCCGCTGCACGTAATTGTAGACGGTGAGATCGTCATGGCCGAGCTTGAAGGTCAGCGCCGCCCTGACGTCGTGGAGCACGCCCGATGCCGTGATCGGCAGCAGCTTCTTGCGGAAGCGGCCGGTGGCGATGCCGGTGACGAGATAGGCGAGGCCGTTGATCATCAGCAGCCACATCGCCGCAAAATGCCAGAGCAGGCCGCCGCCGAGCCAGCCGCCCAGCGTGTACTCGCGCGGAAAGCGGAAGTCGAACAGCGGCGAGGCGTTGTAGATCTGCCAGCCCGACAGGATCATCAGGATCATGGCGAGCGCGTTGATCCAATGCATGACCCGCACCCAGGCCGGCTGGATCACTTTGGACTTGGTTGCCGTGACCTGCTCGTCGGTGACTGTGAGGCTCGCCATGGCGGGTTCCTTCCTGAGGTCGCGTGACAGCGATTATACGCCGGTGTTTCGGCTTTCGTTACATCCCGTTCGCCATCGAATCGATGTCGTGAGGCTATTGTGGTCACAAAAGAGCGAGCCGGGTATCCCCGGCTCGCGGTCTGAGGACGTCCTGTTCGGGGATGAAACAGGATCGCGCGGTGTTACGTCGCCGGCATCAGCACGGTATCGACCACATGGATCACGCCGTTCGACTGGTTGACGTTGGTGATCGTCACCATCGAGGTGCCGCCCTTGGCGTCGACGATCCAGACCTTGCCGTCCATTTTCTTCACCGTCAGCTCCTCGCCTTCGGCGGTCTTCATCTTCTTGCCGTCGGTGAGGTCGGAAGCCGCGAGCTTACCGGGCACAACATGGTAGGTGAGGATCTTGGTCAGCGTTGCCTTGTTCTCGGGCTTGACCAGGTTGTCGACGGTGCCGGCCGGCAGCTTGCCGAAGGCGGCGTTGGTCGGCGCGAACACCGTGAACGGGCCCTTGCCTTCGAGCGTCGGCACCAGGCCGGCCGCCTTCACCGCCGCCACGAGCGTGGTGTGATCCTTGGAGTTGACCGCGTTCTGGACGATGTTCTTGGACGGGTACATCGCGGCGCCGCCGACCATGACGGTCTTTTCCTCGGCACTGGCGGGCGCGACGACGGTCGCGGTGAGGGCCAGGGCGCTGAAGGCGGCGGCAGCGAGATAGGCAATGCGCTTCGACATGAGAGAGTCTCCCGATTGAATTGAGACCGGCGATGGCCGGCGTTGAGTTGGGCAACAACGGCGCCTGCGACAGTTGAGGGTGATGCAGCAGTGCCGTCGTTGAACCGAACTACGGGAGGGTTTGCGGGGCGGTTTCGGGGAAAAATTCTTTGTGATGGGTGAAACTATCGGCGGGGATGTTCGTGTAAGTCCATCCGCTGTCATTGCGAGGAGCCCTTGCGACGAAGCAATCCAGACTGTCTCCGCGGATGCATTCCTCGCTTCGCTCGCAATGACGAGCCTACTGCTATGGGCAATCAATCCCTGTTGTTCGGGGTCTGAATGAAGCCGCGATTATGCGTCGGGCTGATCAGCACTTCGTTGATGCAGACTCTCGCCGGCATGCTCGCGATGAAGGCGATGGTACGGCCGAGATCTTCGGGCTGCAGCATCTTCGCCTGCTCGGCTTCGCTCGGCACCACCGGGCGCAGCTTCAGGATCGGCGTCGCCACCTCGCCCGGCATCAGGCAGCAGGCGCGCAGGCCGTTGACGCATTCGTCCATGTTGAAGGAATGAGTCAGCGCCAGCACCGCGTGCTTTGTGGTGGTGTAGGCCGGGCCCGGCATCTTCGAGACGTGACGGCCGGCCCAAGACGAGACGTTGATGATGGAACCGTCCTGCTGCTGGCGCATCGTCGGCAGCACGGCGCGCATGCAATAGAGCACGCCGTTGAGATTGACCTGGACCAGCCTGTCCCAACCCTCCAGCTCCATGTCCTGCCAGCTGCGCTTGGGGACATTGATGCCGGCATTGTTGACGAGCAGGTCGATGCGCCCGTGCTTCGCGACAATCTGATCGGCTGCCTTCTGGGCTGCGGCCGCGCTGGCGACGTCGAGCGCAATGGCCTCGGCCGCGCCACCTGCACTGCTGATCTTCGCCACCACGGCGTCCAGGGCTGACTGCCGCCGGCCCGAGACCACCACCGTCCAGCCGTCGGCAGCTAACGCCTCCGCGCCGGCCTCCCCGATCCCGCTGCCGCCACCCGTGACCCAGGCCACGCGTTTCCCGTTTCTTGACATGCAAACTGTCTCCGTTGCTTCATCGGGGCGGTTTTTGCTAATCCAGCCCTCGGTTTTGACCGGCCTATGCCGGTGAGGAATGTTGCATGAACCAAGCTGCCAACGCCAATTTGTTTTCCCGCCTGTTCGAGGGCCTCGCCGATCCGAAGCGGCTTGCGATCGAGACGCATGAGGGCGCCTATATCAGCTATGGCGATCTGATCGCGCGCGCGGGCCAGATGGCGAACGTGCTGGTCGCCCGCGGCGTGAAGCCCGGCGACCGCGTCGCGGTGCAGGTGGAGAAGTCGGTCGCCAACATCGTGCTGTATCTCGGCACGGTGCGCGCCGGCGCGGTCTATCTGCCGCTGAACACGGCCTATACGCTGAACGAGCTCGACTATTTCATCGGCGATGCCGAGCCGTCGCTGGTGGTCTGCGATCCCGCCAAGGCGGAGGGGCTCGCGCCGATCGCAGGCAAGGTGAGGGCGAAGGTCGAGACGCTCGGGGCTGACGGCAAGGGCTCGCTGACGGAGGCCGCGGACAGAGCGAGCCGCGAATTCACGACGGTGCCGCGTGAAAACGACGATCTCGCCGCGATCCTCTACACCTCGGGCACCACCGGCCGCTCCAAGGGCGCGATGCTGACGCATGACAATCTCGCGTCGAACTCGCTCTCGCTCGTCGACTATTGGCGCTTCACCGACAAGGACGTCCTGATCCACGCGCTGCCGATCTACCACACCCACGGCCTGTTCGTGGCGACCAACGTGACGCTGTTCGCCCGCGCCTCGATGATCTTCCTGCCGAAGCTCGATCCGGACCTGATCATCAAGTTGATGGCGCGCGCCACGGTGCTGATGGGCGTGCCGACCTTCTACACCCGCCTGCTGCAGAACCCTGCGCTGTCGCATGAGACGACGAAGCACATGCGGCTGTTCATCTCGGGCTCGGCGCCGCTGCTCGCCGACACCCATCGCGAATGGTCGGCGCGCACGGGCCACGCCGTGCTCGAGCGCTACGGCATGACCGAGACCAACATGAACACGTCGAACCCGTATGACGGCGAGCGCGTGCCCGGCGCGGTCGGCTTTCCGCTGCCGGGCGTCTCCGTGCGCGTGACCGATCCCGAGACAGGGAAAGAGCTGGCGCGCGACGAAATCGGCATGATCGAGGTGAAGGGGCCGAACGTCTTCAAGGGCTATTGGCGCATGCCGGACAAGACCAAGGCCGAATTCCGGCCCGACGGCTTTTTCATCACCGGCGACCTCGGCAAGATCGACGCCAAGGGTTACGTGCACATCCTCGGACGCGGCAAGGATCTCGTCATTTCCGGCGGCTTCAACGTGTACCCGAAGGAGATCGAGAGCGAGATCGACGCCATGCCTGGCGTGGTGGAGTCGGCCGTGATCGGCGTGCCGCACGCCGATTTCGGCGAGGGCGTCACGGCCGTGCTGGTGCGCCAGCCCGGCGCGAGCATCGATGAAGCGGCCGTGCTGAAGGGCCTCGACGGGCGCCTCGCGAAATTCAAGATGCCGAAGCGGGTCTTCGTGGTCGACGAGCTGCCGCGCAATACGATGGGCAAGGTGCAGAAGAACGTGCTGCGTGAAACGTACAAGGATATTTACGCGAAGAAGTGAGGGAGCTCCGCTCTGTCGGCGTCATTGCGAGGAGCTCTTGCGACGAAGCAAGCCGGCTGCCGAGACCAACAGATAGCACCTGACACGTCGCACGGTCGGGCTGGGGTGGAATGCAGGGTGCGCATATCCGCCCGGAGCGCGGGAACCGGTGCGCGCGCCGGGGAGTCGCGGTGGGGTCGCAGCCGGGACGGTTTACCCTCGGCATCGTGCCCTCGCACGTTGCGGCGGCACGGGCTCAAGGCGGCTTAGAGGCGTTCCAATAGCGATTTCAATGCGCCGTGCGCTCGCGCCAAAGAATGAATTTATATTCCTAAGTTCGTTGGCGGACCGATAGGCTGGTATACCAAGACCCTGATTGGCCTTGGTTCATCAAGGCCATAGAGCTGAACCACAGTTCGGTTTATGGCGATTTGGTGATTGCGCAGGCCAGATCGACTCCGTAAATAGAGCCCACCTTTCGCGATCCCCGCGCGCCCCATGCTGGGCCGCAACAAACATCAAAAGCCGCCCATGACCGCACGGATCGAACGACCGCTTTCGCCGCACATCCAAACCTATCGTTGGACGCTGACGATGGCTCTATCCATCGTCCACCGCGCCACCGGTATCGCCCTCTATGTGGGAACCCTGCTGCTGGTCTGGTGGCTGGTTGCCGCGGCCTCCGGCCCGGCCGCCTATGCCCACGTCCAGGCCTTCTCCGGCAGCATCATCGGCCGGCTGATCGTGTTCGGCTACACCTGGGCCCTGATGCATCACATGCTCAGCGGCATCCGGCATTTCGTCTGGGATCTCGGCTACGGCTTCAAGGCCAATGAGCGCGAAGCGCTGACCTGGGGCGCCCTGGTCGGCGGCGTCGCGCTGACGGTGCTGATCTGGATCATCGCCTATGCGAACGGAGGCGGCCGATGAGCTTCGACGAGTCCCACGGTTCTCCGAAGCGTCCCTCGATGCGCACGCCGCTCGGGCGCGTCCGCAATCTGGGCGCCGCGCATTCCGGCACGTCCGATTTCTGGCGCCAGCGCATCACCGGCGTCGCCATGACGCTGCTGATGATCCCCGCGCTGGTGATCATCATCATGCTGCTCGGCCGCAACCAAGTCTACGCTGCACAAACGCTGAGCTCCATTCCCGTCGCGGTCATCCTGCTGCTCTTCATCTTCGCCTGCGTCTGGCACATGAAGATCGGAATGCAGGTGGTGATCGAGGACTACGTCCATAACGAAAAGCTGAAGCTCACCGCGATCATGCTCAACAATTTCTTCTCGGCCGCCGTGGCGCTCGCCTCGACCTACGCGATCCTGAAACTGTCCTCCGGAGTGTAACCCATGGCCACCACAACGAATGGCTCGGGCAACGGCGCTCCCGCCACCAACGGCAAAGCCTATCCGATCGAAGACCACACCTATGACGTCGTCGTGGTCGGCGCCGGCGGCGCCGGCCTTCGCGCCGTGGTCGGCTGCAGCGAAGCCGGCCTTCGCACCGCCTGCATCACCAAGGTGTTTCCGACCCGTTCGCACACGGTCGCGGCGCAGGGCGGCATCTCCGCTTCGCTCGGCAACATGCACAAGGACGACTGGCGCTGGCACATGTACGACACCGTGAAGGGGTCGGACTGGCTCGGGGACCAGGACGCGATCGAATACATGGTGCGCAACGCGCCCGACGCGGTCTACGAGCTCGAGCATTGGGGCGTGCCGTTCTCGCGCACCGAGGACGGCAAGATCTACCAGCGTCCGTTCGGCGGCATGACCACCGAGTTCGGCAAGGCCCAAGCGCAGCGCACCTGCGCTGCCGCCGACCGCACCGGCCACGCCATGCTGCACACCATGTACGGCCAGTCGCTGCGCCACGCGGCCGAGTTCTTCATCGAGTTCTTCGCCATCGACCTGATCATGGACGACCAGGGCACCTGCCGCGGCGTCATCGCGCTCAAGCTCGACGACGGCACGCTGCACCGTTTCCGCGCCCAGACCACGATCCTGGCGACCGGCGGCTATGGCCGCGCCTATGCCTCCTGCACCTCGGCGCACACCTGCACCGGCGATGGCGGCGGCATGGTGCTGCGCGCCGGCCTGCCGATGCAGGACATGGAGTTCGTCCAGTTTCATCCGACCGGCATCTACGGCTCGGGCTGTCTCGTCACCGAGGGTGCGCGCGGCGAAGGCGGCTATCTCGTCAACGCCGAAGGCGAGCGGTTCATGGAGCGCTATGCGCCGTCGGCAAAGGACCTCGCTTCGCGCGACGTGGTCTCGCGCGCGATGACCATCGAGATCCGCGAGGGACGCGGCGTCGGCAAGAAGAAGGACCACATCTTCCTGCATCTCGACCATCTCGATCCCGCCGTGCTCGCCGAGCGCCTGCCGGGCATCTCGGAATCGGCCAAGATCTTCGCCAATGTCGACGTGACGCGCGAGCCGATTCCGATCGTGCCGACGGTGCACTACAACATGGGCGGCATCCCCACGAACTATCACGGCGAGGTGCTGACCAAGAAGGACGGCGACGACAACGCGGTGATCCCCGGCCTGATGGCGATCGGCGAAGCGGCCTGCGTCTCCGTGCACGGCGCCAACCGCCTCGGCTCCAACTCGCTGATCGACCTCGTCGTGTTCGGCCGCGCCGCCGCGTTGCGCCTCGCCGAAAAGCTTACACCCAACGCCAAGCAGCCCGAGCTGCCGACAAACTCGGCCGAGATGGCGCTCGGCCGCCTCGACCATTACCGCTATGCCTCGGGCGGCACGCCGACCGCGAAGCTGCGCGAAGGCATGCAGCACGTGATGCAGAACAATTGCGCGGTGTTCCGCACCGGCGAAGTGCTGAGCGAAGGCCAGAACCTGATCGCGAAGGTGCACAGCGGCATCACCGACATCGCCGTCTCCGACCGCTCGCTGGTGTGGAATTCGGACCTCGTCGAGACGCTGGAGTTCGACAATCTGATCTCGCAGGCGGTGGTGACGATGAACTCGGCCGCCAACCGCACCGAGAGCCGCGGCGCGCATGCCCGCGAGGACTTCTCCGAGCGCGACGACAAGAACTGGATGAAGCACACGCTGGCCTGGCTGGACGATGCCGGCAAGGTCAGGATCGAGTATCGCCCGGTTCACAATTACACCATGACCAACGACGTTCAGTACATCCCGCCCAAAGCTCGCGTTTACTAAACGTCGCGCGTGTATTGATCGAACAGCGAAGGCCCTATCGAAATGGTTGAATTCGCACTTCCGAAGAACTCCAAGATCAGCGGCGGCAAGACCTGGCCGAAGCCCGCGGGCGCGACTGAGCTCCGCGAGTTCAAGGTCTATCGCTGGAATCCGGACGACGGCAAGAATCCGAGCGTCGATACCTATTACATCGACACCAATGATTGCGGCCCGATGGTGCTGGACGGCCTGATCTGGATCAAGAACCACATCGACCCGTCGCTGACCTTCCGCCGCTCCTGCCGCGAAGGCGTCTGCGGCTCCTGCGCGATGAACATCGACGGCCAGAACACGCTGGCCTGCACCAAGTCGATGCACGACGTGAAGGACGGCGCGGTCAAGATCAACCCGCTGCCGCATCAGCCGGTGGTGAAGGACCTCGTTCCCGACCTCACCAATTTCTACGCGCAATACGCCTCGGTCGAACCCTGGCTGAAGACGACCTCGCCGACGCCGCAGAAGGAATGGCGCCAGAGCCATGAGGACCGCGAAAAGCTCGACGGCCTCTACGAGTGCATCCTCTGCGCCTGCTGCTCGACCTCGTGCCCGAGCTATTGGTGGAACAGCGAGCGCTATCTCGGGCCCGCCGCGCTGCTCCAGGCCAACCGCTGGGTGTCGGATTCGCGCGACGAGGCCACCGGCGAGCGGCTCGACAATCTCGAGGACCCGTTCCGGCTCTATCGCTGCCACACCATCATGAACTGCGCCAAGGCCTGCCCGAAGGGCCTCAACCCGGCCGAAGCCATCGCCGAGCTCAAGCTCAAGATGGTCGAGCGGCAGATCTGACGAGCCGTGTTGCGTGACACCAGCGATGTGTCACGCCGTGCCCTGCCGATGCTGGGGGGCGCGCTTTTCGGCAGACCGGGCCGGCGCGCTTGCCTTCGAAGGCCCGGGCGCGGCCCGGCGCAATTGGCGGTCGGTCACGCGTAGCTTGATCTCGTCCGAGGCGAGTGCGGCGAGACTGGCGAGGATCTGCTTCTGGGTGTCGTCGAGCGTGCGAGGCTTTGTGTCGATCACGCAGAGTGAGCCGAGCGTGAAGCCATCGGGATCCACCACCGGACAGCCGGCGTAGAACCGAAACCCGAGCTCTCCCAACACGGCCGGATTTTCAGCGAATCGCGGATCGGTCGCGAGATTCTCCGCGACCATGATGTCCTTCTGCAGAATGGTGTAATTGCAGAACGCCCAGCCGCGCGGCGTATCGACCAGGTTGAGCCCGTAGCGCGATTTGAACCATTGCCGGGTCGGGGTGAGCAGCGTCAGCAGTGCGACGGGAGCGTCGAGGCTGCGTGCCGCCAACCAGGTCAGACGATCGAAGGCATCCTCCGGCGGCGTGTCGACGAGGCCGGAGCGTTCGAGCGCCACGAGACGCTGGCCCTCATTGGCCGGAAACGGAAAAGACGGCGGCGTCTTGAACGGGACGGGAGGCTCGATGGCACCTCGGATCGCGGCCTCGACCGCCTCGGGTAGCGCGGATAATCCATCGATGAACCGAATCATCCCGATGTCGGCCGCCGAGCGGCCGACATCCAGAATTTGCGTGCCTCCGAGGGCCGGATCAGTGCGCAAGCTCTCCAACAGGACCAACCTGCCGGAATCCGATGGTTCGTCTTCGATGACAATAGCCGCCGGGAGCCGGGAGCCGATCGCAAGCAGCGCCGCATAGACGTCGGTGTAGCGCTCGACGACACAATATTCGACCTTCGCGAGCGCCGCTTCGTAGTCGGCAATGCGTTCCGGACGCGCAATCAAAATCACCCGCGCAGAAGCAATCATCGTCTGAGCCGGGCCCGTGATCTGCGCGAGCACGTCGCGGCGGTAGACGCGTCGATGACCGCCCGGAGTTTTCCAGGAGGGGATCGTCCCGCCTTCGATCAGAAGCTGCGCGGTGCGGATCGAGACCCCCAGGATCTTGGCAGCCTCCGCCGTCGTCAGGATGTCCTTGTCCATCGAGCCCATCTTTGCCCCCGACCGTTTGCCGGCCGGGCCTGTCTCCGACCTCACAATGTCGTGCGCCCAGCCCCGTTGACAAGGGGAGGTTCGTCCTATTTTGATAAATTTGATGATAATGATAGATTTGATAAATCTGATAGGATGGCTACGCACTGTTTGGCAGATGCACAGCGCTCGTCCCCATCCCCTCAGAAGGAGCAAGCCATGTCCTGACAGCCTAAACCCCGACCCTCCCCGCAAAGCCGGGAAGCCGTCCTCGCACAAGCGAGGCCGCGCCTCGGTCAAGCAGCCCACGGCACGTCAGCTGCGGGAAAGGCGCGAGCCGTGACTCGCCCTTTCCGGTCCAGCGTGACAGCCGACGACCCGCTCCCCCTTTCCTCACCCGCGCCCGCCCGGAGCTCGCATTCCGGCCGCGCGCAACTGCCTGGAGTGATCTCATGAACGACGTCCTGCCTTCCGATCTGCCGGAGTTTGCCGATCGCGCTTCTGCCAACCAGCGCCAGCTCAGCGAGACGCTGCGCGGCAGCTACGACTTCATCGTCTGCGGCGCCGGCAGCTCGGGCTCGGTGGTCGCCCGCCGCCTCGCCGAAAATCCGGCCGTCACGGTCCTGCTGATCGAAGCGGGGGGCAGCGACGAGGTGCCGACCGTCATGGATCCGGCGGCGTGGCCCGGCAATCTCGGCAGCGTGACCGATTGGGGCTTTGTCGCCGAGCCGAATCCGCATCTGAACCATCGCGCCCTTCCGATGTCGATGGGCAAGGTTGTCGGCGGCGGGTCGAGCATCAACGTGATGCTGTGGGCGCGCGGTCACCGCAGCGACTGGGATTTCTTTGCCGAACAAAGCGGCGATGAGACCTGGGGTTACGATTCGGTCTTGCAGATTTTTCGGGAGATCGAAAACTGGCAGGGTACGCCCGATCCGCGTTATCGCGGCACCGGCGGCCCGGTTTTCGTGCAGCCGTCACCGAGTCCCGGGCCGGCCGCATTGGCGATGCTGGCCGCGGCGAAGGAGATCGGAATTCCGACCTTTGAAAGCCCCAATGGCGAGATGATGGAAGGCGAAGGCGGGTGCGCCATTACGGACATCCTCGTCCGCAATGGCAGGCGCAACTCCATCTTCCGTGCCTATACGTATCCCTTTCTCGATCGGCCGAATCTCACGCTGCTGACCGGAACGCAGGTCTCTCGCATCCTGATCGAGCACGGCAGGGCAGTCGGCGTCGTGGCGGAACGTGACGGTCGGCCCTTGCGGATCGGCGCGGCCCGGGAAGTTGTGCTCGCGCTCGGGGCGATCCAGACGCCGGCCGTGTTGATGCGCTCCGGCATCGGCGACGAGAACCAGCTTCGAGCGTTTGACATCCCCGTGGTCCAGCATCTGCCCGGGGTCGGCCAGAACCTTCAGGATCATGTCTCGTTCGGATGCATTTGGGAGTACCGCGAGCCGATCGCGCCGCGCAACACCGGCAATGCGGCGACGTTGTACTGGAAATCCCATTCCGCGCTCGAATCTCCCGACCTGCTGTTCTGCCAGGTCGAATTTCCGGTGCCGAGCCCCGAGACGGCGGCCAGGGCGCCTTCCCATGGTTGGACGATGTTCGCAGGTCTTGCCTTGCCGAAGAGCCGAGGCAGGGTAAGGCTTCGAAGCGCCGAGCCGCTTGCACTGCCACGGATCGAAGCCAACATGCTGTCGCATCCTGACGATGTGAAGACGGCAATCGCCTGCGTCGATCTTTGCCGTACACTCGGCAATACCCGCGCCTTCGAGCCGTTGGTGGCGCGTGAGAGTGTGCCCGGCCTGCAAGGCGCTGTGGAGATGGAACGCTTCGTGCGCGACTCCGCCGTGACCTACTGGCACCAGACATGCACGGCAAAGATGGGACGCGATGCCATGTCCGTGGTCGACAGCAAGCTGAAGGTCTATGGCATCGACCGCTTGCGCATCGCCGACGGCTCGGTGATGCCGCGAATCACCACCGGGAACACGATGGCACCCTGCGTCATCATTGGCGAGAAGGCAGCCCGTGCGATGCGCAGCGAGCACGGTATCTGACCGCCGACCGCGACGGCCCAAGTATTGGCTCATGTCAGATTGGCCCCTCGAGCGAAGAGTCGAGGGGTCCTGCGGGCGACGTGGCGCTGCAGGACGCCCGCGCGTGATCTCATCACGATACAACCAACGGTTCCCGTGATAATCGGCTTCCTTCCTTGCGCGAAATTCAGTTAAGCTCGCGGTCAGGGACAGGAGCCGTGCAGAGGGCGCAACGCAACTCGCTGAGACTGCTGCAGTGGATGATGGCGGCATCCCTGGCGCTGCCGATTGCGCTGTTCGTCGTCGCCGCCGCGATCTCCTATACATCGACCAAGGATACCGCCGACCGCGAGATCGAGCGCACGGTCGATGTCGCACATGAGCACGCGCTGAAGGTCTTCGAGACCATCGACCGCAGCATCGCCGAGCTCAACGAGGTCGTGCGCGGCCTGCCCGACGGCATCATCCGTGAGCGCGAGCCGACGCTGCATCGCCGGCTGAAGCGGCTGACCGATTCGCTGCCGCAGCTCAAATCGGCCTGGATCTTCGACGCGAACGGAAAGGCGCTGGTCAACAGCCTCGTCTCGCCGCCGCCGGACCTGAGCTTTGCCGACCGCGATTACTTCTATTCCCATGTGGACCAGAGCATCGGCACGTTCATCGGCACGGCGCTGACGCCACGACCGCCCTATCAGGGCGCCCGATTCTTCGGCGTCAGCCGCCGCCGCGAGTCCGACGACGGCCGCTTCATCGGCGTGATCCAGGCCTCCGTGTTGCCGGAATATTTCGAAAGCTTCTATGCCAGGATCGGCACCGATCCCGGCAACTTCTTCGCGATGGGGCGCACCGACGGCGCAATGCTCGCGCATTTTCCCCGGCTCGACCACGAGCTTCGGCTCGATCCGACCGGACCGGTGGGCCAGAAGATCGCGACCCAGCCCGTGCACGGCCTCATCACGGTCGCCTGGCCCTCGGACGGTATCGAGCGGCGCATCGCCTACCGGCGCGTCGCCGAATATCCGATCTATGTCAGCGCCGGATTGGAGACCTCTGCGATCCGCGCACGCTGGCTCGCCACCATCGGCCAGCATCTGGTGTTCGGCATCCCCGCCACCGCGCTGCTGTTTCTGTTGCTGGCGCTCGCCTTGCGGCGTACCCAGCACCTTCAGGCCGAAGCTGCAAAGCGGCGCGAGGCCGAGGAGGCACTCAAGCACAGCCAGCGGCTGGAAGCACTCGGCCAGCTCACCGGCGGCGTCGCGCACGACTTCAACAACCTCCTGACGGTGATCCGCGCTTCAGTCGATCTCTTGAACCGCCCGCAACTGACCGAGGAGCGGCGACAGCGCTACATCACCGCTATTGCCGATTCGGTGGCGCGTGCGGCCAGGCTGACTTCGCAGCTGCTCGCCTTTGCGCGGCGCCAGACCCTCAAGCCGGAGGTGTTCGACGTCGGGGCACGGGTGCAGTCGCTGCACGACATGCTCGCCACGCTGCTGGGCCCCGCGATCGAGATCGTCATGCAGCTGCCGGCAGAGCCGTGCCTCGTCAATGCCGATGCCAGCCAGTTCGAGACGGCGCTGATCAACATGGCGACCAATGCGCGCGATGCCATGCAGGGCCAGGGGCGAATCGTTTTCAAGGTCGAAGCCACGACGACCGTTCCGGAGGCGCTGGCGCAACTTTCGGCCAGCCCGGAGCACGGCTTCGTCCGCGTCACCGTCAGCGATACCGGCGTCGGCATTCCCGCCGCGCGGCTCGGGCGCATCTTCGAGCCGTTCTTCACCACCAAGCAGGTCGGCCGCGGCACCGGCCTCGGTCTGTCCCAGGTGTTCGGCTTCGCCCGACAATCCGGCGGCGAGGTGACCGTGACGAGCGAGGTGGGGCACGGCAGCACCTTCTCGCTCTATCTGCCGCGCGTGCCGCCGGGTCTGCTGCCGCAGCGCCAAGCCCCCAACACGGCGCCGGCGGTGGCCGGCAGCGGCATGTCGGTGCTGGTGGTCGAGGACAATATCGAGCTGGCGAATTTCGCCGCCGACGGGCTCACCGAGCTCGGCTACAGCATCACGCTCGTCGACAACGCGGCCGACGCGCTCGCCGAGCTCGCGGTGGACACCGACCGCTTCGATGTCGTGTTCTCGGACGTGGTGATGCCCGGGATGACCGGGCTCGAGCTGGCGCAGGCGATCCGCGAACGCGGCATCGGTGTGCCGGTCGTGCTGACCACCGGCTACAGCCAAGCCCTGGCGCAGGAGGGTGCCGGCGGCTGCGACCTCGTGCAAAAGCCTTATTCGATCGAGGACTTGTCGCGCGTTCTGCATCGGGCGGCGCGGATCCGGCGCGTCAGGGACGGCGCTGCGGAATAGGGTCCTGCGGAACCTCGCGGGAACCGGCCGAGTTCCCTTGGCGTTGTCCACTCATGGACAAGCCGGCCGCGACGCGTGAACAGGGCAAGAAGCCGCCCATCGTCAATATCCAGGGCGAGAACGGCGACGAAGTGACACCGCCGCCGCCCGAGCTGGTCGAACCCGACCCCGAATTGTCACCCGAGGAAGCCGAGCAGGTCCGCAAGGATTATCTGCTGACACGTTTCTGGATCAGCGCCCGAGGTTTCTGGGGCCGCAACGGCGACCGCCTTGCCTGGCCGTTCTCGATTGGTCTCGGCCTGCTGATCGTGCTGACCGTCGGCTTCCAATACGGCATCAACGTCTGGAATCGCGCGATCTTCGATGCCATCGAGAAGCGCGATGCAGCGAGCGTCTTCCATCTCACCGCAATGTTTTTCCCGCTCGCGATCGGCAGCATCGTGCTCGCAGTCGTGCAGGTGTTCGCGCGCATGGGCATCCAGCGACGCTGGCGCGCCTGGCTGACGGCGAGCGTGCTGACACGGTGGCTCAAGAACGGGCGCTACTATCAGCTCAACCTCGTCGGCGGCGATCACAAGAATCCCGAATACCGGATCGCGGAGGATCTGCGGATTGCGACCGATTCCCCCGTCGACTTTCTCGCCGGCGTGACGTCGGCGCTGCTGTCGGCCGCGACCTTCATCGTCGTGCTCTGGACCATCGGCGGGGCACTTACCGTCACGCTCGGCGGTTCGTCGGTGACCATTCCGGGCTTCCTGGTGATCGCCGCGATGCTCTACGCCGCGATCGCCTCCAGCTCGATCCTGGTGATCGGCCGCCGCTTCGTGCAGGTCTCCGAGGGCAAGAACCAGGCCGAAGCCGACTTCCGCTACACCCTGACGCGCGTGCGCGAGAACGGCGAGAGCATCGCCCTGCTCGGCGGCGAGGAGGAGGAGCGCGACGGCATCGATCGCAACTTCACGAGCGTGCTGCGGCAATGGGCGCGCCTTGCCGGCCAGCACATGCGTACCACGCTGGTGTCGCAAGGATCGAGCCTCGTCGCGCCGGTCGTGCCGCTTCTGCTCTGCGCGCCAAAATTCCTCGACGGCAGCATGACGCTGGGCCAGGTGATGCAGGCCGCATCCGCCTTCACCATCGTGCAGAGCGCGTTCGGCTGGCTGGTCGACAATTATCCGCGGCTCGCCGACTGGAATGCCTGTGCGCGGCGCATCGCCTCGCTGATGATGTCGCTCGACGGCCTCGAGCGCGCCGAGCAGGGCGACGGCCTCGGCCGCATCAAGCGCGGCGAGACCAGCAACGAGGCCATGCTGGAGCTGAAGGATCTCTCGGTCACGCTCGACGACGGCACCGCCGTGGTCGGCGAGACCGAGGTGGTGATCGAGCCCGGCGAGCGGCTGCTGGTCGCCGGCGAATCCGGCACCGGCAAGAGCACGCTGGTGCGCGCCATCGCCGGGCTGTGGCCGTGGGGCGGCGGCAGCGTGAATTTCCATGCCGATCGCCGGCTGTTCATGCTGCCGCAGCGGCCCTATGTGCCCTCCGGCTCCTTGCGGCGGGCGGTCGCCTATCCCGGCGCGGCTGACCACTGGACTTTGGACGAGATCGGCGCAGCCCTGCACAAGGTCGGCCTCGATCATCTCAAGGACAAGATCGAGGAGGAAGCACCGTGGGACCAGACCTTGTCGGGCGGCGAGAAGCAGCGCCTCGCCTTTGCGCGGCTGCTCTTGCACAACCCCGACATCGTCGTGCTCGATGAGGCGACCTCGGCGCTCGACGAGAAGAGCCAGGACAAGATGATGCAGATGATCACCGAGGCGCTGCCGAAGGCGACCATCGTCAGCGTCGCGCATCGCGCCGAGCTGGAGGCCTTCCACAGCCGCAAGATCGTGCTGGAGCGGCGCAAGGGCGGCGCCAAGCTCGTCAGCGATATCGACCTGATTCCGCGCAAGGGCCGGCGCCGGCTGCTCGGACGGTTCTTGCGGCAGCGCAAGGCGCCAAAGAAGGCGGCGTGAAGCTCTCTCCGTCGTCCCGGACAAGCGCGCCCAAGCGCGCGCAAATCCGGGACCCATACCCACAGGAAGGAGTTTGACGAAGACTCGGAATGAGCGTGTCGCATCACACTCCTCCCTGGGGTTATGGGTCCCGGGTTCGCTTCGCGCTCCGGGACGATACCTGTGATCGAGCGTTGGAGTCCTCGGTAAAACCGGTTATGCATGCGCCGCCTGCAACGAGGATCTGCTGCTTGACGTCCGACAATGCCCCTTCGCCCGCGCCGTTCGGTGCGTTTGCGCCCAATGCGGCGCAGGCTGCGATCATCCGCCTCGCTCAACGGTCGGGGCTGAAGCGCGGCGCGTTCCGGCCGTGGATGTCGCGGCTGGTCAATCTGGTGCGCAGCGGCCCGGTCGACGTGCAATATCAGGGCGCCTCGTTCCGCTTCCATCACCAGGGCAGCGCGACCGAGCGCGGCGCGCTGTTCAATCCCGACTACAATCTCGACGAGCTCGACTTCCTGCGCCAGCGCACCCCTGCGGGCGGCACGTTCGTTGATGTCGGCGCCAATGTCGGCACTTTCGCACTGGTGATGGCGCATCAGGTCGGGCCATCCGGACAAGTGGTGGCGATCGAGCCGCATCCGCTGACCTTCGGACGGCTCTCGTTCAACCACGCCGCATCGAAGGCGCCGCAGGTGCGCCTGGTGCAGGCCGCCGCGGGCGCCAGCGACGGCGAGCTGATGATCGAGAGCGGCGGCGGCAACCTCGGCGCCACCCACGTCGTCACCGGCACGGCCAGTGCCGAGGCCATCAAGGTGCCGTCGCTGCGCCTGGTGCGCATTCTGGAGGAGGCTGGCGTCGGCCAAGTCGATTCGCTGAAGATCGACGTCGAGGGCTTTGAGGACCGCGTGCTGATCGGCTTCTTCCGCGACGCGCCGCAATCGCTCTGGCCACGTGCGGTGGTGATCGAGCATCTGTCACAAAACGAATGGCAGCAGGACTGTATTGCCGACATGATCGGGCGCGGCTTTACGATCGCACGCAAGACACGAAGCAATACGTTTTTGTCCCGCTGACGGGTACGAACAAGGGAGGTTGCGATGATCGATCATCTGGGATTCTCCGTCTCCGACTATGAGCGCGCCAAGGCGTTCTATGCGAAGGCACTGGCGCCGCTCGGCTACAGCCTGATCATGGAGGTCACTGCCGAGCAGACCGGACACGCTGCGGCTGCAGGCTTCGGTGCCGACGGCAAGCCCGATTTCTGGATCGGGGGCGAAGGCGCGATGAACAAGCCGGTGCATGTCGCCATCCGCGCCAAGGACCGCGCCACAGTCGATGCGTTCTACAAGACGGCGATGGCGGCCGGCGGCCGCGACAACGGCCCGCCCGGCATCCGCCCGCATTATCACGCGAACTATTACGGCGCCTTCGTGCTCGACCCAGACGGCCACAATATCGAAGCGGTCTGCCACACGCCGGAATAATCCGGTCTTCGAAGCGTTGTGACGCGGAACATCGGTGCTGCACCTTCGTTGTTGTTCTCTGGACAACGATCCCGATGATGCCGATGCCGATTGAACCGCCCGAGATTCCGCCGTCGACGCCCGGTACGCCAACTGAGCCGCCGCCGGGAATCCCGCCCGGCAATCCGCAGCCCGAAATTACGCCGCCGGTGCGCGAGCCCGGCTCGCAGCCGCGGCCCGACGAATTGCCGGGCCGCATGCCTGAGGAGATCCCATCGCGCGGACCGAACGGGCCGCTCACGCCCAATCCTGCGACGGATGCGATTCCGCCGCGCGATCACGCGTGAAGCGGCGAAGCAATGTCAGGCGATTGCCACCAGCGTCTGAATGCGCAATGAACGTTGCCATAGTGAGATGATTTGCGTGCAGAAATAAATCGGGTCGCAGTTGCATCGCCCGCCACAATGCGGCCTAACGCTTAGCCGTTCATCCCGACACTTCGACAAGAACCTTCCGGGGAAGTTCACCACATGACCAACCTTCGTTTCGTGCTGCTTGCGACGACGGCTCTGACCGCGATGCAATTGGCCAACACCGCATCGCATGCGCAAGACGCTGCGCCGTTCGTCGTCGCTCAGGCCCAGCCGCAGGACGCGGGCCCTGACGGAAGACCAAAGCAGCCGCCGAAGGGACCGCCAGGCGCGGCGCCGCCTGCAGCACCCGCACGCCCCGCGGCTCCGCCGCCGGCGGCTGCACCGCCCCAGCCGCCTGCAACTCCTCCGCCGGCCGCAGCACCGCCGCGCCTTTC